>NZ_VATA01000005.1 GCF_005870025.1 Poseidonocella sp. HB161398
CATCCTGACCACGCTGTCGCTGAACCTCTTGTCGAACTGGATGCGCATCGCCCTCGACCCGACCCAGCGCTGGCGCCTCGAAACCGGAGGAAAGAAGAATGGCTGATCCGCTTCTCGAAGTCCGCAACCTTTCTGTTACCTTCGACACCGCCCGCGGGCCCGTCCATGCGGTCAAGCATGTGAGCTGGACCGTGGACCGCGGCGACGTGCTGGCGATCCTGGGCGAATCCGGCTCGGGCAAGTCGGTCAGCTCCTCGGCCGTGCTCGACCTGATCGACATGCCGCCGGGGCGGATCGACACCGGCGAGATCCTCTTCGAGGGGAAGAACCTCTTGGAGATGAGCCGGGCCGAGCGCCGCGCCATCAACGGCAAGCGCATCGCCATGATCTTCCAGGATCCGCTGAGCCACCTGAACCCGGTCTATGCCGTCGGCTGGCAGATCGAGGAGACCATGGTCATCCACGGCACGCCGCGCGCCGAGGCCAGGGCCGAGACGCTGCGGCTGCTGGCCAAGGTCGGCATCCCCGATCCGGAGGCGGCCGCCGCAAAATACCCGCACCAGTTCTCGGGCGGGCAGCGGCAGCGGCTGATGATCGCCATGGCGCTGGCGCTGAAGCCCGACGTGCTGATCGCCGACGAGCCGACCACCGCGCTCGACGTGACGGTGCAGGCGCAGATCCTCGGGCTGCTCGAAGAGCTGCAGAAGGAGACCGGCATGGCGCTGGTCATCATCACCCATGACCTCGGCGTGGTCGCCGAGATCGCGCATCGCGTGGTGGTGATGAACAAGGGCGAGATCGTCGAGAAGGGCACCGCGGCAGAGGTCTACCGCAACCCGCAGCACCCCTATACCAAGCGGCTGATCGCCGCCGCGCCGGGCCAGGGCGAGATCCATCCCGACGAGCTCGACACCGCGCCGATCCTGTCGCTGCGCCATGTGCGCAAGCAGTACGGCGCCTTCACCGCGCTGCACGGCGTCAGCTTCGACCTGCGCGAGGGCGAGACCCTGGCCATCGTCGGCGAGTCGGGCTCGGGCAAGTCGACCACCGCGCGGCTGCTCCTGCGGCTGGAGGAGGCCACGGCGGGCGAGGCGCTCTATCGCGGGCAGGACCTCTTCACCATGTCGCCGCGCGAGCTCCACGCCATGCGCCGCGACATCCAGATGGTGTTCCAGGACCCGACGCAGAGCCTCAACCCGCGCATGTCGGTCTACCAGCTGATCGCCGAGGCCTGGGCGATCCATGGCGACATCCTGCCGAAATCGCGCTGGAAGCAGCGGGTGGCCGAACTGCTCTGCGAGGTCGGGCTGAGCGAGGAGCACATGTACCGCCATCCGCACCAGTTCTCGGGCGGGCAGCGGCAGCGCATCGCCATCGCGCGCGCCCTGGCGCTCGAGCCCCGGATCATCGTCTGCGACGAGGCGGTCTCGGCGCTCGACGTGCAGGTCCAGGCGCAGGTGATCCAGCTTCTCGACCGGCTGAAGGACGAACATGGCCTAAGTTATATCTTCATTGCCCATGATCTGCCCGTCGTGCGCGATTTTGCCGACCGCGTGATCGTGATGCAGGGCGGCCGGATTGTGGAACAGGGCGGGGTGCACCAGATATTCGAGGCCCCGCGGGAGGACTATACCCGCAATCTGCTGGCGGCCTCGCTCGATCCGGATCCCGAGATCCAGGCGCGCCGCCGCGCTGAAAGAATGGCCAAGGAGGTCGCGTGACGATGAAACCCGACGTAATGATGCTCTACCCGCAGCGCCCGAAGGCGATGGCCCAGCTCGAGGCCGCCTACACGCTGCACCGCTACGACCTGGCCGCCGACAAGACCGCCTTCCTCGCCGAGCACGGCCCGAAATGCCGCGGGGTGGCCACCAATGGCCACGCGCCGATGAACCGCGAGATCCTCGATGCCATGCCGAAGCTGGAGCTGGTCGCCTGCTCCTCGGCCGGGTTCGACGGGTTCGACGTGGCCGAGATGGCGCGGCGGGGGGTGAAGCTGACCAATTCCTCGCCCGCGCTCTGCGACGATGTCGCCGATACCGCGATCATGCTGATGCTCGCGGCGCGGCGCGGCATGGTGCAGGGCGATGCCTGGGTGCGCTCGGGCGACTGGGCGAAGAAGGGGCCGATGCCGCTGATGCACTCCACCTCGGGCAAGGTGCTGGGCATCGCCGGGATGGGCACGATCGGCCAGGCCATCGCGCGCCGCGGCGAGGCGATGGGGATGGAGGTCCGCTACTGGAACCGCCGTGCGAAGGACGTGCCCTGGGCCCATGTCGCCGATCTGGCCGATCTGGCCTCCCAGGCCGACACGCTGATCGCCATCGTCGCGGGCGGCGAGGGCACGCGCGGGCTGATCTCGGAACGGGTGATGGAAGCGCTCGGGCCCGAGGGCCTGCTGGTCAATGTCGCCCGCGGGACGGTGGTCGACGAGGAGGCGATGATCGCCTGCCTGGCGGACGGGCGGCTGGGCCATGCCGCGCTGGATGTCTATGCCTCCGAGCCCGATCCCGATCCGCGGCTGTCGCAGCTGGAAAACACCACGCTCTATCCGCACCATGCCTCGGGCACGGTCGAGACCCGGGACGCGATGGCCCAGCTGGTCGTCGACAACCTCGCCGCGCTGCATGCGGGCCGGCCCCTGCTGACCGAAGTCGACCTTTCGGGCTACATGCCCGAGCCGGCCGGGGCATGACATGCTGAGGTATTTCGGATGGGCCTACGGCCTGACCGGGCTGGGGCTCCTGCTGGCCTTCTGGCTAGGCTGGAGCTTCTCCGGCACGCTGTCCGGCGCGCTCAGCTTCCTGATGATCGGCGCGATCCTGGCGATCCTCGAGATCTCGCTGAGCTTCGACAACGCCATCGTCAATGCCAACAAGCTCAAGGACATGGAGCCGGTCTGGCGCCAGCGCTTCCTGACCTGGGGGATCCTGATCGCGGTCTTCGGCATGCGCATCGTCTTTCCGCTGCTGATCGTGGTGGTCGCGGCCGGGCTCGGCCCGATCGAGGCGATCCGCCTGGCGGCGACGAAGCCGGCCGAATACGCCGAGATCATCCGCGGCGCGCATCTGTCCATCGCGGCCTTCGGCGGCGCCTTCCTGATGATGGTGGCGCTGAGCTACTTCATCGATGACGGCAAGGAGGTCGACTGGATCTCGGGCTGCGAACGCGCGCTGCGCCGCTGCGGCTCGGTCCGGGGCGCCGAGATCGCGCTGGTCCTGGCGCTGATGGCGATCTTCTCGACGGTGCTGCCCGAGAGCTCGCAGGACGAGTTCCTCTTTGCCGGGGTGACCGGGCTGCTGGCCTTCCTGGGCGTCGACATGCTGGGCCATCTGCTCGACCGGCCGGGCGCCGCCGGGGCGGTGGCCAAGGGCGGCTTCGGCGCCTTCATGTATCTCGAGGTGCTCGATGCCAGCTTCAGCTTCGACGGGGTGATCGGCGCCTTCGCGCTGACCCAGAACCTGTTCCTGATCGCCATCGGCCTGGGCATCGGCGCGCTCTATGTCCGCTCGATGACCATCATGCTGGTGGAGAAGCAGACCCTGGCCGAGTTCCGCTACCTGGAGCATGGCGCCTTCTGGTCGATCCTGGTGCTGTCGGTGATCATGTTCGCGCAGACGCTGGTCCATATCCCCGAGCTCGTCACCGGGCTGCTGGGCGCCACCTTCATCGGGCTGGCCATGATCTCGTCGCTGCGGCACCGGCGGCTCGAACGCGAGGCAGCCGAGTAGCCGCCCCGCCGCATCGTCAACCGGTCCGCGGCACTGCCGCGGATCACTGCCCGGCCGCCCTGTAGCGGCGGCCGGAACGGTCCCTTCGCGCCTGTGCGCGGGAAAGGGGCCGATACCGCCACCGAGGAGGACAGGCACATGACACGGGCGGAACGCATCGCCGTCACCAAGTTCGACAGGATCACCGGGCTGAGGCTCAGCCACGTGGTCCAGCCCATCGCCAAGCCGGTCTCCGACGCCAAGGTCGCGACCGGGCGGCAGACGCCGCTGGCCGGGGTCGACCTGCTGATCGTCGAGATCGTCTCGGATCAGGGGATCACGGGCATGGGCTTCTCCTACACGCTGCGCGCAGGGGGCACCGCGCTCCTGGCGCTGGCGCGCGAGATCGGGCCGCTGCTGCTCGACGAGGACCCCAACCGCATCTCCTGGCTGTGGGAGAAGCTCGCCTGGCGCACCAACTCGCTGGGCGAGGGCGGGGCGGCCGCGCAGTGCATCGCTGCCTTCGACGCGGCGCTGTGGGACCTCAAGGCCAAGCGCGCGGGCCTGCCGCTGGCGCATCTGCTCGGCGCCCATCGCGAGGCGGTGCCGGTCTACAACACCTCGGGCCAGTACCTGCAGGCGACCATCCCCGAGATGCGCGACGGCGCCGAGGCGGCCATCGCCCGCGGCATCGGCGGCATCAAGATGAAGGTCGGCCAGCCCGACCGCGCCGAGGACATGCGCCGGATCGCGGCGCTGCGCGAGGTGACCGGCGGCCGCGTGGCGCTGATGGTCGATGCCAACCAGCAATGGAGCCGGCCGCAGGCGGCCAGCTTCTGCCGCGAGATCGACGACCTGGGCCTGGCCTTCATCGAGGAGCCGCTGGCCGCGCGCGACCACGAGGGCCATGGCGCGCTGGCCGCGACGCTGGCGACGCCGGTCGCCACCGGCGAGATGCTGACCTCGGTCGCCGAGCACCGCCAGCTGATCCGCGCGGGCGGCTGCGGCTTCACCCAGGTCGACGCGCCGCGGATCGGCGGGATCACCCCCTTCCTGAAGGTGATGGCCCTGGCCGAGGAGGCCCGCATCGGCCTTGCCCCGCATTTCGTGATGGAGCAGCACATCCACCTGGCCGCCGCCTATTCCGGCGAGGTCTGGGTGGAGCATTTCGACTGGTTCGAGCCGCTCTTCGAGGAGCGACTGGCCATCGCCGAGGGCTGCATCCACATCCCCGACGCGCCGGGCTTCGGCCTGACGCTCTCGGGCGCGGCCCGCGCCGCGACCAAGGACACCCATGTGATCGGCTCCATGCCGGGGCTCTGAGAGGGAGAGAGACCATGCTCGACACACGTCCCATGCTCGAGAACGACGACCTGAAGGCGCGGATCCGGACCGGGCTGCTGTCCTTTCCGGTGACGCCCTTCGACGAGAACGACAATTTCGCGGCAGGCCCGTTCCGCGCGCATCTGGAATGGCTCTCGGGCCATCCCTGCGCCGGGCTGATCGTCGCCGGCGGCACGGGCGAGCTGTTCTCGCTGACGCCCACGGAGGTGGTCGAGGTCGTGCGCACCGCCAAGGAGGCCTATCCCGACGAGCCGATCATCGCGGGCTGCGGCTACGGCACCAAGATGGCCTGCGAAATGGCGCAGGCGATCGAGGCGGCGGGCGGCGACGGCATCCTGCTGCTGCCGCACTACCTGATCGGCGCCCCGGCCGACGGGATCGAGGCGCGCATCGACGCGGTCTGCAAGTCCACGCAGATGGGCGTCATCGTCTACAACCGCGGCCAGGCGCGGGTCACCGCCGAGGCGCTGGAGCGGCTGGCGGAGGCCAACCCGAACCTGATCGGCTTCAAGGACGGCACCGGCGACATCGACACGGTGCGCCGCGTGACCCTGACCATGGGCGACCGGCTGAGCTATATCGGCGGGATGCCGACGCACGAGCTTTTCGCCCAGGCCTATCGCGGGGCGGGGATGCCGACCTATTCCTCGGCCGTCTTCAACTTCGTCCCGGGGATCGCGACCGAGTTCCACCAGGCCTTCACCCGGGGCGATGACGCGACCTGCGAGCGGCTGCTGAAGGAGTTCTACTATCCCTTCGCGAAGATCCGCGACCGCAAGACCGGCTATGCCGTCTCGGCGATCAAGGCCGGGGTCCGCCTGCGCGGCTTCGAGGCCGGGCCGGTGCGCGCGCCGCTGACCGACCTGACCGGCGAGGAGATGGAGCTGATGCAGGACCTGATCCGCGGCCGCTCCTGATCCCGCCCGACCGGACCTGGCGGCCTCCCGGATCCCGGGGGGCCGCTTCCTCTTGCCGACCTGCCGAAACGGATGCTGTAACGATGCCCAAGGTTGCCCTGCTCGAATATTTCCCGCCAGAAATCCGCCCGAAGCTCGCCGGCCTTGCCGGGGAGGACATGGAGCTGGTCTTCTGCGCCTCCAATGACGATGCCGACCGGGCCGCTGCGCTGGCGGGGGCGGAATACGCGCTGGTGCGCGCGGTGAAGATGCCCGCGGCCCTGCTCGATGCCGGGCCGGACCTGAAGATGATCCACCAATGGGGCACCGGCACAGACGGCATCCCGATCGCCGAGGCCAGGGCGCGGGGGCTTGCCATCGCCCGCTCGCCGGGGATCAACGCGCCCTCGGTGGCCGATCTGGCGCTGGCGCTGATGCTGGCCTGCCTGCGCCGGGTCTGCGTGGCGGACCGGCTGATCCGCGACGGCGCCTGGGCGGAGCCGGACCTCTACGAAACCGGGCGCGACCTGACCGGCGCGACGGTCGGGCTGGTCGGCTACGGCGCCATCGCGAAGGAGGTGGAGAAGCGGCTGGCGGGCTTCGATTGCGAGGTGCTGCATTCGCGCGCCTCGGGCGGGCCCGGCGCGACGCCCTTCGAGGAGATGCTGCCGCGGGTCGACATCCTCAGCCTGCACGCCCCCTCGACGCCCGCGACGCGGCACCTGCTGAATGCGCAGACCCTCGCGCGGATGAAGCCCGGCGCCGTCATCGTCAATACCGCCCGCGGCGACCTGATCGACGAGGCGGCCCTGGCCGCGGCGCTGGCCTCGGGGCAGATCGGGGCGGCGGGGCTCGACGCGTTCGACCCCGAGCCGCTGCCGCCCGGCGCGCCGATCCGCAGCGCGCCCAACACCGTCTTCACCGCCCATGCAGGCGGGCGGACGCGGGACAATTTCGCCCGCATCGTGCGCCACTGGGCGGGCAATATCCGCGCCCATGCCGCGGGCGAGGCGATCGACCCGGCCTGCCTGGTCTGAGATAAGGGCGGCCGCCGGCAGGCCCGGGAGCGGGGACCTGCCGGGGACGCGGGCGCAGCCTCAGGCCTGGTACTGCGGCGCGCCCAGCGTCAGCATCAGCCGGTTGGCCCAGGCGAACATGGCGACCGCATTGGCGATGTCCATGATCTCTTCGGCGGTCATGCCTTCGGCCTTCAGCGCGTCGACATGGGCCTGCCCGGCGGTCGGCGGCGTCGCGGCCAGCGCGGTGGCGAAATCGGCGATGGCGCGCAGCCGGTCCGGCAGCTCCATGTCGAGCCCGGTATCGAGGAAGGCCTGCATGGTGGGCCGGTCCTTGGCATAGCGCGAATAGAGCCGGGCATGCACCGAGGCGCAGAAGACGCAGCCGTTCAGCATGCTTTCCGCGGTGGCGGCGAATTCCTTCTCGGCGCGCGGCGCGCCTTCCTCGGAATACATGATCGCGTTGAACAGCCGCGAGCGCGCCAGCAGCGCCGCCGGGTCGCGCACCAGCGTCAGGTAGTATTCATGCGTCTTGGCGACCGGGTCGGATTCCTCGAGCACCGCGATCTGCTCCTCCGAGCAGTCCTCCAGCACCATCGGATCGCTCCAGGATTTCCATTCCAGCATCTTCATCGTGAAGGGGATGGCCTCTGCCATGGCTCAGGCTCCGAGCAGGCGCAGCATATGGGCGGCGCGCAGTTGGTGGGAGAGATAGGCGGCCAGCTGCGAGACGGCGATGACGCCATCCTCGCTGACGCCCGCGGCGCGCAGTTCGTCGAGCTTCGCGGTCGAGCTGTCGGCCGGCGCGAAGGTCAGCATCTTCGCATGCGCCATCAGCGCGGCCAGGCGCGGGTCTTCGGCATTGCCGCCGGTCGCGGCGGCGATCTCGGCCTCGCTGGCCCCGGCCGCCGCGGCGGTTCCGGAATAGAGCGCCACGGCTCCGGCATCCGCGTGCCAGGCGGCGACGGCCAGCGCGACCAGGTGCTTCTCGGCCATGCCAAGATGCGGCGAGGATCCCTCGCCCAGCAGGGCCTCCTGCGAGGCCTCCATCGCGGCGGCGACAGCCGGGCGGGCGGCCGCAATCTCCGCTCCCGCGCCGCCGGTCAGGCGGGCGAGCGTGTCCTTGGGTTCGTCAAGCATGATGTCCTCTCGGGATTGTCTCGGGGACGGCACGCGCCGTCCCCCGGTCTCAGGCGGCGGTGTCGCCCAGATAGGCCGACCGGATGCGCGGATCGGCCAGGAGGTCGCCGGCCGGGCCCTCGAGCACGATCCGGCCGGTCTGCAGCACATAGCCGTAATCGGCGATGCTCAGCGCCATGGAGGCGTTCTGCTCCACCATGAAGACCGAGACGCCGGTCTGGCGCACGGTGGCGATCAGCTCCAGCACGCGGTCGACGAAGAGGGGCGAGAGCCCCATGGTGGGTTCGTCCATGCAGATGAGCCTGGGCCGCGCCATCAGAGCGCGGGCCATGGCGACCATCTGCTGCTCGCCCCCCGACATGGTCCCGGCCTTCTGGCCGAGCCGCTGCTTCAGTCGCGGGAAGAGGCCGAGCACCTTCTCGTAATCCTCGTCGATCCCGGGCTTGTCGCTGCGGGCATAGGCGCCCATCAGGAGGTTCTCCCGCACGGTCATGTCGCCGAAGAGGCGGCGCGCCTCCGGAACGGTGGCGATGCCCGCGCGGACGATCTCGGGGGTGGGCAGGCCGGTGATGTCCCGGCCCTCCATCGTCACCTTGCCCGATTTCGGGACCTGCAGGCCGAGGATGGTCTTCATCGTCGTCGACTTGCCCGAGGCATTGCCGCCCAAGAGGCAGACGATGGCGTTTTCGGGCACGGTCAGCGACAGGTCGAAATGGACCTGGACGGGGCCGTAGAAGGAATTGACATTCTCAAGCTGGAGAAGCGGCTTCATGCTTCGGCACCTCCTGTCCGGCCGATCCGGCCCTGGGCCGGGCCGACGGTGATGATTTCCTGCGGTTCGGCGCTGTCGCGGGCGGCGGGACGGGCCCCGCCGATCGAGCTGTGGCCGAGATAGGCCTCGATCACCTTGGGATCGTTGCGCACCTCGGTGGGCGTGCCGTGGGAGATGACCTTGCCGTCATCCATCGCCATCACCCGGTCGGAAAGCTGCATGACCATGTTGAGCTTGTGCTCGATCAGCAGGATCGTGCGGCCCGAGGCCTTCAGCCCGGCGATGATCTCCTGCATCTCGGCGGTCTCGCTCTCGTTCATGCCCGCCGTGGGCTCGTCGAGGATCAGGATGCGCGGATGCAGCGCCAGGGCGCGGGCGATCTCCACCCGGCGCCGGTTCGCGTAGCTCAGCGAATAGGTCGGGTTGTCGATCCGGGGCGCCAGCCGCTCGCCGAAGGTGGCGATGATGGCCCGCGCCTCCTCGCGCATGGCCTCCTCTTCCTCGCGCACTGCCCTGGGCTGGATCAGCGCCTTGCCGAGCTCCAGCACCGGGCCGATCACGGGAACCCGCGAGCGCGCCGCCTTCAGTCGCACGTGGCAGCCGATCAGGACATTGTCCATCACGGTGAGGTTGCCGAAGACCCGGCCGTGCTGGAAGGTCCGCGCCACCCCGATCTCGGCCATCTTGTGCGGCGAGAGATTGGTGATGTCGCGCCCCTCGAGCGTGACCTTGCCGCCATCCATCCGGTCCTGGCCGGAGATCAGGTTGAAGAGCGTTGTCTTGCCCGCCCCGTTCGGCCCGATCACCGAGAGGAACTCGCCCTCGGCCACATGCAGGTCCACCCCGTCGACGGCGGTGATGCCCCCGAAGCGCCGGGTGATCCCGGTCGCGGTCAGTATTGCGTCGGACATGGTTCAGCCACTCCCCAGAAGGCCCTGCGGGCGGAAACGGATCAGGATGATGAGCGCCGCGCCGTAGAACAGCATCCGGTACTCGGCCAGCGTGCGGAACATCTCGGGCAGGGCGGCGACCAGGATGGCGCCGAGGATCGCGCCCGAGACATTGCCCAGCCCGCCGAGGATCGCCATGGTCAGGATCAGCACCGAGAAGAGCAGGTTGAAGCTGTCGTAGTTGATGAAGCTCCACTGATGCGCGGTGACGGCGCCCGCGATCCCCGCGGTGAAGCCCGCGAAGCCGAAGGCTAGCCCCTTGTAGTAGTTCGAGGCGACGCCGTAGGTTTCCGCCGCGACGGTGTCCTCGCGGATCGCCTTCCAGGTGCGGCCCAGATGGGATTTCAGCAGGCGGACCTGCAGCCCGGCCATGAGCAGCATCAGCGCCAGCACGAACCAGTAGCTCGCCTTGGTGCCGTAGAGCGGAAAGCCGAAGATCTCCAGCGGCGGAATGGCGAAGACGCCGAGCGCGCCATTGGTCACGCCCTCCCAGTTGAGGATGACCAGCGAGACGATCTCGCCCAATGCCAGCGTGCCGATGGCGACATAGTGGCCGCGCAGCCGGAAGGCCGGATAGGCCAGCGCCGTGCCCAGAAGCGCCGCCGCCGCGCCGCCGATGACGATGCCCAGAGAGACCGGCAGCCCCTTGGTGGTCAGGAGCGCCGAGGCATAGGCGCCGATCGCGACCAGCGCGGCATGGCCGATGGAGACCAGCCCCACCGTGCCCGAGACCAGCGTCAGCGCCAGCGCGGCGAGCCCGTAGAGATAGGCGTTGGTCATGACCTGGGTGATGTAGGGCATGTTCGCCATCGGCAGGATCACCGCGATGCCGATCAGCACCCAGATCAGCGGCTTCGGCAGGGTGACGGCCTTGGTCTGGGTGACGAAGGTGCCGGTCATCGGCTCGGCCGGCCGCTCCTTGCCGCGGGAGAAGATGCCGTTCGGACGGAAGAGCAGCATCACCAGCAGCACGACGAAGGCGAAGAGGTTGCGGTAGCTCGCGCCGAAGAGCCCGATGCCCCAGCTCTCGATCAGCCCGAGGATCAGCCCGCCGCCGATTGCGCCCGGGACATTGGCCATGCCGCCGATGACGATCGCGACCATGCCCTTCAGCATCATCTGGAACGACGCGTTGGGGTCGATCGAGTTGTAGTAGAGCCCGACCAGCAGCCCGGCGATGCCGCCCAGAGCGCCTGCGATGCCGAAGACGGTCATGTTCACCGCGTTGATGTTCACGCCCATCTGCTTGGCCGCGTCGTCATCCTGCGCGGTGGCGCGGACGGCCATGCCGAGCTTGGTGCGGAACAGGAAGGCGTAGAGCGCCGCGGCCGAGAGGATCGCGGTCAGCGCGATGGTGATGTCGATGGCGCCGATCGTGCCATTGCCGATCTGCAGCCGCCAGTCGGGGATATTCGCCGAGAGCGCGCGCGGCGTCGGCGAGAAGACGATGTGGATGATCTGGTCCAGCACCAGCGCGACGCCGATCGTCGCCAGCAGCGGCGCGATGCGCGACTGCCGGTTCAGGGGCCGGATCGCCAGCCACTCGATCAGCGCGCCGGCCGCGCCCGAGACCGCCGCCACCACGACGATGGTGACGCCAAGCGGCAGGCCGATGCCGACGAGGCAGGTCCAGCCGATATAGGCGCCGACGGTGAAGACGGCCCCGTGGGCGAAGTTGATCAGGTTGGCGACGCCGAAGATCAGCGCCAGCCCGACCGCCATCAGCGCATAGATCGACCCGATCACGAGACCCGAGATCGAATAGTCGAGCCATGGCATGGCCATGAGGGAGGAAAGGGACTCCATTCAGCAGCTCCTGTTGCGGCCGGTCACTGGCCGGGCCCGGAATAGGGGAGATAGCCGCCGTCCTGGACGACGAGCTCGGTCACGGCGGGGGACGAGATGCGGCGGGTCCCGGGGTCGAAGGCGACTTCGGGGAAGATCACGCTCTCCAGCCCCGAGATCTTGCCGAGCCCGTCCTTGATGTCCTCGCGGCCGGTGCCGTACTGGCGCATCGCCGCGGCCAGCAGGTTGAACGTGTCATAGGCCATGGCCGAGAAATGCGAGGGCGCGGTGCCGTATTCGGCCTCGAAGGCGGCGACGAAATCCTGCACCACCGGGCGCGGCGACATCGGCGCGAAGTTCATCACCGTATGCACGCCGTTCCCGGCCTCGCCCGCCAGCGAGACGAATTCCGGCGAATTCGCCCCGGCGGCATAGATCGGCAGATCGATCCCCAGATCGCGGATCTGGCGGACGATCAGCGCCGCGTCATTGTAGTAGCTGACCAGCACGAACCCGTCCGGCGCCGCCTCGCGGGCGCGCACCAGCGTCGCGCGGAAGTCCTTCTCGTCGCCCAGATAGGCCTCTTCGGCGACGATCTCGGCGCCCAGCCCGGTCGCGGCTTCGGCGAAGAGATCCTTCGAGGTCTTGCCCCAGTCGCTGTTGAGATAGAGCAGCGCGATCTTCTTCATGCCGAGATCCTCGACGACATGGCGCGCGACCAGCGGCTGCTCCTCGCTCTGGGGCACGTTGTTCGACCACATGTAGTCGCCGGTCTTCGTGAAGTCGGGATGCGAGTTGGTGAAGCCGAACTGCACCAACCGCCCGCGCTGGTAGAGCGGCGAGGCCGCCATCGAGGAGGTCGAGGAGAAGTCGCCGACCTCCACCGCGATCTTCTGGTCGGCAATGAATTTCTGCGCGATGGCAATGGTCTGGCGCGGGTCGTTCTGGCTGTCCTCGAAGATGTAGTCCAGCGGCCGGCCGTCGATGCCGCCATCGGCATTGATCTTCTCCAGCGCCAGGTCAAAGCCCTGCTTCCACTGCGCGCCGTATTGCGCATGCGGACCGGTGACCGGGCCGGAGACGCCGATATAGACCGGCTCTCCGGAGGTCTGGGCGGCCAGAGGGGCCGCCGCGGCGATCATGGCCCAGAGCGCAAGGCTCCCGAAGGCCCGGCGGCTCAGCGCCGCCCGTTCCCTGAAATCGTCCAAGTTGTGATCCTTTCGCTGCCGGACCGGGGTCCGGCGCTGTCCCGTGGCGGGCTCAGCCCTGCTCGGGCGAGTAGATGGTGAATTCGCCGTCCTTGACGATGATCGGCGTGACCTCGGGTCCCGAGATGCGCCGCGTCTCGGGGTCGAAGGCGACCTTGGAGAACAGCACGCTGGAGATGCCCGAGATCTTGCCGAGCCCGTCCTTGATCTCGTCGCGTTCCGTGCCGTACTCGCGCATCACCGCGGCCAGGATGTTGAAGGCGTCATAGGCCAGCGCATTGAAATGGTTCGGTTCCTCGCCGTATTTATCGAGGAAGCCCTGGCGGAACTCGACCACTTCGGGACGCGGCGATCCAGAGGCGTAATAGACCGAGGTGAAGACGCCCTCGGCGGCCTCGCCGGCCAGCGACAGGAAGTCGGGCGAGTAGATCGAGCCGGTGGCCAGGATCGGCACGTCGATGCCCAGGTCGCGCAGCTGCCGCACGATCAGCGCGCCGTCGGAATAGTAGCTTTCCAGCATGATCCCGTCGGGCGCGGCGTCGCGCAGCCGGACCAGTGTCGCGCGGAAGTCCTTCTCGTCGGCGAGGTAGCCCTCGGCGGCGACGATCTCGGCGCCCATCTCCTCGGCCGCGGCGGCGAAGAGGTCCTTCGAGGTCTTGCCCCAGTCGGTGTTCAGGTACATGACGCCGATCTTCTTCAGCCCCAGCGTGTTCACCGCGAAATCGGCATAGAGCGGCTGCTCCTGGCTCTGCGGGATCGAGTTCGACCACATGTAGTCGCCGGTCTTGGTGAAGTCCGGATGCGAGTTGGTGAAGCCGAACTGCACCAGCCCGCCCCTCTGGTAGAGCGGCGAGGCGGCCATCGAGGAGGTCGAGGAGAAATCGCCCGCCTCGGCCACGATCTTGGGGTCGGCGATGAATTTCTGCGCGATGGCGATGGTCTGGCGCGGGTCGTTCTGGCTGTCCTCGAAGATGTATTCGAGCGGCCGGCCGTTGATGCCGCCCTCGGCGTTGATCTTGTCGAGCGCCAGGTCGAAGCCCTGCACCCAGAGCGCGCCATACTGGGCGTGCTGCCCGGTCTTGGGCCCGGAGACGCCGATATAGACCGGCTCGCCCGAGGTCTGGGCAAAGGCGGGCAGCGCGGCCGTCAGCATGGCGGCGCCGGCGAGCGCGCCGAAGCCGCGGCGGGTAAGGGGGGGAAGCGACCGTTTCTGGGTCATCTCGCGTTTCCTTTCCTGTTGGGCAGAGGGGAGGAGCCGCCGCGCGATCTTCGCCGCGCTGGCGGGAAGGCGTCCGGTCAGTTGACCGAGGGGTTGCCGCTGGCCTTGTCCAGATCGGCAAGGGTCTCGCTGTCGAGGGCGAGCTCGGCGGCGCCGAAGAGGTCTTCGAGCTGCGCCATGGAGGTGGCAGAGGTGATCGGCGCGGCGACGGTGCGCTGCGCCATCGCCCAGGCCAGGGCGATCTGCGCCTGCGTCGCCCCGGTGCGCGCGGCGGCGCGGTCGAGCGCGGCGAGGATGCGGAAGCCGCGCGGGTTGAGGTACTTTTCCACGTCGCCGCCGCGGGCGCGGTTCCGTGCCAGGTCGGCCTCGGTGCGGTACTTGCCGGTCAGGAAGCCGCTCGCCAGCGAGAAGTAGCTGATGACCGACACCTTGCGGTCGTGGCAGAGCTGTTCGAGCGAGCCCTCGTAGCCCCATTCGAAGTCGCTGCGGTCATAGAGGTTGTAGTTCGGCTGCAGCGTCTGGAAGCGCGGCAGGCCGTTCTCCTCGGCGAAATCCAGCATCTGCTTCAGCCGCGGCGCCAGGAAGTTCGAGGCGCCGATATAGCGGACCTTGCCCTCGCGGATCAGCTGGTCATAGGCGCCGAGCATCTCCTCGGGGCGGGTCAGCAGGTCGTCGCGATGCGCCTGGTAGAGGTCGATATGGTCGGTCTTCAGCCGCGCGAGGCTTTCCTCGACGGTCTTGAGGATATGCGCCTTCGACAGGCCGCCGCCGCCCGGCGTGCGCGGCGAGCCGCATTTCGTCGCCAGCACGATCCTGTCGCGGTTCCCCTTGGCGATCCAGTCGCCGAGGATCGTCTCGGACTCGCCGCCCTTGTTGCCGGGCAGCCAGAAGGAATAGAGATCGGCCGTGTCGACGCAGTTGAAGCCGCGGTCGGTGAAGGCGTCGAGCAGCCGGTGCGACATCGCCGCGTCACAGGTCCAGCCGAAGACCGCGCCGCCGAAGACCATCGGCGCGATTTTCAGCTCGCTCTCACCGAGCTGGCGCAGCTCGGGGCGGGTCAGGGTCTCGGTCATGCTCAGCGTCCTGTCTGGTTGACGAATTCGGGGGCGTAGAACGGGGTGGTCTTCATCTCGTGTTCCTCCTCCCAGTCCTGCAGCTCGGCGAACATGCCGTCGAAATCCTCGGTGAAGAACTGCTGCACCAGCCCGGTGACCAGCCGCATCGGCGCGATGTCCAGCGAGGGGATGTCCGAGGCCATGGTGCCGGTCGACAGGTAGGTGGCGTTGTTGAACAGGTGGATCCGCGAGAGATCCGCGCCGTCCTTGCCGATCAGCTCGTAGCCCGGGCCGATATAGGGCGCGCGGCCGAGCCCGGGATGGGCGTAGTCCGCGGGCGGCTGGTAGCGGTCGGACCAGAGCGTGATCGCCGGGAAGATCGAGGCGAAGAGCGGCTCCTGCGACAGGTCGGTGCGGAAGCCGGTGCCGAGGATCAGGAAGTCGTAGAGCCCCGAGGGCCCGTGCTCGGTCGCCAGCCGGACCTTGCCGCCCTCGCGCGTCGCGCTCATCGCGCCGCAGGAGAAATGCGCCGAGAAGCCGGGCATGCGGGTGGTGCGCAGGATCGTCTCGTGCGGCGGCGGCGCGCCCATGCTGTCCATGTACCAGGTCAGCCGCCAGCGGTCGGCATCGGGCAGCGCCTGCCAGCCCTCCATCCAGGCGATGCCCGAGGCGGGGCGGCCCTTGTTGAGCTGCGGCACGGCCTTGCGGCGGGCGACCATCTCGACGGTTTCCGCGCCATGCTCCAGCGCGGTGGCGGCGTTGTCCCAGGCCGAGGAGCCGGTGCCGATCACCGCGATCCGCTTGCCGCGCAGCGCCTGGAAGTCGATCGGGTCGGAGGTATGCGCGGCCAGATCGGGCAGGAGCCCGGGATCGACCCCCGGCACCAGCGCCGGGCCGCCCGAGCCGATCCGGCCATTGGCGACGATCACCCGGCGCGCGCGCAAGAGCGATCCGTCGGCCAGCGCGACCTCGACATGATCGCCCGCCTGGCGCAGGTCGACCGCCTCGGCGCGGTTGCGGACCGGCAGGGCGAGCACCCGGCGCACCCAGACCAGGTAGTCCTGCCAGACGCCGTTCGGGATCTTGTAGAGCCGCTCCCAGGCGGTGTCGCCATGGGCGGCGCGGTACCAGCTCTGGAAGGTCAGGGCCGGGACGCCGAAGCAGATGCCGGGATGGAATTTCGGCGAGCGCAGCGTCGGCATGCGGGCATAGGTGACCCAGGGCCCCTCGCGGCCCTCTTCCGCCTTGTCGAGGATCAGGAAATTGGCGAAGCCGTTCATCCGCAGCGCGGCGCCGATGCCGGTGCCGTACTGCCCCGCGCCGATCACCAGAACGTCGAGCATGGCGGTGCCGTCGGGACCGGGCCGCGGGACCGTCCAGGCCTTGCGCGGCAGGCAGAGCCGGGCGAGCTGGGAGGCAAGCTCCGCCTCGAGCCCGGGCAGGCCCGCGGGATGCACGCTTTCCGCCGCGCCCGCATCCCAGGGATTGGCGAGCGCCGAAGGGTCCGTGGCCGGGACGGCGAAGTCCAGCGTGGTGACAGGGGAGGTCGTCTTCATGCCTATCCTTTCCGGCGGATTTGGAAACCCGGATCTGCCGGGGAAGCGCGCGGTCCGCCGTCCGGAGGGGCGGGACGGCAGGGCGTTCCCTCGTGCGGGATCAGGCTATGTCCGTTGCTGAGAAAATTTTTTGCTTCTTTGACGGACAAGGAAAGTTTTGCAGGTGCAGAATTTCGCTGCAGCGCAGAATTGCGCACAAAACTTTCACACTGCAGGCAGGATGCGTGATTCATTGGCGCGAATTCGTCTGCCGGCGGCACGGAATTGCGCCGGACCGCAAAACGCGCCCGCCCGGCCGCAGAAAATTCTGCGCCGCGGCAAGTCCTTGGAGGTAGTCGGATATTCCTAGATGTAGGAGGTCGGGATCACGCCCGTCGCCTTCATTTCCTCCATCGAGATATACGAGGAGACATCGAAGAAATTCAGCCGTGTCACCAGGCGCTTGTAGATCGTGTCCCAATGCTCGACATCGGGCAGGACGATTTTCAGCAGGTAGTCGATATTGCCGGTCAGCCGGTAGGTTTCGGTGATTTCGGGAATGTCGGCCACGGCGCGGCGGAACCGGTCGGTCCATTCGGTGGAATGGTCCGAAGTTCGGATCAGCACGAAGATCGTCGTGGGGACATTCATCTTGCGCCGGTCCAGCACGGCGACGCGGCGGCGGATATAGCCCTCGTCGCCCAGCCGCTTGATCCGGCGCCAGCAGGCCGAAACCGACAGCGCGACCGTCTCGGCCATGTCGTTGACCGACATTTCCGCGTTTTCCTGAAGCAGGGCCAGAAGCCTGCGGTCGCGATCGTCCAGCATGGGCGTCTCCGTCCGGGGATGGCGCCAGTCAAGCGCGGCGCTGCGCTGCGGCAGAGCGGTCTTGGCGGCAGGGGGCGGGATTTTCCGCAAAGTGCGGCAGCGGCGCCTTATTTCTCCACCGATTGCGGGAAACTGCACAAAGCGCATGCGCCTGTGGCGCGGCGGGCTCCCGGATGCCCCTACCAGGTGCCGCTGTCGAGGAAGCGCTCCAGCCGCTTCGCGGGCCCGGCGATCTCGATGCCGCTGCGGGCCAGCCAGTCCGGCGAGAAATAGGTGTCGCGGTAGCGGGTGCCGCTGTCGCAGATCAGCAGGCCGAAAACCGAGAGCGGCTCCTGCCTGCCGCGCGCGGCCAGGTCGCAGGCGGCGTAGAAGGCGGCCCCGGTCGAGGCGCCGACCGGGCGGCCGAGCCGGTCCGAAAGGACATGCATCGCCGCCACCGAGGCATCGTCGGGCACCTTCAGCATCTGGTCGACCACGCCGGGCAGGAAGCTCGGCTCCATCCGCGGGCGGCCGACCCCCTCGATCCGCGAGGCGCGATCGCAGCGGGCGGCGGGATCGTCGCGGCGAACGCCCTCGAAGAAGGCGGAGAATTCGACATCGGCGATGCAGAGCCGCACCGGCAGGTCGAGATAGCGGATATAGCGGCCCATCGTCGTGGCGGTGCCGCCGGTGCCCGCGCCCATGACCAGCCAGTCGGGCAGGCGGCCGAGGCTGGCGGCCAGCTGGGCGAGGAATTCCTGGGCGATGTTGTCCCGCCGCCAGTCGGTGACATTGGCGGCATTGCCGAACTGGTCGAGATAGACGCCGCCGGTCTCCTGCGCCAGGCGGCGGGCCTCGTCATAGACGGT
This sequence comes from Poseidonocella sp. HB161398, assembly GCF_005870025.1. Lineage (GTDB taxonomy): Bacteria > Pseudomonadota > Alphaproteobacteria > Rhodobacterales > Rhodobacteraceae > Mangrovicoccus. The sequence continues at coordinate 18,307 of NZ_VATA01000005.1, forward strand.
GGCGGGATCCGCGACCAGGTGGCAGTCGCCGCCATAGGCGCGGATCGCCTCGATCTTGGCGGGGCTGGTGCCCCTGGGGATGACGGCGATGAAGCGCAGGCCCAGCATGCGGGCGAACCAGGCCTCGGAGATCGCGGTGGAGCCCGAGGAGGCCTCGACCAGCGGCGTGTCCGGGCCGATCTCGCCCGAGCAGAGCCCGCTGACGAAGAGCGAGCGGGCCAGCCGGTGCTTGAGGCTGCCGGTGGGCTGGCGGGACTCGTCCTTGAAGGCGAAGCGCAGGTCGGGGCGGCCCTTGGGCGAGAGGAAGCAGAGCGGGGTGGGGGCGGAGGCCTCGGCCTCGGCGCGCAGCCTTGCCAGCGCGCCGGCGATCCAGTCCCGCGGCGCCTCGCGCTGCAGCGAGGGGCAATGGCCGGTGCCGGACCCGGCGGGGAGGCGGAGATCGGGGCGGTCGGGATCCGGGAAGGCGGTCATGGAACTACTCTGCTGAAGATCGGCTGCTCTTTCCTGCGACTCTAGCCGGGCCGGGGCGGAAAAGCTGAGCGCCTTGCCGCGGCTTCGCGGGGGTCCGCGCGGGGAGATTGCGCATTTCGGAGCTTCGGCGAAAAATCTTGCGGCGAGGATTGCGCGCGGCGCCCGGCCTGTCGCGGACCGGTGCGCGATGGCGCCCGGCGAGTCGCGGCAGGCGGAAACGGCGCCGCCCGGCCGTCGCGCGACGGCCGGGCGGTCATGCCCGTGGTGAGGGCGAGGCTCCGGGTCCTGCGGCCCGGAGCGGGACGGGGCTCAGGCGGCCAGCGCGGCGACGGCGCGGACGATGCCGCGCAGCTCGGCCAGGCCGCGCATCCGGCCGATCAGCGGATAGCCCGGCGCGGTGCGGCGGCGCTGGTCGTCGGCCATGGCATGGCCGTGATCGGGGCGGAAGGGCAGCGCGGTGCCGCGGCGCGCCTCGATCGCCAGGGTCTCGCGGATGATGGCGACCATGTCGACATCGCCTTCGAGATGCGGCGCCTCGTGGAAGCTGAGCGGATCGTCTTCGCGCTTGGTCGCGCGCAGGTGCAGGAAATGCACCCGGTCGCCGAATTCGCGCAGCATCGCGGGCAGGTCGTTGTCGGGCCGCACGCCCAGCGAGCCGGTGCAGAAGGTCAGGCCGTTGGCCGGGCTGTCCACCATGGCGAGGATCGCGCGCAGGTCGTCGGCGGTCGAGACGATCCGCGGCAGGCCGAAGAGCGGGCGCGGCGGATCGTCCGGGTGCATGCCCAGCACGACGCCTTCCTTCTCGACGATCGGCACGACGAATTGCAGGAACTTCGCCAGGTTGGCGCGCAGACCGGCATGGCCCAGGCCGTCATAGCGGGCGAGCTGGGCGCGGAAGCTGTCGACGGTGAAGCTTTCCTCGGAGCCCGGAAGCCCGGCGATGACGGTGCGGGTCAGCTTGTCCCTGGCAGCATCGTCCATCGCGGCGAAGCGGGCAGCGGCGCGGGCCGCGACCTCGGGGCCGTGATCCTCCGCCGCGCCGGGGCGCGCGAGGATGTGGATGTCGAAGGCGGCCATCTCGTCATTGTCGAAGCGCAGGCAGGTCGCGCCGTCGGCCAGCGGGTGCTCCAGGTCGGTCCGCGTCCAGTCGAGCACCGGCATGAAGTTGTAGCAGATCGTCTTGATGCCGCATTTCGCCAGGTTCACCGCGCTTTCGGCCCAGGCCCCGGCATAGCGTTCCCAGCCGGGCGCGCCTGTCTTGATGTCCTCGTGGACGGGGATGCTCTCCACGACCTGCCAGTCCAGCCCGGCGGCGCGGATCATGTCGCGCCGCGCCTCGATGGCCTCGACGGGCCAGACGGTGCCGTTGGGCAGGTCATGCAGCGCGGTCACGATCCCGGTCGCGCCGGTCTGGCGCACATCGGAGAGCGTCACCGGATCGTTCGGGCCGAACCAGCGCCAGGTCTCGATCATTACAAAGCCTCTGTCTTGTCAGGGGTCCGGGGATCGGCGGCCGATCTCCGGGACGGGTGGGAACAGGTAGCCGTCGAAGGCCGGATCATCGACATCCGAGACCTCGAGCAGGGTCTCGCGCACATGGCCCAGATGGGCCCACATGGCGCGGCGGGCGGCCTCGGGATTGCGGGCGCGCAGCGCGTCCAGGATCGCCTGGTGGTCGTCGAGCCAGTTGGCGCGGTAGTCCTGGTTGAAGACCCGCGCATGCAGCCGCGCCCACATCGGGCTGCGGTCGCGCGCGGCCCAGAGCTCTTCGACCATGGTGGTCAGCACGGAATTCTGCGTCGCCTCGGCAATCAGCCGGTGGAAGAGCTCGTCCGAGGAATAGTCGGGACCGCCGCCGGCCTCGATATAGGTCCGCTCGGCCTCCAGCGCGTCGCGCATCTTCAGGATGTCGCCCTTGGTCACCTGCTCGGCGGCGAAGGCGGCGATGGAGCTTTCCAGGAGCTGCCGCGCCTGCAGCAGCTCGAACGGGCCGATATCGTCCTGCGGCGCCGGGGCGAGCTGCTCGGGTTCTTCGAGCAGGTAGATGCCCGAGCCCTGGCGGACTTCGACCAGGCCCTGGATCTCCAGCATGATGACGGCTTCGCGCACCAGCGAGCGCGAGACGCCCAGGGATTGCGACCATTGCCGTTCGGTGTCGAGGCGCGTGCCGGGCGGCAGCTTGCGGCGGGCGATCTCGCCGCGGATCAGCGCGGCGACATCCTGGTAGCGGCGGGTCTGGCTCATGTCCCGGCCTCCGGCACCAGTTCGGCTTCCGCGGCCTCTGCGCGGGCGCGTTCGGCGTAATAGGCGGCGAGGATGGCGAAGGCGGGCTTCTTCGACGCCTTGTCGCCGGCGATCAGCCCCTTGCGGTTCCAGCCCCGCTGGAACGGGTTCTGGCGGCGCTCGACGCGGAAGTCATAGAGAATCCACGGCGACATTCCCTTGACGTAGTCGAGCCCGCGCAGCGTCTCGATCTGCCGCTCGTAGACCTCTTCCTGGTAGGCGAGGCTGAAGAGGCCGCGCGCGGGGCCCTGCTCGCTGTCGCCATCGGCGCCGGTCTCGGAGATCACCACCGGACGGTCCGGGGCGGAGTTGCGGCCGATGATGCCGAGCTCCTCGAAATTCTCCTCGTACCAGCCATAGTATTCGTTCAGGCCGATCACGTCGATATGCTGCGCCAGCCGGTCCTCGATCTTCAGCTTGGCATGGTTCACCAGGCAGGCGGCGGAGGTCAGGCGGGTCGGGTCCTCGGCCTTGGCCAGATCCGCGAGCCCCTTCATGAACTCGAGCCGCGCATCGGTGTCCGGGTTCTCGTTGCCGACCGACCAGATGATGACGCTGGCGCGGTTGCGGTCGCGGTGGATCAGCTCGCGCAGCTGGTTCTCGGCATCGCGGCGGGTGGCGGGATTGGCGAAGTCGATGGCCCAGTAGACCGGGACTTCCTCCCAGAGCATCAGCCCCAGCTCGTCGGCGATCTGCGCGGCCAGCTCGTGATGCGGGTAATGCGCCAGCCGCAGGTAGTTGCAGCCCAGCTCCTTGGCATGGGCGAAGCGGCGGCGCAGATCGGCCTCGGAGGTCACCTTGCCCAGCGTGGCGTCATCCTCGTGGACCGAGATGCCGCGCAGGAAGACCGGCTTGCCGTTCAGCAGGATCTCGGTGCCGCGGCGCTCGATCGTACGGAAGCCGACGCGGTCGGTGACGCGGTCGCCGCCGGCCGAGATGCTCAGGTCGTAGAGCACCGGGTCCTCGGGCGACCAGAGCTGCGGCCGCGCCGGGACGGTCACGTCGCCCTTGCCGGATGTGAGCGCTATCACGAGAGAGAGCGACAGGCCCGGGATCTCGACCTCGGCCTCCGTGGCGGGGCCGTCTGCCGTCACGGCGATGCGGATGCCGTCGTCCGCAAGATGGACGAAGACGTCGCGGATCACGGTCGCGGGGGTCTCGTAGAGCGCCACCTCGCGGTAGATGCCGCCATAGTTGAACCAGTCGGTGTTGCGCATCGGCACCCGGTCGAGCGTCCGGGCGTTGTTCACGCAGAACATGATCCAGTTGGTGCCGTCCCGCAGGGCCTCGGTCACCTCGACGCAGAACGGGGTCGAGCCGCCGTAATGGTTGCCCAGGAACTGGCCGTTGACGAAGACCTTGCAGTCATACTGCGCCGCGCCGACGCGCAGGAAGCGGCGGTTGCCGGGGGCAAGGGGGCCTGCCTCCAGCGCGCGGGTGTACCAGGCGGAGCCTTCGAAGAAGTACCACTTCTCCTTCTGCATCTGCCAGCAGGAGGGTACCTGCACGGTTTCGCCCGCATAGGGATCGTAGTCCCAGGGTTCGGTCCGGTCCTCGGGGGCCTCGGGCGTCATGGCGTACCATTTCTGCCTGAGCCCGGTATCGAGGAGGTCGACGCAGAAATTCCACGTGCCGTCCAGCGCCAGGCCCTGCCTGCCGCCGGTGAAGATCATGGTATCGGCGTTCAGCGCCTGCGTGTTGAAAGGACGGTCGTAGTCCTCGTCATGCAGGCACTGCAGCGCGTTCTCCGCCAGGTCGGACCGTTCCAGCATGGACTTACTCGTCCGCTGCGGCCTGGATGCGCTCGATCAGGTCGCGCAGGTTGTCCGAGCGCGCCGCGACTTCCTCGATCATCGGCGCGACGGCCTCTGCGAAGGCAGCCTTGTCGACCTCGTGGACCTCGACGCCCATCTCGGCCTTGGCTTCCGCGATGGCGGCATCGGAGGCCTCGTTCCAGGCTTCGCGCTGGTCGGCCATCGATTCCATCGCCGCGGTGTGCAGCGCTTCCTGCTGCTCGGGCGTCATGCTGTCCCAGGCGCAGCTGGAGATCACCACGACCGACGGGATCATCGTGTGCTCGTCGAGCGAGAAGTGCTTGGCCACCTCGCCATGGCGCGCGGTGGTCAGCGCGGTGGGGTTGTTCTCGGCCGCGTCGACGACGCCCTGCTGCAGCGCGCTGTAGAGCTCGCCCCAGGCGATCGGGGTCGGGTTGCCGCCCAGGAGCTCGACCATGCGGATCGCCGAGGGGCTGGGCTGGACGCGGACCTTGACGCCTTTCAGGTCATCGGGCGACAGGATCGGCTTGTTGCCGTAGAAGCTGCGCGCGCCCTCGGTGTAGAAGGCCACGCCGCGGAAGCCCTTGTCGGCCGAGGAGGCCAGGATGTCAGCGCCGATATCGCCGGTGATCACCTTGTTGAAATGCTCTTCGGACTGGAAGATGTAGGGCAGGTTCAGCGCGGAATAGCTTTCCTCGAAGGCTTCCAGCTCGGACGCGTTCGAGCGGGCCATGTCGAGCGCGCAGTTCTGCACCAGCTCCATCGATTCCCGCTGCGTGCCGAGCTGGCCGTTCGGGAAGATCTGGATCTTGATGTCGCCATCGGTCAGCTCGGCGACGCGGTCGGCCATCTGCTGCATGGCGATATGGACCGGGTGGTCCGGCGGGTTGTTGTGGTTGAGACGCAGCGTCCGCGCATCGGCAGAGGCGGCAGCCAGGACAAGCGCGGTCGAGGCCAGCGCGGCGGTCAGAACGGATTTCATGGCATCCTCCCAGAACGTTCAAACAGCGGGCCCGGCCAATCCGGAAAAATTGGCCGGCCAAACAAGGGTATTCATGGCCGCGAAATCCGATCTCGTCAAGCGGTCCGACAAATTGGTTGACCAGTTCGCGTGAATGGCTAAGTTTTGCGGCACTCGAAGACCCCCCTTGCGGGGTCCCACTGCGGAGGAGACGACATCGTGCAACCAGTCCCGCAATTTGCCATCGCCCGGTTCCCGGGCAGCGGAGGCCGGCCGTGATCCGTACGCTCGACCTCGTGCTCCGCGTCATCATCATCGCCATCTTCTCGGTGCTGGTCGGCTGCGTCGTCTGGCAGGTGGTCAGCCGCTACGTGCTGGGCACCCCGTCCACCGTCACTGACGAGCTGGCGCGCTTTCTTTTCATGTGGCTGGCACTGATCGGCGGGGCCTACACGCTGGGCCAGCGCCGCCACCTGGCCATCGATTTCCTGACCGGCGCGCTGAAGGGCCGGGCCAAGACCCTGTCCGAGGGGCTGATCCTGGTGATCGTCGCGCTCTTCGCCATCCTGGTGATGATCAAGGGCGGCTGGGCGCTGGCGGCCAAGACGCTGGCCTCGGGCCAGGTGACGCCCGCGCTGCAGATCCCGATGGCCTGGGTCTACGGGGCGATTCCCTTCGCGGGACTCGTGATGCTGATCTATTGCGGCCATTTCCTGGCGGAGCTCGCCCGGCACGGCGCACAGGACAAACCCGACGCCCCCGTGGGCGGCCCGCTGGACTGAGGACCTTCCATGACCAACGCGATCATCCTGCTCTTCGGCTCCTTTGCCGTCCTCATGGTCATCGGCGTCCCCATCGCCTTCGCCATCGGCTCTGCCACCTTCCTGACCTTCCTGCTGTTCATGAGCTTCGACCAGTCGCTGTTCATCGTGGCACAGCAGATGGCCTCGGGGCTCGACAGCTTCACGCTGCTGGCGATTCCCTTCTTCATCCTCGCGGGCAACATCATGAACCGCGGCGGCATCGCCATGCGGCTGATCAATTTCGCCCAGGTGCTGGGCGGGCGCCTGCCGGGCGCGCTGGCGCATTGCAACGTCATCGCCAACATGATGTTCGGCTCGATCTCGGGCTCCGCGGTGGCCTCGGCCGCGGCCGTGGGCGGGGTGATGGCGCCGCTGCAGAAGAAAGAGGGCTATGACCCGGCCTTCTCGGCCGCCGTCAACATCGCCTCCTGCCCGACGGGGCTGCTGATTCCGCCCTCCACCACCTTCATCGTCTACTCGCTGATCACCGGCGGCACCTCGATCGCGGCGCTCTTCATGGCGGGCTACGTGCCCGGCATCCTGATGGGGCTCGGCCTGATGACGGTCGCGGGCTTCATCGCCAAGAAGCGCGGCTATCCGCTGGCGCCGAAGCCGACCCTCTGCCAGGTCTGGAAGTCCGCGCGCGACGCGATCCTGCCGCTCGGCCTGATCGTCGTGATCATGGGCGGCATCATCTCGGGCGCCTTCACCGCGACCGAGGCCTCTGCCGCGGCAGTGGTCTACACGCTCTTCCTGGCGCTGGTCTGGTACCGCGAGATCACCATCCGCGACCTGCCCGCGATCATCATGGAAAGCGCGGTGACGACCTCGATCGTGCTCCTGATGATCGGCGCGTCGATCGCGATGAGCCGGGTGATGGCCTTCGGCGGCATTCCCTACCTGATCTCCGACACGCTGCTGGCGCTCTCCGACAACCCGCTGGCGATTCTGCTGCTGATCAACATCGCGCTGCTGATCGTCGGCACCTTCATGGACATGACCCCGGCGCTGCTGATCTTCACCCCGATCTTCCTGCCAGTCGTCCAGAACCTCGGCATGGATCCGGTGCATTTCGGCGTGATGATGACGCTGAACCTGTGCATCGGCATCTGCACCCCGCCGGTCGGCTCGGCGCTCTTCGTCGGCTGCTCGGTCGGCAAGACCTCCATCGCCTCGGTGATCAAGCCGCTGCTTCCGTTCTATGCCGTACTCTTCGGCCTGCTGCTCCTGGTGACCTACGTGCCCTCGATCAGCCTGTTCCTGCCCCGCATTCTTGGTGTGTATCAATGAAGACCCTGACCGACTGGACCCTCAAGGACCGGACCGAAACCGGCGTCGAGATCCTGATCGACGGCCGCCACCTGCTGCTCGTCGCCGTGCTGGACGAGACCCTGTTCCGCGTCTCGCTCCTCAAGGACGGCAACTGGCGTCTGAACCGCGGCTGGTGCGTGGCCCCCGATGGCGAGATGCCCTGGGAGGGCCGCCTGCGCGACGATCTCTCGGGCCATCCCTGCCCGGATTTCGCGGTCGAGGAGGGCGAGTCGCTGGCGATCTCCACCGCGTCGATGCGGCTGGTGATCGAGCATCCGCTGCGCTTCGTCTGGCAGCGCCGGGACGGCGACGGCTGGGCGATGTTCGCCGAGGAGCGTCCGACCGGCGGCGTGATGCTCGGCCTGCGCGACAACAGCCACGGCCATTTCCTGCGCCGCTTCCCCGGCGAGAAGGTCTACGGCCTCGGCGAGAAGGCGGGCGACCTGGAGCGGTCCGGCCGCCGCTACGAGATGCGCAATCTCGACGCGATGGGCTATGACGCGGAGACCACCGACCCGCTCTACAAGCACATCCCCTTCACCCTGACCAAGACGCCCGAGCAGGGCTGCTGGTCGGTCTATTACGACAACATGGCTGGCGCCTGGTTCGATCTCGGCAACGAGCTCGACAACTACCACCTCGCCTATCGCGCCTACCGCGCCGAGGACGGCGATCTGGACTACTACATGCGGTGGGCGCCCTCGCTGACCGAGCTGGTCAAGGGCCAGGTCCGGCTGACCGGCGGCACCGCCTTCCCGCCGCGCTGGTCGCTGGGCTATTCCGGCTCGACCATGAGCTATACCGACGCCCCGGATGCGCAGGCGCAGCTGGAAAGCTTCCTCGCGCGGATCGAAGAGCATGACATTCCCTGCGACAGCTTCCAGATGTCCTCGGGCTACACCTCGATCGGGCCGAAGCGCTACGTCTTCAACTGGAACTTCAACAAGTGCCCGGACCCGAAGGCGATGTCGGCGAAATTCGCCGCCTCCGACGTGCACCTGATCGCCAATATCAAGCCCTGCCTGCTGCAGGACCATCCGCGCTATGCCGAAGCCGCCGAAGCGGGGCTCTTCGTGCGCGCCAGCCTGGAGATGGATCCCGATTGCGGGCCCGAGCATTCGATCTACTGGGACGATACCGGCTCGCATCTCGACTTCACCAATCCCGGCACGGTGGACTGGTGGAAGGACGGGGTCAGCTCGCAGCTGCTCGACTACGGCATCGGCTCCACTTGGAACGACAACAACGAATACGAGATCTGGGACGGGGCGGCGCAATGCGCGGGCTTCGGCGACGCGATCGACGTGTCGCTGATCCGTCCGGTGCATTCGGTGCTGATGACCCGCGCCAGCGAGGAGGCGCAGCGCGCCCACGCCCCGGAGAAGCGGCCCTACCTGATCTCGCGCTCGGGCATGCCGGGCATCCAGCGCCACGCCCAGACCTGGACCGGCGACAACCGCACCATGTGGAAGACCATCCGCTACAACATCCGGATGGGGCTCGGCCTGTCGATGTCGGGCATCTACAATATCGGCCATGATGTCGGCGGCTTCTCCGGCCCCCGTCCCGAGCCGGAGCTGTTCGTCCGCTGGGTGCAGAACGGCATCTTCCATCCGCGCTTCACCATCCATTCCTGGAATGACGACGCCACGGTGAACGAGCCCTGGATGTTCCCGGAGGTGACGCATCACATCCGCGACGCCATCAAGCTGCGCTACCGGCTGCTGCCCTATCTCTACACCCTGCTGTGGCAGGCGGCGGAGCAGGACGAGCCGATGATCCGCCCGGCCTTCATGGATTTCCCGGAGGACGAGGGCAGCTACGCGGAATGCGACGACTTCCTCCTCGGCCGCGACCTGCTGGTCGCCAACGTGGTCGAAGAGGGCGCGGCCACCCGCACCGTGCGCCTGCCGAAATGCCCGACCGGCTGGTGGGACTTCCACGCCGGCACCTGGCACGAGGGCGGCAGCACGCTGGTTCTGGATGTCGACCTGGGCTCCATGCCGCTCTTCGTGCGCGGCGGGGCGGTGATCCCGATGGGCAACTCCGCCACCCGCGCGCACCCGCAGGCCGAGACTGAGCGCGTGCTGGCCGTCTTCCCGGCGCCGGGCGCCTTCGAGGAGGCCAGCGTGATGTACGAGGATGATGGCGTGACCGAGGGCGGCGCCTCCTGCGTCACCACGCTGACCCTCAAGGGCACGGCCGAGGGCCTGTCCCTGGCCGCCGCCCGTTCGGGCGAGGGCGCGCCGGTGATCCCGGTGGCGAAGATCGTCCTGCCCGCGGGCGAGACCCGCAGCCTGCCCGGGGAGATCGCGCTGTGACCACGACCACCGTTCCGATCGCCTTCGACACCGAGGCGCTGGCGCCGCGCATCCTTCATCTGGGCTTCGGCGCCTTCGCCCGCGCCCATCCGATGGTCTATCTCTCCGAGGGCCTGGCGAAGGCCGGGGGCGACTGGGGCGTCGTGGCCGCGCGGCTGAATTCCGGGGTCGAGGCGATGGACGCGCTCGATGCCGCGGATGGCCGCTATCACGTGGCGGAGGCCGATGGCGAGGGCGTCACCCTGCGCGAGATCGGCGTCATCGCCGCCACCCGCCACCCGCGCCGCGACGGCGTGGACGCGATCCCCGACCTGATCGCCTCCGCGCCGATGTCGGTGATCCTGCTGACCATCACCGAGAAGGGCTACTGCGCCCGCTCGGGCGGGCTCGACCGCGAGAATGCCGGCGTCGTCGCCGACCTGGCCTCGCCGGAAGCGCCCGGCACCGCGATCGGCGTCATCGTCGAGGGCCTGGCGCGCCGCCGTGCCGCGGGCCTTGGCGGGCTGACCGTGCTCTCCTGCGACAACCAGCCGGAGAACGGCCATCTGACCCGGGCGGTGATCCTGGAATTCGCCGGCGCGCGCGACCCGGAGCTGGCCGCCTGGATCGGCGAAAGCTGCACCTTCCCCTGCTCGATGGTCGACCGGATCGTGCCGGCCATGACCGAGGAGAGCTACGCGCTGCTTGCCGGCGCGCTGGGGCGCGAGGATGCCAATGGCATCGTCTGCGAGCCCTTCCGGCAATGGGTGATCGAGGACAGCTTCGCCGCGGGCCGCCCGCCCTTCGCCGCGGGCGGCGCCGAGCTGGTCGCGGATGTCCGCCCGTTCGAGGAGATGAAGCTGCGCATGCTCAACGGGTCGCACACGATGCTGGCCTGCTACGGGCAGCTCGCGGGCCATGTCACCGTCGATGACTGCATGGGCGACCCGGCGCTGCGCGAGACCGCGCGCAAGCTGATGCTGGCGGAGCAGGCGCCGACCTTGTCGGTGCCGGAAAGCGTCGATCTGGGGGCCTATGCCGCCGCGCTGCTGACCCGCTTCGCCAATCCGCGTCTGCGCCACCGTCTGGACCAGATCGCCTCGGACACGTCGCAGAAGCTGCCGCAGCGGCTCCTGGCTCCGGCGCTGGCGCATCTGCAGAAGGGCGAGGGCTGGGAGGTCACCGCGCTCGGCATCGCCGCCTGGATCAAGCTCTTGGCCGAGGGCCGCGGCAGCGCCGATCCGCGCAAGGCCGAGCTCGAGGCCGCTGTCGCCGGGGAAGACCCCGTGGCTGCGGTGCTGGCGCTTCCGGGGCTCGTCCCGGCGGAGCTGGCGGCGGAACCCGGCTTCCTGCCGGGCGTCAGGGCGGCCTTCGCCCGGCTCTGAGCCGGGCCCGGCCTGAACGCCCGCCGCGCCAGCGCCTGCCGCGGTCCGGAACCTCTGGCTCCGGGCCAAGGCAGGCCGCCGCGTCCTAGCTGACGCAGCCCCGCGCATCGACCGCGATCTCGCGCTCGCCCAGCCACATCCGCGGGGCGAGCGCCACCACGGCGCAGGAATGCGCGGGCAGCACCGCGACCCGCTCGCCGACCGCCAGGATCCCGTCGGGATCGTCCACCACCCCGTGCTCTTCCGACAGCCGCGCGACCGTCAGCGCATGGCGCGTGCCGTGCCGTGTGACCTCGATCCGCCCGTGCCCGGCATCGCCGCCGGTGCCATGCGGCCCCTTGTCGGAGCTCAGCACCTTGCTGCCCGCATCGATCACCGCCCGGCCCGGCGCGGTGAAGAGCACCGTCGCCTCCACGGTCAGCGCGATCTCCTCTGCCGCGCAGAGGCCGAGCCGCACCGCGGTCAGGTCGAGCAGCGCGTAGTTGCCGGGCCGCATCTCGGCGGTGCCGGGCTGGACCGGCGCGCCGAGGCAGCTGGGGGTGGCGCCGACGGAGACCCGGCCCTCGGAGCCCAGATAGGGGGCGATCTCGGCCTGGACGGCGCGCAGCTGCGCCATCTCGCCCTCGGCGATCCGCGCCAGCGCTTCGGCATCACCGGCGCCATAGGCATGCCCGGCATGCGAGAGCAGCCCGAGGAAATCCAGCGAGGGCGAGGCGCCGAGCACCTGCGCCAGCACCGCGGCGGCGCCGCTTCCGGCGGTGACGCCGATGCGGTTCAGCCCGGTATCGACCTTCAGGAACACCCCGGCGCGGCAGCCCGCGCTGCGCGCGGCGGTCTCGAGCACCTCCAGATGCAGCGCATGGGCGGCGACGAAGCGCAGCGCGCAGCCGCTCTGGCCCGCGGCCTCCATCAGCTCGGCCGCGGCGGCGGAGCAGAGCAGCGGATAGGCGACGGTGACGGCCGGCAGGCCCGCGCGGACGAAGACCAGCGCCTCGGAGGGCTTCGAGGCGGTGACCCCGGCGGCCCCGGCGGCGATCTGCATCTGGGCGATCTCGATGCTCTTGTGGGTCTTCACATGCGGGTGCAGCGCCGCGCCCGCGCGCCGGGCGATCCCGGCCATGCGCTCGATATTCGCCGCGAGCTTGGCCGGGTTGATCCGGACCAGGGGCGTGCGCAGCGGGCGCGCGGCGGTTTGCGCCAGATGGGGGTCCGGAAATAGGGAATCCATGTGCCTGTGTCCTCCGCACTAGGGACCGACAGTGGAGCCCGCAGCCGGACGGAGGTCAAGCGCGAAGGGCCGGCCGCGATGGCGGCGGCCGGCCCCTTCCGTCATTCCGCCGCTTCGGCAGGCAGCTCGACCGTCACCGAAGGCACGCCATGGCGCGCGCGCAGCCCGTCGCGGTAGATCGCCTTGAAGAGCCCGGCGCACATCAGCACCATCACCACCGAGAAGGGCAGGGCGCCGATCACCATCGCCGTCTGGATCGCGGTCAGCCCGCCGACCAGCAGCAGCGCCGCGACCACCAGCCCCAGGACGACGCCCCAGAAGATGATATGCGGCCGCGCCTTCGGCCCCTCGTCGCCCGCCGCGTTGATCGTGTTGACGATCAGCACCGCGCTGTCGGCCGAGGTGACGAGATACGTCATCAGCAGGATGACGATCAGCACCGCCATGGCCCAGCCCAGCACGTCGCCCAGCATCAGCCCGGTCATGGTGAAGATCTTCGCCCCGTCGGTCGCCCCGAAGATCGCGCCGGCGGCCCCGCCGTTCAGCTCCATGTCGATCGCCGTGCCGCCGCCGAAGGAGAACCAGACGAAGCACATCAGCGAGGGCACGATCATCGCGCCGAGCACGAATTCCCGGATCGTCCGGCCGCGCGAGATGCGGGCGAGGAAGAGCCCGACGAAGGGCGCGAAGGCGACCCACCAGGCCCAGTAGAACACCGTCCAGCCGCCCTGCCAGCCCTCGAGCGCGGCGCCCATCTCGGTGCCGTCGCCGCGGTAGACGGTGAAGAGCATCGCGGGCAGGCTGGCGATGTAGTTCAGCGTGCCGAGAAACAGCGCCTGCATGCCGAACCAGGTGGCGCCGAACAGGATCAGGAAGCCCAGCAGGAAGATCGACAGCGCCATGTTGAGGTTCGACAGCCACTTGATCCCCTTGCCGACACCCGAGAGCGCCGAGAGGGTCGAGGCGCCCATGATGACGACGATGGCGACGATGATCCCCATGGTGGAGGCGTTGCCCTCCTCGTTGAGGAGCCAGCCGCCGATGCCGATCTTGCTCATGCCGGCGACGAACTGCTCGACGCCGAAGCCCAGCGTCTGCGCCACGCCGAGGATGGTGGCGATCACCGCGACGATGTCGACGAGATGGCCGAGCGGCCCGGAGAGGCGCGTCCCGAAGAGCGGCGTGAGCGAGGAGCGGATCGTCAGCGGCAGCCCGCGGCGATAGGTGAAATAGGCCAGCGACAGCCCGGCGATCGCATAGGAGGACCAGGCCGAGAAGCCCCAGTGGAGATAGCTCCACTTGTAGGCGTTCAGGAAGTTGTCCATCTCGCCCGCGGTGGCGAAGCCCTGGATCACGTCGGGATTGTTCTGGAAGTGGTAGATCGGCTCGGCCACGGCCCAGGTCAGCATGCCGACCCCGATGCCCGCGCCGAACATCATGGAGAACCAGGAGAAATTGTCGAATTCCGGCGTCTCGTCGTCATGGCCCAGCTTCAGACGGCCGGCCGCGGGCCAGAGTGCCAGCGCGATGCAGGCGATCACGAAAAGCGCCATCACGTAGACGTACCAGGCGGCGAAATTCGCCAGGATGAACTTGTTCAGCCCGCCCAGCACCGCGGCGGCCTGGCCGGGGAAGGCCACCGCCCAGAGCACCAGCCCGCCGACGGCGAGTTTCGAGGTCACGGTCACGTCGAGCGAGAAGCCGTGGTAGAACCCGCCCTCGGCTGTCTTGATCGGCAGGTCCGAGAGGGGAGGTTCGAGTTTTGCCATTTGCGTTTCCCTGTTCTGCGGGCGGTTATCGCGGTCCCGGCGGCGCCGCCCTGCGCCCGGCCGGGAGGGTCGTGCCGTGCGGCGCTATTCGCCGCGCGGGAAGCGTGCGTTCTCCTCGACGACGTTGAGGTCCATGTGGTTGCGCATGTAGCGCTCGGAGGCCTTCTGCAGCGGCTGGTAGTCCCAGGGGAAATAGCTGCCGTTGCGCAGCGCCTCGTAGACGATCCAGCGCCGCGCCTGGGAATGGCGCACCTCGGCGTCGAACCGCGCCAGGTCCCAGCGCGCGGCGGCCAGCGCGCGGAACTGCTCCAGCGTGGCGGCATGCGCCGGATCGGCGGCGAGGTTCTGCAGCTCGTGCGGATCGGCCGCGAGGTCGAAGAGCTGCTCTGGGTCCAGGTCGCAGGCGGTGTACTTCCACCGGCCCTCGCGCAGGCAGACCATCGGCGCATAGCTCGCCTCGGCGGCGTATTCCATCGCCACCGGCCCGCGCGTGCCGCCATTCGCCAGCGGCACCAGGCTCTCGCCGTCTGTCCAGTCGCGGATCTCGTCCAGGCTGATCCCGGCGAGGTCGCAGAGCGTCGGGCAGATGTCGATATTGCTGACCGGCGTGTCGATGCGCCCCGCGGGCATCTGCGGCGCGGCGATCATCACCGGCACGCGCGCGGCGCCCTCGAGGAAGGACATCTTGAACCACAGCCCGCGCTCGCCCAGCATGTCGCCATGGTCGGAGACCAGCAGGATGATCGTGTTCTCCTCCTGGCGGATGCCGCGCAGCGCCTCCATCACCTCGCCGATCTTGTCGTCGAGATAGGAGATATTGGCGAAATAGGCGCGGCGCGACCGGCGGATGTCATCCTCGGTGATGTCGAAGCTCTTCCAGTCATTGGCGTCGAAGATGCGCTGCGAATGCGGGTCCTGGTTGCCGTAGCCCAGATCCGCCACCTCGGGCAGCAGGTGCTCGCACTCCTCGTAGAGGTCCCAGTATTTCCGCCGCGCCACATAGGGGTCGTGCGGATGGGTGAAGCTGACCGTCAGGCACCAGGGGCGGGCGTCATGGCCGCGGCCCAGATCGTAGATCTTGCGGGTGGCGTGATAGGCGACCTCGTCGTCGTATTCCATCTGGTTGGAGATCTCGGCCACGCCCGAGCCGGTCACCGAGCCCATGTTGTGGTACCACCATTCGATCCGCTCGCCCGGCTTGCGGTAGTCGGGCGTCCAGCCGAAATCCGGCGGGTAGATGTCGGTGGTCAGGCGCTCCTCGAAGCCGTGCAGCTGGTCGGGACCGACGAAATGCATCTTGCCCGACAGGCAGGTCTGGTAGCCCGCGCGGCGCAGGTGATGGGCATAGGTCGGGATCGAGGAGGCGAATTCCGCGGCATTGTCGTAGACCCCGGTGCGCGACGGCAGCTGGCCCGACATGTAGCTGGCGCGGCCCGGCGCGCAGAGCGGCGAGGCGGTATAGGCATTGCGGAACCGGGTGGAGCGCGCCGCCAGTGCGCGGATATTGGGGACATGCAGGAACTCCGCCGGGCCGTCGGGAAAGAAGGTCCCGTTGAGCTGGTCGACCATGAAGATCAGGATGTTCGGGCGGGTGCTGGCGGTCATCGGGTCTCGTCACTACGCGGCCGTCACGGGCAGGGCCCGCGCGGCGGTTCAGGGGGATTCATGAGGCTGTCCGCGGGAACCTAGTTGACTTCCGGTAAAATTCATCGGGAATTCGCCTAATGCCGGATATTGGGAAAGCTTATACCAACCTCTCGCGGCACAGCGCCGATCTGTGCCTCTTCCTGCTGGTCGCCGAATGCGGCCAGCTCTCGCGCGCGGCCGGGCTGGCGGGGCTGTCGCAGCCGCGGCTGAGCCAGCGGATCCGCGCGCTGGAGGAGGCGCTCGGCCGCGCGCTCTTCCAGCGCCACCGCCGCGGCGTGACGCTGACCCGCGAGGGGCGCGAGCTGGCCGAGGCGGTGGCGCCGCATCTGGGCGGCGCCGCGCTGGCCTTCGAGCGGCTGGCGCGGCCGCGGCGCCGCGCCGCTGTGGTGATCGAGACCGACCTGGCCTTCGCCGGGTTCCGCTTCCTGCCGGCCTTCCCTTCGCTCTGCGCCGATTTTCCCGATCTCGGCCTGTCGCTGATGACCCGGCAGCTGCCCGGGCACGAGGCGCCGGGCGAGGCCGATCTGGCCGTGCGGATCGAGCCCGCGGGGACCGACAGCGACCTGCGGCGGCAGCTCTTCCCCGAGCGGGTCGGCGTGGTCTGCAGCCCCGGCTTCCGCGCCGCCCATCCGCGCCTGGCCGCGCCCGCCGACCTGATCGGCCTGCCGCTGATCGAGCTCTCCTCGGCCGGGGCGCCGCCCTGGTTCACCTGGACGAGCTGGCTGCGCCATTTTGGGCTGGAGCTGCCGCGCCAGGCGGAACGGATCAGCTTCAACAGCTACGACCATGTCATCCAGGCGGCGCAGGAGGGGCTGGGCCTGGCGCTCGGCTGGCGCGGGCTGACCGATGCGCGGCTGCAATCGGGGCTGCTGTGCCCGGCCATCCCGCAGGAGGCCGAGAGCGGCATGGCCTATGTGCTGAGCGTGACCGGCTCCGCGGCGCGGCCCGAAGTGCGCGCGGTTTTCGACTGGATCGCCGCCCGGCTGGGCGGCTGAAATGGCGGCGCTGCGGCTCTGCCGCCCTCTTGCCTGCGCCGGGACGCGGGCGGATACTGCGCCATGATCGGCGATCTGGTGAATGCGCTCGGCGGGGTCGGGCTGTTCCTTTTCGGGATGTTCTGGCTGACCGACAGCCTGCACGCGCTGGCCGGGCAGAGGCTGCGCGCGGCGCTGGCCCGCTTCACCCGGACCCCCCTGAGCGGCGCGGCGACCGGCGCCGTGACGACCGCGCTGATCCAGTCCTCCAGCGCCACCACCGTCACCGCCGTCGGCTTCGTCAGCGCCGGGCTGCTCAGCTTTCCGCAGGCGCTCGGCATCATCTTCGGCGCCAATATCGGCACCACGCTGACCGGCTGGCTGGTGGCGATCCTCGGCTTCAAGCTGGATCTGGGCGCGGTCTGCCTGCCGCTGGTCTTCCTCGGCGCGGTCCTCCGGCTCTCGGGCGGGGCGCGGCGGCCGCAGATCGGCACGGCGCTGGCGGGCTTCGCGCTGATCTTCCTCGGGATCGAGGTGCTGAAGGACAGCCTCGCAGGCTTCGAAGGCCTCGTCACCCCGGAGGATTTCCCGCGCGACAGCCTCTGGGGCCGGGCCGAGCTGGTGCTGGCCGGGGCGCTGATCACGCTGGTGACGCAATCCTCCAGCGCGGGCGTGGCGGCGGCACTGGCGGCGCTCGGCGCCGGGGCGGTCAGCCTGCCGCAGGCGATGGCGCTGGTGATCGGCATGGATGTCGGCACCACCTTCACCGCGGTCCTCGCCACGCTCGGCGGCTCGACCGCGGCGCGGCGCACCGGCGCCTCGCATGTGATCTACAACCTGCTGACCGGGGTCATGGCCTTCGTCCTGCTCGGCCCGGCCGCGGCGCTTCTGGGGCCGGGCGGCGCGGAACTCGACGGGCAGATCGCGCTGGTCGCCTTCCATTCGGGATTCAACATCCTCGGCGTGGTCCTGGTCCTGCCCGTCGCCGGTCCCTTCGCGCGGCTGGTCACGGCGCTGGTCCCGGCGCGCGGCCCGGTGCTGACCGGCAGCCTCGGCCCCGAGATGCTGCGCGACCCCGAGGCGGCGGCGGATGCGGCGGTCACGGCGCTCGAGGCGGTGGCCGCCGCCCAGACCGGCTACCTGGCGGCGCGGCTGGGCCATCGGGAGGCCAGGCGCGAGGACCGCGAGGCGCTGCGCGCCCTGGCCGAGGCGCTGCCGGAGCTGCGCCGCTTCACCGACGCGATCCCGCCCGCCGCCGGCACCGCGCCCGCCCCCGAGCGGCTGGTTTCGGTGCTGCATGTGCTCGACCATCTCGGCCGGCTCTATTTCCGCGCGACGGAAGAGGCGCGGATCGCGGCGCTGCAGGAGGACCGGCAGCTGCGGCGGCTCGCGCGCCTGCTTGCGGCCTCGGCCGCGGCGGCAAGTGCCGATCTGGCGGCGGCAGAGCCGCAGCTCAACAAGCTCCAGCGGCTGATGCGGCGCCAGCGCGAACGCTACCGCAGCCGCATCCTGGCCGGGGCGCGCCAGGGCGGTCCCGGCGGCGAGGCGCTGGCCCGGCGGCTGGAGGCAATGCGCTGGCTGCAGCGCTGCAGCTACCATCTTTGGCGCATTTCCGGTCACATGGCCCAGATCCGCGCCGGCCGCGGCCCGGTTTCGCCCCGGCGGGAGGCGGCGCTCGATGTTCTGGCGGATTGACGCCACGGCCGCTACGGCAGGCGGCCCTGCGGCTTGAAGCGGATGCGGATAATATGAGACAAAACAGTTTCATGCGGGGGAGGGGCCGCCGCAGGCCGGAACAGGGGGCAGGACAGGGCAGAGATGGCTGAGTGCAGGGGGGCCGGGCAGTGACCGGGGACGGGGTTCAGGTGATTTTCGGCCAGGGCGCGGCGCAGTTCGGCCTGGCCGGGTTCGAGACCGCCCATGGCCGGATGGCCGATGACGGCGAGCCGCTTACCGGCGCGTTCGAGCTCTATGACACGTTCGACGCCCAGGTGGCCGCGGCGGGGCGGCTGCTGGTCTCGACCGAGGCGGGGCTGGCGCTGCTCGGTGACGCCGCGGCGCGGCCCGAGCAGCCGCCCGCGCCGCCCGGCTTCCTCGACCGGATGCCCGAGGGCGCGGTGACGCGGGCGCTGGCCGGCAAGGTCTCGCGGCTGCGCGCACTGATGCCGGTCGCCTCGGGGATCGCCACGCGGCGGCGGCTGAAGCTGGTCGATGACGAGGGCAAGACGCTGGTGCGATGCGAGCTGTGGGATCTCGCCCCCGCCGGGGGGATGCCGGTCTCGGTGGTGACGCTGGCGGCGCTGCGCGGCTACGGCAAGGCGCTGCGGCGGCTCCTGCGCGAGCTCGAGGCGCTGCGCGGCCCGGGCGCGCGGAACGCGGCCGAAGCGGCGGCGCTGCTGCGCGGCGAGGATCCGCAGGCCCCGCCCGCCACCCGCGCGGTGATGGCGGCCGACGAGCCCGCGCTCGGGGCGGCCACCGGCATCATCCGCGCCCAGCTGGCCATCGCCCGCCGCCAGGAGCCGGGCATCATCGCCGATATCGACAGCGAATTCCTGCATGACTACCGCGTCGCGCTGCGCCGCACCCGCTCGGTCGTGTCGCTCTTCAAGGGCGTCTTCTCCGGCGAGGAGACCGCGATGCTGAAGGCGCGCTTCGGCGCGGTGATGGCGCGCACCGGGCGGCTGCGCGACCTCGACGTCTACCTGCTGGAGCGGGAGACCTATCTGGACTTGGTGCCGCCCTCGCGCCGCGCCGGGCTCGGCAAGCTCTTCGACCGCTTCGCCGCCGAGCGCGACGGCGAGCAGGCCAAGCTCGCCGCCTGGCTTGGCTCCAAGGGCTATGCCCGCGAGATCGGCCGGCTGGAGCGGCATTTCGAGCGCAGCGGCCGGCTGGAACCGGGGCCGATGGCGGAGCGCCCGGCGCTCGGCTATGCCCGCGGCCTGATCTGGAAGCGCTATTCCAGGGTCTGCAAGCTGGCCCAGGGCATCGCCACCTGTCCCGACGAGCAGGTCCACGAGCTGCGCATCCACTGCAAGAAGCTGCGCTACCTGATGGAGTTCTTCGCCCCGCTCTTCGACAGCCGCGAGGTCAAGGGGCTGATCAAGGAGCTGAAGAAGCTGCAGGACAATCTGGGGCTCTTCAACGACTATTCGGTGCAGCAGGCGGCGCTGGAGGAGGCCTCCGGCAAGGTCGCGGCCGATCCCGGTCCCGACATGGTGGAGATCGCCGCGGGCATCGGCGCGCTGATCACCGTGCTGAACCAGCGGCAGCAGGAGGAGCGCGGCCGCGTCGCCGCCTCCTTCGCCGCCTTCGACAGCGAGGACACGCGCGCGCGGTTCCGCGAACTCTTCAAACCGGGGGAAGACAGGGCATGAAGATCGTCGCCTGCTATTCGAACAAGGGCGGCGTCGGCAAGACCGCCACATCGGTGAACCTGGCCCACGGGCTGGCGCGCCAGGGCAAGCGCGTGCTGCTGTGCGATCTCGACCCGCAGGGCGCCTCGAGCTTCTATTTCCGGGTGAAGCCGTCGAGGAAGCTGACCGAGGGGCGGTTCTTCACCGACGTCAAGCGCTTCACCGGCGCGATCCGCGGCAGCGATTTCGACAATCTCGACATCCTGCCCGCCAATATGACCTTCCGCGATTTCGACGTCTTCCTGTCGCGGATGAAGAACAGCCGCTCGCGGCTGAAGAAGGCGCTGGCCGGGGTCGGCAGCGACTACGACATCATCCTGCTGGACTGCCCGCCGAACATCTCCACCCTGTCGGAGAACGTGTTCAAGTGCGCCGACGCGATCCTGGTGCCGGTGATCCCGACCACGCTGTCGGAGCGGACCTTCGAGCAGCTCCTCGGCTTCTTCGCCGAGCGCGGGTTGCCGAAGAAGAAGATCCTCGGCTTCTTCTCGATGGTCCAGGGCACCAAGAAGCTGCATGGCGAGACCATGGCCGGGTTGCGCAAGGCCCATCCGAAGCGGCTCCTCGACATCGCCGTGCCCTTCGCCTCGGAGATCGAGAAGATGGGCGTGCACCGCGCGCCGGTGGCCGATTTCGCCCCGGCCGGAAGCGCGGCGGTCCGCGCCTATGGGGCGCTCTGCGACGCGCTGTCCAAGCGGCTCTAGCGGCGGGCCGCTGTCATGCGGCTGTTACCTCGCCGTGATCTATGGCGCCGTTCGCAGGAGGGGCCGGATCATGGCGGAGACGCTCGAGGCGGAAATGACGGGGGTCGCCGGGATGGCGGCCGCGCTGGGGGCGGAGCTTGCCGCGCTGCGGGCAGACGTGGCGGCCGAGGCGGCGGCGACGCGGGCCGGATGGTGTCCCGATGGCGCCCCGGAGCGGGCGGGCTTTGCCGCGCAGCTGGAGAACCTGGCGGCCTATCTGGCGCTGCGGCGGCGCGACCTGACCGGGCTGCAGGCGGGGCTGGCGGGGCTCGGCCTGTCGTCGCTCGGCCGGTCCGAGGCGCATGTGCTGGGCACGCTCGACGCGGTGACGGCGGCGCTGGCCGCGCTGGCGGGACGCGCGCCCGATCCCGCGCGGCCGCTGCCCGCGGCCGGGGGCTTCGCGGCCCGCGTGGCGGCGGAGCGCGACGCGATCTTCGGCGCCGATCCGCACGGGCCGCAGACCCGGATCATGGCGACCCTGCCTTCCGGGGCGGCCGAGGATCCGGCGCTGGTCGCCGGGCTGATCGGGGCCGGGGCGACCGCGCTTCGGATCAACTGCGCCTATGACACGCCGGAGGCCTGGCGCGCGATGGCGGCACTGGCGCGTGCCGCCGCGAAGCGCAGCGGCACCGATCTGCGCATCGTCATGGACCTGGCCGGACCCAAGGTGCGGCTCGCCGAGATGCGCGTGACCGAGACCTTCCTCGCCCGCGAGAAGCCCGGACGGCTGAAGCGGCTGCGCAAGGCCGGGCTCGCCCCGGAGCGCGAGGGCGGGCGCTTCCTTTCCGGCGACCGGCTGCGGCTGGTGCGGCGCCTCTCCGCGGAGCCCGCCGGGGCGGAGGCCGTGCCGAGCCATCCCGAACTGCTGATCGCCGCGGTCGAGGGCGCGCGGATCTGGTTCGACGACGGCAAGCTCCCGGGGCGGATCGTCGATTGCGATGCCGATCACGCGCTGGTCGAATTCTCGGACCTGCCCCCGGAGGGCGTGCGGCTGAAGCCCGGGAAGGGCGTCAACCTGCCCGGCGCGCCGCTCGGCATCCCGGCGCTCGATGCCGCCGATCTGGAGGCGCTCGATATCGTGGCGGAGATCGCCGACGCGATCGGCTTCTCCTTCGTGCAGGTGCCGCAGGACATCCGCGATCTGCGCCGCGCGCTGGCAGAGCGGCTGCCCGACGGGCGGGTGCCGCCTGCGCTGGTGCTGAAGATCGAGACCGGGCTGGCCGTCGCCAACCTGCCGCGGCTGATCGCCGAGGCCGGTGCCGCGGGGCCGGTGGCGGTGATGATCGCCCGCGGCGACCTGGCGGTGGAGATCGGGCTGGCGCGGCTCGCCGAGATCCAGGAGGAGATCCTGTGGCTCTGCGAGGCGGCGGGCGTGCCGGTGGTCTGGGCGACCCAGGTGCTGGAGACGCTGGCCAGGGAGGGCCGCGCCACCCGTGCCGAGGCGACCGATGCTGCGATGGGCCAGCGCGCCGAATGCGTGATGCTGAACAAGGGGCCGCATGCCGCCGAGGCGGTCGCCTTCCTGCGCGGCATCCTCGGGCAGATGGACCGGCACCATGCCAAGAAGTCCGCCCGCCTCGGCCCGCTGAACGCCTGGCACGCCCCGCCCGGGGCGTGACCGGCCCGGATCCTGCGCAAAACCGGAAGCCGTGCCCGATTTCCGGCGCCGCGGCCCGGCCCGGGATGCTAGGACAGGGCATGCTCTTCGACCTGCCCGATCACGACACGCTCTATGCCGCCCTTCTCGCCCGCGATCCGCGCTACGAGGGCCAGGCCTATGTCTGCGTCTCCACCACCGGCATCTTCTGCCGGCTGACCTGCCCGGCGCGCAAGCCGCGGTCCGAAAACTGCAGCTTCCGCGCGACGGTGGCCGACTGCCTCGATGCCGGGTACCGCCCCTGCAAGCGCTGTCGGCCGCTGGGCTCGGGCGATCCGGCGGTGGCGGCGCTGGTCGCCGCGCTCGAGGCCGATCCCGCCCGCCGCTGGAGCGAGCGCGATGTCGAGGCGGCCGGGCACGATCCCTCGACGATCCGCCGCGCCTTCAAGCGGCAATTCGGCATGACCTTCCTGGAGATGGCGCGGCTCCGGCGGCTGCGCGCGGGCTTCGGCACGCTGGAGGAGGGCGGCAAGGTCATCGCCGCCCAGCTGGAGGCGGGGTTCAGCTCGGCCAGCGCCTTCCGCGCCGCCTTCGCCCGGCTCACCGGTAGCGCCCCGGGCGAGCTGCGCGCCGGGCGGCGGCTGTCGGCGACCTGGATCCCGACGCCCCTGGGCGACATGATCGCGGTGGCGGACCGGACGCATCTGCACCTGCTGGAATTCCTCGACCGCAAGGCGCTGCCGGCAGAGCTGCGCCAGCTGGCCCGCGACGCGAAGGAGCCGATCGGCATCGGCCGCATGCCACCGGCCGAACAGGCCGCGGAAGAGCTCGCGGGGTATTTCGAGGCGCGGCCGCAGCGCTTCGCCACGCCGCTCGCCCCGGGCGGCACGGCCTTCTCGCGCCGGGTCTGGGAGGCGCTCTGCGAGATCCCGGCCGGTCAGACCCGCAGCTATGGCGCGCTGGCCCGCGAGATCGGCCGCCCCTCGGCGGTGCGCGCCGTGGCCCGCGCCAATGGCGCCAACCGGATCGCGATCCTGATCCCCTGCCACCGGGTGATCGGCGCCGACGGCACGCTGACGGGCTATGGCGGCGGGCTCTGGCGCAAGGAGCGGCTGATCGCGATCGAGGCGGCGCTCGGCCGCGGCGGGGCGGCGGCGGTTACCCCGGCAGAGGAGACATGCGCCAGGCCCTGACCTCGAAGCCGCCCGCGCGGGCGCCGCGGATCCGGAGACCGCAAAGCCCTGCCCGGCGGCCAACCTGTCGATGCTCTTCGCCGATGCGCCCTTCGCCCGGCGCTTCGGGCGCGCCCGCATGGCGGGTTTCGCCGCCGTCGAATGCCGTTTTCCCTATGCCCATCCCGCGGCGGAGCTTGGCGCGGCGGGGCTGGAGATGACCGAGATCAACGCGCCGCCCGGGGACTGGACGGCGGGCGGGCGGGGCCTTGCCGCGCGGCCCGGGGGCGAAGCGGAATTCGGGGTCGGCCTCGAGCGGGCGCTCGGCTACGCGGTCACGCTGGGCGCGCCGCGGATCCACGTGCTGCCGGGCGTCACGCAGGCGCTGGACCGGGCGGCCTGGCTGCGCAGCATGCGCCTGGCCGCCGCCCGCGCCGCCGCCGGGATCGCGATTTCCGTCGGGCGCTGAACACACGGGCGGGGCCGGGCTATTTCCTCTGCCGCCAGGACCCTGCGCTGGCGCTGATCGCGCGGCTCGGGCGCGGCAATGTCCCGCGGCGGTTCGACGTCTGCCACACGCAGATCATGGAGGGCGGCCTCCTGCGCCGGATCGACCGGCCGAAGGGCGCCTGCGGCCATGTCCGGATTGCCGGCGTCTCCGCCCGCCATGAGCCGGACGAGGGCGAGCTGACCTGCCCGGCGATCTTCGGGGCCTTCGACCGGGCGGGCCTTGCCGCGCCCCTGGGCAGCGCATGCCACCCCCGCGGGCGGACCGGGGACGGGCTGGGCCGGGCGCTGCCCTGCCTTCAGCCGCCGGTCACGCGCTGAAGAAGCCGCGCAGCGCGGCCAGCACCTCTTCGGGGCGTTCCTCCTGCAGGGTGTGGCCGCAATCGAGCGCATGGCCGCGGACATCCCCGGCCTTCTCGCGCCAGGTCTCGAGCACGTCGTAGAGCTGCCCCACCGTGCCCTGCGCCCCCCACAGCGCCAGCAGCGGCGCGGCGAGCTTGCGGCCGGCATCGGCGGCGTCATGCTCCAGGTCGATCCCCGCGGAGGCGCGGTAGTCCTCGCAGATCGCATGCCGCGTCGCGGGGTCCATGTAGCAGCGCAGGTACTCGGCGAAGGCGGCGGGCCCGGTCGCGCCGGGGGTCTTCGACTGGCCGTCGATGTGGCGGCGCAGGAAGAATTCCGGATCGCCCGCGATCAGCCGCTCGGGCAGGGGGGCGGGCTGGATCAGGAAGAACCACCAGAAATAGCGCGTGGCGAAGTTGCGGTCGGTGCGGGCATACATGGTCGCGGTCGGCGCGATGTCGAGCACGGCGAGCCGCGACACCGCCTGCGGATGGTCCAGCGCCAGCCGGTGCGCCACCCGCCCGCCGCGGTCATGGCCCGCCACGGCGAAGCGGGGATGCCCCAGCGCCGCCATCAGCCCGGCCATGTCCGCCGCCATCGCGCGCTTGGAATAGCTGGCGTGATCCGGCCCGCCCTCTGGCTTGGCGCTGTCGCCATGGCCGCGCAGGTCGGCGGCAATGACGGTGAAGTCCCGCGCCAGCGCCGGGGCGATCTTGCGCCAGGTGACATGGGTCTGCGGATGGCCGTGCAGCAAGAGGAGCGGCGGGCCCTTGCCCGCCATCGCCAGCCGCAGCGCGGGCCCCTCCGCGGGGCGGTAGTCGCGCAGCGCGAAGCCCTCGAGGAAGGGCGACGGTCCGAGCTCTGCGAATCCGGTCATGGCGGGCCTCATGCAAGCCAGGGGCTGGCGGCGAGGTGGCGGCGCTCGAAGCGCCGGATCTCCTCCGCCTGCTCCAGGGTCTGCCCGATCGCGTCGCGCCCGTCCAGCAGCGCGCGGCGCCGCGCGGGCTCGATCTCGAAGCGGATGGTCCGCTCCGGCAGGGCGATCTCCTGCCGCTCCAGGTCGACGGCTATCCCGAGCCCCGGTGCCGCCCGGACGCGCTCTGCCAGCGCCAGGGCTTCGGCGCCCGGCAGCGCAATGGCCAGAAGCCCGTTGCGCGCGCAATTGTCGAAGAAGATGCCGGCGAAGCTGGGGCCGATCAGCGCCCGGATGCCGTATTGCGCGAGCCCCCAGACCGCATGCTCGCGGCTGGAGCCGCAGCCGAAATTCGGCCCCGTCACCAGGAAGCGGGCGCCGCGGGTCTCCGGACGGTTCAGCACGAAATCCGGCCGTTCGCGCCCCGCGCCGTCGAAGCGCAGGTCGTGGAACAGCCCGCGCGCCAGCCCGCTGCGGTCGATGCCCTTCAGGAACTGCTTGGGCATGATGACATCGGTGTCGATATTGGCGGCGGGCAGCGCGGCGGCGATACCGCCGAGGCGGGTGAAGGGCTCCATCTCAGGTCTCCGTCTCGTAGGCGCGGCTGTCGGCCAGGTGCCCGGCCAGCGCGGCGGCGGCCACCATGGCCGGGCTCATCAGGTGGGTGCGGCTGCCGCTGCCCTGCCGCCCCTCGAAATTGCGGTTGGTCGAGGAGGCGCAGCGCGCACCGGGCGGCAGCACGTCGTCATTCATCGCCAGGCACATCGAGCAGCCGGGTTCGCGCCAGTCGAAGCCCGCGGCGCGGAAGATCCGGTCGAGCCCCTCGGCCTCGGCCTGGCGGCGCACGGCGCGCGATCCCGGCACGACGATGCCCGCGACACCGGGCGCGATGCGGCGGCCGCGCAGGATGCGGGCGGCGTCGCGCAGGTCCTCGATCCGGGCATTGGTGCAGGAGCCGATGAAGGCATGGCCGATGGCGATCTCCGCCGCCGCCTGACCCGGGCGCAGCCCCATGTAGCCGAGCGCCCGCTCCATGCCGCGGCGGCGCTCCGGGTCGGGCTCGGCCGCGGGGTCGGGGATGCGCCCGCCCGCCGGGATCGCCTGGTCCGGGCTGGTGCCCCAGCTCAGCATCGGCGCGATCCCGGCCGCATCGAGCGCCACCTCGCGGCCGAAGACCGCGCCGGGATCGCTGGCCAGCCCCTCCCAGGCGGCGCGCGCGGCCTGCCAGGCAGCGCCCTGCGGCGCATGCGGCCGGCCTTCCAGATAGGCGAAGACCGTCTCGTCGGGCGCGACCAGCGCGCCGCGGGCGCCGCATTCCACCGCCATGTTGCAGATCGTCATCCGCGCCTCGACGCTCAGCGCGCGGATTGCGCTGCCCTGGAACTCGATCGCATGGCCCTGGGCCCCGTCCGCGCCGATCCGGGCGATCAGCGCCATGACGATGTCCTTCGCGCGCACCCCGGCGCCGAGGCGTCCCTCGACCGTGACCCGCATGGTTTCCAGCCGCCGGTAGGCAAGGGTCTGGGTGGCCAGGTAGTGCTCGATATCCGAGGTGCCGATGCCGAAGCCGAGCGCGCCGAAGGCGCCGTAGGTCGTGGTGTGGCTGTCCCCCGCCGCGATCACCATGCCGGGCAGGACCCGGCCGGTCTCGGCCATCACCACATGCTCGATCCCCTGTCCGGGATGCAGCGCGTCGTACATCTCGATGCCGAAATCGCGGCAGTTCGCGGCGAAATAGGACATCTGCCGCGCGGCGCCGGGATCGGTGCGGCCGCCTGCGCGCGCGCTCCGGGTCGGGTTGACATGATCCACCGTGCCAAGCGCCGCGCCCGGCCGCCAGACCCGCCGTCCGGCCTCGCGCAGCCCGGTGAAGGCCTGGGGCGAGGTGTATTCGTTCAGCACCGTGCGGTCGACATAGAGCAGCAGCGTGCCGGCCGCCGCGTCGAGCGGGCGCACCGCATGGCTGTCGACCAGCTTGTCATAGAGCGTGCGGGGTCTTTCCATCTGGCGGTCCTCCATGGGCATGGCACCGGGCTACGCCCTTGCGCACGCAAAGTCCCATGCCGAACCGGCACCAATTCATGCCGGTTCGAGAGGCAGGCGGCAGGAAATCATGCTATTGCAGTCCGACAGCGATGCCGGATCGGCAATGAAAGCCGGGAATGGCCATCGGCAATAGGGGCCATAAATCTGCATCGGCACGAAGGGCCTTAGATGAGCATCGTCACGAAGGGTCGGAAATGCGCATCGGCACGGAGGGCCGTAGATGAGCATCGGCACGGAGGGCCGTAGATGTGCACCGGCACGAAGGGCCGTAAATGAGCATCGGCACGAAGGGCCGCAAATAGGCATCGGCACGGAGGGGCGGCAATGAACGAGACATGGCTGGAGGATTTCCGCGCGCTGGCGGAGGAGCTGAACTTCTCCCGCGCGGCGGAGCGGCGCAACATCACCCAGCCGGCCTTCGGCCGCCGCATCCGCGCGCTGGAGGACTGGTGCGGCCAGCCTCTGGTCGACCGCAGCTCGCACCGGCTGGCCCTGACCCCGGCGGGCGAGGTCGTGGAGGAGGCGGCGGGCGATCTCCTGCGCCGGATCGCCCGGCTGCGGCGCGATCTGCGGGAGCTGGAGACCGGGACCGGCACGCTGACCGTAGCGGCGACCCAGGCGCTGTCCTTCAGCTTCTTTCCCGGCTGGTTCGCCCAGGCGGGCGAGGGCGTGGCGGTGCATCTGCTGGCCGACAACATGCTGGCCTGCGAGCGGCTGATGGAGGAGGGGCGGGCGCAGTTCCTGCTCTGCCATATCCATCCGCAGATGCCGCTGGCGCTGCCCGCCGCGCGCTACCGCAGCCTCGCGCTGGCGGCCGACCGGCTGGTGCCGGTCTCGGTGCCGGGGCCCGGGGGCGGCGCGCGCTTCGCTCCGGCTGCGGGCGCGGAGCTGCCGTTTCTCGCCTTCGACGAACGCTCGGGGCTGGGGCGGATCCTGGCCTCCGGATTGGCGGAGCGGCTCGGCGGGGCGGGGCTGCGGCCGGTCTTCACCTCGCATCTGGCGATGGCGCTGCGGACCATGGCGCTGGAAGGGCGCGGGCTGGCCTGGCTGCCGCTGAGCCTGGTCGAGGCCGATATCGCCGCCGGACGGCTGGTCCTTGCCGGGGCGGAGGACTGGCAGCTCGACGTCGCCATCGTGCTCATCCGGCCGCGGGCGCGGCTGGCGCCCCTGGCCGAGGCGTTCTGGCGCCGCATCGCGCCCTGAGCCGGACCCGGCTTGGCCCCGGTTCAGGCCGGGCGCAGCGGCGGGCGGTTGAAGGTCTTGCAGATCAGGTAGCGCGAGGGCGCGCGCCCGAGGGCGCCGAACCATTGCGGCACATGCGGCCCCATCCAGATCGCGTCCCCCGCCGTCACCGGGTACCAGCGGTCGTCCAGCCGGTAGATCCCGCCGCCGTCGAGCATCAGGAGCCCGTGCTCCATCACATGGGTCTCGACATAGGGCAGCGT
This sequence comes from Poseidonocella sp. HB161398, assembly GCF_005870025.1. Taxonomy (GTDB): domain Bacteria; phylum Pseudomonadota; class Alphaproteobacteria; order Rhodobacterales; family Rhodobacteraceae; genus Mangrovicoccus. The sequence continues at coordinate 47,392 of NZ_VATA01000005.1, forward strand.
CGCGCCGGGATGGAAGCTCATCACGTTCACTTCGAAATCGAAGGCCGGATCGGTGGGCAGCATCTTCTGCACGGTGAGCCAGTCATCGCCCTTCAGCGGCAGGCCGGGGCAGTCGGAAAGCTGTCCCGTCAGCGCGCCGGGCACCGGCCCGAGCGGCTCGAAGCGCCATTCGAAGACCGCGGCGCGGCTGCCCGGCGCGAAGGCGATCCGCAGAGGGCTCTCGGGGGGCAGGAAGGCGAAGCCCTCGGGGGCAAGCGCGGCCCCGTCGGACAGCTCCGCCCCGCCCTCGAGGCAGAAGACGAAGCGCGCGATGCCGGGCCCGGCCGGCTCCGCCGCCGCCGGTCCGCTGCAGCGCATCAGCGACATCGCGTGGCGCGCGCCCATATCCGGGGAGACCAGCACGGCGATCTCCGCCCCGGGCCAGCCGGGCAGCGGGATCCATTCATGGCTCTCGGGCGTCAGCAGCGCATGGCGCGGGCAGATCTCGGACCGGGTGGCGCCGAGGCGGGACAGGGGCGCGGGCATGGCGGGCTCTCCATCTGGCAGTCGCCGACCGCTCTAGCGGCGGGGCGGAAGGCTGGCAATGGCGCGGATCGGCGCCGGCCCCGCCGCGCCCGGCCGGGGCGGCGGACTGGCCCGATCCGGCGACGCTATGGCTGCCGGGCGCTGCGGGCAGCCGGGTCGGGCCTTGGCCGGGGCCGCGACAGACCCTGGGATCAGCGCGCCCCGGCCGCCTGCCGCCGCAACCGCAGCCGCGCGGCAAGCGCCGAGAAGAGCGGCAGCGCCACCAGCACCACGCAGATCGCGATCAGCGCCGCCGAGATCGGCCGCTCGAGGAAGATCGACCAGGACCCGCGGCTGATCATCAGGCTGCGGCGCAGGTTCTCCTCGAGGATCGGCCCCAGGATCAGCCCGAAGGCCAGGGGCGTCACAGGCAGCGACAGCCGCGAGAAGACGAAGCCGACCACGCCGAAGGCGACCATCACGTAGACATCGTTCATGTCGTTGCGGATCGCGAAGGCGCCGATCACGCAGAAGACCGCGATGAAGACATGCATCAGCTGCGGCGGGATCTTCGTCACCAGCACCGAGACCCGGATCATGCCGATCCCGAAGACCAGCGTCGCCACCAGCGCCAGGAGCACCGAGGCGTAGATCCAGCTGACGAAGGTCGGATCCTTGGCGAAGAGCAGCGGCCCCGGGGTCAGCCCGTGCACCATCAGCGCGCCCATCAGCACCGCGGTGATCGTGTCGCCCGGCACGCCGAGCGCGATCAGCGGCACCAGCGAGCCGCCGACCGAGGCGGAGTTCGCCGCCTCGGGCGCCACCAGCCCGTCGGGATGGCCGGTGCCGAATTTCTCGGGCTCCTTCGACAGGCGGCGCTCCTGCGCATAGGCGATCGAGACCGCCACCGCCGAGCCCGCCGCCGGGATCGCGCCGATGAAAGTGCCGATGAAAGAGCCGCGCAGCATCACCTTCCAGCGCGAGACGAGGTCGGAGACCGGCACGAAGATGCGCCCGATCGAGGGGCGCGCCGAGGTGCCCTGGCGGAACTCGGCCAGGTTCTGCAGGATCTCGCCCAGGCCGAAGAGGCCGATGATGACCGGGATCAGGTTGAAGCCCGATTGCAGCGCGGGCACGTCCATGGTCATCCGCTGCGCATCGGTCAGGTTGTCGAATCCGACCATGCCCAGCATCACGCCGATCAGCCCGACCACGGTGGCGACAAGCGTCGATCCGTTCGAGGCGAAGGACAGCATCACGATCCCGAAAAGCGCCACCGCGGCGAATTCCGGGCTGCGGAAATTGGTGGCGAAGCCCGCCAGCACCGGGGCCAGCACGACCAGCATGGCCAGCCCGATCATGCCGCCGATGGTGGAGGCGACCAGCGCATAGGTCAGCGCCTGCCCGGCCTTGCCCTGCTGCGTCATCGGGAAGCCGTCGACCTGGGTGAAGATCGAGGCCGGGGTGCCGGGCAGCTTCATCAGGATCGCCGAGACCGAGCCGCCATAGACGCTCGACATGAAGATCGAGATCAGGAACAGGATCGCCGGCCCGGGCTCCATGCCGAAGGTCACCGGCATCAGGATGGCCAGCGCCATGGTGGAGGAGATGCCGGGCACCGCGCCGAGGATCAGGCCCAGCACCGCGCCGATGGCGATCAGCCCCAGCATGGCCGGATCGGTGGCGAAGCCCGCCAGCGTGTCGAGGAATGTCGAAAGCAGCATGGGGATCGCTCAGTTCGGAAGGGGAAGCGCCAGGAGGCGGATGAAGACGAGATGGACGAAGACCGCCGAGGCCAGGCCGAAGCCCGCCGCGGGGATCAGCAGCCGCGGGTGCCAGCCCCGGCTGATCGTGCCGAGCAGCAGGATCCAGGGGGCGGCGAAGAGGGCGACGGCCTGCGGCGTGCCGATCGCCTGCATCAGCCAGGGCATGGCCAGCAGCGACAGCACCAGCAGCCCCGAGAGGATCCAGCTGCGCGCGGCGGCGACCATCTCGCCGGTCGGCTGCGGCGCCGGGCGGCGGGTCAGCACGCCCAGGACCAGAAGGCCCGCCCCGGCGATCCCGGTCGCCCAGAGGCAGAGCCGGATCAGGAAGAACGGTCCCGGGTCACCGGGCATCTTCATGCCCTGCCAGGCAAGGCGGCTGTCGCGCAGGATCGCGAGGCCGAGGACGCAGAGCACCAGGAAGAAGGCGGCGGCGGCGAAGGTCTTGCGGGTCGATCCGTCGATGGGGGGCTGCATGGCGCTCCTTTCGGGGGCTCTCCGGCTGGACATCTGGCGCGGACGGGCGCGGGCGCCCCTCCGCAGCGTAAAGGGCGGCTTACTCGCGCTTCAGCCCGTCGGCGACGAGCCCGGCCTCGAGCAGCAGCGGGTAGACAGTCTCGACCTGGGTGGCGAGCTCCTCTGCGGCCATCTCCGAGCCGCCGGTGCGCAGCACCATGCCGTTCTTGGCGGCGGCCGAGGTGAAGGCCTCGCTGCCCGCGGCGGCCAGAAGGCCCTCTTCCAGCTTCGCCTTGATCTCGGCGGGCATGCCCTTCGGACCGACGATCATGACGAAATCGCCGGTGACGATGTCATAGCCCTGTTCCTTGAAGGTCGGCACGTCCGGCAGCTGCGGGTGGCGCGTCTCGGAAGCGACGCCCAGCACGGTCACCGTGCCCGCCTTGGCATGCTCCAGCACCGGCGGGATCGGCAGCGTGGCGGTCTGCACCTCACCGGTCAAGAGCGCGGTGACGGTCGGCGCGTGGCCGGGATAGGGCAGCTTCATCATCTCGATGCCCAGCCCCTTGGGGATGACATTGGCGAAGACGAAGGAGTTGCCGCCCTGCGGGTCGTTGCCGTTCATGAAGGCCATCGGATCGTCCTTCATCGCGGCGACGTAGTCGTCGAGCGTTTCGATGCCGGTATCGGCCGAGATCTCCAGCGCGCCGGGCTCGTCGGAGAGGTAGATCAGCGGATCGACATCGTCCATCGTCGGCGCGTTGGCGTTCATGAAGGACTGCGAGATCGCGTGCAGGCCCATCACGCCGATCGTGTAGCCGTCGGGATCGGCATCGGCGATGTGGCGCATGCCGGTGGTGCCGCCGGCGCCGGTGACGTTGTCGACCACGACGGGCGTGTCCATGACTTTCGACAGCTCGTTGCCCAGCAGGCGGCCGACCAGGTCATGGCCGCCGCCGGCGGGCCAGACGACGGTGATGTGGATCGGCTCGGACGGGTAGGCGTCCTGCGCGAGCGCGGCCTGGCCGGAAAGGCCCGCGGCGGCGGCAAGGGCGAAGGCGGAGGAAAGAAGATGGCGTCGGTTCATGCTGTCCCTGCGGTCTGTTTCAGGCTTCAAGCGGCACGCCGCCATCGGCCGGGTTTCGGTGCCGGGGCTGTTGCAGCCCCTTTTCGTCAGCGGATTGTTCCGCCTTTTCAAAGGCAAAGCTTCCCTGTCCGCCTCCCGGACAGGGGGCGGCGCCGAAAGAGTCTGCCGGTGATCCGGTATAAGAGAGCGCGTCCAAACTTGTTTGTACAGAAATAAATTTCTGGGACGCATCTTTGGCGGGCCGTCTGGCGGCCGGGGCTCCGGCCACCGCTTATATTTTATGCAGAATTTGCCATGTCGGCGCGAACTGCGGCGTTCAGAGATCCAGCACGACCGGCCCGCGCGGGACCGAGCAGCAGAGCAGAATCTCGCCTTCTGCCGGTTCCTCGAGCAGATCCTCGCTGTATTCCGTCTCGCCCTCCAGCTTGCGGCAGGCGCAGCTTCCGCAGATCCCGGCGCGGCAGCTGAAATCCGGCGACAGGCCCTGGGCCTCGGCGAAATCCAGCAGGCTGGCCTGGGCGGGGTCCCAGGGCATCTCGATCCCGGAGCGGGCGAAGCGTACCGTCGCGGTCCCCGTCGCCGGAGCTGCAGCCGCAGCCGGAGCAGGGGCCGGCGCGGGGGCGCCGCCGAAGCTTTCCTGCCGGATCTCCGCGTCGGGCAGGCCGAGGCTGGCGAGCGCGGCGCGCATCGCTGCCATGAAGCCCTCGGGTCCGCAGAGATAGGTCTGCCAGGCGTCGAGCGGTAGCAGCCGGCGCAGCAGCGCGCGGTCGATCAGCCCCAGATGCTGGCAGCGCCCGGCCTGGAGGTCCTCGGCGCTGCCTTCGGCCAGGACGGTGATCCGGGTCAGCCCGGGCATCCGCGCGGCCAGCGCATCGAGCTCGTCCCCGAAACAGAGTTCCTCGCGCGAGCGGCAGGCATGGAGGAAGACGACAGGCCGCTCCGGCTGGCGCGACAGCGCATGCAGCATCGCCAGCGCGGGGGTGATGCCGATCCCGCCGGTCAGGAGCAGGACGGGGCGGTCGCTTTCTTCCAGCACGAAGCGCCCGCGCGGCGCCTCGGCGGCGATCCGGTCGCCGGGCTTCAGCCCGTGCAGATGCGCCGAGCCGCCGAGCCCCGCCGCCTCCAGCTTGACGCTGAGCCGGTAGCCGCTCCGGTCGCCCGGATCGGAGGAGATCGTGTAGGTCGCCAGCTTGCGCCCGGGCAGGCCGAGTCGTAGCGGCAGGTGCTGGCCGGGCAGGAAGGGCGGCAGCTCGCCCGCGGCCGCGCGCAGGCGCAGCGACACGACGGCGGCGCTTTCCTCGATCCGCTCGGCGACTTCCAGGTCAAGCGCGCCGGCTCTTGCAGGGGACGCGGTCATGTCGGCAGGCCCCCCGGAATGCCCAGGCTGCGCATCTCGTCGCGCAGGAAGGCGGCGATGGCGGCGTTCTGGCCGATCAGCGAGAATTTCGCGCCGTCGCCGTAATCGGTGAGGTTGATCATCTCTGTGGTGATGACCGCGAGGCGGCTTTCCGGCGTCCCGGCATGATGGCGCAGCACCTTGCGGGCGACGTGCTTGCAGGGCTCCAGCCGCCAGGCCTCCCAGGGGGAATGCCATTCGCCCGCCGCGGGCCGGGTGAACGGGTAGAGGATCGCGCGGCCGGGCTGGCCCTCGCGCTGGCGCTGGTGCGGATCGTCCGGCACGCCCGCGGCGCCGTTGCCGCTGTCGTGATGCGACCAGAGGTTCCGCGGCCCGGACGGCGTCACCGCGCGGAGCTGGAACCAGCGGACGATGCCCGCATCGAGCCATTCGTCGACCAGGTTGCCCGGCAGGTAGGGGTCGAGCACCAGCCGCCCGGCCTCGACATCCCCGCGGATGCCCGAGACTTCGAGCTCCGCCGGGTCGCCCATCTTGAAGAGCATGTGGGAATAGTCGAGCGTCAGGTTGAACGGGATGCCCGCCTTGTCCGCGGCCTCGGCGACCACGGCGACGCGGCGCGGATCCTCGCTCCACATGTTCACGTGCAGCTCGAAGCAGGGCTCGATGCCCGCGGCCTCGCCCGCCTCCCAGGCCTCGGCCCAAGCGCGGATCACCTCGTCATCGGTGGCCCAGCGGCCCTCGGAATGCCAAGCGAAGACCATCATGTTGTGGAACTTCGCCCCGGCTTCGACCGCGCGGGCCATGTTGGCGCGCAGGCCGGGCAGGTAGCCCGGCCCCAGCGCATAGACGCCGCTGGCGGTGAAGGCGGGCAGGCCATTGGCCTCCGAAAGCGCGCGGAAGGCGTCGACCTCGCCCGGCATCGGCAGCCGGTCGAAGAAGTCGAAGACCCCGGCGCCGGCGACCATGGCGAACTGTTCCTCCAGAGGCTGCTCGGCGAAGGAGACCGGGCGGCCGGGCGAGGAGGCCTGCGCGCCGCGGCCGTTGCAGCCGATGGGCAGCGGCGCCGCGCGGCTGGCGGCGGCCCGCAGGGGACGCATCTCAGTCATGGTAGACATAGCTCCCGTCGGGCTCCGCCGAGACGTCGTCGGTGCGCTCGCGCTCCAGCATCTCGGTGATGCGCTTGCGGTAGACCATCGGGCCGCGGTCGATCGCCAGGCGGATCGGGCGGCGCTTCAGCGGGCGGGCCTCCTCGGCATGGACGGCCTCGAGGATCTCCTTGTCCTCGCCGAAGGCGATGCGGAACATCGCGTCGATCTTCTCGGAGGCCTCGGCGGTCTCGATCGCGGTGTTGCGCAGGTGCATCCAGCGGTCGATCGTCTCGTTCTCGTTGACCGGCGTCATGAAATGCAGCGCGAAGATGCGGTTGCCCTGGTCGCGGTCCTCCTCGTCGATCTGCGCGGCGGCATCGGCGGAGCCGAAATCGATCACCGCGATCGAGGGGGCATGCAGGTGGTAGTAGTGCCAGCGGTCGACATTGCCCTCGAACCCGCCGAAGGCCTTGAAGAAGCCGATCGGCTCCGCGTCGCGGATCCAGCGCCAGGCGGTGATCGTCGGCCCCTCGGTGGAGACATGGACCGGCACGTTCTCGGAGGCCGAATTGCCGAGCGTGGTGGGGTGGACGAAGCTGACATGCGCCGGATCGACGAGGTTCTCGGCGACGTTGAGATAGTTCGATTTCAGGTAGAGCGCGTCGCCCTGGTGGGCGTGCCAGCCGGCTTCGTAGAATTGCGGCAGGTCGAAGATCTTCTCGGGATCGGCGCGGTGCGGATCGCCCATCCAGATCCAGACGATGTCGTTCTTCTCGACCACGGGATAGGCGTCGACATAGGCGGAGGGCGGGATCTTGTCCTGGCCCGGAACGCGGGTGCACTTGCCGTCCGGCCCGAAGGTCAGCCCGTGATAGCCGCATTGCACCGCATCGCCGATCCGCTTGCCCTTCGACAGCGGCAGCAGCCGGTGCGGGCAGCGGTCCTCCAGCGCGGCGACATGGCCGTCGCGGCGGCGGTAGAGCAGCACGGGATCGCCCAGGATGGTGAAACGGCGCAGCGTGTCGTCGATCTCGGAGGACCAGGCGGCTACGTACCATGCGTTGCGGACCAGCGTCGTCATTGTCATCTCCCGGCCACCCGCGGGGGCGGCTTGCTTGCGTGAATTGCTACGTAGTCAAAGTGAATTCTCGCGGCGAGTCGGTCAATGGCTTCCCATGATCCAGATCAATAACTGGCGCGATTTGTTTGTATGCGCACGAATGGACCGCGCATTGGATAAACTTGCCCAAATCTTAGGCGGAAAAAGTTGCGAGTACGTAGAAAAATCCGCCGCAAGACGGCGCGGCGGGCGTCGCGCGGCCTAGTCCTCGGCGGGCAGGAGCTTGCGCAGGAGCTCGAGGAAGAGCGTCCGCTCGATCTCGGTCAGGGGCGCCAGCAGCGCGTCCCCGGCCTCGACGCTGACCGGCACATGGGTCTCGGCGCAGGCGCGCCCGGCCTCGGTCAGCGACAGCACGGTGGTGCGCTGGTCGGCGGGGTCGCGGCGCTTCTCGATCATGCCGTCGCGGGCGAGCTTGCGCACGACGACGGTGGTGGTCGAGGGATCCATGCTGGTCATCCGGCCGAGGCGGCTCTGTGCCATCGGCCCCTCGCGCAGCAGCGTGACCAGCGCGACGAACTGCGTGACCGAGAGATTGGGCAGCTGCACCTTCTGGGTGAAAAGCTGCGCGCCGCGCTGGTGCACACGCCGCACCAGCTGCGCGGGATGGTTGCGGGCATCGTATTCGGCAACCCGCCGCTCGAACTCGTCCTGATCCGCGGCCATGCCGTCCCCGTTGCGCTGTCCCGGACCTCAGAGGCCGGGCCGGGCGACGATAGCAGCCGCGACGGGCGGCTTCCAGCCCGGGGCGATTGCGGCATCTGCGCTTTCCCGGCAGACTGGGGACCCGGAGGGAGGCACGGCACGGCATGGAACCAGACCTGTTCGAGCAGACGGCGGATTACGGGCTCGACCTGTACCATTTCCTGAAAGTCCAGGCGGGCGCGCTGCTCCGGCCCTGGGTCGGCTACCAGGTGCTGATCGCGCTGGGGCTCTTCGCGCTGGCCCATCTGGCCGCGATGGTGATCGGGCCGCGCCTGCATGACTGGCTGCGGGCGCGCCAGGGCTGGCCGATGTGGCGGATGCGCACCGCGCTGGTGCTGCACCGGCGGCTGCGCGGGCTGATCTTCGTGCCGCTGATCTGGGGGATGATCTACCTGCTGCGCGAGACCACCTGGCCCAGCCGCTCCTTCCTGCTGACGATCATCGGCAACCTGTCGCTGGCCTGGATCGTGGTGGCGCTGGCGGCGCGGCTGATCGCCAACAAGGTGCTGCGCGCGGTGGTGCAGTACGGCGCCTGGATCTGGCTGACCCTGACGGTGCTGGGCCAGACCGAGCAATTCGTCGAGCTGATGTCGCATATCACCGTCGATCTCGGCAGCCTGACAATCTCGGCCTGGATGGTGGTGCAGGCGGCGGTGGCGGTCACGGTGCTGCTGGCGGGGGCGCGCTTCGTGTCGCGCATCTCGGCCGCGCGGATCAATGCCAACGAGGAGATGAGCCCCTCGATGCGGGTGCTCACCGTCAAGGCGGTGCAGCTGGCGCTCTACGGCTCGGCCTTCCTCTTCGCGATGAAGGCGGTGGGCGTCGATCTGACCGGGCTGGCGGTGCTTTCGGGGGCGATCGGCGTCGGGCTCGGCTTCGGCCTGCAGAAAGTCGTGTCGAACCTGGTCTCGGGGATCATCATCCTCTTGGACAAGTCGGTGAAGCCCGGCGACGTGATCTCGCTGGGCGAGACCTTCGGCTGGATCAACGCGCTCGGCGCCCGCTATGTCTCGGTGGTGACGCGGGACGGGCGCGAATACCTGATCCCGAACGAGGACATGATCACCGGCCAGGTGGTGAACTGGTCGCATTCGAACGAATTCGTCCGGCTCGACATCTTCTTCGGCACCTCCTACCAGAGCGACCCCCACCAGGTGCGGCGCATCGCGGTGGAGGCGGCGCAGTCGGTCAGGCGCGTGCTGGCGTCGAAGCCGCCCGTCTGCCACATCACCGGTTTCGGCGACAGCTCGGTCGACTACATCCTGCGCTTCTGGATCAGCGATCCCTCGGACGGGCTGACCAATGTGCGCGGCGCGGTCTACCTGGCGCTCTGGGACGCGTTCAAGGCCAATGGCATCTCCATCCCCTTCCCGCAGCGCGAAGTGCGGATGCTGGGCGCAGAGGCGGCCGGAAGCTGACGGGGGAAAAGAAAAAGCGGCGGTCCCAGGGAGGAGGAGGGGACCGCCGCCGATTTCCGCAGCTCAGGGAGGAGGAGGAGCTGCCGGAAACTTTCTACTCAGTCACTCGTGACGTCGTTATCGCTAACCTAGAGGGTTCGCCGCGCCGCAGCAACCTTCCGTTGGGCAATGCCGCCATGCGCCGGGCGCAAGCCTGTCCGGCCCGCCCGGCGCATGGCCGCTCAGGGCTCAGCCGAAGACATAGGTCCCCGGTGCCGGGCCCAGAGACGGTGGCGCCTCCGGGGCGGGGACGGGCGCGCTGCTCTGCTTGCCCAGCCACTCCGCCCAGGGCTCCCACCAGGAGCCGTCGCGCGTCTCGGCCAGCTCCATCCAGCTGTCGGCCGAAAGGTGCGGGCTGCCCTGCGGCTTCTCGCGGATGCGGAAATGGCGCCGCGGATGGCCCGGCTCCGAGACGATCCCGGCATTGTGCCCGCCCGAGGTCAGCACGAAGGTGACATCCGTGTCGGTCAGCAGGTTGAACTTGTAGACCGAGCGCCAGGGCGCGACGTGGTCGGTCTCGGTGCCGACGGCGAAGGCCGGGACCTTGATGTCGTTGAGGTTCACCGTATGGCCGAGCACCCGCCACTGGCCGCGGGCCAGCTGGTTCTCCAGGAAGAGGCCGCGCAGGTATTCGGTATGCATCCTCGCGGGCATGCGCGTGCTGTCGGCATTCCAGGCCATCAGCGCGTTCTTGCCGGATTTCTGGCCCATCATGTACTGGGTGATGATCCGGCTCCAGAACAGGTCGTTGGAGCGCAGCATGGTGAAGGCGCCCGCCATCTGCTCTGCGCCGAGATAGCCCTGGGTCTTCATGATGTCCTCGAGGAAGGCCACCTGGCTTTCCGAAATGAAGAGCGACAGCTCGCCGGCCTCGGTGAAATCGACCTGCGCCGCCAGCAGCGTGACCGAGGCGATCGGCTGGAACTCGCGATGCGCGACATGCGCCGCCGTCGCCGAGAGCAGCGTCCCGCCCAGGCAGTAGCCCGCCGTGTGGACCTTGCGCGTGCCGCCCGAGACGAAGTCGAGCGCCGCCAGAGCGCCGTCGCGGACATAATCGTCCATGCCCTTCTCGGCATCCTCGCGGGTCGGGTTCTTCCAGGAGATCATGTAGACCTCGAAGCCCTGCTCCAGCAGGTACTTCACCATGGAGTTCCGCTGCTCGAGATCGAGGATGTAGTATTTCATGATCCAGGCCGGCACGATCAGCAGCGGCTCGGGGCGCACCTCGGCGGTCTGCGGCGTGTAGCGGATCAGCTCCATCAGCTCGTTGCGCAGCACCACCTCGCCCGGAGTGACGCCCAGCACCTCGCCGACCTTGTAGTCGGCATCGGGCTCCTTCTCGCCGGTGGTCTGCTCGCGCAGGTCGTCGAACCAGTTCTGCAGCCCGCGCAGGATGTTCTGGCCATGCTCCTCGCGGGTCTTGGCGAGGACGGCGGGGTTGGTGAAGAAGCAGTTCGACGGCGAATAGGTGTCGAGGATCTGGCGGATGGCGAAATTGACGATCCGCTCGTGGCGGGGATCGGTGCCATGGACCCGGCGCGTGGCCTCGTTCCACCAGGCTTCCTGCTTGAGGAAGCTGCGCGCCATCACGTTGAAGGGGAAGGCCTCCCAGCCCGGGGCGGAGAAGCGGCGGTCCTTCTTCATCGCCTGCATCTCGGGGCAGTCCTCCTGGCCGGCCAGGCAGGCGGCGGGCAGGTGCATCGTCTCGATCGCCTGGTCCCAGGCAAGGTTGTAGAGCTCGGTCTGCTTGTTCGGGGAGCCGAGGAGGTGCAGCCACCAGTCGAGGGCGGCGGTGCCGAGCGCGGCCGGGGAGAGGCCGCCGGTATAGCGTCCGATCGCGGCGTGGAATTCGCGGTCGCGGTCGTTGCGGGCGGGACGGACCACGTGGGAGTCCGCTCCGGCAATGTTGTCGTGCATCATTAACCTGTCCTCACCTAGCTGTGCCGGGGGCCGTTCCGGCCGGATCGTCCGGCAGCCTCCGTCCCGCGGGAAAGCTGCGCCCCGGTCCTCCGCCGGATCGCACATCCGCAGCGAGATTAACATGACATGGCGCAATATGCAGGGAAACGGAAACGCGTCCGGGCGGAAAGCAGCGGGTATTTTCGTCGCATTGGCGCAGGCCCGCCCAGGGCGCTGCGGCCTGCCGCCGACGGGGGCAAGCGGGCCGGGCGCCCCCAGGCGATGCGCGCTGTTTCGCGCGGGCGCTCTAGTCGGCGTGGGCCTCGCCCAGATGGGAATGCCCGGCATGGCTGTGATGCATGGCATCCGCCGCGCCGATCTCGGCCTCGATCTCCAGAGCTCCGGCATCGGTCAGCAGCACCAGATCCAGATGGCCGCCCTCTTCGAGCGGGGCGGAAAGCCCGCTCAGCCGCACCGCCATCACGCCCGGGGCCAGCACCATCTCGCGCCCCGCTGGGACCGGCACGGCGGGCAGCGCCTCGGCCGTCTCGGTGCCGCCCGCGATGCGGTAGCCAATGAGCGCGGCCGATTGCGCCCGCGCGCTCGAGGCGCCCGAAAGCAGCACCGGCGCCTCGCCGAGATTGTGGACCAGCATGAAGACATCGGCGGTCTTCGCCGACGTGGCGCGGGTCCAGGCATGCTCGACAACCAGATCGCCCAGGGCGAAGGCGTGATGTTCCTCCTCCTCGTGGCCGTGGGTCTCGGCGGCCATGGCCGGGCCGGAAAGGGCGAGAAGGGCGGCAAGAAGGAAGCGCGTCATGGGTGTCTCCGCTGGATCAGGCCCGCAGGCCGTCGGCAATGGGCTGGCGCAGCACCACGAGGGCGGGCAGGAGCGACAGCAGGCTGGTGGCGGCGAGGAAGGCCGCGGCCAGGTGGATCTCGGACCAGCCGATCGAGGCCTCGACCAGCACGTCGGTGCGCAGCGTGACGATCCGCGACAGCACGGCGGAGGCGAGATAGCCCGCGCCGAGCCCCAGCACCGTGCCCGCGGCGAGGAGCCCCGCGCCATAGCTCCAGATCACCGCCATGACGAAGCGCGCCGGCGCGCCGAGCGCGCGCAGCATCGCGGTCTGGCGCTGGAAGAGCCGGGTCAGGATGAAGAGCCCCAGCAGCACCGAGGCAGCGACGAGGATCTGGGTGGCGACCGACATCAGCGACATCGCCTGGCGCACGTCGCCCATCACGCGGTAGAGCTCCGAGAGCACCGTGCCGGGGAAGAAGGCCATGGTCTCGGCATCCCGGGTGAATTCGGATTTCAGCGCGTAATTGGCCCAGAGCGCGGTCGATTTCACGATCACCGCCGGGGTGCCGGGGAAATCGTCCGGATCGAAGGGCGGGCCGATCTGCGCGGCGCGCTCCGGCGCGTGGCCATTGGCCAGGCCATGGACCTCCCAGACGGCCTCGACCGGGATCAGCAGCGCCCGGTCCCAGGGCGTCCCCGAGCGGGGCAGCAGGCCGGTGACGACATAGTCCGCGCCGTCATGGGCGTGGTCGTCGGCGCCTGCGCCGGTGCCATGGGCCGGGGTGAAATGGTCGCCGATCGCCAGACCCGCGGCGGCGCCCGCGATGGCCTCGGAGGTGGACTGCCACATCCGGCCCTCGAGCGCGCCATCGCCCAGATGGGCGACGAAATCTGCGGTGGTGCCGATCACCGGGCTCGTCCCGTAGCTGTCGCCGAAGGCGAGCGGCGCGGCGATGTCGACATTTTCGTTGCGGGCGATCTCGTCATAGGCCGCCCCGCCCAGCAGCGGCACGTCCGAGGGCTGCAGGAAGACGGTGGCGAGCATCATCGTCATCTCGCTGCCCGGGGCGGAGATCACCAGGTCGAACTTGTCGGCGGCGCTGGCCATGCCGCGGCGCAGCCCGCGCTCCTGCGCGATCACGCCGATCCCCATGCCGACCGAGACGGCGATCAGGAGGACGAAGATCAGGTTGGCCCAGCGGAACCGCCAGAGCACGGCGCGCACCAGCGGCAGCGGCGCGAAGCCGCGCAGCAGGACGAGCGCGCAGAGCGCCAGCGGCGCGAGCAGGCCGAGCGTGACCAGGATGTCCTGCGCCAGCACCGGCAGCGCGTCCCAGAGATCACGCATGGGCGTCCTCCGCGATCCGTCCGTCGGCGACGGTGACCACCCGGTCCATCCGCTCCAGCAGATGCGGGTCGTGGCTGACCGCGATGAGCGTGCGCCCGGCATCGCGGGTGACGGCCACCAGATCGCCGGTCAGCCTGTCGGCGGCGGCGCGGTCGAGGCTGGCGGTCGGCTCGTCGGCCAGGAGTGCCGGCGCATCGGCGGCCAGGGCGCGGGCGACGGCGACGCGCTGGCGCTCGCCCCCCGAGAAGGAGGCGACGGCGCGATGGCCCGCGGGCAGGCCCAGATCGGCCAGCAGCCCGGCTGCGCGGGCGCGGATCGCGGCGCGCCCGGCGGCGGGACGGAACATCGCCGCCAGCCCGGCATTCGACGCGGCGTCGAGCTCGTCGAAAAGCAGGAAATCCTGGAAGATGATGCCCAGATTGGCGGCGCGGAACCGCGTGCGGCGGTCGCGGGACAGGCCGAGGATCTCGGTCCCGCCCCACTGGACGCGGCCCGAGGCGCGCTCCAGCAGCCCCGCCAGAGCCAGCAGGAGGGTCGACTTGCCCGCGCCCGAAGGGCCGCGGATGCCAAGGCTGGTGCCCGGCGCGACCTCGAGCCGGGGCACGGCGAGGAGCGGCGTGCCGTCGGGCCGGGCGACCGAGAGCCCCTCGACCGCCAGCGGCAGGCCCGGCCGGAGCCCGGTGCCGTCAGGCATAGCTGGCATCCGTCAGCCGGATCATCGAGACGAAGCCGGTCTCGGGGTCCTTGAAGCTGCCCAGCTCCAGCACGCCGCGGGTGGTGATATTGACGTTGAAGGGCACGACATCGACGATCCGCTTGGTGTAGATCGCCAGGATGTCGTCCGGCCATTCCGCCTCGCTTTCGCAGAACGGGCAGTAGGACATCGGCATCTTGGTCAGCACGAAGAACCGGCTCTCCGCCTTCAGGGGCGGCGCCATGAAGCCCGGCACGGTGATGCGCTGGCCCTGAAGCTCCTGCGCCAGATCCGAGAAGCTGCGGTCCTTGTTGTAGAGCTCGCGCAGCTTGAGCTGCGTCTCGGCGGCCAGCGCGGGGCGCGCCAGGAAGGGCGCGGCAAGGGCGGCGGCAAGGAACAGGCGGCGGTCCGGTCTCATCAGGTCATCCTCGTGGCGGCGGGTGGCGGGCCTGCCGGGCGCTGCGACTTTATCACGGGCGCCCCGGCAGTCCGCCGGAAAAGCGGCGGAGGGCCCCGGCGGCCGGGACCCTCCTGGAAGCTGCGGGGCCCGGATTACTCCGGCGCGACCGCGTAGTTCATCACGTGGAAGATCACGTTCTGCTCGATCGTGCCGTCGAAGAGATGCGACCACGGGCCCTTGGCATAGAGCGCGACATCGACGCCGGAATGCGACTCGGAGGATTTGGGGATCAGCGACTGCTGGACATAGTCCAGATCCTGCGCCTCTTCCTGGGTGATCTCCGGGCGGCCTTCGGGGGCGGCATAGCTGCCATCGGCCTGCTCGACCATCACGGAGGAGGAGCCGTTGAGATAGCCCACCACGGTATAGGGCTTGCCGTCATCGCCCAGCACCGGCTCGTCGGAATGCATGATGCCCTCGTTGGAGACATCGTAGCACAGGCCGTCGATCGGGGTGCCGCGGCCGCAATAGCCGTTCATCGCGATCGCGTGCTCGTGGTCGGCGGTGACGATGATCAGCGTGTCGGCGTCATCGGTCAGCTCGTCGGCCAGCGCGACGGCGTCGGCAAAGGCCTTGCCGTCGGTCATGGCGCGCTTGGCGTTGTTGGCGTGGTTGCCGTGGTCGACGCGGCCGGCCTCGATCTCCAGGTAGAAGCCGTTCTCGTTCTGGGCGAGGAACTCGATGGCCTTCTTGGTCATGTCCGACAGCGACGGTTCGGTCGCCGGGCGGTCGACCTCGTAGGAGGCGTGGCTGTCGGTCCACATGCCGAGGATCGGATGCGCCATGTCGAGCGCGTTCAGCCCGTCGAGATCGGAGGCGTACTGGATGCCGGCCGCCTTGGCTTCCTCGATCAGGTTGACGCCGTCCGGACGGTGGCCCTTGCCGCCATTCGGGGTGGCGGTGCCTTCGGGGACGAAGTAGCGCGCGCCGCCGCCCATGGCGATATCGACGGTGCCCGCCGCCATCGCGTCGATCAGCTGGCTGGCGATGTCCTTCTGGGTGTCGCAGCCCTCGGGGACCGCGTCCTCGTAGTCGCGATGCGCGGTCTTGGCATAGACTGCGGCGGGGGTGGCATGGGTCAGGCGCGCGGTGGTGACGGCGCCGACCGACTTGCCGGCCTCGGTCATCAGCTCGGAGAACAGCGTCAGCTCGTTGCCCGGCACGGTCGAGCAGTCGTCGGTGACCGCGTTCTCGCCGAGATTGATCAGGTTGAAGCGCTGCTTGACGCCGGTATTCATCGCGCCGGCGGTCGGGGCGGAATCCGGGGTCTGGGCGTTGATGTTGTAGGTCTTGACCAGCGCCAGATGCGGGAAGGCCTCCTGCGGCTGGACGTAGTCGTCGCCATAGCCGCCGTCCTGCTGGCCGGCCCAGAGGCGGTTCATGTAGTTCGAGGCGACGCCGTTGCCGTCGGCGACGAACAGGATCACGTTCTTCGCGGTATTGGTGTTCGGCTGCTTGGCCAGCTCGGCCCGGATGCGGTCCTGGCCGGCAGTGTACCAGTCGCTGCCGGATTGCGCGATGTCCTGGGCGAAAGCGCCGGAGGCGGCCATGGCCAGGGCCGAGGCGGCGAGCATCTTGTGCATGGAGTGTCCCCAAATAGGCATGATGTGACGGACCGCCCCTATGCCCGGGATGTAACACTCCCGTGAAGGAATCGTGGATTCTTCATAACAATCAATGAGTTACGTTATATTATCACGCCATCTGCGCCCCTGCAAGCGGCCCGGTGCCGCCGCAGCGGGGCAGGGGCTCAGAGCCAGCGGCGCAGCAGGAAGAAAAGGAAGATCGCCAGCGAGGAGCCGACCATCAGCACCAGCGACAGCTCGAACCCGGCCAGCCAGTGCAGCATCGGCATGTCCTCGAAATTCATCCCGAAGATCGAAGCGATCAGGGTCGCGGGCAGGAAGATCGTGGCGACGATGGAATAGTAGCGCGCGTTGTCGTTCTGGGTGAGGCTGATCAGCCCCATCGTGGCGTCGATCGCCAGGCTGACCCGGCCGTTCAGCGCATCGGCATGCACGGTCAGCGCCTCGACGTCGCGATCGGCGTTCTTCAGCCCCTGCTTGCGGCTGAACTCGACCCGGCCCTCGGCGCGCAGCTGCTCCAGATGCACCAGCGTGCGGCGCAGGATCAGCAGGTTCAGGCGGATGTCGGAGAGCGCCTCGCCCATCCGCCCGGTGGCGCGGATCAGCCCGCGCAGCTCGGCGGCCTCCTCCATCGCCTCGTCGCGGAAGACCTGCTGCGCGGTCTTGTCGAGCTCGCGGTCCCAGTTCTCCAGCACGTCGGCGATATGGCCGACCCCGAGCGCGATCAGCGCCACCGCCACGTCGCCGGGGGTGAAGCGCCGCGCCAGCGAGAAGCCGTTCCACAGGTTGGGGCCGTGGAAGCGCACGGTGACGATCCGCGTGGCGTCGAGCATCAGCGTCACCGGCGCGAAGGACTCGTCGCCGTCGCCGCCCGGCTCGGTCAGCAGCACGGTCAGCATGTCGGCCTCGCCCTTGCGGGTCAGCCGCTGCGAGGGCTCGATCTGGCCCATGTCCTTCAGCCGCGGGATCTCGAAGCCCAGGCTGCGCATCCGCTCTGCATCGGCCTTGCCGGGATTGTAGAGGTCGATCCACATCGCCTCGGAGAGATCGCCCTTGGGATCGAGCGAGCGCAGTCCGGTCTCTTCGACGCGGTAGGCGGAAATGGTCATGCGGCATGCGTCCTTCTCGGCTGAGCTGCCCGGCAGCGGGCCCGGGATCCTGCCTATCGCGGCTGGGCGGTCCGTCAAGCATCCGTTCCGGTCCCGGAAGGGGAAACCGCCGGGGGCGCGCGCAGTTCCCGGCGGGCGCGTCGGGGGGCAAGGCAGAGGCACCGGCTCTGCGGCCGGTGCGGCGGGTCACAATCGTTAACGCAAGGACAAGTAGGGAAACCGGGAATACCGCGGACCGGCGCGCAGGCGTAAGGTTCGTGCATTGCGGCGGGTCCGGCGAGCTGGGCGAAACCGCCGGACAGACCATTTCGATGACCTGCCCATTTCACGCAAAGACCTTTTCCTTAATGCCCGGGGCCGCTGTTCCAGCAGCGGCCCCGGCGCCTGTTCCGGGGGGGCGCGGCAGGGCCGCTGGCGGCGCCGGAATGTTAACTACAAATAACTATAAACATTTACACAACATCATCTGACGGCTACCCACCGGCACAGACTTTGGCAGAATGCCCGGCGGTGCCGGACCGGAAGGCCGGGATCGCGCTGTCCCGGCCGGCCTGCGGGACCCGCAGGACCTCCGGCGCGCCTCCGGACCCCGGAGAGACTGGCGCAAGGGACGAATTGCAAGATGACCCGACCTAGCTCCTGCGCGGCCTGAGCCTCCGGCCCGGATACCGCCTTTCCGCCCGATACCCGTTTCCGACCGCCGTGCCCGGCCTTCTCTCCCCCGGGGGCTGGGCGGTGCTGTCCACTGCAGAGATCACGATGACCTTCCATAGCTGCTTTCCCCATTCCGCACCGAAACTTGCCGATTTCGGCAAGGGCGCCAGCCTGCGTCCCTATGACAGGAGCGCCCTCGGCCATGGCACCGGCGGCCAGGCCCCGCGCTACGAGATCTGCGGCGGCGCCGATGCGGGCGCCTTCTCCGTCGATGCGCGGAGCGGACGGCTGGCCTTCCGCGGCGAGGGCGCTGCGCCGCGCCATGGCGGCGAGGGCGATCCCTACGAGCTGGTGCTGAAGATCCGCGACGGCTACGGCCTCTCGTCGCTGCGCGGCGTCAAGGTCGACGTATGCGGGACCAGGGAGGCGCCGGCCGACGCGGAGTGCATCACGCTCGAGGCCGAGGACTTCCGCTCCTGCGGCTTCCGCACCGCCGCCTCGGCGACCGCCTCGGGCGGCGAGATCGTCAAGCTGGCCTGCGGCGCGGGCAGCCTTTCGACCAGCTTCCAGGGCGAGAGCGGCCGCTATGCCCTGTCGCTCTTCGCCCAGGACGAGACCGACGGCGTCTCGAAGCTGCTGGTCTATGTCGGCGGCGAGCTCGCCGGGGTGGTGCGGCTCGACGGCCAGAGCGACGGGCCGGGCAGCGACCATGGCCGGTTCTCGCAGATCGACCTGGGCGAGATCGGCATCGCCAGGGGCGACGCGATCCGGATCGAGGCCTATGGCAATGGCGGCGAATATGTCCGGCTGGACAGGATCTGCCTGGCGCCGGTCGAGGACGAGGCCGGCTGCAGCCGGACGGTGACCATCGCGACCGAGGATTTCGAGGGCGGCGCGCAGGGCTGGAGCCGCTGCACGACCAGCTACGACCCCGATCTGGGCCGGTTCCTCGGCAGCTTCGGCAAATGCGACTACCCGTCGAAATCCTTCGCGGTGCCCGAGGGCGCGGAGAGCGTCACGGTGGCCTTCGATCTGCTGGTGATCGACAGCTGGGACGGCGAGCACATGTACGTCAAGGTCGAGGACACGATCGTCGATCTGGGCCGCTTCGCCTGGTGGCAGGCGGCGGGCAGCCGCTCGGGCGAGGCCGGCGGGATCTCCTTTGCGCTCGAGACGGTGACCGGGCCGGCCCATCTGACCGGGCAGGATTGCGCCGCCTACTTCAAGGACCAGGTGGTCCGCGTCACGCTGCAGATCCCGGCAGAGAAAATCTGCGGCAGCGAGATGACCCTGACCTTCGGCGCCTCGCTGGACGAGGGCCGCTGGAACGAGAGCTTCGCCATCGACAATCTGGAGATCACCGCCGAGTTGCCCTGCGCGCCCGCGGGCGACGCGGTGGTCGGCGGCCGCTATTTCATCGATGCCGACGGCGATGACACCGAATGGAATGCCGGAACCGGCAGCTGGGAGGCCGGCGTGGCCGGCGCCACGGTCGAATTGCTGCAGGATGGCCGCGTCGTCGCCGCCACGACCACGGACGGCACCGGCACCTACCGTTTCGAGAACGTCGTCGCGGGCGCGTATTCCGTCCGCTTCGAGGATCCGGAAAGCGCCGCGGGGGTCGGCTATGCCTTCGCCGCCGCGGACCAGGGCGATGACGGCGCCGACAGCGACGTGGTCCAGGCCGACGGCACGACGGCGGTCTTCAATGTCGGCAAGGGCTGCACGGTCTGGAATGTCGATGCGGGCATCGCCGATCCGGCCACGGCGGAGATCGGCGACCTGGTCTTCCTCGATGCCGATGGCGACGGGGTCTATGCCGACGGGGTCGATGCCGGGCTGTCCGGCGTGGTGGTCACGCTCTATGACGCGGACGGCAAGGCCGTTGCCACGACGGTCTCCGGCGCCTCCGGGGCCTACCGCTTCGCCGGGCTCGCCGCGGGCAGCTACCAGGTCGGCTTCGGCGCCGTGGCGGGGCTGGCACTGACCGCCGCCTCGGCCGCGGCCGCGGATGCGCTCGACAATGATAGCGACGCGGATGCCGTTACCGGGCTGACCGATGTCTTCGACCTGGCGATCGGCGAGACCGAGACGGATATCGACGCGGGCTATGTCCAGCTGAACGCCGCCCCCGTGGCCGCAGCGGATGCAGGCGCCGGCTGCGCCGACAGCCAGATCCTGGTCGACGTGCTGGCCAATGACAGCGATGCCGACGGCGATGCGCTTTCGGTGGCGACCATCGGCGGCCAGGCGGTTTCGGGCGGGACGGTCTATCTCTCGGGCAGCGCGGCGGTCACGCTTGCGGATGGCGGCAGCGCGGTGCTCGATTTCGAGGGGCTGGCGGCGACGCTCACCTCCGCGGGCATCGTCTTCGACGGCGCCGAGGCGCTGCTGGCGCTGAACTACGGCGAGACCGCGCAGGTGACGGTCAGCTACGGGATCGAGGACGGCGAGGGCGGCAGCGCCGAGGGCAGCATCGCGCTGAGCTTCGCGGGCACGGCCGACTCGCTGGAGGAAATCGCCGAAAGCCTGCCCGCCACGGTGACGGTGCAGGTGACGAATGCGGTGCAGGAGCCCTTCGCCCGCACCGATATCGAGGATAGCTGCTTCGACCTGAAGATCACCGGCGCCGATGGCGACACGCGGCTCGAGGGCGTGGTCTTCACCGCCGCCTACTGCCTGAGCTTCGAGGACACGGCCGGGGACGGCACCGATTTCGACACCGCGCCGGAATGGACGGGCAATCTCTACGTCGCGGATGCGGATCTGCTGCCGGCGGGCGTCTTCAACGACGGCCAGATCGGCGGCAACGGCCAGAGCGCGGCGGAGAACCTCGATCTGGTCAATTACATCCTGAACCAGGACTGGGAAGGCCAGGGCTATACCGGCTGGGAGGTGCAGTTCGCCGTCTGGGAGCTGACCGACGACGTCCGCTACGCGCTCTATGCCAAGCGCTACCCGGAATACGGCACCGCCGCGCATATCGACGACATCCTGGAGGATGCCTATGCCAATGGCGAGGGCTTCGTGGCGGGCGCGGGCGACCTGGTGGGGCTGATCATCGACCCCGCCACCTCGAGCGACGAGAACTCGCAGCCCTTCATCGTCGCGGTGGAATACGACAGCCTCGACTGTCTCTGCCTCTGCTGATGCCGCCCTTCGGGGGCCGCCCTGCGCGGCGCCCGGAGACCCCGGCTCCGTCCGGAGCCGCCAAGGCGGCGTCCCTTGCCCTCCCGATGCTCGAAGACGCCGGAATCGAGCCAACCCCTAGGAGATCACGATGAAATCCATCCTTCTCGGCGCAGCCGCGCTGGTCCTCGCCGCCCCGGCCTTCGCCGCGCCGCCGATGCCCACCGTCCCGGAAATCGACGCGACGGCCGGCGTGGCCGCGGTTGCCGCCCTGGGCGCGGGCGTCGCCATGCTGCGCGAGCGCTTCAAGCGCTGATCCTGCGCCGCGGGACCCGATCCCGCCGGGGGCTGCACGCGGCCCCCGGTCTTTCACCACGTCATTTTCATTCGGCAAGTTTCAGCGGGCGGAGGCCGGCATGGCGGAGATTTCACGGCAGGGCGCAACCGGGCAGGGCGCGCTGGCCGCGCTGGTCGCGGCGGGGCTGGCGGCGATCAGCCTGGGCTACGGCTTCGGCTACGACTTCGTCTGCCGCGCCAGCCTGCCGGGCTGGCTCTGCCAGGGCCTGTCCATGGCCGTGCCCCGCGCGCTCTGCGCCGCCGCTCTGGCGGCGATGGCTGCCGGGCTGAACCGCACGCGCCGCGCCGAGCTGGCGCAGATGCTGCGGCCCTGTCCGCCTGCGGCGGCGCTGGCCGCGCTGGCAGCGGGCTTCCTGCTGATCCTCCTGCCGCTGGCGGTTCTGCAGCTCTCGGGCCGGCTGCTGCCGCTGCCGGGGATGCTGGCCGCCTGGGCGGCGGGGGCGGCGCTGGCGGCGGCGGGGATCGCGGCGGCGCTATTCGATCCGCGCGCGGCCCGGCCCGGCGCGCTCCGGCGGCTCGGGCCCGCGATGCTTCTGGCCACGGGCTTCGGCGCGGTGCTGCCCGATCTGGCGCTGGCGCTGCAGCCGCTGTGGAAGGTCTCGGCCGTCACCGACGCAACTTTCGCCAGCGCCGTCGCGCTCCTTCATCTGCTCGGCCAGGCGGTCTCCGCCGATCCGGCGGCCAAGGCGATCATGATCGACGGGTTCGGCGTCCGCGTCGGGCCGCAATGCTCGGGCGTCGAGGGCTTCGCGCTGGTCTCGGTCTTCACGCTCTTCTATCTCGGCCTGTTCCGCAGCCAGCTCCGGCTCGGCCGCGCCTGGCTGCTGCTGCCGGCCGCGCTGGTCCTCAGCTGGGGGCTGAACGTGGCGCGGATCGCGGCGCTGATGCTGCTCGGGCGGCATGTCTCGCCCGAGCTCGCGGTGAACGGCTTCCACAGCCAGGCCGGCTGGCTGGCCTTCCTGGCGCTGGCGCTCGGCATCGCGCTGGCGGCGCACCGGATCGGCTGGTTCCAGCAGGAGGCCGCCCCGGCCGCCGCCCCGCGCCCCGCCTTCTTCGAGGATGCGGCGGTGGCGATGATCCTGCCCTTCGCCGTCTTCATGGCCACGGCAAGCCTGATGCCCGCGATCGCGCGCCAGCCCGAGCTGCTCTATCCGCTGCGGGCGGGGCTGACCGCCTGGGCGCTCTGGCTCTGCCGCCGTCCGCTGGCGCGGCTCTGCTGGCGGGCGGATCCGCTGGCGCTGGCGGCGGGGCTGGCGGTCGGCCTCCTCTGGATTGCCACCGCGCCCGCGGCCGGGCCGGAGGATCTGGCCCTCCGGACCGCGCTCGGCGCGCTGCCGGGCCCCGTCCTTCTCGGCTGGGCGATGCTGCGGCTGGCGGGAACCGCGCTTCTCGTGCCTCTCGTCGAGGAACTTTTCTTCCGCGGCTACCTGCAGCAGCGGCTGGCGCTGGGGGCCGGACCGCTCTGGCGCTGGGGCGGCGTGGCGGCCGCGGCGCTGGCCTTCGGGCTGCTCCATGACCGGCTGGCGGCCGGGGCGCTCGCGGGGCTCGCCTTCGGCGCGATCGCGCTCCGCCGCAGCGGCACGGGCGGGGCGATTCAGGCCCATGCAGCGGCAAATGCGGCCATCGCAGCGGCCGCCGCGCTCTCCGGAGACTGGCACCTGATCTGATCCGGCCGGGCCCGTCCGCAGCCTTTTTCAGCAGAAACAGGCACCTGGCCGGGGGGATTGCTGCACGGGCTGCAACAAAATGCTGCACCTGCATAATTCCCTCGAATTCAGTTACGAAAGTGACGCAAGCTCCTTCTAGGTTTCCGGTGGGCATTGGCCCGAACTTGTTCCGGGGGGAGTCCGTATGAAGCAAGCCATTACCCCAGCCCGCGCCGCGGAGATGATCCCGGACGGCGCCAGCCTGCTGATCGGCGGGTTCATGGGGGTCGGCACCCCGAACCGCCTGATCGACGCGCTGGTCGCGGTGGGCCGCAAGGATCTGACCGTGATCGCCAATGACACCGCCAAGCCGGGCGTCGGCATCGGCAAGCTGGTGACGGCGGGCTGCGTCTCGCATGTGATCGCCTCGCATATCGGGCTGAACCCCGAGACCCAGGCCAAGATGATCTCGGGCGAGATCGGGGTGGAGCTGGTGCCGCAGGGCACGCTGGTCGAGCGCATCCGCGCCGGCGGCGTCGGCCTTGGCGGCGTGCTGACCACGACGGGCGTCGGCACCCCGGTCGAGGAGGGCAAGGACAAGCTGGAGATCGACGGCGTCACCTATCTGCTGGAACGGCCGATCAAGGCGGATTTCGCGCTGATCGCGGCGCGGCACAGCGACTACGTGGGCAATCTCGAATACACGCTGACCGCGCATAACTTCAATCCGGTCATGGCGCTGGCCGGCGCGACGGTGATCGCCGAGCCGGACCACATCCTGCCGATCGGGGCGATCCCGCCGGATGCGGTCAAGACCCCGGGCGTGGTCGTGGACTACATTCTCGAGAGGAAGCACTGATGGACGCCAAGGAACGCATCGCGCGGCGCGTCGCGCTCGAGGTCGGCGAAGGCATGCTGGTCAATCTCGGCATCGGCCTGCCGTCGCTGGTGGCGAACTACCTGCCGGCCCATGTCCATGTCTATTTCCAGGCCGAGAACGGCGTGATCGGGCTGGGCGCGCGGCCGCCCGAGGGAATGGAGGACCGCGACCTGACCGATGCCGGCGGCGGCTTCGTCACCGCGGTGCCGGGCGCGGCCTCGATCGACAGCGCGATGAGCTTCGGGCTGATCCGCGGCGGGCATCTCGACATGACGGTCCTCGGCGGGCTGCAGGTCGACGAGCGCGGCTACCTGGCCAACTGGATGGTCCCGGGCAAGATGGTCCCGGGCATGGGCGGCGCGATGGATCTGGTGGCGGGCGCCAAGACGGTGATCGTCGCCATGGTCCATGCCGCCAAGGGCAGCCCCAAGATCGTGCCGGAATGCACGCTGCCGCTGACGGCGCTGCGCCGGGTCAGCCTGATCGTCACCGAGATGTGCGTGATCGAGCCGACCGAGGCCGGGCTGGTGCTGCGCGAGCTGGCCGAGGGCGTCACGGTCGAGGACGTGCGGGCGGCGACCTCCGCCGCGCTGATCCTCGAGGGCGAACCCAAGGTGATGCCGCTGGCATGAGCGCGACGCAGGGCCTCCTCGAGCTGAACCGGGCGCTAGTCTTCGCGTCCCGGGCGCATGCCAACCAGCGGCGCAAGGGCGCCGCGCAGGAGCCCTATATCAACCACCTGATCGAGGTGATGGATCTGGTGGGCCGCGCGACGGATGCGCGCGACACCGGGGTGATGATCGCCGCGCTGATGCATGACGCGCTGGAGGACACCCATGTCACCGCCGAGGAGCTGACCCTGGCCTTCGGCGCGCGGGTGACCGGGATCGTGCAGGAATGCTCGGACGACATGAGCCTGTCGAAGACCGAGCGGCGGCGCCACCGGATCATGACCATGCCGCACAAGAGCGCCGAGGCGCGGATGGTCAAGATGGCCGACGCGATCTCCAATATCCGCGCCATGGTGATCTCGGCCCCGGCCGGCTGGACCTCGCAGTGGAAGCTGCACTATCTCGACGGCTGCCGCCAGATGGTCGATGCCGGGCGCGGTGCCAACCCGATCCTGGAGGCGATCTTCGACCAGACGGCGGAGGACGCGGAATCCGCGATCGAGGCGGGCAGCGGCATGGCGATCGACGGCGTGCCCGAGGCGCTGCACGAGCTGCAGAACTCCATCGGCCAGCCGGTCCACAAGGTCTACATGGCCAATACCTCGGCGCGCGAACTGACCGCCGCGGATCTGGAGCGGATGGGCGAGCTGATCGCCGCGCGCTTCCCCTCGGGCACGATCGAGAAGGGCCATGCCGTCTATGACGGGCGCATGCGCGAGGTCTACATGGCCTATATCCGCACCGACAGCCCCTCGGCCATCGTGGCCTTCGCCCAGCAGGTCTGCATCGATTTTCAGCAAAGCTTCGCCGGCATCGAGGTCGGCGGGCGGTACATACGGATCTATGCCGACGATACCGGCTAGACTGGCGGCAGGGCGGCCCGCACGGGGCCGCCGCTGCGGCAGGATGTTTTCAGTACCGTGCCCGAGGGCGCGCCAATGACGAGAAATGGAGGAAGGCCGATGTTTTCCCTGGAAGGACAGAAAGCCCTTGTTGTCGGGGTCGCAAACGACCAGTCCATCGCCTACGGCATCGCCCGCGCGCTGAAGCAGCAGGGGGCCGACATCGCGGTCACCTATCTCAACGCCAAGGCCGAGAAATACGTCCGTCCGCTGGCCGAGGAGCTGGGCGCCACGATCATCGAGCCGCTCGATGTCGCCAGCGACGAGGAGCTGGCCGCGCTCTTCGGGAAGATCGCCGCGGAATGGGGGCGGCTCGACACGCTGGTCCATTCCATCGCCTTCTGCCCGAAGGAGGATCTGCATGGCCGCGTCACCGACTGCTCGCGCGAGGGGTTCGGCGTCGCCATCGACATCTCGGTGCATTCCTTCCTGCGCATGGTCCATCTGGCCGAGCCGCTGATGCCCAAGGGCGGCACCTGCATGACCGTGACCTACATGGGTTCGGGCAAGGTGGTCGACCACTACAACGTCATGGGGCCGGTCAAGGCCTGCCTGGAATCCGTCACCCGCTACATGGCGGCGGAGCTGGGGCCGAAGGGCATCTCGGTCCATGCGCTCAGCCCCGGGCCGCTGAAGACCCGCGCGGCCTCCGGGATCGACCATTTCGACGAGCTCCTCAACAAGGCCGCCGACCGCGCGCCGACCCATGCCCTCGCCACGATCGAGGATGTCGGCGCCTATGCGGCCTTCCTGGCCAGCCGGGAGGCGTGGAACGTCACCGGCGGCACCCACCATATCGACGGCGGCTACAATATCGTCGGCTGACCGCCTCCGGCGCCGCAACGCAAGGGGATGACCCATGAACGTTCTGAACACGCTTCAAGACCCGACGGAGATTTTCGACGCGATCGAAGCCCGGACCGACACGGTCCGCGTCGCGGCGTCGGCCCATGCCTCCCGGGGCACCAGGTACATCGAGGGCCAGGCCGAGGATTTCGCCGAGAAGGCCTCGGAGATCGCCGAGGCCCTGGCGCGGCGGGCCAGCGAGGAGAAGGGGCTGGGCGCGGCCTGGACCGAATATGCCAAGGACGCGCTGCAGCGCTACATCCTGTTCCTCGACGCGCTGCGCCAGCGCAGCGACATGGTGATCCAGCACAACAAGAACGGCGCGCCGCCCGTGCTGGTCTATGACAGCGAGCTGGTGATGGACGGGGCCAGCCTGCCCAGGCCCTGCAACTACTTCCTGCTGCGCATCCTGCCGCCCGAGGGCGTGACGGTCGATCCGGGCAAGCGCCCCTATGTCATCATCGACCCGCGGGCGGGCCACGGCGCGGGGATCGGCGGGTTCAAGCAGGACAGCCAGGTCGGCGTCGCCTTCAAGGCGGGCCACCCGGTCTATTTCGTCGCCTTCCGCCAGATGCCCGAGAAGGGCCAGACCATCGCCCGCGTCGCCGAGGCCGAGGCCGCCTTCCTGCGCGAGGTGCAGCGCCAGCACCCCGACAGCCCGCTTCCCGTCGTGGTCGGCAACTGCCAGGGCGGCTGGGCGACCGCGATCCTCGCCGCGACCAATCCCGACATCACCGGCCCGATCGTGCTGAACGGCGCGCCGATGTCCTACTGGTCGGGCAAGATCGGCCAGGACCCGATGCGCTATTCCGGCGGGCTGGCAGGCGGCGTGCTGCCCGCGATGATCTCGGGCGACCTGGGCGGCGGCATCTTCGACGGCGCCGATCTGGTCGACAATTTCGAGAAGCTGAACCCGGCGCGGAACTACTTCGGCAACTACTTCGACCTCTACCAGAATGTCGACAAGGGCGTGCCGCGCTATCTGGGCTTCGAGAAATGGTGGGGCGGGTTCTACCTGATGACCACCGAGGAGATCACCTGGATCGTCGAGAACCTCTTCGTCGGCAACAAGCTGGCGAAGAACATGGCGCAGCTGGAGCCGGGGCGGAATATCGACCTCAAGCAGATCCAGGCGCCGATCATCTGCTTCGCCAGCCATGGCGACAACATCACCCCGCCGGGACAGGCGCTGAACTGGATCATCGACACCTATGCCGACGAGCTGGAGATCGAGATCCAGGGCCAGCGGATCCTCTACATGGTCCATGACCAGGTGGGGCATCTGGGCATCTTCGTCTCCTCCTCGATCGCCAACCGCGAACACAGCCAGATGGCCGAGACGCTGGCGAATATCGAGGCGCTGGCCCCGGGGCTCTACGAGATCATGATCGAGGACGTGGTCGGCGAGGACCAGGAGAAGAGCTTCAAGCTGTCGATCGCCAAGCGCACCTTCGACGACATCATCGCCGAGACCGGCGACCGCTCCGAGGAAGTGGCCTTCGCCGCCGTCGCCCGCGGCTCCGAGGCGCTGGCCGAGGCCTATGACGCCACGATCCGCCCGGCACTGCAGGCGATCGGCTCCGACAAGCTCGGCGACCTGCGCCGCCGCACCCATCCGCTGCGCGTGGTGCGCACCATGTTCGCCTCCGACGTGCCGGGCATGGCGATGCTGGAACATGCCGCGGCAATGGTGAAGGAAGAGCGCGCGCCCGCCCCGGCCGCCAACCCGTTCCGCCAGATGGAGATGCTCTGGGGCAGCATGATGGAGACCGGGCTGAACATGATGCGCGACATGCGCGAGTTCCAGCAGGAGATGAGCTTCCTCAGCCTCTATCTGGGGCCGCTGGCGCTGCGCTACGGCGCGCACCGCAACTACGAGCGGGCGCGCAAGGATCCGGGGCTGCTGGGCCAGTCGCCCGAGGTGCAGATCATCCTCAACCAGATGTGCACCGGCGGCCTCGCCGAAGGCCTGATCCGGATGCTCGTCATCATCGCGGGCACCCGCGGCGACGTGCGCGCCGACCGGCTGGCGCGCTCGCTGGAGACGCTGCACAAGCGCGCGCCGCTGAAGCAGCTGACGACGCAGGAGCGGGTGCAGATCATCCACCACCAGACCGTCATCGCCCATTTCGCCCCGGTCGGCGCGCTGGAGACCCTGCCGGACCTGCTGGAGACCGCGGCCGACCGCCGCGCGGCGATGGAGGCGGTGGCCTATGTCGTCGGCGCAGAGGATGAAATGGCGGCAGAGACCCGCGCCATGATGGAGCGGTTCCGCAAGATCCTCGGCCTTCCCGAGGGCGGCGGCACCACCTCATCGGCTGCCGCGGCGGAGTGAACGGACATGAACATGCTGCGCAACACCCCCTATGACAGGCTGGAAATCGGCATGGAGGCGGAGGAGCGCCGCCTCTGCGTCGCCGACGACCTCTTCGTCTTCGCCCATGCCTCGGGCAACTTCAATCCGCTGAACCTGCCCGACCAGGACGGCGACGGCGACGGCAAGGCCGAGGCGGTTGCGCCCTCGATGTGGGTGGGCGCGCTGATCTCGGGGGTGCTGGGCAACCGGCTGCCCGGGCCGGGCACGGTCTACAAGTCGCAGACCCTGCGCTTCCTCGGCCGCGCCATGGCCGGGGACGAGCTGGTCGCCAAGGTGACGCTCACCGCCAAGGGCGAGGGCCGCGTCGTCTGCTTCGACACCCGCGTCGAGAAGGCCGACGGCACGCCGCTGGTCGAGGGCGAGGCCGAGGTCTACGCCCCCGATTTCGACGCCAGCGTCGACAGCGCGCTGGTGCCCGGGCTGACCGTGCAGAGCCACCGCCATTTCGACAAGCTGCTGGTCGAGGCCGAGACGCTCGACCCGATCCCGACCGCCGTGGTCGCCCCGGAAGAGGCCAATTCGCTGGGTGGCGCGCTGCTTGGCGCCGAGCACGGGCTGATCACCCCGGTGCTGATCGGCGACGAGGTCAAGATCCGCGCCGCCGCGGCCTCGCTGGGCAAGGATCTGGACGCCTACGAGCTGATCCACGAGCCGAACCACAAGGCCGCTGCCGCGCTTGGCGTGGCGATGGTGCACGAGGGCAGGGTCCGCGCGCTGATGAAGGGCCATCTGCATACCGACGACCTCTTGGGCCAGGTGGTCAAGCGCGACGGCGGGCTGCGCGTCGGCCGCCGTCTCAGCCATGTCTTCGTGATGGACGTGCCGGGGCTCGACCACCTGCTGACCGTCTCGGATGCGGCGATCAACATCGCGCCCGATCTGGAGACCAAGGTCGACATCACCCAGAACGCCATCGACCTGATGCGCTGCCTCGGCGTCGAGGTGCCCAAGGTCGGCGTGCTGTCGGCGGTCGAGATGGTCAATCCCAAGATCCCCTCGACGCTCGACGCCGCCATCCTGTCGAAGATGGCCGATCGCGGCCAGATCCGCGGCGGGCTCGTCGACGGGCCGCTGGCGATGGACAACGCCATCGACGCCGAGGCCGCGCGCACCAAGGGCATCACCTCGATGGTGGCGGGCAAGGCCGACATCCTGATCGCGCCGAACCTCGAGGCGGGCAACATGCTCGCCAAGGAGCTGACCTATGTCGCCCATGCCGAGGCCGGCGGGCTGGTGCTGGGCGCGCGCTGCCCGGTGATCCTGACCAGCCGGGCCGATGGCGACAAGGCGCGGCTGGCCAGCTGCGCGATCGCCGCGCTCTATGCGGCGCGGTCGGCGATGCTGTAACGGGACCAATCCGATGAAGTACATCCTGACGCTGAATGCGGGCTCCTCCTCGCTGAAATACTCGGTCTACCGCAGCGAGCCGGACGCGGCGCTGGAGCTGCGGGCGGTCGGACAGGTCGACAAGATCGGCTCGGACAGCGCCAAGCTGATCCTCAAGCGCGGCACCGAGACCGAGACCCGCGAGCTCGGCGAGGCGGATCACGCCCGCGCGGTCGATGCCATCCTGGAGATCTGCGAACCCTACATGCAGGGCGCGCCGGTGGCCGGGGTCGGGCACCGGATCGTCCATGGCGGCACGCTCTTCGACAAGCCCGCGGTGCTGAATTCCGACATCCTCTCGGCGCTGCACCGGCTGGTGCCGCTGGCGCCGCTGCACCAGCCGCACAACCTGGCGGCGGTGCGCGCGGCGATGTCCTCCTTTCCGGACGCGGTGCAGGTCGGCTGCTTCGACACCGCCTTCCACCGCTCGCAGCCCTGGGTCGACGACACCTTCGCGCTGCCCCGGGAATACTACGACAAGGGGATCCGCCGCTACGGCTTCCACGGGCTCAGCTACGACTTCATCACCGGCGAGCTCGACCGCATCGACCCCGAGGACCACCACCGCAAGACCGTGGTCGCCCATCTGGGCAACGGCGCCTCGATGTGCGCGGTCAAGGGCGGCAAGTCGGTGGCCTCGACCATGGGCTTCACCGCGCTCGACGGGCTGCCGATGGGCACCCGCTGCGGCCAGCTCGACCCGGGCGTTCTGCTCTACATGATCGCGCAGGAGGGCATGGGCCACAACCAGATCCGCGACCTGCTCTATACCAAATGCGGGCTGCTGGGGCTTTCGGGCATCTCCAACGACATGCGCGAGCTCGAGGCCTCGCCGAAGCGCGAGGCGAAGGAGGCGATCGACTACTACGTCTTCCGCATCCGCCGCGAGCTGGGCGGGCTGACGGCGGCGATCGGCGGGCTCGACACCTTCGTCTTCTGCGGCGGCATCGGCGAGAATTCCGCCCATATCCGCGCCCGCGTCTGCGAGGGGATGGAGTGGCTGGGGATCGAGATCGACCCGGCGCTGAACGAGGCCGGGGCCGACATCATCTCCACCGGCCGGGTGACGGTCCGGGTGATCCGCACCGACGAGGAGCTGGTGATCGCCCGCGCGGTGGCAGGCGCGCTCGCCGCCTGAGGGCGGCGGGACGGAGCGCATCATAATTCCGTGACTGCTTGCGCTGGATCAAGTCGCTCTGCGCTGTGACGCGTAGAATGCGGTCACGGCTTATGGGAGAGACATCATGGTCAGGACAACCTACGCGGGTGTCCCCGCCGACTGCACCGTCCTCACGGCCTGGAGCCAGCTGCACCAGACCGGAATGACGACCGCGGCTACGGCCATGGACATCTGGATGAACACGATGAACGCGATGTACGGCAACTACGTCGCCTTCCTCCACGAACGCAGCCAGCAGAACATCGAGCTGGTGCAGCGCATGGTCGCCTGCAAGAGCCCGGCGGAACTGGTGGCGATGCAGCAGGACTTCACCGAGAAAGCGCTGGAATCCTGCCGCGACGAGTCCGAGCATCTGGTCGAGATGGCCGAATCCGGCGTCCTGGCCATGGCCCTCGAAGCGCGCGGCGGCGGCGGGGTCCTCGAGGAGGCAGAGGCCGTGCCGGTCTAGCACTGGCCGGTCGGCGCCCGGGCGGAACCGCCCGGGCAACGGATCAGGGCAGGGCGCGTGGCGCTGGTCCGGTCAGGACCGGTGATGCGCCTTGCGGCCGGCTTCGAGCGAGGTCTTCACGGCGGCGCCATGCGGCATGCCGGGATCCGCGGCCTCGCAGCCGCCGATGGTGCAGGAGGGGCGCGCCGGATCGGTGGCACGGTGGATGCCGAGCGACTGCCGCACGGCCCGGTCGGGATTGAGGCAGAGCCGCGCCGCCAGATCGGCGACGCTGCGCCGCGAGACCGGCTCGTCGGGATTTCCGAAGCCGTCCTCGCGATGGGTGACGCCATAGGCGATCTCCTCGGCATCGCTCAGCCAGGCCGGACGCAGCAGCGTATGCGCGATCCCGGCCTCCTCGATCAGCGCCGCGGCGCGGCGGTGGGGCGCGAAGCCCGAGCCGAGGCTCATGCCCGGCACCTCGTCATGCACGCCCATTGCCGAGCCGAAGATCAGCCGCCCGACGCCGGTGCGCGCCATCGCGGCGAGGATCGCCTCGGCCTGGCGGTCCACCGCGCCCGAGAGGCTGGCATAGACCAGATCCTGCCCGTCCATCGCGGCTTCCAGCATGATCGGATCCAGCACGTCGCCCTCGTAGACGCGGGTGCCGTCCCCGGCCGTCGCCAGGGCACGGGTGGCGTCGCGCAGGAAGAGGGTCATCTTCGCGCTGCCGTCTTCGCGCAGCGCGCGCGCCACGAGGCGCGCAATCTGTCCGTTCGCTCCGAGTATGAGAACCTTGGTCACGGGCCGCTCTCCCTTTTCGTGAAGTCCGTCCGGGGTGCAACGGCCGAAGCGCCGCATTCCGTCGCGGCGGGACCGGGGCGGGCGGCGTCGGCCGCTCGGACGGCATTGCATACAGGAATGTATCGAAATTGTGATCCGGAGGGAACCTCCGTTTTCTGCAACAGCGAACACATTTTTGGGAGCACGCCGGAAATGGGTGCTGCGCGGGGCGGATGCAAGGGCAAGGGGCGGGCGCGGCCGGGATCGGCGGAGCTCAGCCGGAGGAGGCGTCCTCGAAGAACTGCGGCATGGCGCGAAGGATGCGGGGCAGGTCGTCGAGGATCATCTGCAGATGCGCCCGCATCGTCGCGGCGGCGGCATCGGGATCGCCGGCCTCGACCGCATCGGCGATCGCCTCGTGATGGTCGACCAGCGCGCTGATCGGGAAATGCAGCGAAGCGAGATGGCGGATCCGGTCCATCTGCCGGTTCAGCCCCTCGATCATCTGCCAGGCCCGCGCCCGCCCGGCCGCCTCCGCCAGGCTCTGGTGGAACCGGTTGTCGAGCGGCAGGAATTCGGCCGAGCTGCCCGCGCCCAGCTGGCGCTGGCGGGCGATCTGGGCGCGCAGCGAGGGCACCAGCCCCTCGGGACGCGTGGCCGCGCAGACCCGGACGATATCGGCCTCGATCGCCTCGCGCACGAAGCGCGCATCCTGCACCGCCTCCAGCGAGATCGGCCGCACGAAAGTGCCGCGCTGCGGCCGGACATCGAGCAGCCCCTCGTCGGTGAGGCGGATGAAGGCCTCGCGCACCGGCTGGCGGGAGACGCCCATCGCCTTGCCGATCTCGGTCTCGGTCAGCCGCGTGCCCGGAGGCAGGCGGTTCTCGACGATGGCGGCGCGCAGGATGCAGACCAGCTGCGGCACCACTGCCTCTGATGACCTGAGCCGTTCGGACAGGAAGACCTGCGGATCCATGGCTGCCTGCTCCTGCTGCCGTTCGGAAGGTCCTGGCATACTAGTCGCCATCCCGGCGGACCGCTAGGCTCCGTCTCCGGCGAGGGAAGACGCGGAGAGGGAGACTGCCAGATGCGGCAGACCTGGCGCTGGTTCGGACCGGCGGACCGCGCGGGCACCGGCGACATGATGCGGGCCGGGGTCGAGGGGGGCAGGGGAATCGCATTTGGCTTTGAGGTCGTGAAGAGCCGCCATTGCAGCGTTGGTTAGGATGGATTCTGGATGGCGGATACCAGCCGCCGGAGCCCGCCGCCGCCATGCATCTGTTCCTCTCCGCCTTCGACGGCGTCCCGGATCCCCGTGCGGACAACGCCCGCCACGACCTCGGCGAGATGCTCGTCATCGCCTTCGTCTAGGTGCTCTGCGGCGCGACCTCCTGTGCCGAGATGGCGGCTTTCGGCCAGGCTAAGGAACATGTTTTCAGAGACTTCCTGACACTCCGCCATGCCGTGCCCTCGCACGACACCTTCTCGGCGGTGTTCCGCATGATCGACCCGAAGGCGCTCGACGCGGCCTTCGGACAGGTGCTGGCCGAGGTCGCCGCCCCGCTGGGGGATGGCGATGTCGTCGCAGTGGACGGAAAGGTCCTGCGCGGCTCGCGCGATGCCGCCGAGGCGGGACGGACGCGGATGATGGTGTCGGCCTATGCCGCGCGGCTGCGGCTGACGCTGGCCACGGTGCCCGCCGAACGGGGCGGCGAGCTGGCGGCCGCGATCGAGGCGCTCGGGCTCGTCGCGCTCCGCGGCAAGGTGGTGACGGCCGACGCGCTGCACTGTAACCGCCGTACGGTTGCAGCGATCAACGCAGGCGGCGGCGACTGGTGCCTGGCGCTGAAGGCCAACCAGGACTCGCTTCTGTCCGACGCCCGGGCCTGCCTGGACAGGCTCCGCGAGGGGCATCCCGTCGCAGTCGCCGAAGACAGCGGCCACGGCCGCACAGAGACCTGCAGGGCCATGGTCGTTCCGGCCAAGGGTCTGGCAGAGCATCATGAATTTCCGGGGCTGAAGGCCTTCGGGCAGATCGAGGCGACGCGCGAATTCGACGGCAGGACCACCTCGGAGACCCGGATTTTCGCGCTGTCCTGGCTGCCCAGCCCCGAGATCCTGATAGACACCGTGCGCGCCCACTGGGCGATCGAGAATGAACTGCACTGGCTGCTCGACGTATCCTTCAGGGAAGACGCGGCCCGTAACCGCAAGGATAACGGCCCGGCCAACATTGCCGTCCTGCGCCGCCGCGCGCTGGATGTAGTGCGGACGGACACTTCGAAGGGATCGCTCTCCATCAAGCTGAAGCGGGCGGGCCGGGACGACGCGTTTCTTCTCGGACGTCTAAATCTTTCCTGTCAGTTACCGGAGACATAGTCCAAACGCGATGGCCCTGGAGGGGGGGCGGCCGGCGATGCCGGGACGCCGGAGGGGATCCGGGCGCGGCAGAACGCGATGCCGATGCGTCCCGAACACGGCCAGGCCATCCTCGGCGATCTCGGCCGCGGCGGGCAGCCGGGCTATCCGGTGATCGGGCGGCTGAAGGGGCTGGCGGAGCTCCGCGGGCTCTATGGCACGCTGACGCAGCCGGGGCCTGATCTGGCCAGAGCATCTTAATTTCAATGACTTGCCCGGGTCCCGCTGCGGGGTGCGGATTTTTCCTGCAGTTTTTTCCGGAAAACGCGCCATGCCGCGTAGGGAGCGGGGGCGGCGCGCGTATAGCTGGTATCGATGGCAGATACGGAGCTTGTCATGAAACTCGCATACCTGGCCCTTGCCGCGATTGCCGTGGCAGCACCGGCCGTTGCGCAGTCGAACATCATCGCCGTCTATGATGCCAATGGCGACGGGGCGCTGTCGCGCGAGGAGTTCACGGCGATGCAGGCCGATGCCTTCGCCGCGCTCGATGCCGATGGCAACGGGCTTGTCACCAGGGCCGATGTCGCCGCGGCGGCGGCAGCGCAGGGCCGCAAAGCCGATGGCAGCCGATTCATGAGCCGCGACGCCAATGGCGACGGGGCCGTCAGCGAAGCCGAATTCCTGCAGGGCAAGCAGGGCTTCGACCGTGCCGACCGCAATGGCAACGGCATCATCGACGCGCGCGAATTGCAGCGCGTGACGGCCGCGCTGGCCCGCATCCAGGGCTGACCCGGCCTCTCCCCCCTTCCTCTCTCCTCCCTCTGTCCCGGAAAGGAAATTCCCATGAAGACATTCGCTCTCCTCGCCGCGCTCGCCCTGGCCCTTCCCGCGGGCGGTGCCGTCGCCCAGTCGGCCACCGTCACGCTCGACAATGGCGGCGAGCTGACGCGCAACCGCGACTGCATCCGCGGCAACGGCATGGCGGCCTGCGAGACCAGCAGCACGGCCACCACGGCGGGCGGGCAGTCGGCGACCAAGAACCGCCTGCGCACCACCGACAGCTCGGGCACGACGACCTCGGTGAACAGCATGGGCCCGAACGGCCAGACCGCGGGCCGCACCAAGAACATCTCGCGCTGAGCGGCCGCCGGACGCAGATACCCGGCCAGGCGGGCCCGCCGGCGCAGGCAGGGCCCGCCCCCGACCGGAACAGGACCGATGACGGCACGCGCAGCGGAAGACCCCAGAGAGATCATGCAGGCGCTTGCCGCGGGCGAGCGCCGGGCGCTGATGCGCCTGATTGCCCTCTACGGGCCCGGTCTGCGGCGCTATATCGCCGGGGCGCTGCACCAGCCCTCGGAGGCCGAGGACCTGGCGCAGGAACTGTTCCTCAGGGCCTGGCGCCATGCCGGGCGCTATGATCCGGCCCGGGGCGCGGTCTCGACCTGGCTCTACCGGATGGCGGTGAACCTGTGCATCGACCACAACCGGCGCGGCCGCTTCCGCCGCTTCGTCGGCATCGAGGACGTGCCTGAGCCCGAGGATGACAGTCCGGGCGCCGAGGGCGGGCTGGCCGCCCGCCAGCGCCTGGCACAGGCGCGCGACGCGATCGCGGGACTGCCCGAACGGCAGCGCCGCGCGATCCTGCTGAAGGCCGCCGGCGGGCTTGCGACGTCGGAAATCGCCGCGGCGCTCTCGATCAGCGAGGGTGCTGCAGAGCAGCTCCTCGTGCGGGCACGGGCGGCGCTCAGGACCAGGTTGGACGGGGAGGACCGGCCATGACTTCAGATCGGAAAGGCGCCGAGATGCACCAGGATGACGAGACATTCGACGCGCGGCTTGCGGAGATGCTGCAGGCGCCGGGGGACGCGGACGTGGCGCTGCTGTCGCGCTCGGTGATGACCGCGCTGGCAGAGGACCCGGCCGGGCAGGGCCATGACCCGCATCCCGCGCGCGAGCTGGTCTTCGAGCCGCTGCCCTGGGCGGCGGGGCTGGGCGGGCTGCTGATCCTGGCGGCCGGGCTGGGCTATGCGCTGCTGCCGCAGCTGGCCGGAGAGGATATTCTGATGATGTTCGCGCTGAAGGACCTGGGCGCCTTGCTGGGAGGGATGTGATGGCGCCGCTTGCAAGACGCCTCCGCCCCGGTCGGCTCGGGCTGCTCCTGCTCCTGGCCGTGTCGCTGACCGCCAATGCGGTGACGCTGGGCGCCGCGCTGCGGGTCAGGCAGCTGAAGACGGAACTCCTCGGCGATGCCGGGTCCGCGGCCTTCTACCCGCCGGAGGTGCGCCGTGCCCTGCGCCGGGCGATGGAAGAGAACCGCGACGAGATCCTGCCCGCGCTGCATGCAGTGGCGGCAGCCCGGGCGGAGGTGGTGGCGGCCGGCACGGCCGAGCCCTTCGACCGGGCCGCGACCGAAGCGGCGATGGCCGCGTTCCGCGCCAGCATCGACGCGCTGCTCGTCACCAGCCAGGCGGCCGCGCTCGACGCGCTGGAGGAGCAGGCCCCGGGCGGCTGAGCCGGGCTCAGTCGCCGAAGGCGGCCGCGGCGATCGCCCGCGCCAGGGCCGGGTCCATCGGCTGGCCGTTGAGCAGCCGGTACCAGAACGCCCCATGGATGAAGACCGCGAGCATGGCCGGATCGCGCCCGGCCGGCAGCTCGCCCCGGCGCTGCGCCTCGGCGAGGAAATCGACGACCATTTCCTCGCGCGGCTGCACGAAGCTGTCATGGAAGAGCCGACAGAATTCCGGATCGGCCTGGGCGGCGGCAATCAGGCTGCGCAGCGTGCCGTCGCTGGCGGCGAGATGGTCGAAGACCTCGTTTAGGAAGCGCTCCAGCTCGGCGCGGGCCGGTTGGCCGGGCCGGAATTCGGGAGGACGGACGCGGGTGCCGGCATCTTCGAAGAAGGCCTCCATCACCAGGTCGGCCTTGGTCTTCCAGCGGTTGTAGAGCGACTGGCGCGCCACCCCCGAAAGCTTCAGGATCTCGGCGACCGAGACATTCTGGTAGCCCTTCTCGCGCACCAGGCGCAGCGCGGCGGCCTTCAGCGCAAGGCCGACCTTCTGGTCGCGGGGGCGGCCGGGAGCGGCGGTTTCCATTGGCATGCACAGCTCCTGTTCGCGGGTGCACAGTGATCCCGGGTGATAAATAGACTGCGGTCTACTAAATGGCAAGCAAGAGATGGCGGCCCTGCGGGGACCGCCTGCCTGTCCTTCCATCACCAGTCACGGAACAGTCACCATGAATTCCCGGCCACGCATAGCGGCGATCACCGCCGTCCTGGCGCTTCTTGCCGTCTTTCCGCCGATTGCCACCGACATGTATCTCGCCGCGATGGGCGAGATCGCCGAGGCTTTCGGCACCACCCGCTCGGGTGCCGAGCTGTCGCTGTCGCTGTTCTTCCTCGGGCTCTGCGCGGGGCAGCTGGTGATGGGGCCCTTGATCGACGCCTTCGGCCGCAAGGGGCCGCTGCTGGCCGGCGTGGTGCTTTTCACCGCCACGTCTGTCGGGCTGCTCCTGACCCGCGACATCGCGGTCTTCAACACGCTGCGCTTCTTCCAGGCGGTGGGCGCCTGCGCCGGGATGGTGGTCGGGCGCGCGGTGGTCAGCGACCTCTATAGCGGGCGCGAGGCGGCCAAGATGATGACCGTGCTCGTCATGCTGATGACGCTGGGCCCGATCCTGTCGCCCTCGATCGGCAGCCTGCTGCTCGGCGCCTTCGGCTGGGAGTCGATCTTCGTCGCCATGGTCGCGGTCGGGCTGGCGGCGCTGGCGCTGGCGCAGGCGGTGCTGCCCGAGACGCTGCCGCGCGAGAAGCGCGCCGCCGATCCCTTCGGCGCGGCGCGGGCGAATGCCCTGCGGCTGCTGGGACGGCGCGCCTTCCTCTTCCCGGCGCTGGTCGCCGGGCTGGTCCAGGGGGCGATGTTCGCCTTCATCACCGGCTCCTCCGGCGTGTTCCAGGGGGTCTACGGGCTCGGCGCCACCGCCTATGGCGTGCTCTTCGGGCTGGTGGCGGCGGCGCTGGTGATCTTCGGCCAGGTCAATAGCTGGCTGCTGAACCGGCACGAGCCGCAGCGCATCGTCGATGCCGGCCTGCCGGTCTTCGTGGCGGCCGCGGCGGTCCTGGCGCTGGTGTCGCAGAGCCCGGCGCTCTGGATGGTGCTGGTGCCGCTCTGGATCGCGATCGGCATGGTCGGGCTGCTTTCGGCCAATGCGATGTCGATCACCATGGCCGCGAGCGGCGGCGGGGCGGGGATGGGCTCGGCGCTGCTCGGGGCGATCCAGTTCGCCATCGCCTTCCTCGTCTCCAGCTCCGTGGCGCTCGGCAGCGGCGGCTCCGCGCTCGCCATGGCGCTCGGCATCCTGCTGCCCGGCGCGGCGGCGCTCGGCCTCTGGCTGGCGATGCGGCGCAGCGGGGTGGTGGCGGCGGACCGGACGGCGGGCTGAGCCTCCGGCGGCATCGGGACGCATTTGCCAAAGCCGCTCCGCGGCCCCATCTGGCAGGATAGGAGCATCACTGGACAAGAGACCGAAAGGACCCGCCATGACGCTGCGCCGGAGGAGCCTGACTGCAATGCTGCTACTTACCCTTGCCGCGGGCTGCGGCAGCCCGGGGGGCACCGTGGCGGTGCGCGCCAGCCCCGAAGATCTGTCGGGGCTGCTGGGCCTGTCCTATGGCGACGCGGTCGATGTCGCGCAGGGGCTCGGCTACCGGCAGGTGCGCTCGCGCGGGGCGACCAGCTACTGGTCCGAGCCCCGCAGCCAGAGCTGCGCCCGGTTCGGCCGTTCGCGCGGACGGCTGATCTCGGTGACGATGCTGCCGATGGCGGAGTGCTGAGCGCCGGGCGCGCCGGACTGTCATCGGCGCCGGGCGATCCGGCGTCGGCTCCAGCCGTTAAATCCCGCATCGCCCGGCGGTGTTCGTCGAAGGCGCGAAAACGTGCTTCGCGCCTTTCCGGGGCCAGGCCGTCCGCCGGTCTCCATCTGCCTGCGTGACCGAGGGGGCATAATGCGCGGCCTCCCGCGCGATGGGCCGCCCCGTCTCGCCTTGCGGACACTGGCCCGCCGGTGGTCGGTCCGGAGCGATGCCCTGCCGCTAGACCGCTCCGGTAGAGGCTGCACGTCGAAGCGGGGGGCTGGTACAGGCGGGCGTTCCCGACGGCGTCCGGGAGCGGGCGGCATGCCTCTCCCCATGGACCGGCGCCCGGAGGAGCCGCCCTGCCGCCGCAACCGGGCCCGTGCAGAGGGGCGGCGCCCCCGACATGCGGGCGCCAGACGGCGGATGCCGGCCGCCGGGCGGGCTCAGGCGGCTTCCAGCCGCTGGCCGGTCTCGCCGTCGAAATAGTGCAGATCGGCGGTGTCGTAGCCCAGCGGGATCTCCTGGTTGCGCTGCAGCGGGATGTCGGGGGCGAGCCGCGCGGTCAGCTCCTGCCCGGCGAAGCGGCAGATCGCCAGCGTGTCCGATCCCAGTGGCTCGCAGACATCCACCACCGGGGTCAGCCGCGTCTCGCCGGGGCCCGCCGGGACCAGATGCTCGGGCCGGATGCCGATATCGAGCCGCGCCCCGTCCCGCGCCGGCACCGCGCCGAGATCGAGCGCCTGGTTGCCGACCCGCAGCCGCGGGGCGCTGCCGCTGCGGTCCAGCGTGCCGGAGAAGATGTTCATCTGCGGCGAGCCGATGAACTCGCCCACGAAGCGGCAGTTGGGACGGGAATAGAGCTCCATCGGCGGGCCCTCCTGCACCAGCCGCCCGCCGCGCAGCACCACCACGCGGTCGGCAAGCGTCATCGCCTCGGTCTGGTCGTGGGTGACATAGACCGTCGTCGTGCCCAGCATCGCGTGCAGCCGCTTGATCTGGGTGCGCATCTCCACCCGCAGCTTGGCGTCGAGATTGGACAGCGGCTCGTCGAAGAGGAAGACCGAGGGTTCGCGCACGATCGCCCGGCCCATGGCGACGCGCTGGCGCTGGCCGCCCGAGAGCTGGCCGGGCTTGCGGTCGAGGAAATCGCCGATCTGCAGGATGGCCGCGGCCTCCTCGACGCGGGGCGCGATCTCGGCGGGCTTGCGGCCGCGCATCTTCAGCCCGAAGCCGATATTCTCGCGCACCGTCATGTGCGGGTAGAGCGCGTAGTCCTGGAAGACCATCGCCACGTCGCGGTGCTTGGGCTCGACCTCGTTGACGATCCGGCCGCCGATCCTCAGCGTGCCGCCCGAGATCGCCTCGAGACCGGCGATCATCCGCAGCATCGTCGACTTGCCGCAGCCCGAGGGGCCGACGAAGGCGACGAACTCGCCATCCTGCACCGAAAGGTCGATGCCGTGGATCGCGCGATGCGCGCCGTAATCCTTCACGATCCCGTCCAGACGGATATCGGCCATGGGTCCTCCTCCCTGCCGCCCCCTCGAAAATCAGGGCTTGCATTATCGATAATTTTGACGTTATCGATAATGAGACTGGATGACAAGCCCGCAACGGGCCGAGGGGAGGACAAGCCGCAAGATGGCCGTCGAAAGCTTCAGCACGCCGCCGCTGGCCGATTTCGTGCCGCGCCAGTCCAGCCGCCGGAGCCATGCGGTCTTCGTGGCGCTGCAGCGGGAGATCGTGCTGGGCAGCCTCGCGCCGGGCCTGGCGCTGACCGAGCTGGACCTCGCGCAGCGCTTCGGCTGCAGCCAGGGGACGGTGCGCGAGGCGCTGATGCAGCTCAGCGAAGAGGGGCTGGTCAAGCGGCTGCCGAACCGCGGCACGCATGTCGCGCCCTGTCCGGCCGCCGATGCCCGGGCGCTCCTGCAGCTGCGCCGCGAGATCGAATGCCGCCATATCGACCGGGTTGTCGAGCACAGCGACGCGGCGCTCCTGTCCGGGTTGCACGGCCATCTCAACGCGATGCGCAACGCGGCGCGCGACGCGGACGAATACCTGCTGTCGGTGCAGGACCGGGCCTTCCATGCCAGGCTTTTCGCGGCGGCGGATCTGCCGCTGGTCGCGCCGATCCTGACCCGCTGCCTGATCCATGCCCACCGCTACAAGATCCTGAACTCGCAGCCGAACCGCGCGCTGGAGGAGACCGCCGAGCGGCATGTGCCGATCCTCGAGGCGCTGGAGGCCGGGGACGTGCCGCGGCTGCAGGCGCTGCTGGCCCATCACATCGCGACCATCGTCGATTTCGGGCCCGACCTGACCGGTGCGGAGGGGGCGGAATGAGCGCGCCGACTGCCAGCATGCAGGCCGTTCTGGACCGTCTGGCGGCGGAGGATGCCGGGCTGGGCGATCCGACGCTGCTCGACC
This sequence comes from Poseidonocella sp. HB161398, assembly GCF_005870025.1. GTDB lineage: Bacteria > Pseudomonadota > Alphaproteobacteria > Rhodobacterales > Rhodobacteraceae > Mangrovicoccus. The sequence continues at coordinate 89,705 of NZ_VATA01000005.1, forward strand.
CGCAGGCCGGGCGGGCGCTGGCGGCGCTGACGAACCTGCGCTGGAATGCCGATCTGCCAAAGGTGGCAGAGGCGCGGACGGTGATGCAGGCCGGCATGCCCGCGCGGCTGGTCGTGCCCGGGAACGACACGGGCGGCGAGGCGATCCTGCATGTCCATGGCGGCGGCTGGGCCTTCTGCTCGGCGGCGACCCATGAGGGCGCGGCGCGGCGGCTGGCCATTGCCTGCGCCTGCCCGGTGCTGACGGTGGACTACCGGCTGGCGCCCGAGCATCCCTATCCGGCCGGGCTGGAGGATGTGCTGGCCGCCTGGGAGGCGCGCGATCCGGCGCGCCGCTGGAGCATGGCCGGGGACAGCGCGGGGGCGAACCTGGCGCTGGCGGCGATGCTGCGGATGGCGGGGCAGGGGGCGGCGCTGCCGGCGATGGGCCTCTTGTTCTACGGCGTCTACGGCGCGGATTTCGGGACGCCGAGCTACATCGCCCATGAATTCGGCCCCGGTCTGACCCGGGCCAAGATGCAGCGCTACTGGGACTGGTATGCGCCCGAAGCGGCGCGCGGCGACCCGGAGGTGGCGCCGCTGGCGGCCACGGATGCGGCCCTGGCCGCGCTGCCGCCCTTGTATCTCAACGCGGCCGGGCTCGACCCGCTGCGCTCGGACACCGAAGCTCTGGCTGCGCGGCTCGCCGCGCTGGGGCGCAGCGACCGGTTCGACCTCGCGGAGGGGGTCGTCCACGGCTTCATGCAGATGGGCAGCGCCCTGCCGGAGGCGCGCGACGCCTTCGCCGCGGCGGGAGAGGCCTTTGCACGCAAACCCGCTTGAGGAGGCGGGACAAACAGGGAGGAGGACACATGAAACTCGCAAGGATCGGGGCGGCCTCGGCGCTGGCCCTCGCCGCCGGGCTGGCGCAGGCCGACAGCACGGTGCATTTCTGGTACCATTTCGACAATGCCGACAACCCGATGGACGCGCTGGTCGAGGAATTCGAGGCGGCCAATCCGGGCATCACGGTCGAGGCCGAGAACGTGCCCTGGAACAGCTATTACGACCAGCTCTACACCGCGATCATCGGCGGCAATGCCCCCGACGCGGCGATGGTCAAGATGTTCGCCCAGCCGCGGCTGGTGGAGATGGGCGCGCTGGAGCCGATCGACGAACAGCTGGCCGCCTGGGAGGGCACGGACGGGCTGCAGGACAACCTGCTGGAGCTGACGAAGGCGGCCGACGGGAGCCACTACTACCTGCCGGTGCAGTATGTCGTGCTCTATCTCTACTACCGCGCCGACATGTTCGAGGAGCTGGGACTGGAGGTGCCGCAGACCTGCGAGGACTTCCGCGCGGCGGCCAAGGCGCTGACCCGCGACACCGACGGCGACGGACAGACCGATGTCTACGGCTTCGGCTTCCGCGGCGCCAAGGGCGGGCATGACCACTGGGCGAGCTTCACCCTGGCGCGCGACGGCGTCAGCCTGACCGACGGGCTGTCGAGCGAGGCGGGGACCGCGGGCACGCAATTCGTGGCCGACCTCTTCCGCGAGGACAAGGTGTTCCCGCCCTCCGCGCCGAATGACGGCTTCCAGGAGATCATCGGCGCCTTCAAGGCCGGCAAGACCGCGATGACCATCCACCATATCGGCTCGGCGAACGGCATGGCCGAGGCGCTCGGCGACAAGGTTTCGGCCGCGCCGGTGCCCGAATGCGGCGGCGGCCGCTGGACCTCCTTCGGCGACGAGAGCACCGCGGTGCTGTCCTCCGCCTCGGACAAGGAGGCCGCCTGGAAGTGGATCGCCTTCCTGTCCTCGGCGGGCAACAACGCGCGGTTCAACGAGGCGACCGGCCAGCTGCCGGTGGTCAAGTCCGACAGCGAGAGCTGGTCGCTGCACCCCCAGCGCTTCGTCGAGGCCACGGTCGATAGCCTGCCCTTCGCGCATCTGCTGCCGAACAGCTCCGCCACCGCGGATTTCGTCAACACCGTCTGGCCGACCGCCATGCAGCGCGTGCTGACCGGCGACATCACCGCCGCCGAGATGAACGAAGAGATCACCGCGCTCTTCGACGACTGACCCGAGCCCGCCGGGGCGCCCGCCGCCCCGGCCCGCCCGCATTCCCCGTTCCCCCCGAAGCGATCCGGACCATGACCGACGCAACCATGACCCATGCCCAGACCCCAGATGGCAGCCTGCCGCGCCGCGCGCTGTCGCGGCGGGTGCTGCCCTACGCGATGCTGTCCCCGGCCGTCATCGTCACCCTCGCGATCGTCTTCCTGCCGATGGTCCAGACCGCCTGGATGAGCCTGCACGACTACGTGCTCTTCCGCCCGAATGACTTCGACTGGGTCGGGCTGGAGAATTTCCGCCGGGCGCTCGGCGACGAGGTCTTCTGGATCTCGCTCGGCCATACCGTGATCTGGATGGCCACGACCATTCCGGCGCAGCTGCTTCTGGGGCTGGCCACCGCGATGCTCCTGAACCAGCCCTTCCCCTGGCGGCCCGTCGCGCGGGCGCTGATCATCATCCCCTGGGCGCTGCCCTCGGTGGTGATCGCGCTGATGTGGGTCTGGATCTACGACAGCAATTACGGCGTCGCCAACGAGTTCCTGCTCAGGCTCGGACTGATCCGCCAGGCGGTGCCCTGGCTCGCCGATCCCGACACGGCGCTGGCCGCGATCATCCTGACGCTGACCTGGCAGGGCTTCCCCTTCTTCGCGGTGATGATCCTCGCCGGGCTGCAGTCGATCCCGAAAAGCTACTACGAGGCGGCCGCGATCGACGGCGCCTCCGCCTGGCGGCAGTTCTGGCACATCACCCTGCCGGGCATCTCCGGCGTGATGATGACCGCCGTGCTCCTGCGGCTGATCTGGGTGGCCAACAGCTTTGACGTGATCTTCGTGATGACCGGCGGCGGACCCGGCTACGCGACCTACACGCTGCCGCTCTACGCCTTCGTCAAGGCGCGCACGAACCTGGATTTCGGCTACGGCTCGGCCATCGCCGTGCTCTTCACGCTGCTCCTGATGGGCGTCGTCGTGGTCTACCTGCGCCGCGCCGGAAAGGCGGTGCAGTGATGGCGCTCCGCAGACCCTCCGCGCTCCGCCGGATCCTGACGGTGGACCTGCCGATGGCGGCGATCCTGGCCTTCACGCTGGGTCCGTACCTGTGGATGTTCCTGACCTCGGTCAGCGACCAGGACACGCTGTTCACCGAGGGGCCGTCGATCTGGAACGCGACCTTCGAGAACTACGCCCGGCTCTTCGACACGGTGGGCTTCGGCTCGAACCTGCTCGACAGCCTGATCGTCGCCTGCGGCACGGTCGCGGTGGGGCTCTCGCTGAGCGTGACCGCGGCCTATGCCTTCTCGCGCTTCAACTTCCCCGGCAAGCGCCTGCTGATGCTGCAGTTCCTGCTGATCAACATGTTCCCGCTGGTCCTGCTGATCCTGCCGCTCTTCGTGCTCTTCCGGGTGCTGGGGCTGCTCGACACCCATGCGGCGCTGATCATCGCCAATTCGACCGTCGCCATCCCGTTCTCGATCTGGATGATGGTCAGCTACATGAACGGCATCCCGCGCTCGCTCGACGAGGCGGCGATGACCGATGGCTGCACGCGGCTGCAGGCGCTCTTCCGCGTGGTGCTGCCGCTCTGCCTGCCGGGGATCATCGCCACCGGCATCTACATCTTCATCACCTCCTGGAACGAGTACCTCTACGCGCTGACGCTCGGCGGCCGCAACGTGCGCACGATCACCGTCGCCGTGCAGACCCTGATCGGCGAGTACGAGGTGCAATGGGGGCTCCTGACGGCGGGCGGCATCGTCGGCGCCCTGCCGGCCACGGTGCTGTTCCTGCTGGTGCAGAAACGCCTGATCTCCGGCCTGACCCAGGGCGCGGTGAAGGGCTGAGGAAAGGACGAGACTTGAAAAACCCCATTGGCATCATCTCCATGCAGTTCACCCGGCCCTTCACGGGCCGCGACCTGCACCACTTCCGGACGGCCGCGGAGCTCGGCTTCGACTTCGTCGAGCTGCTGGTGCCCGAGCCCGAGGACGGGCTCTCCGTCGCCGAGGTCAAGCGCGCTGCCGAGGATGCGGGGATCTTCACCGTGCTGGCCGCGCGGGTGAGCCCGCAGCGCTCGGTCGCCTCGGAGGATCCCGCGAACCGGCAGGGCGGGATGGACTACCTGAAATTCTGCATCGACACCGCGGCCGAGCTGGGCTGCGGCATTGTCGGCGGTCCGCTCTACGGCGAGCCGATGGTCTTCGCCGGGCGCCCGCCGGTGCCGCGCTCGGATGCCGAGATCGCCGCGCGGGCCGCGCGCACCATCGCCGCCTTCGCCGAGATCGCGCCGCTTGCCGGCGCCGCGGGCGTGACCCTCGCGGTCGAGGCGCTGAACCGGTTCGAGACCGACATCCTCTCCACCACGCGGCAGGCCTGCGAGCTGGTGGACGCGGTGGGCCATCCCGCCTTCAAGCTGATGCTCGACACGTTCCACATGAACATGGAGGACCGCTCCATCCCCGACGCGATCCGCATGGCGGGCGGCCGGATCGCGCATTTCCAGGCCAACGAGAACCATCGCGGCCATCCCGGCACCGGCCATATCGACTGGCCCGCGGTGATGCGCGCGCTGGCGCAGGCGGGCTATGACGGGCCGGTCTCGCTGGAGCCTTTCCGCCGCGCCGACGACCGCATCGCGCTGCCGATCGCGCATTGGCGCGCCCCGCGAGAGGACGAGAGCGCCAAGCTGCGCGCCGGGCTCGGCGTGATCCGCAATGCGCTGGCCCTGGCGGAGGTGGACCAATGATCAATATCGGCTGGATCGGCTGCGGGCGGCATGCCCGCCAGATGCTGCTGCCGCAGCTCGGCCGCAACGGCATCCGCATCGCCGCGCTGTGCGACCGCGACCCCGGGATGCTGTCGCGCACTGCGGCGGAATACGGCGTCGCCGCGCTGCATTCCGATTTCCGCGACCTGATCGCCGCGCCGGGGCTCGACGCCATCGGCATGGCCGTGGGGCCGGACCTGCACCGCGCCGCCACCATCGCCGCGCTGGAGGCGGGCCTGCCGGTCTTCATGGAGAAGCCCCCCGCCGCCACCGCCGCGGGCGCGCGCGAGGTGGCCTCCGCCGCGGAGAAGGCGGGCAAGCCGGTGATCGTCGGCTTCATGAAGCGCTACTCCACCGGCAACCGGATCGCGAAGAACGTGCTCGACGGCGGCAGCTTCGGCCCGGTGCTCGGCGTCACCGGCGCCTACATGACCGCGCCCACCTATTTCGAGGGCGAGCCGGACTATACCGGCTTCTACCTGCATCACTGCATCCATTACATGGACCTGATCCCCTGGTTCGCGGGCGACGATTTCGGCGACATGACCGTGCGCAGCATATCTCCCGCGCCGGGGCGGCTGCTCTTGCATCTCAACTTCACCACCGCGGCGGGCGTGATCGGCAATGTCGTGATGGGCACGGTGCAGTCGCGCGGCACCCCGATGGAGGAGATCCGCATCATGGGCGACCATGCGCGGCTCCATGTCGACAACATCATCGACGTGGCGCTCTACCGCGACCCGCCCTTCAAGGCGGAGGACCCGGCGGCGACGCTCGACCCGGCCTGCGACACGCTGAGCTGGCGGCCGAACTTCACCGCCGCCGCCAACGAGGACCACAAGGGCTATGCCGCGCTGCTGGCCGATGCGGCCGCAGTGCTGCGCGGCGAGGCCCGCGCGGTGCCCGGCATCGAGGACGGGGTCCGGGCGATGGAGCGGCTGGAACGCATGGTCGCGCAGATCGGCGCCTGACGCCGTCCGGGCGGGGGCCCAGGTCCCCGCCGGGCAGCCCCCGGCTGCCTGACCTTCCGCAATGAACCGGGCCGCAGATCGCGGCCCTTCGGGCGCAAATGACCCCGTCCCGGCCGGCCTGCATGGCGCCGGCACATCCCCGGCCGGTTCCTCCGGCCCAAGCGCCCGTCTGGCCGGGCCGAGCGGCGCTGAGCCATGTCCGGCCAGCCCGCCACCGCCAAATTCCCCTGTATGCAGCCGCGCGCGATCGCCTGCCCGCTTGGCTGCCCGCGGATGCCCGCGACCTGCAATGCGGGCGCGGCCGAACCCGTCCCTGCGCCTGCCCGCATCTTCGCCAAGGGCCCCCGCCGTGCCGTGCCGGTCGCCGGGCACGCTTGTTCCCTGCCGGCCGACTCGGGAATGCCGGGCCGGGCAAGGCCTCCGCGGACCTATCGTTTTGGATAGGAAGTATCTTCTCAAAGGGCAGTTTTCGAATTCACCGAATTTCTCGGGGAATCACATTTCGGGTACCTCCGGATTTAGTGAGTGTCCGATGGGATGAATGCGGGAGTTTCGAAACCTCCTGATTCCCTTATTATGTCCAGTTCGGATGCAGGTTCATTGCCCTTTCGGGAAGAAAGTAATCCGTCAGGTATTCCCTCCTTCCAAACCGGTAGGTTCGGTTCCGGACGGATGGAGAATGTCCTCCAAAAGAGTGGCGGCGCCTATCCGTTCGGGTAGTGTTGGTTGGTAAGTAACAGAAAAATAATGGTAAAAATATAAATATATTATGAGAAAAGCGTGATCCAGCGGCATATCCGAGCCGGATTTTCCACTTTTGATTGCAGTTTTCTTCCCTGCTGACCCGTGGATTGCCTTTTGCAAAGCCCGTTTTATTAATTTCGCAACTTGTTCTGCGGGAAAGTTTTATCCCCTCTCTGCAACTTTCGATGGAAATGCGGACGCGGCGTAAATGGGGGCCGCAATTTTTCTCTTTTCAGGTGCCGAAAGCTTCGTTAATGCCCTGTCGCATTGTTGGACCTGTTCAGTATGGGAAATCGAAAATGGCTTCGTATGAATTTAATATCTATAGCAATTGGGGCCAGCCGCGGGGCGGTTCGCACACGACGAACACGCATTCGGAGACCGTTGCCCATGGCGAGCTGCACGATGACGGCGATGACGGCATCTTCGAAGTCGGCGAGACCCTGACCTGCGGTTCGGACACCTTCACCTTCGAAGGCTCGATGGATATCGACGGCGAGCTCTTCCTCGTCACGACCAATGACTGCACCGGCGAGCGGGTCCTGTTCGGCCATTCGGCCTCGCCGGAGTCGGTGGACTGGCCGCCGGTCGTGAACAAGAACAGCTTCGACGCCGTCAACACCCCGAACTGCTTCGCTGCGGGCACGATGATCGCGACGCCGCTCGGCGAGCGCGCCGTCGAGACGCTGGAGATCGGCGACGAGATCTCGGTGGCCGGCGGCGGCACGACCAAGGTGCTGTGGCTGGCGCGCCAGACGGTGCACAAGCGCTTCACCCCGGCCGAGCGCTTCGTCCCGGTCCGCGTCAAGGCGGGCGCCCTGGGCGCCGGCGTGCCGCATGCGGATCTGGTCCTGACCGCGGATCACGCGCTGATCCTGGACGGTCTGGCGATCAATGCCAGCGCGCTCGTGAACGGCACGACGATCTGCTACGAACCGATGGCCGCACTGGCCGAGCACGTCACCTATTTCCACGTCGAGACCGAAGCGCACGAGGTCATCCTGGCCAATGGCGCGGCTGCGGAAAGCTATGTCGACTACGTCCGCCGCCAGGGCTTCGACAACTACCAGGAATACCTGGACCTCTACGGCAAGGAGCGGACCATCCCCGAGATGGCGATGCCGCGCGTCTCTGCCGCCCGCCTGGTCCCGCCGGCGATCAAGGCCCGTCTGGCCCCGGCTAAGGCAGCCTGACGCCCCCCGGAGGCGCGGCAGCGCGCCTCCATCCCCGGGCCTGCCGGATCCCGCAGGTCCGCGCAGGTCCGCGCTGGTCTTCGCCCCAGGGAAAGACAGCGCCGCAGCGGTCTCGGCCGGTGCCCCGCAGTTCGGGCGGCAAGGGCCCGGCCTCCGCCGCCATTGGCCGCGGCGGCCCTCTCTCCGGACCTCGCGCCGTGGGCCGCTGGACAGCCTCTTGCCCGCGGCCCGTGCCGCAGGCGGGACCCGGTCCCCGGCCGCTGCATGCAGGCGGCAGCCTTTCCGCCGGAGCCGAGCCCTTCCGCTCCATTGACCGCGACCTGCCTGCTGTTCCGCCCGCCCCGCCAGGGCCGCTTCGGACCTATCGCCGCGGAGCCCGGCGGCAGCCTCGCGGAGGGCGCGTTCCTCCCGCATCTTCTGCCGGTCCTGGCAGCCAGTCGCGTCATGTCCAGACCGGCTTCTGCGACAGACCACCGGGCACCGAATGGCCCGCACGCGATGCGGTCCCGCCCGTGGGCACGGAGCCAGCCCCGGTCGTCGGGATTTCCGGCTTCCGCACAGGGACCCGGGAGAGGACCGATCCCGGCCTTCCCGCTTCGGGTGTCTTCGCGGCCGCGCTCTGCCAGCTTGCCCTATTGCCCGGCACGTCTTCCTTGTCATTCATCTCGATCGGCCAGCCGCCGCGGACCCCGAGGGCCAGTGCGCCATGCCTGCGATCCGGTTCGTGCCGGAGCATGCCGCCGTGGCTGGCGGCCCGATGACCGCAGCGCGCTCGGTGATCCACTGACAGCTGGCCCTTGCAGGGCGCTGAAACAGTCCGTTTGGCCGGGGAGCTGGGGGCAAGACTGGAACACGCGTCCTGAAAGCGGCTGGACTTGCCCATCCCTGAAGAAATCACCTGACCAGGTCCGGAACGGATTCCTCCACGACGAGGCGCTGGTTTCCTTTTTCAGCAGCCTGCTCGTGCAGCTGGCCGAAACGGAGCTGCTTCGCGGAGGGCAAGCAGCTCCGAATAGGTCGCCTTGCTCGACGCGGCAGGGCGGCTTCTTCCGGCGATGCGTCCTGGTGCCAGCCTCGACGGGATCGCGGCGCGGCAGATATCGGCTGCCGAGTTCGTTCTTCGCGACCACGGCGCCAAGCCGGGGCGGACGTCCTTCGGCGGAAAGGCGGCTCCGGGCCGATGGTGCAGCTGGCAGCATCAGTGAGCACTGGCGGGCGAGAACCCCGGCACGGCCGGCGGCTGAAGCGGCTGGCAGCGCCTGAAGATGCGGGCAGGCGGCCTCGAGGCGCTGCGCCGGGCCGCAGGGCGCGGCCACTTTGCTTGGCGCGGGGAAGAAATGAGCAGATGCGCCCGGCGCCCGGGCCGGGGACCGCCGATTGTCCGGCCGGGGCGCAAACCTGTCCCGGCGGCGGAAGCCGGACAGGCGGCGGCATGCCGGGATGGTCGCGACCTTGCCGCAGACGCCCCCGCTGAAAGGAGGAACATGCTCGTCGTCCATCTGCGCTTCACCACCGCGCCCGAGGATCGTCCGCGGGCGCCGGGCACCCTGCTGGAAAGCGCCGCTGAGATCCGCGCGATGCCGGGCAATATCGCCTTCGTGGCCTTCGCCGGGCCCGGCGACGGCACCGCCCTGGGCATGCTGCGTGAATGGCAGACCGGGGCGGATTTCGATGCCTCGCGTGCCTCCGGCGACTTCCGCGCCTTCGGTGCCGCGGTCCGGCCGCTGATGATCGCGCCGCCCTCGAGGCGCCGCTTCGCCGCAACACTGCTGCCGGGCGGCGGCTGAGCCCGTGCCGGGGCGGACCAGCCTCGTCGACCAGGGCTTCGGGCCAGCCGGGCCGCGGCCATTCTGCATGGACCGGCCCTATTTCCTCTATGCGCTCGAGGGATCGTTATGCCTAGAAGCGGGCGGGCCGCGCTGGCTCCTGCCGCCGCTGCGGGTGGCGCTGGTCGCGCGGGCCATCCCGTGACGATCTCGATTCCGAAGCGACTGGTCTCGGCCTCGGCGCTTTTCGATCCCGCCATGTTCCGGCTGCCGCAGCCGCTGGCGGTGTTCGAGATCTCGCCGCTGGCCCGGGATCTTGTGCGGGAGTGCCGCCGCCTGAGCGCCGGCAGGGCCCGGCCCGCGGCCGATCTGCCGCAACTCCTGGCCGCGCTGGGTATGGCGGCCTGCCGGCTGGCGGTGCGGCCCGGCCGCTGCGTCCTGCCCGTGCCACACAGCCGGGCGCTGGCAAAGCGCTGGACCTGACCGCGGCCGCCGCTGCGGGACCGCCGCATTTCGCCGGGATCGCAGCCGCGGCGGGCCTGACGCCCCGGACGCTGGCCCGCAGATTCTCCGGCGAACTGGGGCTGACCTGGCGCGAGACGCTGCGCCGGATCCGGGTTCTGCGCGGTGGACCTGCTCTGCGGACGCGATGCCCACGTGACCGAGGTCGCGCTCCAGGTCAGCTACTGCTCGGTCTCCTCCTTCGACGCGGCCTTCCGGGATATCATGGACCAGACCCCGACGCAGTTCCGCCGGTTGCCCGGAGGCCGGGACATCCCGCCCGGCGGCGGCGGAAGCGCGCGCGGGCGATGCGCTGAGCGTGCCGCGGCCGGGCAGGGAAGGAGGACGGGCCGCCCCGCCCCGGCCGGGGCTTGGACCGGGCCGGAGGCGGTCGGACATGCTGTTCGGACGAGTGCACGGCGGGGGCGTGCCATTGCCAGCGTCCCGGTATCGCGACCTGCGGCTCCGCCTGGCCAGCCCCCGGTCCGGTGGCTGCGCCGGCACGCGCCGCCATCCCTCCGTGGCGGGGCGGCGGGTGAACGGCCGCAATGGCCATTGACGGGACCATCGCGGCGGCATTGGGCAAAGGCGCGATGCGCTCCGGCGGCCTGCACTGGCTCCCGTGCCGGAACGGGCGGCAGACGGAGCCGGTTGGCGGCTTCACCCGGAGCGGTCTTGGACGGCTTCCCCGGCACCGTCCTCCGCGCTGGTCCCGTCCCGTCGAGATGACCGGCAATCATCCCGCAGGGCCCGTCGGCGCCGCGGGCCGCGCCCGACGGAGACTGGCATCCCGCCAGCAGGATGGACGGGATCCCGGAAAGGACCGGCGGCGCGTCGAGCGGGCTCCGGCTCCGGGTGGCGGGTGCGCGGCTGCTGGCCACGCGCCGGATCGTCTGCGGAAATCCGGCTGGTGCTCACGGGCTCCGGCGGCGGGGAAGAGACGGCCGACGCCCGGACCGGCCCCGGCTGGCCGGGGCTGCCATGCGGACCGGGAGGCCGGAGCGCGGCGCCCCCCTGCGTCGACGGAACAACGGGCGCCGTGGCTGCGACGGCTTGCGGAGGCCGGTCGGGTGCGGCGGTCCCGCTCCCGGAAGGGGGGCGGGGCACCGGTTGGCCAGGCGCTGCGGCGGGTCTGCGCGGTCTGTCACCGGCTCCCGGCCGTGCCCCTGTAGGGCGCGCCGGTCGCGCCGCTCTGCCGGACCGGCCTGCGGCTCACAGAGCGTCGCGGAAGCTGGCGGGCAGGGACTTCCCGAGCCCGTGGAAGAAGATGTCGATCTCCAGCGCCAGGCCGGCCTCGAAATCGTTGAGCTCGGGCCCGCTCCAGCGGTGCTCCTCGAGCCGGGCGAGGAAGTCGCGGCGGGCCTGCTCGTCCTGCGGCTCCAGCGGCAGGGTGCCCGCGGCCCGCAGGAGGTCGATGCGCTTGTGGACCTCGCGCATGCCCGAGAAGGCCTCCATCATCACCCGCGTCAGGCGCGGCTCTGTCTGCCACGACTGCCCGGCGAAGACCTCCTGGACGACGCGGTTGCCGGCGCCCAGGCAGTCATAGGCGACGCAGCCCGGAAAGCCCTCCTCCGCCAGCCTGTCGTGGATCGAGCAGCTGTGCCCCGAGAGGTTCCGGCACGGTTCGCAGGGATTCTTGTCGAAGGCGAAATCCTTGCCCTTGTCGAAGGCCAGCACGAGGCAGCAGAGGGCGGCGCATTTCGAGCAGTCGGTCTTGAGATGGTCGGTCTGGGGCATTCTGTCTATCGGTGTCCATTGGTCCGCCGAGGGGAGGCGTCGGCTTGCCGCTGTCGGGTGGTGAATGTCCAGTCCTAGTACAGGACGGGTGGGGACTGCCAGTTCGGCCTGCCGCCTGCCGCCTGCGGCCCGTCCGTCGCCGGATGCGCGCCGGGCTGCCATGGCGCGCCCGTCGGGACGGGGTCCCCGCCAATATCCGGGGTGAGGCGTCCGCCGCCGCGCCGCGGGAGCCTGATCCCGCCGGGCTTGGCATGGCGGTGGTGAGAGCAGGCCAGGTCGGTTGGGACCGGGAGGAGGTCCGTGCGGCCGAGACGCCAGCAGACCCGCCCCCGTCCTGCCGCGGCGGCAACGGCAGAGTGCCGACGGGTCGCTGACGGTGTTGCCGTCCCTGCTCCGGCCGGCCGTCTGCGCGGCGTCCTGGCTGCAAACGGCCGTTGCTGCGGGAAGGGCAGGGCGGTGGCACAGGAGGGCAGCCGGAGCCGGGAGGAGGGCTGTGCGGCCGAAACGCAAGCAGACCCGCCCTCGTCCCGCTGCTGCGGCGACGGCAGAGTGCCGGCGGGTGCTGACGGTGTTGCCGTCCCTGCTCCGGCCGGCCGTCTGCGCGGCGTCCTGGCTGCAAACGGCCGTTGCTGCGGGAAGGGCAGGGCGGTGGCACAGGAGGGCAGCCGGGGCCGGGAGGAGGTCCGTGCGGCCGAGACGCAAGCAGACCCGCCCCCGTCCCGCTGCTGCGGCGACGGCAGAGTGCCGGAGGGTGCTGACGGTGTTGCGGTCCCGGCTCCTGTCGGCAGTCTGCGCGGCGTCCGGCCGTCACCGCGGGAGGGGCAGAGCCGAGGCCCTGTCCGATGATCCGGGCGAATGCCGCGGATCAGGGGGATGCGAGGATGTGCCAGCGCGGTGCAGAGGGGGAGAGGATGCCTCCGGAGGGCGGTCAGGCGGGGATGCATCATCAAGCCGGCCACCGGAGCGCGGCTGGCGGGCGGTCTCGATGGCGGCTTCGGGGTCTTTCTGGCGGTCCCCGGTCGCGGAGAGGCAGCCTGCGGGCGGCGGGGACATGCGTTCTGGCGGCCGGTTCCGGCCCATGCCCGGGCATCCGTGCGGCAACATTCAGCCGCCATGCCCGGGCGCTGCGCCAGGACGGGGCAGGTCCGGCGCGGCGCCTCCGTCCGGGACGGGACCGGGCCGCGTTCGCCGTCGGCCCGCCTGAGGCCACGCACCGCCCCCGGTCCGGAGGCGGAGGGCGAGGACGCTATCCCGCCCGGGCGCCCGTGGCGGCGCGTCCTGCAGCAGGGGCAGGCTCCGCCGGGCGGGCGTGATGGCGGCCATAGGGCAGCATCATCGGACGGCCCGAGACCGGATCGTCGAGGATGCGGGCCTCCAGCCCGAAGACGGTCCGCACCATTGCGGCGGTCAGCACCTCCGCGGGCGGGCCGGCCGCCTGCACCCGGCCCGCCGCCATCGCCACCAGCCGGTCGGCATAGCGCGCGGCCAGGTTGAGGTCGTGCAGCACCATGACGATTGTCGTCGCGCGGGCGCGGTTGAGATCGGTCAGCAGGTCGAGCACCTCGATCTGGTGGGCGATGTCGAGATAGGTGGTCGGCTCGTCGAGAAGCAGCACCCCGGTCTCCTGCGCCAGCGCCATGGCGATCCAGACCCGCTGGCGCTGGCCGCCGGAGAGCTCGTCGAGCCCGCGCTCGGCCAGGGCGGCGGTGCCGGTCGCCTCCAGCGCGGCCGCCACGGCCTCGTCGTCGCGCCGCGACCAGCGGGCCAGCACGCCCTGATGCGGATGCCGGCCCATGCCGACCAGTTCGGCGACGGTGATGCCCTCGGGCGCGCTCGGCGATTGCGGCAGGACGCCGAGCTGCCTGGCCAGCGCCCGCGGCGGCATGCGGTGCACCGAACGCCCGTCGAGCAGAACCTGGCCCGCCTCGGGGGCGATCAGCCGCGACATGGTGCGCAGCAGCGTGGATTTCCCGCAGGCATTGGCGCCGACGATGGCGGTGATCCGGCCGCGGCCGATCTCCAGGTCGAGCCCGGCGAGCACGCGGCGCCCGGCATAGCCCGAGACCAGGTGCTCGGCGATCAGGACGGCAGCTGTCATGTCGGGGTCCCCCTGCGGTTCTGGCGGATGACGAGATAGACGAGATAGGGCGCGCCCAGCAGCCCGGTGACGACGCCGACCGGATAGCGCGAAGGCAGGAGCACCTGGCCGGTGAAATCCGCGGCCAGCACCAGCAGTGCCCCGGTCAGGGCCGCTGCGGCGAAGGGCGCGCGGCCTGGGCCGAGAAGCCGCGAGGCGACCGGGCCCGAAAGGAAGGCGACGAAGGCCACGGGACCGGCCATGGCGGTGGCCACCGCGACCAGTCCGGTCGCCGCCAGCACCGCCATCAGCCGCACCCGGCCCAGCCGCACGCCGAGCGCTGCGGCCATGTCGTCGCCGAGCCGCAGCGCCTCGAGGTCGCGCGCGGCGAGGAAGATCGCGGTGCCGAAGACAGCGAGCGCTGCCAAGAGCGGCAGCGCCTGGCCGAGCTGCGCGCCGTTGACGCTGCCGGCCAGCCAGCGCGTGGCCTCCTGCAGGGTCCAGGACGGCGCCTTCGACAGGATGTAGAGCGTCGCGCTCTGCAGCATGGCGGACATGCCGATGCCGACCAGGATCAGCCGCGTGCCGGCGACGCCGTCGCGCCAGGCCAGCAGGTAGATCAGGAGCGCAACGCCCAGCCCGCCGCCGACCGCCAGCAGCGAGACCGCCGCGCCGCTCAGCGAGAAGAGCACGATGCCCGCGACCGCCGCCGCGCCCGCGCCCGAGGTGATCCCGACGATGTCGGGGCTGGCGAGCTGGTTGCGCAGCATGGTCTGGAACACCGCGCCGCCCAGCCCGAAGGCGGCGCCTGAAAGCAGCGACAGCACCGCGCGGGGCAGGCGCAGCTGGTGCAGGGCGAAGCTGGTGCCGGGCACCTCCGCGCCGGCCAGCGCGCGCAGCAGGTCGAGGGGCGGTGTCACCGTATGGCCGATCGACAGGGTCAGCGCGGCCACGGCGAGGATGGCGAGGGCCAGCGCCGCCGAGGCGCGGGCGCGGTGCCGGGTGCGGGCGCGGCGCAGCCGGGCCAGCCCAGCGGAAAGCGGAGCCGCGGTCATTGCGCCAGCGCCCCGGCACGGCGGCGGCGCACGATCCAGATGAAGACCGGCGCGCCGAGGAAGGCGGTGACAATGCCGACATCCATCTCGGCCGGGCGCATCGCGACCCGTCCGGCGATATCGGCCAGGATCAGCAGGATCGCCCCGCCGATCGCCGAGAAGGGCAGGAGCCAGCGGTGATCGGCCCCGCAGAGCAGGCGGCAGGCATGGGGCACGACCAGCCCGACGAAGCCGATCGGACCGCAGAGCGCCGTCGCCGTGCCGCAGAGCATCACCGCGCCGAGGCTGGCCAGGGCGCGGGTGGCGGCAACGCGGCTGCCCAGCCCCTTCGCGGTCTCTTCGCCCAGCCCCAGCATGTTCAGCCCGCGCGCCGCCCCGAGGCAGAGCGCGGCGCCCAGGGCGAGGACGGGCAGGCCGAGGCGCAGGCTGTCATAGCCCGCGCCGCCGACCCCTCCGGTCTGCCAGGAGCGCGCGGTCCCGGCGATGTCGCCGCGCGGCAGCACGATCGCGGTGGTCAGCGACGACAGCGCGATCGCCACCGCCGTGCCGGTCAGCGCCAGCTTCAGCGGCGTGGCGCCGCCCGCGCCGATCCCGCCGATCGCATAGACCGCCGCTGCGGCGGCACCGGCGCCGAGGATCGCGCAGAGGACATAGGCGGAGACCGAGGAGAGGCCGAAGAAGGCGATGCCCGCCACCACGGCGAAGGCGGCGCCGGCATTGACGCCGAGGATGCCGGGATCGGCCAGCGGATTGCGCGTCACCCCCTGCATCACCGCCCCGGCCAGCGCCAGCGCGGCCCCGGCCGCCGCGGCCAGCAGGGTGCGCGGGATGCGCAGTGCCACGGCCGCCTCGCCGACGCTGTCCCGCGCGCCGCCGAGCGCCGAGAGGATCTCGGCCAGGGGCACGCTGCGCGCGCCGATGGCCAGCGACAGCCCCGCCGCCACGGCCAGCCCGGCCAGCAGCAGCAGGATCCAGCGCGCGCGGGCCGCGCGGCGCTGCGGGGCGGCCGCGGCGGCGGTCATTCCGCGTTGCGCGCCGCTGCGGCGAGCTTGGCGACATAGTCCGGAAGCACCCAGGAGATGCCCAGCGGCGTCGGATGCGCGGCAGTGCCGGCCGGATCGTTCGACAGGAGCACGACCGAGCCGCGCGCCACCGGCGCCATGTGCGAGGTCAGCGGATCGGCCTCCAGCCGCTCCAGCAGTGCGTCGTCGCCATAGGTCAGCACGATGTCGACATCGTCGAAGAGGTCGATCCGCTCGGCGCTGATCTCGGCGGCATACTGGCCCGGCCGGGTCGCCTCGCGCACGCTCGCAGGCTGGCGCAGGCCCAGATCCTCGAAGAACTTCACCCGCGTGTCATTCGCCGAATAGAAGCGGATCTGGCTGAGATCGCGGGCCTCGAGATGGGTGATGAACATCGCCGTGCGGCCCTCGAGCTCGGGGTATTTCGCAACCTCGGCGGCAATCTCGGCCTCGGTCCGGGCGATCAGCGCCTCGCCCTCGGCGGACATGCCGAGCCCGGCGGCGTTCAGCCGGATCATGGAGCGCCAGTCCGTGGTCCAGGGCGCGTCGGGATAGGCGACCACCGGGGCGATGCGGCTGAGCAGCTCGTAATCCTCGCGGCTCATCCCGGAATGGGCGGCCAGGATCACGTCGGGGCGGGTGGCGGCGACCGCCTCGAAATCGATCCCGTCGCCCTCGTCGAAAAGCACGGGCGCCGGGCCGCCGAGCTCGTCGAGCCGCGCCTTGACCCAGGGCAGCATCCCGTCGCCGTCGTCATCGCCGAAATTCGCCCGGGCGAAGCCCACCGGCACGATGCCGAGCGCCAGCGGCACCTCGTGATTGGCCCAGTTGACCGTCGCGACCCGCTTCGGCGGCGCGGGGATGACCGTGGTGCCGAAGACATGCGAGACCGTGACCGGGAAGGTGTCCGCCAGTGCCGGCGGGGCGGCGAGAAGCGCGGCGGCGGTGAGGATTTGGCGGGCCAGTCGGCGCAGCATGGCGGGGTCTCCTTGTGCTCGATGCCGCCGGATTTCACCTTCGCGCCCGTCCGGTCAAGCGCCAAGCCCGCTTCCGCAGGCGGCCGGGACGGATTAGCCGTGGATTCCGACAAAAACAGTTGGAATTTTCAAGACGCTGCCCGGAAAACGGGATAGATCGCCGCCATCGCCGCACGATTTCATGCGCGCCATGGCCCGAGAGTCGGGCCTCCCCATCCGCTCCGACATGCCAGCCTCTCCCTTCCGGGCCAGCCGCCGACATCAGCAAGTAGACCGTATCACGATGCCCGAATTCCTCCTGTCCCGCCGCAGCACGCGGCCGATCCGCGTGCTCTCCCTCCTGCTCGGCTGCACCGCCCTGGCCGCGCTGCCGCCCGCCGCCCGCGCCCAGAGCGCGGACGAGACCCTGGTGCTCGACCCGATCCTGGTGCAGGGCGCCGCGTCGGACGGGACCTCGCTGGCCGCCGCCACGACGAGCGGCGCCAGCCGGATGGAGACCGACATGCTCGACACCGCCGCGAGCATTTCCGTCATCACCTCCGCCGAGATCGAGCGGCGCGGCGCCACCAGCATCGAGGAGGTGCTGCAGTACACGCCCGGCGTCTCCACCGATTTCTACGGCTCCGACGACCGGTTCGACTATTTCCTGATCCGCGGCTTCGACGCCTATACCTATCGCGACGGGCTGCGGCTGGGCTTCGGCGAGAATTTCGGCGGCATCCGCGAAGAGCCCTTCGCCTTCGAGCGCGTCGAGGTGCTCAAGGGCGCGAATTCCACCACCTTCGGCATCTCCGATCCGGGCGGCATGGTGAACTACGTGTCGAAGACGCCGAAGACCGGCCGCTGGGGCGAGGGCTATGTCCAGGCCGGTTCCTTCGAGGCGAAGGAGATCGGCGCGGATTTCGGCGACGACCTGATCGAGGGGGGGCGGCTGTCCTACCGCGTCACGGCCAAGCTGCGCGACGCGGATGCGGAATACGACTATTCCCGCGACGACGAGCGCTTCGCCATGATCGGCCTGACCTGGCGGCCTTCGAACGCGACCGAGCTGACCTTCCTGCTGGACTATCTCGACCGCGACGGCGTGCCGGGCGGCACCGGCCATCCCTCGGGGACGAATTTCGACCGCAGCACCTTCTTCGGCGAGCCGGATTTCAACTACCGCGGCACCGAGCGGACCAGCGCGACGCTGATGGCCAGCCATGATTTCGGCAACGGGCTGACGCTGGGCTCCACGCTGCGCTGGAGCGATGCCGACAGCGATTTCGGCTATGTCTATCTCAACGGCACCGCCGCGCCGACCACCGCCTACCGCTACTACTTCGCCAACGAGACCGACGAAGAGACGCTGATCGGCGACGTCCATCTGCAATACGACATGGATCTGGGCTGGGCGAAGAGCCGGACCCTGGCCGGGGTCGATGCCAGCCAGGGCGACCGGCGGGCGACCAACTGGTGGGCGGGGGCGGATCCGATCGACTGGACCGATGTGCATTACGCCGGCGGCATCGATCTGGATGACCTGACCCCCTACCAGGATCTGCGCACCGAGCAGGAGACCCGCGCGGTCTATGCCCAGCAGGAGCTGACCTTCGCCGACCGGGTGATCCTGTCGGGCGGGGTGCGGCAGGACTGGTTCGATATCACCCGCACCGACTATCTGGCGGGGACGAAGGAGTCCGACGATTTCGATGCCACCACCGCGCGGCTGGCGCTGACCTACAAGATCACGCCGCAGCTCTCGGTCTATGGCTCCTACGCGGAATCCGTGGTCCCGGCGGGGCTGGAGATCGCGCCCGAGCGCGGCGAGCAGTACGAGATCGGGGTGAAGTACCGCCCGGCGGGGACCTCCTCGATCCTCAGCGCGGCGCTCTACGACCTGACCAAGACCAATATCACCGTCACGAACCCGAACACCTATGTCCAGGAGACCGTGGGCGAGGTGGAGGTCCGCGGCCTCGATCTGGAGGCCAAGGTCGACCTGGTCCGCGGCTTCGACGTGATCGCCGGCTATTCCTGGATCGACAGCGAGATCGTCGAGAACGGCACCGGCGGCAACGAGGGCAACCAGCTGGGCTTCGTGCCCGAGCAGACCGCCTCGCTGTGGGTGAACTACACGCTCGACGGGCGGGGGCCGCGCGGCGACATGACCTTCGGGCTGGGGATGCGCTATACCGGCGACTACTACGCGACCAATGACAACGAGATCGAGGTCGGCGCCTATACTATCTACGACGCCTCCTTCAGCTACGACCTGGCCGAGAACACCTCGCTGGGCGTCACGGTCTCGAACCTGCTCGACGAGAAGGTCCTGGTCTGGGAAGGCGGCGGCGCGAATTTCTACAACCCCTCGCGCGAGGTCGCGGTCACGCTGCGCCGCCGCTGGTAGCGGCTCAGCCCGCGCGCTGCGCGCGGCGCCAGGCGGCCGGGGTCTCGCCGGTCACCTGGCGGAAGGTGCGGGTCAGATGCGCCTGGTCGGCAAAGCCCAGCCGCGCGGCGATGTCGGTCAGGCTGTGCCGGTCGCTGCCCGCCAGCAGGCCGCAGGCCATGTCGACCCGCCGCCGGGTCTGCCATTGCAACGGCGTCATGCCCGTCGAGTTGCGGAAGACATGGCCGAACCAGCTTTCCGACAGCCCGACCATCGCGGCCAGCTCGGCCACGGCCAGGCGCCGCCCGCCGGCCGCGTCGAACCCGTCGCGCAGCCGCCGGAGCTGCGCCGCCGTCAGCCGCGCGCCGCCGGGTTCCGGCGGGGCCGGGGGGGCCTGCGGCGCCATGGGGCCGAGATCGAGCAGCCCCGAGACGATGCCCGCGGCGATGGTCTCGGCGAAGAGGTCGTGCTTGCTCGGCGCGGTGACCTGCGCGACCAGCATCTCCGCCAGCCCGGTCAGCATCCCCGGATCGGCCAGCTCCACCGGCCGCGCGATCGCGGCCAGCGCCGCGGAGCGCCCGAGCGAGGGCTCGAGGATCCGCAGCAGCCGGTCGCGGTGCAGGTGGATGTCGAGATGCGAGAATTCATGCGCGGCGGTGAAGCGCGTCTGCATCGGCTGCCCGGCCGGCAGGTAGAGCGCCCGCGCCATCGGCCTCAGCCCCGCCTCGGGGCGCAGCGCGCCGGTCGACATGACGATGCTGCGGGCGATCTCCTCGAAGAAGATCATGATCCTGGGATCGCCGCTGACATAGTGGCCGCCCGCGCCCTTTCCGGCGGCGGCCTGCCAGTAGGTGCCCATCATGCCGTCGAGACTGCGCCAGCGGACGGGAGTCCGGCGGCGGATGCCCTCGGTATGGGCGATGACGCTGTGAAGAAATGCCAAAGGGGAACGCCCCGTGTTCAGCCACTGACCAGGTCTGGCAGGGAAGCCCCGGGGCTGGACCGAATTTCGTGGGGGGATGATAGGACGCCCGCCCGCCCGGGTGCAAGGGGCGTCAGACGCCGGCCGGGCCCGCCGCCGCCAAGAAAAGGCGCGGAACAGCCGCTTGCGCCGGCCGCCGCCCGATCTGCCCGTGCGAGGCGTGCCTTTTCGGCGGGGAGGCGACGGCCACCGCGCGCGGCCACGTCATGCCCTTTGCTGCGATCCGTTCGGCGACCGGACGATTGCGGCGCGCGCGGCGGTTCCCGGCGCGGTGGCAGAGGAGCGGCTGCAGGTGTCTCGCCAGCTGCGCAAGCGCGCCGCCGATGATGCTCTGCGGCATGGCGGCGGCTCCGGCCCATGCCATGCGGGCCCGTTTCTTCCCGGGACACGCCCCGGGTTGAAGGCGCGGCGGAGGTGCCCCCGTTCCCGCCCGGGAACAGGACCCTGCGGGAGACGGGCTCCCCCCCCCCCGCAGCTCGGCCATCGCCCAAATCGGGCAGGCAGGGGGCGTCCGAAATCCGGTCCATGTCCGCGATAGGGCGGCCCCGGGGGCGGTGGTCATTTCCGGCCGGGGCCGATCTCGGAGGCAAATCCGGCTGAGTGGCAGGCGGACAGGACGCCGGCACAGCCGGGCTGCGCGCATTGCGTCTTCCGTGGAAGGGAATCCGGCCCCGGGTGGCCCGGGCGCTGGCCCGGTTCCTCCGGCGGCGGTCCGGTCCCTTGCCGCCGCCGGACCTTCCTCCACCGCTCTCCATCCGGAAGGACCCCGTCCGTGACGACGCGCTTCTCCGCCAGACCTCTGCCGAAACTCGCCGGTCCCGCCGGCTGGAACGCGATCCTGCCCGCGCGGGCGCCACTGCCGCCGCTCGATGCGGAGCGGAGCGCCGATATCGTGGTCGTGGGCGGCGCCTGCTGCAGCTCGATCCGTCGCTGCACGTTTTCCTGCTGGAGGCGGGGCAGATCGGCGAAGGCTCCGCCGGGCGCAATTCCGGCTTCATGATCGACCTGCCGCACGAGCTGACCTCCGAGGACTATGCCGGCGGCGGCGGCGACCGGGCGCAGATCGCGCTGAACCGGCAGGCCATCGGCTTTGCCCGCGAGGCGGTGGCCGGGAACGGGATCGCGCCGTCCTATTTCGAGCCCTCGGGCAAGGTGAACGGCGCCGCCTGCACCGCCGCCGATGCGCGGAACCGCAGCCATGCCGCCCATCTCGACCGGGCGGGGGCTCCGTGCCGGACGGGTGCTGCGCCGGGTCCTGCCTCCGGGAAGGGAAGATCGGAGCCGGACGCCGCTCCGGGCGGGGGGCATGCTGCCGGGGAAGATCGCACCCGGCCGCCCGGATCAGTTGCGCGCCTGCACCAGGCCTGCCAGCTCGTCGAGGAAGTAGTCCATCGCGCGGAAGGTCATCGGATAGACGTGGAAGCGGTCCGAGGAGTGGAACCGGCCGGCCGCGACGGCATCGAGAAAGCCGGTCGCGCCCGGCGCGATCTGCTCCAGCGCCGCCAGCATCGCGGCCTCGTCCTCGCCGCGGTCGGAGATATGGGTCGTGAAGATCCAGTCGGCATTCATCTGGCCGATGATCTCGGGCGAGAAATTCGCGTCCTGCCGCCCCTCGGGCACTTCGCCGACCACCGGCAGCGGGCGGAAGCCGAGATCCTCGAGCACCTGGGACTGCGCGCCATAGGTGCGGAAGAGCCGGATCGACCCGTTCTCGGGATTGGGCAGCATGGCGACATAGCTGGGGTGGCCGCCCGCGCCGGCGATCTCCGGACGGAGCGCGTCGATCCGCGCCCGGTAGCGGGCCAGGAGGGCGTCGAAAGTCTCCTGCCGGTTCACCCAGCCGGCGAAGTCCCGGTAGTTCTCCATCGCCGTGCGGCCGTTCATCGGATCGAAGATGATGGTCGGCGCGATCGTGGCCAGCTGGTCGCGGTATTCCAGCGTGTCGCCGAGATTGCCGATGATCAGATCCGGGTGCAGCGAGGCGATGCGCTCCATGTCGAGCTGGCCATGCACCGAGGCAAGGGCGATGTCGTCGAAGGTCAGGCCGTAGAGCTCGCGCCCGGAGCGCACGAAATAGCTGCCGTCGCCGCTCATCCGTCCGGTGCTGCCGACCAGGTTCGCGCCGAGCTCGTAGGCCATGACCGTCACGGTCCAGTCGTGCAGCGAGACGATGCGCTGCGGCTCGGCGGGATAGCTTACCTCGTAGCCTGCATGGTCGGTGATCGTCCGCAGGGCCTCCTGCGCGGCGGCAGGCAGCGCGGCGAGCATGGCGACGAGGGCGGTAAGGTATGGTTTCATCTGGACAGTCCTTGCCGGTTGGAAACGGGTCGTGTTGCGCCTCAGCGCACGGGTCGTGTTGCGCCTCAGCGCGCCAGCCGTCCGGCCCGCGCGGCGAGCACGAAGACCAGGACCCCGACGACGGAGATCATGATGCCGGCCGAGACCTGGACCGGCCCGAAGAGCGTCCGGCCCGCCGTGTCCGCCCAGAGCAGGATCAGCCCGCCCGAGAGCATCGCGGCCAGCAGCACCTCGGTCGGCCGGTCGCCCACCAGGCTGCGCGCGACATAGGAGGCCATGAGCCCGATGAAGGCCACGGGGCCGCAGGTTGCGACGACGGGCGCGGCGAAGGCCGCGGCGAGGATGATATATGCGGCGACGGAGGCGCGGGTCGGCACGCCGAGGGCCCGGGCCTCGGCATCGCCCAGCAGCAGCGGCGACATGCTCCGGCCGAGGCCGAGCGCCAGCGGCACCAAGAGGAGCCACCACAGCCCCAGCAGGCGCGCATCCGCCGCGTCGACCGCCGCGAGCGTCCCGCGCGACCATTGCATGAGCGCCGAGAAGTTCATGGCGCTTCCGGTCACGAGGATGATCTCGACGATGGAGCCGAGGAAGATGCTGGTCGCCAGGCCGACCAGGATGATCCCGCCGCCGGTCAGCATCCTGCGCCCGAGCCCGACGACCAGCAGCGCGGCGCCCAGCGAACCCGCCAGGGCGAGGGCGGCGAGGACCGGCGGGGCGATCACCGCGGAACCGGCCAGCGCGCCGCCCAGCAGGACTGCCACCGAGGCGCCGTCCGAGAGCCCGAGCAGGCCGGGATCGGCCAGGCCGTTGCGGGAGACGACCTGCAGCAGGTAGCCCGAGGCCGCCATCATAGACCCCGCCAGCACCGCCGCGACGATCCGCGGCATCCGGAAACCGGCGATCATCCGCGCGGGGTCCTCCATCGCCTCCCGCGGCAGGGTGACGGCCTGCCAGATATCCGCGGCCCGCGTTCCGGAATATCCCGCCGCCAGGGCCAGCCAGCAGCTTGCCAGGAGCGCCAGCAGGAGCAGCGGCGCGACGATCAGGAACCGCCGTCCGACCGGCAGCGAGAGGACCCGGCCGAGCCGGAGGACGGTCGTGCCCGGGGTCATCGCGCCACCCTCCGGGCCGTGGCGAGGACGAGGACCAGGAACGCGGCCCCGCCGGCCAGCCCCATGACGCTGCCCACGTTCAGCACTTTCGGCGCTGCCATGGTGCGCGCGGCCAGATCTGCCGCGGTCACCGCCAGCGCTCCGCCCCCCGCGCAGAAGAGGAGCGGCCCGCGGCCGAACTCGCCGGCGATCAGCCGGGTCGCATGGGGCAGGATCAGGCCGACGAAGCCGATCGGCCCGACCACCACGACGGCGCTGACCGAGAGGATCAGCGCCACCCCCAGCGCGCTCCCGGCGATCAGCCGGACATGGCCGCCCATCACGGCCGCCTGCTCGTCGCCGAGCGCCAGCAGGTCGATCGCCCGGCAGACCGCCAGGGCCGCCGCCATCGCCACCGCGCCGAGGGGCGCCATCAGCCGCAGCTCGCGGTAGTCGAAATTGCCGATATCGCCGATCAGCCAGCTGATGACGTTCTCGAACCGGTCGGGGTCGAAGGACAGGACCAGCGTCGTCGCCGAGGAGAAGAGCACCCCGACCATGGATCCCGCCAGCACCAGGTTCAGCCGCGGGTCGCCCTGGCCGCGCAGCAGCCCCGCGGTCGCGAAGGTCAGGGCCAGCGCCAGGAGCGCGCCGGCAAGCGCCGGCAGGAACAGCGCCCCGCCCGAGGCGCCGAGGAAGAAGACCGACAGCACCACGAAGGCGGTCGCGCCGGAATTGACGCCGAGCGTGGAGGGCGAGACCAGCCCGTTGCGGAAGACGCGCTGCATCAGCAGCCCCGACACCGCCAGCGCCCCGCCGCAATAGAGCGCCACGGCAAGGCGGGTCAGCCGCTGCTTGACGACGATGACATGGCTGAAATTGCCGCTGTCATAGGAGAAGAGCGCGGCGATCACCTCGCCCGGCGGCACCGGCATCGCGCCGGAGGCGAGATGCAGCACCGAGACCGCCAGCAGGGCGGCGATGAGCAGCGGACCGGCAATCGTCACGGCGCGGCCGCTCCGAGCGGGACGTGGAAGACGGCGCCATGGGCCCGCGCGGCGCGGGTGCGGACGCCGAAGACCGCGGCGATCATCTCCTCGGTCAGGACCTCCTCCGGCGTGCCGAGCCCGGCCAGCCGGCCGCGCGACAGCATCGCCACCCGGTCGGCATAGAGCGAGGCCTGGGTGAAGTCGTGCAGCACCGCGATCACGGTCCTGCCGGCCCGCGCCTGCCGCCGGGCGCAGTCGAGGATGCCGAACTGGTGCTTGAGGTCGAGATAGGTGGTCGGCTCGTCGAGCAGCAGCGTCTCGCTGCCCTGCGCCAGCACCATCGCCATCCGGCAGCGCTGAAGCTGGCCGCCGGAGAGGGCGCCGACCCGCTTCCCCAGGAGCTCCTCCACCTGCATGTCGCGCACCGCCCGGGCCACCGCCGCCTCGTCCTCGCGCGACCGGCGCGACAGCAGGGACTGGTGGGAATAGCGGCCCATGGCGATCATCTCGTGCACGCTCATGTTCGGCGGCGGCGATCCCGCCTGGGTCAGGACGGCGATGCGCCGCGCCAGCATCCGGCGCGACAGGGCCGAGACGTCCTCGCCCCCGGCCAGCACGCGGCCCGCCGAGGGACGGTTCAGCCCGGCGATGACCTTCAGCAGGGTGGATTTCCCGCAGCCGTTCGGACCGAGGACCGCAAGGAACTCCCCGCGCCGCGCCTCGAGCGAGAGGGCCTCGATGACCGGCGGCCCGCCATAGCCGAAGCTGACGCCATCGACGGTGATCCGTGGCTGTTCCACAGCGACATCCTCGCCCTGTGCCGGGCTGGTTGAGATGTCCTCCCCGGGGACGAGTCTTACGGTGCGAAGTACCCGATAACAATAGTAAGGTATACCATGTGCCGCAGAAACCGCCGCCGCGGGCGTCATCGCGGGCCGGAGCTCTCTCGAGACTGGCAAACCGGGGGGGGGCCGTCCCGCGCCAGGTGCCATTCCCGGCGCGGGACGGCATTCTCCACGCAAGAACAGCGCCTAGCAGTGTGCTCAAATAGTCTGTTCGGCCGTGGAGCGTGGAACGAAACTGAGAAAATGGCCCTGAGATCTGCCAAACCTGCGCGATTCAGGGAGTATTCTTGGCAGAATCCAGAAGAATTTCCTCCGCGACGCTCACCTATAATCCTTTTGCAGCACCCTGCTAGGCGCGGTCCGCGCCATGGATTTCCGCGGCCGGACAGGGCAGGGCGGAGAGGGTCGGCTTGTCCTGTGCCTCGCCACGCGCGGGCCTCTCCGGCAGGCCCGTCGGCGCATGGAACGCCCGATCGGGTTCGCCGCGCGAATGGCCGGAAAAGTCGCGGGACCGGCTCTCGAGGGCATCTGCGGGACGGGGCGGCGAGGTCCGCCAGCATTGCGCGACTGCGACTTCTTCCGGGGCTCCCCAGCGCCCCGGCACCCGTGGCAGGCCAGCCCCGAATGTCGCCGTCCGCGGGACAGAGGTCCCGGAGCCTCGGCCGCAGTCGTCCGCCTCCGCCCTCCGAAAGCCGCCCGGCGTCGCCCCTGCTTCGACGGCCTCTGCCGGGAGGCGGCTAGCGGCCGACGAAGCGGCCGGGGCTCTCTCCGGTGAGGCCGCGGAACATGGCGATGAAGGCCGAGGCGGTGGAATAGCCCAGATCCAGCGCGACCGCCTCGACGCTGGCCCCGGCCTGCAGCCGCGAGATCGCCGCGACGACCCGCAGGCGCTGGCGCCATTCCGTCAGCGACATGCCGAGATCGCGGCGGCAGCGGCGGATCAGGCTGCGCTCGCTCATGCCATGGGCGCGCGCCAGCTCGGCCAGCGGGCGCCCGTCCGAGGGATCGGCGCGCAGCACCGCCAGCAGCGCCCCGAGCTGCGGATCGGCCGAATCCGGCACGAAGCTGTCCGCCACCCGGCAGGCCGAGAGCTGGTCCGCCAGCACCCGGAGCAGCCGCCCCTGCGCCGCGCTGCCGTCCCAGGGCACGGCGCGCAGCTCCTCGAGGATCGCGCGCAGGAGCGGGGTGACCACCAGCGCGCAGAGCCGCCCGGGCATGGCGGCGCAGAGATCGCGGGCGACATAGACCGAACAATGCTCGGTCGCCTCGCGGTTGGAGCCGGTATGCGCCAGTCCCGGCGGGATCCAGATGCCCATATGCGGGGGTGCCAGCAGACGCGCGCCGGCCGCCGTCACCTCGGTTACCCCGGCATGGCAGTAGACGAACTCGCCCCAGTCATGCGCCGCCTCGGGATAGAGCCCGTTGGCCGGTACCGCCTCGACCCGGTGGAAGACCGGCCCCGGCAGCCGGTCGGTGAAGGGCGAGGCGCGCAGATGCGGCGCCGCAGGTTTCGGCATGGCTGGCCCGTCCTCGCTAGCGACTGGCAGTTCTGCGCTATATGCCGCAGATGCGACGGGATAGACAGCGCGGAGTTCTCCGTCCGTCAGGTGCGCCATGAAGAAACCCGTCGATGCCGCGGCCCTCTCCGCGATGCTGGTCCTCTGCCTCGTCTGGGGCATGCAGCAGGTCTCCATGAAGGCGGTGGCCGGGGCGATGGAGCCGGTGCTGCAGATCGGCCTGCGCTCGGCCGTGGCGGCGCTGCTGGTCTGGGGGTGGAGCCGCTGGCGGGGCCGGGACCGCTGGGTTCCGGGGGTGCTGGCCGGACCGGGGCTTGCGGCGGGCGGGCTCTTTGCGCTGGAATTCCTGCTCGTGGCCGCCGCGCTGGAGCGGACAAGCGCCGCGCATGTCTCGGTCTTCCTCTATACCGCGCCGGTCTTCGCGGCGATCGGGCTGCATCTGGCCCAGCCCGAGGAGCGGCTGCGGCCGGTGCAATGGACGGGGGTGGCCGTGGCTTTCGCCGGGGTGGCGGCGGTCTTCCTGCTGCCCGGAGAGGGCGGCGCTCCGGGGCTGACGGCGCAGATGCTGGCGGGCGACCTGCTGGCGCTCGGCGCGGGGCTGGCCTGGGGGATGACCACGGTGGTGATCCGCACGACGCGGCTGGCGGAGGCGCCGCCGGCGCAGACGCTCTCCTGCCAGCTCGGCATCGCCGGGGCAGCGGCGCTGGCCTTCGCCTGGGCGACCGGGCGGACCGGGGTGGCGCCGGGCGGGCTTCTCTGGGCGAGCCTCTCCTTCCAGACGCTGGTGGTCTGCGCGCTGAGCTTCCTCGCCTGGTTCCGCCTGCTGCAGATCTACCCCTCTTCGCGCCTCGGCATCCTCAGCCTGATGACGCCGCTCTTCGGCGTGGCGCTCGGCGCGCTGCTGCTGGGCGAGCCGCTTTCCCCGGGCTTTCTCGCGGGCGGCACGCTGGTGCTGGCGGGGATGGGCATCGTGCAGGGCCACGAGATGCTGCTGCAGAGGCGCCGCCGGGCAGAGGCCTGCCGCGCGGCGCAGGCCTGACCAGACGGGCCTGACCAGACGGGCCGGGCGGGGCGGGATCGTGCGCTTCCCGCGGCTCCGACGCCTAACCGGCGGCCCTTGGCGGCGCAGGTTCCGCAATGGCCAGACCGCCTGCACAGCTACGGTCGTCGCAACGTTCTGCCGCGTCATGGCTTGTCTGAGTGCCCGCACCGGCCCTGCGGGACCGCAGGGCCGGCGGCCATCAGCGTCCGGCGGCATGTCCGAGCGGGACGGCCCGGCCCGGTCCCGGTGCGCCGCAGGATGTTCCCGGTTGTCCGCCCGACCGCGAGGGCCTTGCTGCTCCGGCCGGCGGGGGGTCTGCGGCTTGCCGACAGCAGGCGGACGGGGGAGCGTTTGGCAGGCGCCGTGAGCTTCGCTGCCGCCGGGGACGGGCGGAAGCCTGCCGTCTGCCTGGCGCCCGCAGGCAAGCCACCGGGTGCCGGGACCTGCGGGAAGATCTGCCTCCGGGACCCATGCGCGGTACGGGCCAAGCTCCGCCATGGCCGCACCGATCCCGGCGCCGCCATGACGCGCGCACGGACTTGGATACCCGTGTGCGCCGGGGACGGCGCGGATGCCTGCCGCAGGGCGTCTGGGGGGCGCTCCGCCGCGCGGTGGCTCCGCGCCGGATGCCCCTGTCGCGATGTCCCTGTCCCGATGCGGCCGGACGGGCGCTCGGCCGGCTCCCGAGGCTGGCGGATCTCTGCGGCATTTGAGGTATTTCGATAGGCCATTAGCGGAACATTATCGGTGCGGAGCCTAGCGTGCGACGGACGTCAACTGCCGCAGGGGCCCCGCATGCCACCGAATTCCGAAGTCATTGCAATGGCGCGGCAGGTCTGTCCCGCCTGGGCCGCTGCCGGCGGCCGGGCCGCGCTTTCCGCACCCGGCGCCGGCTTCGCGGCGGCCGCGGCAGCGATCGCCGCGGGCAATCTCGTCCTGGGCTGGGGGCTTGGATGGACCGCCGCCATCCGGGTTTTCGAGGGCTTCCCGGCCATGGTGCCCGAGACGGCGGCCAGCCTGCTCTTCTCCGCGGCCGGGATCCTGCTTGCCGGGCAGCGGAAGACCGCGCCGCTCCTGATGGCCTGCATCTTCGCGATCCTCGTGATCGTCGCCAATGCCTTCGTCCGGCCGCTGATGGCCCGGGGGATGATCGCGGGCGACGCCATGTCGGTCGTCACCGCGCTGTCGCTGATCCTGATCGCCGCGGGGCTCGGCTGCCGCCTTGCCGCGGCCCGGCGGCGCGCGATGGCGACCCAGTGCTGCGCGACGGCCGGGTTCTGCCTGACGCTGGTCACGCTGACCGGCTACACCTTCGGGGCGGAGGCGCTGACCGGGGTGCCGGGCTTCACCGAAATCGCGCTGCACACCGCCGGCGCGCTCGCCCTGGTCTTCGCCGCGCTCCTGGCGCTCGACCGGGATGCGGGCTGGGTCGGCATCCTGACCGGACAGGGGAAGGGCAGCCAGGTGGTGCGCCGCATCTTCCCGCTGCTCCTGGTGCTGCAGTGGATCTCGGTTCTGGTCGCCTATCTGCTCGCCACCGGCGGCACGGTCACGGTCAATTTCGCCGTCGCCGCCTTCGCCTCGGCGATGGTCGTGACCATCGGCGCCGCCGGGCTGGTCCTGGCGCAGGTGGTCAACCGCTACGAGGAGCGCGCCCGCCGCTTCGAGGCCGAATTGCGGCGCAAGGTGCAGGCGGAGCACGAGCGCGAGCTGGCGCTCGGCAAGATCAAGGGGATGGAGGCGCTCGCCGCGCTGGTCGGCGGCGTCGCGCATGACTTCAACAACACGCTGGCCGTGATCCGCGGCAGCCTCGACCTGCTGGCGCTCGAAGAGGGCAGCGAGGCCGCGCGCGGCTATGTCGGCATGGCCCTGGCGGCGACCGAGCAGGGCGCCGGGCTGACCGGCCAGCTCCTGGCCTACGGGCGGCGA
This sequence comes from Poseidonocella sp. HB161398, assembly GCF_005870025.1. Taxonomy (GTDB): domain Bacteria; phylum Pseudomonadota; class Alphaproteobacteria; order Rhodobacterales; family Rhodobacteraceae; genus Mangrovicoccus. Next base: position 119,631 of record NZ_VATA01000005.1, read on the forward strand.
TCCGTCCTGAACCCCAGGGCCTCGCAGCTGCGGCCGCTGGTCGAGGAGACGGTCGAGATGTTCGCGCGGGTGGCGCCTGCCGGGCTGGCGGTCGCCTCCCGTTCCGGCAAGTGCGACGCGGCGGTGGAGATCGACGGCGGCGCCTTCTGCCAGGCGCTCCTGAACCTGCTGGTGAATGCGCGCGACGCGACGGAGGGCAGCGGGCACGTCCTGCTGTGCTGCGCGCAGCGCCAGGTCGGTCCCGGCCTGGCCCGGCGCTTCAATGGCGGCGCGGGGATGGCGCCCGGGCGCTACCTTCTGGTGCGGGTCGCCGATGACGGCGCCGGGATGGATGCCGCGACGCTGGCGCGGGCGACCGAGCCGTTCTTCTCCACGAAGGAGCCGGGCAAGGGGACGGGGCTCGGGCTGGCCTCGGTCATCGGCTTCTGCAGCCAGTCGCGGGGCGGGCTCTGCATCACCTCGCGCCCCGGGCGCGGCACCGTGATGACCATGGCCTTTCCGGTGGCGGGCCGGTCCGCGGCCGCGCGGACCGTGCCCGGCGCGGAGGCGCGGGCAGCCACGGCGGAGGCGCTGCAGATCCTGCTGGTCGAGGACAATGCCGCGGTCGCCCGGCTGATGGCCGACGGGCTGTCCCGGGCGGGCCACCGGATCCGCAGGGTCGCCGATGCCGAAGCCGCGCTCGACGCGCTCGCGGAGGGCGACCTGCCGGACGTGCTGGTCACCGATGTCGGGCTGCCGGGTCCGCTGCAGGGCAGCGCGCTGGCCGCGCTGGTGGCGGAGCGCCATGCCTCGGTCGCGGTCGTCATCGCCTCGGGCATCCCGGATGACGCGGCGCGCAGCCTCGCCAGTTCCAGCGCGCCGGTCCTGCTGCAGAAGCCCGTCAGCCTCGACCGCCTCCATGCCGCCATCGCCGAGGCCCTGTCGCGCCGGGCGGCGCGGTCCGCTCTCCGGAGCCCGGCCCGGGGCGGGACGGCCCCCGCACCGCGCTAGCAGGGGTCCGCCGGCGGCCCGGCACTGTCCGGACCAACCGGGTGCTGCGGAGGTCGCGGGACTGCAGGGGCCGAGGACACGGGCGGGCGGCGTGTCGTGCCTGGCGGCCACATGGGGGCAAGAGGCGCGCAGCCAATGCCCGGGCGGCCCGGAGCACCGGAGCAATGCACATGACGTCCATGGCGATCCGGGAACAGCCGACGCCGGCGAAGCCGGTGCCGTACCGGTCCGGAGCTGTCCCGTGACCGGGTTGCCTGCGGGACCTGTGCCGGCAGCTGCCATATGGACGGGACCGGCGCCGCACTGCGCGAGGGGCGCCAGTCCCGGGAACTGCGACCGTCGCGCCCGGGGAACTCCCGGAGCCCCCTTGGGAAGAGGCTCTCCGTCCTGCGGCGTCGAAGACGCGGGCCCGGCAGGCGGGAGCGAAACATCCCTGGCGCCAGAGCAGGCGTCCGGAGTTTCCGGGCTGGCCGGGTCCCGTCCGCCAGACAGGCCGCGGGCAGCACGCGGGACGGTCTGCGAAGGATCGGGCCGGGCACGAGCATCCCCGCCTCAGCTCATATGCATGCCTCGACGTCCTGCGCGGCAGGCTGACCTGCGGAAGCTCGGTGACGGGCAGGACGGCCGGTTTGAGCGCTTTGGCCGCGCGGAACTCGCCGCGCATGACCGGACAGCTTGATGACGGCGCGTGCGCAAGGACAGGCATCAGCGCCGTGCCGGGACGGGCCATCTCCTCGAAGCTCGCTGCAATGTCGCGGGCGGTGGACAATCCCCGCGACGGCGGGCTGCAGACCATGGCCTGTGGCCAGTCAGGTGAACTGCGTGAACCGAGACGCTTGCCACGGATCGCCGGGCTCATCATTTCCTGCCGTGATACGCCGCCAGTCCCCGTTCCAGCGTCCTTCCTCACGCGCAATCCGGCCAGGGATCGCAGACGGGAGCAGAGGCAGTGGCCACGGGTGCCGGGGCTCTGCAGGCGGCTCTGCCGCCGACGGCAGCCATACGGGCTCCCGGAAAGATCGAGACAGGGTGCTGCAAAAGCCCGTGCGCCTTCAGAGACCGGGGCAGAAGTCGGAAAATCTGTCCCGGAGGCGGCTGGACTTGCCCTTCTCTGGGAACGGCTCTGGCGAGCAATGGAACATTGCCCTCCCTGGCGATGCCTCCGACCCTGTCCCGGCACCTTGCCAATATCCGGTCTTCTTGCGGCCTGCGCCGGAGACGCGCAGCAGCCGCATCCGCAAGCTGGGGGAGCTTGACTGAAGAGGCAGGGGAATACCGGCTATTGGCGGAGGACAGCCCTCGGCCAGTCTGGCCGCGAAGCGCATCTTGCGGTCCGGCCCCGGAGGCCCAGGAGGGGAGCGCGTGGCACCGGGCCGGGCGGCCCGCCTTCCGGCGGTGCCTTGATTTCCAGGGGGCCGGCTGTCCTGGCGGGCTGGGCAGGCGCCGCTAAGTGTCCGCGCGGACCGCGCGTGGCGGTCCGGACGACCGGTGCCCGCCGCGGCAGGCACCGGCCGCCGCGGGCTATTGCGCGGCCGGGTCCAGCGGCGGGGCAGCCTCGACGACGAGCGCGGCATCGGCGGCAAGCAGCAGCCGCTGCCCGACCAGCGCTTCGGCGGCCTCTGCGAGACGGGCCCGGTAGGCGCCGTCATCCGCGTAGCGGGCCGAGAGCGGCGCGCGGCTGTCCCGGGCGTCCTCCTGCACGGGAAACGGCACGAAGCTGCCCGTCAGGCTGCACAGGTCGCCTTCGGCGAAGCCCTCGCTGCGGAGGTTCCAGCCCATGTAGCTGCCGGTCGGCACGGCAACCCTCGGCAGCTTGACGCCCACCAGCGCGATGCCGTCGGAATCGAGCTCCGGCACCATCAGGTCATAGGCCGCGCCGGGCACCGGCGGGGTCGAGCCGTGATCCATGACGTTCAGCGGGTTCGGCTGCGGCGCCGGCCGGGTGCCGTCGATCTGCGGCATCTGCTGGCCGGCCGGCGAGACCAGCCCCGTGCCGCCGAGACCCGGGAAGACGCTGTCGGGCGGCGCGGTCCCCTCGGCCACCCAGTCCTCCAGCGCGACTTCCAGCGCGCGCAGGACCGGGGCCGCGCTGAGCGGGTTCTTCATGTAGTCGCAGGTCGCCACCTCGGCGGGGGACCCGCCCCAGCTGTTGAAATGCGGCGCGCCCGCCAGGTAGTAGAGCCGCACCGTGTCCGGCATGTCCAGCGGCGTCCCGTCCGGCGCGGTCGAGACCAGCGAGGAGCGGCCCTGCCAGAACTCGGTATCGGTGTCGGTATGCATCAGCTTCGGGCAGGTCTCCGTGGCCTGGCACTTGTCGAGGATGCTGCCGGTCCGGCCGGTCAGCGGATCGGTCGTTTCGGCATAGGTGAAGGGGAACTGGTCGCCCGGATAGTCGTGGTCCTCGTGCTGGCGCGAATAGCGCCCGGCCAGCGCGAAGGGATAGTTGGTGTAGGTCTTGCGCGACCCGGCGATATGCGCGATCGCGCCGTCGAAGACCCGCGCGCCGGTCCCGTCCGCGTTGAACCCCTGGTAGATCAGGTCGCGCATGAACCGTCCGGACTGCGAGATGCCGATGCCCAGCGTGTGCTCGACCGGCCCGAGCGGCGATGCCGCGTCATGGCCGCCGGAGCCGCGCAGGAAGGAGACGATATCGGCCGTCGCGACAAAGCCGAGCCCGGCCGGAACGGCGCCCGTTGCCGGATAGACGAAGTCGTAGATCGCGCCGCCGTCATAGCCCGCGGGGCGGCTGATCTCGATCGCCGTCCCGTCGACATAGCGGAAGCTCAGCCCCTCGGGCGTCTCCCTGGGCGCATCCGGCGTGGCGCGCACCGTCAGGACGGCCTTCGCGGGGTCCATGTCCGCGGGCGGATAGGTCAGCGTCATGGTGCCTGACGGCTCGGCATCGTCGAACACCGCCTGCTCGCGCGAGAGGCCGGTGACGCCCTCCGCCACGGGCAGGTCGAGATTGAGGAGCTCCTCGCCCAGATGCGTCTGCCAGCCGCTCCAGACCAGGACATGCCCGCGGTTCATCAGGAATCCGTCGCCCGGCTTGCCGATGTCGAACCCGGATCCGGCCGGGGACAGGTTCAGCCCCTGGAAGGACAGGTTCCGGCCGCGGTTCACCACTTCGTAGAAGAGCATGCCCGACCCGGTTCCGGTGGGCCGCAGGATCGCGACCTCGGACCGGAATTCGACCAGCCCGTCGTCATTCACCGGCACCTTGCCGATATCGGCGATCCCGGCGGCCCGGTCCGAGCCGGGGTCGATCGCGATGGTCGCTATGGCGTCGATCCGCTCGTAGCTGCCGGCCGTCCCGAAGACCTGGCCATCGAAGGCCGGTCCGGCGGCCAGGATCTCGAACTCCGTGACCTTCGCAGAGGCGAGGCCCGGCGCGAGCGCAAGCAGGGCGGTTCCCGCGAGCAGTGCAGGTCGTATCATGATGTCTCCTCCTTCGTGATGGCCGGCGGGCCTGAGCCCGGGCCAAGGACTGGCCGTGCCTTGACTTGGACACCGGGGATCTGGGGGCGCGCCTTGTCTCCTGCCGCTCCGGGATGGCGCGGTCCGTCCTCCGCGTCTTTCCCTGTCCTTGATCCGCGGATCTGCATCCGGCCGCCCTCACGCTAGCGTGACCATGTTTTCTGCGTCAACCTTTTTGTATACAGAAGACAGAAGATTGCATTTCCAGCGGCCGGCACCCTTGGTCAGGCGGCCGAGGCGCTCCGGGGCAGTCCAGGCGCCGGGTTGCGGCGGTCCCCCCGGCCGGTCACGCGCTTCCGAAGACGCTGCCCCCCGGAGATGACCGGATGTGCCAGGCGCCCGGCAAGACGGCTCCCCCTAGGGGCGGACGCCCGCCGGACCGGAGCCGCGGTCACGGTTTCGGCAGCACATGACGGGCCGGGAGGTGCCCGGACGGGCAGGGCTCCGGATGCGGGGACCGCCGCGGCCGGGCGAGGCGGGCGCCACCCGGCGACGGGTCCGGCGCCCGCCGCCGGATGCGGGACAGCCCATGACGCGCGTGCCGGGGGACCGTCCGCCTGCGGCGATGCCCGCGGCAGGCACGAAGGCCCTCCATCAGTGGCAGCGAGCCGGCGTCCGCGGGACAGGCCGGTGGCGGCAGCCCCGCCTGCGGCCGCTTTCGGCCCGAGCGCAACCGCCCCGCCAGCCCCTGCAGGCAGGGCCCGTCCGCGGCCCGAGCCTCCGTGCGGCGGCCGGTCCGCAGCTTATTTTCGGGAATCCATGATCGGACGTTGCGGCAGGGGGAGGCCGTGTCTACTAATTTACCACATTACACCGCCACACCCATGGTCCCGGCCCGGCTGCGCCCCGGTCCTTTCTGCCCGGCGGCCATGAAGGACAATTCCGTCAGGGGGGACGATGACTGCCATGGAACGGACGTCCGGAGCCCTGCGCGGTCTCCGGACATGGTCTCTCGCATTCGCGGCAGCCTGCGCTGCGGTGGCGCTGCTCGACCTGGCAGCCGGCTGGGGGTTGGGCGTCGATTTCTTCGTGCGGCTGCGGCCGGGCTATCCGGCGATGGTGCCCGGCACGGCGTTCTGCCTGCTCATGGGAAGTGCCGGAACCGCGGCCACGGCGCTCGGGCGGCCGGGCTGGCTGCGGACTGCCTGCGGGGCGGCGATCCCCGCCGTGGTGCTCGCGACCTATGTGGTGCCGGCCTTCGATCTCGGCCCGGACGCGATGTCGATCGGCACGGCGATCGCCTGCCTGTCGGTGGCGGCCTGCCTGCTCTCGGGGCTGCTGCCGCGCCGGGGCGACCGGGTGCTGCTCGCGGCCGGAACCTTCGGGCTGAGCATCGCCGCGATCCCGCTGCTGGGCTACGTCTTCAATGCCGAGGCGCTGTTCTCGAACCCGGTCTATACCGAGATGGCGCTGCATACGGCGGCCGGTTTCACGTTGCTCCTGCTGGCGCTGCTGCTCTTGGTGCCGGAGACCGGCTGGATGCGCGTCGCCACCGCGCCGGAGCGGGGCAGCCAGATGTTCCGCCGCCTGCTGCCCGTGGTGATCTTCGGCCCGGTCGTGCTCACCGCGCTGACCCTGGCGGCCTCGCGGCGGGATCTGCTGTCGCCCGATCTGCGGGCCGCGGTGCTGACCTATGCGATGATCGCGGTCACCGGCAGCGCGGCGATGTACTTCGCCCATCTGGCAAATCTTTCCGAGCGGCGGGCGGCGGAGGCCGAGCGCCAGCGGCTGGAGAGCGAGCGGACCCGGCAGGCGGTGGAGCTGGCGATGGAGCGCGGCCAGCGGGTGGAATCGCTGGGCCGCCTGGTCGGCGGGGTCGCGCATGACTTCAACAACACGCTGGCGGTCATCGTCGGCAATCTCGAGCTGCTGCAGAACGACCGGACCGCCGGCGCCCGCGACGGCTATGTCCGCGAGGCGCTCGGCGCCGCCGACCAGGCGGCGACGCTCACCGGGCAGCTCTTGTCCTATGGCCGCAAGTCGCGGCTCGAGCCGGCGCCGGCGCAGATCGACGGGCTCGTCCATGAGGCGCTTGAGATGTTCCGGCGGCTCTGTCCGGCCGGCATCTCGGTCACCGTCCGGCTGGCCGCGCCGCAGGCGGTGGCCGAGCTCGACGCCACCGGGTTCCGCCAGGCGCTGCTGAACCTGCTGATCAACGCCCGCGACGCCCAGCCCGAGGGCGGCCACATCGAGATCGCCACCTCGATCGAGCAGCGCGGACAGGACACGGTGGCGGGCTTCTCCTCGCCCGAGGCGCTCTGGCCGGGCCGGTTCGCGCTGGTGACGGTGACCGATGCCGGGCCGGGGATGGACCCGCGGGTGCTGGCCATGGCGACCGATCCGTTCTTCACCACCAAGCCGGTGGGCGAGGGCACCGGGCTGGGGCTGTCGGTGGCCTCGGGCTTCTGCCGGCAGTCCGGCGGCGGGCTGACGCTGGAGAATTCCGCGGGTGGCGGCCTGTCGGCGCGGATGGCGGTTCCGCTGGTCCGGGCGGCGGCGGAGGCCGGGCCTGCGGTTCCCGGCGCGGCGCGGGTCCTGCATGCGCCGGGGCGGCGGATCCTGATCGTGGAGGACGACCCGAAGGTGCGCCAGGTCATGGCGCGGCGGCTGGAGCTCGACGGGCATGCGGTGGAGACCTGCGCCACGGCGGCAGAGGCGCTGGCGCTTTTCGCCACGGGCTACCGGCCGGATCTGGCGATCACCGACCTGGCCATGCCGGGCGCGATGCAGGGGGGCGCGCTGTCGCGCTGGATCCGCACGGAGCATCCGGAGGTGCCGGTGGTGCTGATGTCGGGCTACGAGTCCCCGCGCGAGGCGAGCGACCGGCAGGGCAGCGGCGAGCGCTTCCTGCAGAAGCCGGTCAACTGGCAGGTGCTGCGCGAGGTCGTGGCCTCGATCCCGCCCCCCGACCGCGGTCCCAGCTGAGCCGGGCCGGGCGCGTTTCCGGGGAGGCCCTTGCCGTCGGCGACCGGCTTGCCCGGGACCCCGGCGCGGCTGCCTGCCCGTCCCGCGCAGTGCATCTCGGCAGCGGGCGCGAAGCGGCGCAGGGATGGAAGGCTCCGGCCGCTCCCGCTTCACCCTCGCGGGCAGGATCCCGGGGCGGGATGCGGCCTGCCACGATCAGGTGGTCCGGCTTCAATCTCGGTGCATGACGGGCTCTTGCGCTACGGTCCGGATGGCGGGCGGTGCTGAGCGGGAGGGCGGAGCCGGCCATTGCCTGACCTCCGGTGCCGGTGGCCGGCTGGGGCCCTGTCGTGCGGATGGATCAGGGGTTCGCGTCGTGAAGCCATGTAGTCGGCAGATGGCATGAGCAGGCCCCCGAAGGCGGTGTGCAAGACCGCAACGGGCCCTCGCATGATCAGGCGCCGCGGCAGCGAGGGGCTCTGCCGGTCTGGTTCGGTCCGCCGGAGCAGCGGGCCGCGGTGCTGCCCGCGTGGCATGGCCGCCAGCAAGACGCTGCAATCCGGCCCCGCCACACCCTCGAGGTCCTCCTTGGCCTGCCGTTCCGCCAGGGGGAGCCAGTGAGGCGTCATTGCTGCGCGCCCGCTGGCGAACGGGTTCATGGGGGTCTGGCTTTTCCGAAGCGTCGCGCCGCCAGAGTGGGCCGGGACCCTGTCGCCGGTGGCGCCGCGAAAGCCGGACGGACATCGGGCGTCGCCATCCCGGATCGCGGCACTGCGCATCGACAGCACCGGCATCAAGGGCGAAGGCGCGTAGCACAGTCGCCAGCATGCGGTCTCGAACTGCCGCGTTCGCGGATCCGCCCAGAGCGGTGGCGCGGCTTGCTCATTGTGCTGGTTCCGCCTCGGAATTGACGAGGCGCGAGGTGGATCAGGAAACCGTCCGGGGGACGCTTTCCCCGGCGGACATGGACATCCGCGCGGCCGAAGGCACCTAGGGCAATGCCGGTGACGCGCCGATGATGCCCGGGCTGCGCGCCAAGATCCCGGCGGACGAGGAGCGCGCGACCGTCAGTGCCGACAGTGCCCGTGACCGGCGTGCCCGCGACGCAGCCGCGGCTCCTCGGGCGAAAGGCACCCCGGATCTGTCGCTGGGCTTCCTCGCTTCCGGCCCGCCGGAACGCGAGGCCATCGAAGCCGGACACGGCCGGGGCGCGGGCGCGCAACGGCATCTCGCGGGCACCGTGGCGAAACCGGAGCGGCAGCCACCGCCGGAGCAGGGTCGAAACGAAGATGAACGGCATGAAGCCGCGCCCAGCGGCTGATGCCACGCGACGCCGACGGCCGGGTTGCCGAGCTCCGGATCCAGGTGGCGATCCTGCCCCGCTTCGCGGCCCTCGGCCTCCGGGGACAGGGGGCCGGCAGCCCTCGGCTGATTTGCGCAGCAGGGCGCAGAGACGGGCAAGCTTGGTCACATGCGGTGCTGTGCAGCACAGGCCGTCAGAGGCGCAATCCAGTCGAGAGCGCAGCGGCGCTCCGGCAGATGACGGGACGTTTTCACAGGGGCGGCCGATGGCCCAGGCGGCGCCTTCGATCGGGGTGGCGCAGTCGTGGTGCCATCCGTGGCGCGCGGTGTCGGTTGGCGGAAGGTCTTGCAGGCGACCGTCGATTTCGGCGCCGCTCCGCGGATCCCGATCTGCGGGCCGCGCATCCGGACCGGCGCCGGACGGGGCGGCTGCCCGGAGGGGCCGCCGCCCGGATTTTCAGGGTCAAGAGGCGCCATCCTGCAGTCGCCTCCCTCGGGACCCTAGACCGCGGCGGACCGGCCGGCCCGCCGCGGTCAGGGTGGCTAGGGAAGGGCGTAGGCAAGGATGTAGTCGCCGGGCTTGGTGCCGATGGACCCGTGCCCCCCGGCGACGATCACGACATACTGCTTGCCGCCAACCTCGTAGGTCATTGGCGTCGACTGGCCGCCCGCCGGCAGCCTCGCCTCCCAGAGCTGGGTGCCGTCGGTGAGGTTGTAGGCCCGCAGGTAGTCGTCGACAGACGCTGCCAGGAAGGCGACGCCGCCGCGCGTGATGATCGGTCCCCCGATGCCCGGCACGCCGAGGCGCACCTTCAGCGGCAGGGGCGTCATGTCGCGCACGGTTCCGTTCCTGTGCTTCCAGGCCACCTGCTCGGTCGTCAGGTCCGCGCCCGCCACAAAGCCCCAGGGCGGCGCGAGGCAGGGCACGCCGATCGGGCTCAGGAACGGTCCCATCACCACGCCGTAGGGGGCGCCGTCATTGCGGTTCAGCCCCTGCTCGCTCGCGGTGGTCGCGGCATCCTTGGGCGGGATCTCGGATGCGGGCACCAGGCGCGAGGTGAAGGGCAGGTAGGTCGGCATGCCGAACAGGACCTGGCGTTCGGGGTCGACGGCGACCGAGCCCCAGTTGAACACGCCGAAATTGCCCGGATAGACGATGGTCCCCTCGAGCGACGGCGGCGTGTACTGCCCCTCGTAATTCAGCTTGTGCAGCTGGATCCGGCACCACATCTGGTCGAACATGGTAACCCCCCACATGTCCCGTCCGGTCATCGGATCGGGGCGGAAGGTCAGCGCGGAGATCGGCTGCGTCGGCGCGGTGAAGTCCTCGGGAATGGCGCCTCCGGGCGCGGGCAGTTCCTCGCGCGGGGTCAGAGGCTCCCCGGTCCTGCGGTCCAGCACCCAGATATCGCCCTGTTTCGTCGGGCCGACGAGCGCGGGAACGGACTGCCCGTCCCGGGTCAGGTCGATCAGCACCGGCTGCGCGGGGACATCCATGTCCCACAGGTCGTGATGGACGGTCTGCCGCACCCACTGCTTTGCGCCGGTCGCGATGTCGAGCGCGACGATCGACGAGGAGTGCTCTTCCACCGCCGGGCTGCGGCCCATGCCGAGCTGGTCGGGAACCCGGTTGCCCATCGGGATGAAGACGAAGCCGAGCTCCTCGTCGACGGAGAAGACCGACCAGCTGTTCGGAGAATTGGTCGTGTAGGTCTCGCCCCCTGCGATGTCGATCGGCGCGGTGACGTCGGGATTGCCGCTGTCCCAGTTCCACAGCAGCTCGCCGGTATCGATGTCGAAGGCGCGGATGACGCCCGACTGCTCCTGCGTCGAGAAGTTGTCATTGACGGCGCCGCCGATGATCAGGCGGCCGTCGACCGCGACCGGCGGCGAGGTGGAGTAGTAGTAGCCTGCCGGGTTGTACTCCATCCCCTGCTCCAGATGCAGGGTGCCGTTATCCGCGAAGAAGCTGCAGACCTCTCCGGTATCGGCGTTCAGCGCGATCAGCCGCGCGTCGGCGGTCGGCAGGTAGACCCGGCGCGGGCATTCCTCGGCGGCGGCCGCGCGGAACGCGGCCTCGGGGTCCTGCGTGTCCGCGTCCTGCGCCTGCGGGGCCTCCCACCAGGTCACGCCGCGGCAGGTCTGGTGCTGGCGGTCGGGGTTGAGCCCGGAATTCGCGTCGAAGCGCCAGTTCTCCTCGCCGGTCGCGGCATCGAGCGAAATCGCGAGGTTGTGCGGCGTGCAGACATAGAGGCTGTCGCCGATCTTGACCGGCGTGACCTGGTAGGTCGTCTCGCCGACATCATCGGGGCCCTTCACGTCGCCGGTCTGGTAGGTCCAGGCGGTCTCCAGCCCGGTGACATTTTCCGGCGTGATCTGGTCGAGCGGCGACCAGCGCTGGCCGAAATGCGTCCGCCCGTACTGGTGCCATTCGCCGTCCCCGGCCTCGTTCCCGGTATTGGGCGGCACGTTCACGCGGTCCTGCGGAAGCTCGCCCCGGATGGCGCTCGGGTCCTGGAACATCGAGACCACGGCGACGAGGACGGACAGGGCGGCCGCGATCATCAGCGGCAGGCCCGAGGACATCCCGCGGCCCGCGCCGGCAAGCGGGGCCCGCACGGCGGGCAGGCACAGGACCAGCGCGACCAGCACGATGATCCCGCCGCGCGGCGCAAGCTGCCACCAGTCGAGGCCGACCTCCCAGACCGCCCAGCCGAGCGTGATCACGGTCAGCGCCGCATAGAGCGGCAGCGCGAGGGGATTGCGGCGGAACAGCAGCCATGCCGTGGCCAGCATGGCGAGGCCGGCAAACAGGTAGTAGAAGCTTCCTCCCAGCAGCGCGAGCTGCCCGCCGCCGACGGCAAGCACCGCGCCGAGCAGTGCCAGAATGAGCGACAGAATTCGATTCAGCATCAGATCTTCTCCAGACAAGTCGTTGGCGAAGCCATGTCTTGCGCAGGTCCGCATCGGCCTGCTGGCTGGCTCTGGCGGAGAGGGCGCGCGGAAGCGGCGATGTCCCTCGGACCAATTGTGCCTCGCGGGCGTTCAAAATTACAATGATTTTATTCACTATTTTTCTATCCCGCATAGAACATTCCGGATGAAACTTGCATGACACCCGGCCCGACGATGCGGATTGCGCCCATGATCCGCAGGCGTCGCGGCCCCGGGGGACCGGCGCGCGGATCCACTGCATGCCGCCGCCTCTCGCCGATGCGCCGGGCGGGCCGGGGCGTCCCGGGCGGCTAGCGGGCCGGGGCGGTCTTCTCCTGGGGCTCACGCATATCCGCGATCCCGGAACGGCAGGAACTCCACGAGGTCCGCGGGGCCCAGCCGGCGCGCAGCCGCCGGAATGAGCAGCAGGCCGTCCGACTCCGCCAGCGGCCGCACCCGTCCCGGAAAGGTCGCCCGGTCGGTGCTGACCAGCGCCCTGCCGCTCGGGGCGTATCCCACCAGGCGGGCGGGGCGCAGCTCCGCGGGACCGGGCTCGCGCAGGATTTCGCCCACTGGCGAGACCACCATCTTGTGCATCCGCGCCGTCCGGCCCTGCAGCCCCGCGACGATGGCCCGCCCGAACAGGTGCCATCCGGCAAAGGCCGCCAGCGGACTGCCCGGGAGGCCGAGCCAGATCGCGCCCTCGATCATGCCCAGCGAGACCGCTCCGCCCGGAGCCATCGCCACGCCGGCGAAGTGCAGCGTGCCGCCGAGTGCCTCCACGGCGGCGCGCAGCCCGGCGCCCGCGCCGACGGAGAGGCCGCCGGTCGTGACCAGAAGGTCGGCCTGCCCGGCAAGGCGCGCCAGCGCCGTGCGGATGCCGTGCGGGTCGCCTGCGGTCCGTTCGGCCGCCGCGAGCGCGGTGTCGGGGCGGTCCATCAGCGCCCGCAGCATCGGGCCGTTCACGTCTGTGACCCCGGCGGGACCGGGCGGATCGCCGGGATCGAGCAGCCCGTCTCCGGTCACGAGAAGCGCGGCGCGCACCTTGCGGCGCACGGTGACCAGATCCGCCCCGGCCGCCGCCGCAAGCGCCACGTCGCGCCGCCCGAGGCAGCGCCCGGCGCGCAGGACGGGATCCCCGGCGGCCAGGTCCTCCCCCGCCTGCCGGATGTTCTCCGACGGCATCGGGCAGCGCGAGAAATGCGCCAGCGCGTCCAGCCGCGTCACCTCCTCGCCTGCCAGGATCGCGGTCGCGCCTTGCGGCACCGGCGCGCCGGAGGCGATGCCGACGGCATATCCGGGGCGCAGCGGCGGCGGCACCGACCCGGCCGCGACCGATCCCGCCACTGGCAGGCGCCAGGGTCCCGGCCCGGCGAGGTCCCTGAGGCGCAGCGCATAGCCGTCCACGGCAGAACAGGGCAGAAGCGGGACATTCGCGCGCGAGAGAACCGGTGCCGCAAGGTGGCGGCCGACGGCGCTCCCGGCCGCGATCTCCTCGGTGTCCCCGAGCGCCGCGGCAAGGCTTGCACAGGCCGCGAGCGCCTCGTCGAGCGGCAGGGGCGCGTGCCGGGCGCCGTTCAGGGCGCCACCGCCGCGTTCCGGATAGAGGATATGAACGGCCATCGGACCTCCCCATGCCACGGGCCTGCATGCTGCATCCTGCACGTTGCAGCGGGTCCGGGCAATCTTGCATATGCCGCCGGGGGGCGCAGCTTGCCACGCCCGCCTTTCCCCGCGGCGCGCGCGACGGTTCCCCGGGTCCGGCCGACCCGTCCGCCGGTACGGGACGGCGACGCTCTGCGCTCCCGGTGCCAGCGGACCATCGCGATGTCCCGGATCTGTCCCCGAACACGCCTGCCTGATGCAGCGGCGCCCTGGAGGCGAGCAGGACCGTCGCGGTTCACGGGATCCGCGGCCGGTCCCTGCCGGTGAAACCGGCCGAAGGCGGTGCGGCGCCCGCCACGGGGCTGCGTGGTTCGCCGCGCCCGTCCTGTCCCCGCCAGACCCGGTGGAAATTCCGCCGATCCGCCGCAGCGGTGATCCGGGCCCCTCCCGCGGGGCAGGGCTTCCTCCGCGGCCGGTCCCGGGCCGGAGCATTCCGGCAGGGCGCCCCGTCCCGGCCTCCGCACGGCTTGCCGCGGCAGGGTATCCTGAACGTCGGCGGCCATGCGCGGGATCGGGCCCGCAGAGCTTCCATGACCCCCGGGGCGTTTCCCGGACGGGACCATGCGCTCCGGGCCTCCGTCATCGCGAAGGACACGCCGCCGGAACGGAGGGCGGGGCCGGATGTCCCGCCTGGCGGATCTGCCATCCCCGGAGGCCGGGCCCGCGTTGAAGGGGCGGCACTGGCGCGTCTTCCGCGCACCGGTCCCGGGCTAGCCCAGGCTCTGCCGGGCAAGGGCGCCGATGATGTCGCTGCGGGTGACGATGCCGGCGATCCGGCCGCGGTCCAGCACCGGCACCGCATCCACCGCGCCATCGGCCATCATCGGCAGCAGGGCCGCGACCGGTGTCGATGCGACCGCGCGCGGGCCGGCCACGCTCATCACGTCCGCCGCGCGGAGCGGCTGGCCCCGGCCGGTCAGCCGGCGCATCCCGGCGGCGAAGTCGCGGCCCAGGCGGAACGCGTCCTCGCTCGCGCGCTCGATCAGGTGGTACTGGAAGATCACCCCGAAATAGCGCCCCCCTTCGCCGGTCACCGGCAGCGAGGCGAAGCGGTGGCGGCGGAAGAGCGCCGCAACCTCGGCCAGGGGCGTCTCCGCCGCGACGGTGACGAGGTCGCGGGACATGATGTCGGCCGCGGTTGCCGCCCCCTGGCGATGCGCGGCCGCCTGCAGCTCTGCCGCGCCGATCAGCCGTGCCAGATCCGCGGTGCCGAGATTGAACGACTGCCGGTAGCGGTCGAGGATCCCGGCCAGCTCCGCTTCGGACAGGCCGGGCCGGGGGTCTCTGGCGGAGCCCGCGTCCGGCGGCCGGGGCGGGGCATCGAACTGCCGGAACGGATAGTGCCGTCCGGTCGCCCGGGCGTAGAGAACGGCGATGCAGACCAGCAGGACCGTGCCGAGGGTGACGGGTGCGAGGACGAAGCGGAAGCCGAGATCGGCGATGGCGTCGGGGCTCATCGCGGCGGTCATGGCGACGGCGCCTGCGGGCGGATGGACGGCGCGGCAGAGCATCATCGCGGCAATGGCGAGACCGACCGCAAGGGCGATCCGCAGGACGGGATCGTCGACGGCCAGGCAGACCGCGACACCGGCCGTGGCGGCGACGGCATTGCCGACGATGGCGGACCATGGCTGCGCCAGCGGGCTGTTCGGCACGGCGAAAAGCAGGACCGAGGTCGCGCCGAAAGGCGCGATCAGATACAGCCCCAGGCGGCTGTCCACAGCGGGGCCGAGCACGAAGAGCCCGGCGATCCCCAGCCCGGCCAGGGCTCCGGCGCCGGCGCGCAGCGCCTCGGCCGGAGAACTGCGGGTGACGGCCGGGCCGAGGGATCTGAGGAAGGGAGGCATGGCGGGACCCCTGTTTGCACAGCGCCCAAAGTTTCACCACATGGCGCCGGGGACAACCCCGATCCGCAGCCCGTTCAGGCCGCCGGAAGCACGCGCCGCCGCCCCGCCGCCATCCGGGGCCCGCATCCCGGGCGCCGCCGCCATCCGCGGGACCAGCTCTGCGCAGCCCGGGCGGAGCTTCCGTCCCGTCTCTTCCGCAGGCTGCCCGCAGGCAGGGGGGCACAGGGCATCGCGTTCCGCCCGATCGCGCCTGTCCCGGCCGATGCCGAGCGCCCGTTCCTGACCGCGCGGGTCCGGGCCGTCGTCCGTCATCTCCGATATCGCGGCAAATGCCCGGGCGGTGCGCGGACCGCAGAACGCCTCCGCGTCTGCGGCCGTGCCGGCCGGCCCCTTTCGCAGGCTGCCAGCCACGACGTGCCGGGTCCCGGAGCGCCGCACCCCCGCATGCGGCTGCCTGGGGTATCCGGCGAGACGCGACCCGCCGTCCCAGTGGGGCGGTACGGTTCCGCGCAGCTCGCCGAGGAGCATCGGATCGCAGCCGTGACGCCCCGCCTCGGCATAGTCGGCCAGCCATGACCTTGCCACCGGATCCCGGACTGGACGTTGCCGGTCTCTCGGGACCAAGGGATCGCATATGAGCCAGTTGCCCCGCCGCCACTTCGCCACCGGTTCCGGGAGCAGGCCGCCGCCCGGCTTACCGAGCCGGGTGCCGCGCGAGCCAGCGTCGCCCGGGAGCTTGGCGTAGCGCCGTCGCAGCTGAGTGGCTGGCAGATGGAGCGTGCTGCCGAAGGCTCTGCCGGGAGCGATCCATCGCCAGCAGGCCGCGGAATCGGCGCCTGTGGGCCGCGGTGGAGCTGATGCGCTGCGCATCGGCTTTCCTCGCGCAATAAGCGACGAAAGGTTGAACGCGAAGCCGGAATTCGCCGCCGCCGCGCCGTCACGCACACTATCCGCCTCATCTGCCGGTTGCTTGCGGCCAGCCCTGGCAGGCTGCTTAAAATGGAATCCATGGCCTCGTCGTGGAGGAATTCGTTCCTGATCCGGTCAGATGATTTCTTCAGGGATGGGCAAGTCCAGCCGTTTTCGGGACGATTGCTCCCGTCTTGCCCCAGCTCCTCGGCCAAACGGACTTTTTCAGCATCCTGCGAGCTGGGTCCATTCGTGGCACACCGGACGGCCATCGACAGCCTCCTGCCCGGGATGCCTGCGGCCCGCGAGAGCCGCCACCGGCGCTGCGGGGCGCCACGCAGCCACGCCGAGCTTCGCGATCAGGGCATCCGGGGTGCAGAGCGGACGGTGGCCAAGCTGGGAAAGGGGCCGATAT
Organism: Poseidonocella sp. HB161398; assembly: GCF_005870025.1. Taxonomy (GTDB): domain Bacteria; phylum Pseudomonadota; class Alphaproteobacteria; order Rhodobacterales; family Rhodobacteraceae; genus Mangrovicoccus. The sequence continues at coordinate 136,074 of NZ_VATA01000005.1, forward strand.
CCGCCCGCCACAGCGCGGGCGGCGCGTCCCGCGGACAACCGATTGCCGGCACAGTCCGGGAAAGGGGCGGGCAGGGAGGCGGGCGAATGGCGGGGTCCGGCCCGCAGACGAAAGCGATGGCAGCGGATGGCCGGTCTCTTCCGGCGGCCTGGCCCTCGCGCTTCGGCCCGGCCGTCCAAAAGGCATTCCAGGCCGGGGGCGATTGCGACGCGCGGCGCCTGGCCATTTCCGGCCGTCTGTCGCGGCCGTGTCCTTCGGCTGCAAGGCCCACGCCGCGGCCTCGCCGGGGCGATCGGTGCAGCGCGGCCGATGACGCGGAGCGGAGCCGGGACGGGCCCTGGCCGTACCAGCGCGAACAGGCGCGGGAGAACGCGGTCTGGTCGGAATAGCCCAGCTCCTCGGCGATTTCGGCGAGGCTGTGCGCGCTGCGGGTCAGCAGCGACAGGCCGTGGGAGCGGCGGCATTCCTCCAGGAGCCCGTGGAAGGAGCTGCCCTCGAGCGCCAGCTTGCGGCGCAGGCTGCGCTCGGAAAAGCCGAGCTCGGCGGCAATCGAGGCCTGGCCGAGCGCGCCGCGTCCCATCTGGCGGAACAGGCATTCCCGCACCAGGTCTCCGACCGGCTGGCCCTTGCGATGCGCCAGGAGCTGGCCCCTGAGCGCGCGGCAGCGCTCGGGATAGGCCGCGCCGGAGGCTGCTGCAGGGGAGGCCACCGGCGTCGCCGAGAGAAAGCGCGCCGGAAAGGCGAGGAAGTTTTCCTTCTGGTCGAAGAGCGGCATGTTCGACAGATGCCCGGCCGCGGCCGTGGCGGCGCGGTCGGCCGCGCCCTCGAACCCGGCCCGGCGGAGCGCGCCGCGCGGCATGCCGTAGCGCTGGCAGATGGCCTGGAACAGCGACAGCGTCAGCTCGGCATCGGCCCGCCGCGGCCAGATGTCCGGATCGAGGATGCGGTAGCCCAGATAGGCCTCGTCCTCGTCCGCCCGCAGCGTCACCGCGGTATCGCTCTGGAGCAGCGGGAATCCCTGTTCGAGCTGGCGGAGCGCCTGGCCCAGCGTCGGCGCGCGGCAGCTCCATCCGGCCGGTCAGCCGGGGGCGGCGCTGTGCCTGTGCTGCATGCCGCAACTTTGCGGTCCCCGCGCGGCGGTGGCGGATCGCGGCCCCGGCTGTGGGGAGCAGCCCGCATCCCCCAGGCCCGCTCCTGCCCGGCAGTCCCGGCGGGCGGGCGGACACTGCCGGCGCCCCGGGAGGGCCGGGAACCTGTCAGGGTCACCCGGGCCATTGGAACTGCGTCCCCCCGCGAAGCCGCCCTGGCCGGGGCAGGCGCCCGCTCCGGAGGACGCGTCCGGAGCGGGTATGTCCCCCGGCTAGAACCGGTAGGACAGGGTCAGGGAACCGGCATGGGTGACCGTTTCGGAGCCGAAGGAGCCGCCGTATTCCGCACGCAGATCCATCCGCCCGCTGTCGAAGAGCTGCACCCCCGCCCGCAGGCGGAACGCCGCGTCGTCCAGCGGCAGCTCCGCGTCGATGCCGCTGCCGCCCGGCGCGCCCTGCAGATGCGCCTCGCCGCTCCAGTCGTCGTTGCTGCGCAGCGCGACGCCGCCCGAGACATAGCTGCGCAGGATCATCCCCTGGCGGAGCTCGCTGCGCGCGCCGATCTCCACGGCCGGGGTCAGGATCGCCGTCTTGTAGGTGCTCTTGTCATAGTCCAGCCCGAGCGCGCCCAGCCCGTCCTCGCTGAAGGAGCCGGTCTCGGCCCGCAGCCCGTCGAGGGTCAGCGACGGCCGCAGGTAGCCCGCCTCGCTGCCGACCGTGTAGGCGGCGCGCAGGCGCATCCCCCAGGAGCTGCTGTCGGCCGTGCCCTCGCCGGTGCCGCCAAAGCTGCCCAGGGCGGCGCGGCGGCTGAGGTCGTCCTCGGCGCGGCTGCCGAAGACCGCCCCGGCAAAGAGCCAGGGGCCGGTCTGGTACTTCAGCGTCAGCGCGGCCGAGACCGCATGGCCCTCGGCGCTGACCCCGTCCGAGCCGTCCATCGAGGTGTCGCGGTAGCCGATCACCCCGCCCAGGAACAGGTCCGGCGAGATTTCGGTCTGGCCGCCGAGCTGCAGGCCGTGGTCGTCGAAATCGGCGCTGCCGGCATCGGCGGCCGCGTCCCTGTCGGTGCGCGACGCGGTGAAGCGGCCATAGACGCAGGAGCCTTCTGCCAGGAAGCTGCCGGTCTCGAAGACCGGGCAGCTCATGGCCGCGTCGGCGATATCCGTCGCCTCTGCCGCGCGCTGCGACAGGAGCGTCATCGCCGAGCGCGGGCCGAGCTCGGACATCGCGGTGCCGAAGGCGGCGGCATCGGCCGCCGCGGTCTGGTCGAGCTCGGCGAAGAAGGCGGAATAGCCGGTATCGCCCTGGTCGAACAGGGTCTCCAGCTCGCGCGCCGCCGCGGCGCTGCTGCCGGAGAGGCCGAATTCCGCGCGGTCGAAATCGCGCCCGGCGACGGAGAGCATCTGCACCCCGTCCTGCGGTTCGAGCGAGAAGTCGAAGAGCGCGGTGCCGCCTGCCTGAAGCGTGCCGGTGGTGCTGCCCTCCACCGAGAGGACCGGCACCGCCATCTGCGGGATGATCCCGGCAAGCCGCGGCACGACCGTTCCGTCGAGCGTGGCGTCGCCGGTGATCGCGAAGCTTCCGGCCTGGCCGGCGGCGAAATCGACCACCGGGGCGAGGATGCCGCTGCCGGTCTGGACCAGATGGCCGTCGATCACCGTCGGGCTGCCCGGCAGCGCCACCAGCGTGCCGGCATTGGTCAGCGTGCCCGCCGCTGCCGCCGGAGCGACGGCCGCAGCGGAGGTGGCCGGGTTGCCCGTGATCGTTCCGCCGCCGAGCGAGGCGCTGCCGGCGATGGAGCCCTGGTTGGTCACGTTCAGGACGCCGCCGCCGGTCTGACGGATCGCCTGTCCCGACAGCGCGGTGACAGAGGAGCCCGCATTGACGGTCAGGACGTTGGTCGAGCTGCCGTCGAGCACCAGGATGCCGACCCCGTCCTCGCCTGCGCCGCCGGTGACGGAGGCCGGGTCATCGGCGCTGCCGACCGTGACCAGGACGTTGCCCGTGCCGGTCGGGCCCGCGCTCTGCGCGACGATGCCCGCCGACGAGGTGCCGGTCGCGGCGATGTCGCCGGTGGTGGTGACGGTGACGATGCCGCCGGAGCCGGTCTCGCCGCCGGCTGTGCCGGTCGTGCCGAGAAAGAGCGAGCCGTTGCGATAGGCCGCGATGCCGCCGCCGCCGCCGACCGACTGGGCCAGGATCCCGAAGGCGCCGTCGCCCGCGACCGAGATGTCGGCCGCCGTGGTCACCGTGACGGCCTTGCCCATGCCCTCGCCGCCGCCGCTGCTGTAGCCGTACTGGTCGAGGATGTCCGAGACCTTGTCGGCCTTGGCGAAATAGGTGGTGACGATCCCGCCGCCGCCGCCCACCGACTGCGCGACGATGCCGTGCCCGGCCTTGCCCGTGGTGGCGATGGTGCTGCCCTCGGGCAGCGCGACGTCGACCGTGCCGCCGTCGCCGCCGCCCGAGCCGCCGAGATGCAGCGCGGTCAGGATATGCCCGTTCGAGGCCGAGAGCAGGCCGCCGCCGCCGCCGATCGACTGCGCCAGCAGGCCGAAGGAGCCGGTCCCGGTGGTATAGAGCGCCAGCGGCGTGTCCGCGGTCAGCCCGGTCGTGTCGATCGCGCCGCCATTGCCGGACGAGAGGCTCTGGTTGCCCATCTGGACCCTGGCGCTCGGATTGATGTCGTTGTCCTCGTTCTCCACGTCGACCGAGCCGCCGCGGGCCATGAGCCCGCCGCCGCCGCCCACCGACTGGAGCGCGACGGCATGGGCCTGGCCGCCCTGGGTCAGCACGGTCTGCGTCCCCGACAGCGTGTCGGCAGAGGACAGGGACACGCTTCCGCCGTTCCCGGCGCTGCCATTCGCGCTGACAGAGGTCAGGTTGGCGCCGAGGACCAGGCTGGGCGGAGCGTAGTCGTTGTCGGGATCCTGCTCGTCGGCGGTCTCGCCGCCGGGCAGCACGGAGTTGTCGCCGCCCGTGCCGCCGCCGCCGCCGATCGACTGGGCGAGGATGCCTATGGCGCCGAAGCCGCCCGCCTCGCCCTCCTGTCCGGTGACGATGGTCCCGCTGCCCAGGCCGATCTCGACCGTGCCGCCATTGGAGCCTGCGCCGCCCGCGCCGGTGAAGCCCAGCGTGAAGTCCGCCTTGACCGTCCAGCTCTTGAAGAACGAGCGCAGCGTGTTGGGATCGGCCTCGGCCACGGCGGTCCCGCCGGTGCCGCCGCCGCCGCCGATCGACTGGGCCTTCAGCCCGTAGGCCAGGTCGCCCTGGGTGACGATGGTGCCCTGCTGGGTGACATCGACCGTTCCGCCGGTGCCGCCCGAGCCGCCGGTGCCGCCGACCATCAGCGTCGCGCCGATCTGCAGGTTGCCGCCCTTGGTGGCCGTCGAGCCGCCATCGGTCTCGGCCAGGACCAGCGCGCTGGACGACCCGGCCACGGTCTGGTCGTAGATCTCGTTGAAGATGTCGAGGAAGTCCTCGGCCTCCTCGTCGGAGGGGGCATCGGACGCGCCCGCCGCGCCGCCAATGCCGCCGCCGCCGCCGATCGACTGGGCGAGGATGCCGGTCGATCCGGCCCCCGCGGTGACGATGGTGCCGGCGTGATCGACCGTCACCGTGCCCGCATTGCCGCCGGTCCCGCCGATGGCGCCGACCTTCAGGCTGAGATCGCTCTTGATCGAATTGTCGATCGAACGGTCCTCGGTGACCGGCGTGTTGATCTTCTTGTCGAGCCCGCCGATCAGCGTCACGCCGCTGCCCGAGGCGATGCCGCCGCCGCCGCCGATCGACTGGACGACGAGGCCGCGGGAATTGGCCCCTGCCGTCTCGATCAGCCCGTTGGCCTGGGTCGTGGCGCGTGCCGCCTGGCCGGTGCCGCCAGTGCCGCCCTGGCTGCCCAGCGTCATCTGCATCTGGGTCTTGGCGCCGCTGAAATAGGTGCTCGAGGAGGTCGAGCCGACCCCGGCATTGCCGCCGCCGCCGCCGATCGACTGCACGACGACCGCATTGGCCAGGTTGCCCAGGGTGGAGATCCGGCTGGTTGCGGTGTCCGCGTCGCCCAGCGAGAAGGCGGCGCTGCCGCCCGCGCCGCCGCCGCAGGTCTCGTCGCCGCTGGCACTGCTGCAATTGCCGCCGACCGCGAGCGAGAAGTTCATGTTGTTGGGCGCGGGCGTGCCGGGAATGCGCTTGGCGCCGAAGCCGACCGAGGCATAGGCCGCGGAGGAATCGCCGCCATTGCCGCCGCCGCCGCCGATCGACTGGATCAGGACCGCCTGGCTGCCGGCGCCCTCGGTCTCGACCGAGCTGCCGCCCTTGACCGTGGCGCTGGCGCTGTCGCTGGAGTCATCCGAGGCGAGCGCGGCGCCGCCATTGCCGCCCGAGCCGCCGATCGCGGCATCGATGGTGAAGGTCGGCGTGCTCTGCGCCCCGGCTTCCGAGCCGAAGGGGATGGACGCGGCCAGGGCGAAGGCCGAGGCGCCGCCGCCCGAGCCGCCGCCGCCGCCGATCGACTGCACCAGCAGGCCGTGGCTGTCGATGTCCTCGGCGCTGCTGCCGGTCGTGGCCACGCGGCTGCCGCCGTCGAGGGTCACTTCGGCCGTGTGGCCCGCGCCGCCATTGCCGCCCGAGCCGCCGATGGCCGCCGCCTCGGAGAAGGCCACGCCGCCGGAGGTCGCGATCGCCGCGCCGCCGACCCCGCCGCCGCCGCCGACCGACTGGACGACCACGCCGTTCGCGCCCCCGCCCGAGGTCGTCACGCCGATCGCGGTCAGCATCGCCGTGGCGCGTCCGCCCGCGCCGCCGTCGCCGCCATCGCCGCCGATGGCCAGCGCTTCGCCGACCCCGCCATCCTGGGAATTGCCGCCCGCACCGCCGCCGCCGCCGACCGATTGCAGCACCAGCCCGTGCGCCAGCTTCCCGGAGGTCTGCACCTTGGCACCGGCGTCATAGCTGCCGTTCAGTTCGGCGGTCACGTGGCCGCCGCCGCCGCCGGCCCCGCCATCGCCGCCGTCGGAGGCGAAGACGCCGCTGCCGGTGCCGCCGATCCCGCCGCCGCCGCCGACCGACTGGGCGACGATTGCGAAGGAGGACTCGCCCTCGGTGACGATGCTGCCGAAGTTGTAGACGTCGACCCGGCCCGCATCGGTGGCCGGCACGCCGTCGCCGCCGCTGGAGCCGAAGAGCGCATAGTCGCCGCGCCCGCCGGCCCCGCCGCCGCCTGCGATGGACTGCGCCAGGATGCCCTGGGAATTCTCGCCGGTGGTGGTGATCCGCCCGGCGGCATTCTGGGTGACGTTGATCGCCCCGACGCCGCCGCCCTTGGCGCCGGTGCCGCCCTCGGAGGTGATCAGCCCCGAGGCGTCGGCGCCGTTGCCGCCCAATCCGCCGATGCCCTGGGCCAGGACGCCGCGGGATTCCAGCCCCGAGGTCGTCACCTCGCCAGTGGTGTAGACCGTGATCGTGCCGCTTGCGCCGCCTTCCCCGCCCGCCCCGGCATGCGCCTCGCCGAGGCCGCCGCTGGCGAAGCTCGAGTCGCCGCCGGTCCCGCCGATGCTCTGCGCCAGGATGCCGTCGGCGCTGGCGCCCACGGTCGCGATCCGGGTGCCGGTGCGCGTGTCGATCGAGATGTTGCCGCCCGTGCCGCCCTTGCCGCCATCCGGCGTCTCGGCATCCGAGATGTCGGTCTGCTCGCCGCCACCGCCGCCGCCTTGGCCGCCGGTCGTTCTGGCGACGATCCCGTGCGACTCTTCCCCCTGGGTGCCGACATCCAGCCCCGCCAGCAGGGTGAAGCTGACCGAGCCGCCATTGCCGCCGGCCCCGGCCGCGCCGGGATGCCCTGAGGAGAGGTCGTCGACATCGCCGCCATCGCCGCCGGTGCCGCCGGTGGAGACCAGCGACATCCCGACCGAGCTGTCGCCCTGGGTGGTGACCGACAGCGCGCCCGAATTCTGCAGGTTCAGGTTCCCGCCGGTGCCGCCGGTGCCGCCGGCGCCGGCATCGGGGCTGATGCTGAAGGCGCCGCCGTCATAGGCGCCGTTCCCGCCGGTTCCCGCCTGGGACGTCACGGAGATGCCCGGCGCGCTGCCGCCGGTGGTGGAGACCGTGCTGCCCGGGCCGCCGTCGCCCTGGGTGAATCTCAGGGCGACCTTGCCCATCGAGCCGCCGCTGCCGCCGGCGACCCTGCTTTCGCCCTCCTTGCCGTTGCCGCCCGCGCCGCCCTTCTGGCGGACCAGGATCCCGGCCGTGGCTTCGGCATCGGCCGCAATCGTGCTGTCCTCGATCCCGAGATTGACGTCCTGCGCGCCGCTGCCATTGCCGCTGGGATAATCCTCCTGGCCGTCGCCGCCGGGCTCTTCGCGCTGGTTCAGCACCAGCGCGCCGCCGCCGCCGGAATGGCTTGCCCCCGCGGCCGCCGTGACGCTCACATTGGCCCGGGTCAGCGTGATGTCCTGCGCCCCGGCCTGGCTTGCATTGCCGTTGGCGTTTTGCTCGCTCGGGGTGATGCCATGCAGGGCACGGCTTTCGACATAGACGCCGAACAGACCGGCATCGACCTGGGACGCCCCGACGGACAGCGTGACATCGGTATCGCTCAGCTCCGCCGTCACCCCCTCCATTTGAACTTCGCCGTAGCGGTCCTGGTGGTTGTAGAGCCCCAGCGCGCTGAACCCGAAATCGTCGGTGACCGTCAACGCCAGCCCGTCCCCCGCCGAGAGCGCGGCGCTGGAGGTCGAAAGCGTCAGGCTGCGCGCGTTCCAGCCCTCGACATTCTGGTAGAGCGCGCTCCAGATCCCCATCGACGCCGAGGACGTGACGGAGCGGCTGAACGTCTTGTTTGCATCGGTATAGTCGGCAGGCGCCTGGTAGACATCTGCGGCTGCGGTGCCGGCGAGAGTGGACAGGACGGCGAGAGGCGCAATCAGCGGGAATTGAGACATGAAGAGTGTAAGTCTTTCAGACTGAATGGAATATGGAAATTCAAGGCAAGGTTGGATGATTTGTAAAATAGTTAATTTAATATTAATCTATAAAGCAACAACTTCCTGCTGCGTCACTTTCTGCCCCGGCGGCAGGAATGCCGTCCCGCGCGCCACGGCGCCGGGGCAGGGATGGGCGGCGCTGCCCGGGCCGGCCATGCCTGCCGCTCCGGAGCGAGGCCTCATGGACATTCCGCGGCCGGCAGAGCCCGCGCCCCGGGTTGCGGGCAGGCCGGCAGTGCGGGCCCGTCCCGGACCTTTGGCCGCCCATGGCGATCAAGGCAAGAAGGCTGCGCGAGGCTGCGCTGCCCGGAAGACAGCCGTGCCGCTGCCTGCCGGAGGGGCCTCGTCCCGTCGTTCGCCGGATCGGCAGAGAACGGCGGGCTGCGCCGGTGCGGGCGGCCGGACCCGGGCTCCGGCGGCACGAGCGAGCTCGCCCCGGGACGGCAATGGCCATGCAGCCATGGCGGTGCTCCTGTCGCGGCGGGACGAATTGTCGGCGCAGCTCGCAGCTCGCCTTGCCGCTGGACGTGTGGAAAACCGCGATGGTCCTGGCGTCGGGCGGCCTGACCGGCCCCCGCTTGCGGCCGCATCCCGGGTCGAGCCTCCGCGAAGGCCGGATGCGGTGGAGGCAGCCTTCAGGGCAGCTCCGCGGCACGGGGCCGGGCGGTCTCGTGCGGCCGGTGTCTTCGGGCGCGGCCCCGACCCCGCGATGGCACCGGCCACCCGGACGGGATGGTCCTTGCCGATGCAGTCGCCGGGCATGTCCGGATCGAGCCGCCTGCTGCCGCTCCGCAGTCCGGCAGGGGGCCAATAGTGGATTCGTGTCCGTCGTCACGGAGGAACGGGGTCCGGGTTTGGCCGGGACTGCCCCCGGATTTGAGCAGGTCCCGCCGCCTTCAGGACCATTTCCCCGGGCTTTCGGACAGCTCCTTGGCCGAGCACATCTTGCAGCATCCGGCCAGGCGAAACATGTCTGGCGCGGCCTTCCCCGCATTGCCGGAAGCATCGCGGCGTCACGGCCATCTCCGGCGGTTCCGGAGGGCCCGGCGCTCTGGAGGGCAGCTGCCGCCATGCAGCCTCTTGGCGCCGCGGGCGCGGGACAGCGATGACCGGCCGCGGTTTCCGCCTCGCGGCACGGCGACCATTCTCCGGGGGGCCGGGCTCCGCCCGCTCCGGCAGGATGCCCATGCCGTCCCGGCAGGGCCGCAGCGCCCGGGAACTCTCCGGCATCCGCGGCCCGGGCGCCCGTGCCGGAGGCCGGCGCGGGTCCGGCTAGCGCATGAGGTCGGTGACGATGCCGATGGCCTCCAGCACGACCGCCGTGTCGCGGGCCACCCTGTAGACCTCGCCGTCATAGCGGGCATAGCCCTCTCCCGGTGCCAGCGGCGGAAGGCGCCACTTGCCGTAATCGGTGATCCAGACCAGGCCCCCGGGAAGGACCTCGCCGCGGCGGTAGATCTTCTTGAGCTGGCCCGGCGGCAGCCCCGCGGGCTTCTTGGCCAGTCCCGGCGGCGTCCCCGCGGACGCGCCCGGCGGCAGGGTCTGCACCTTGTCCGGCTTCTTGCTGTCCGCCGCCGCCGGCAGGGCCAGCGACAGCGCCAGGAAAAGCATCGCGGCATGATCGGTCTTCATGGTCGTCCTCCTCAGAGTCTCCGGCCTCCGCCGCAAGCGGTCCGGGACACCCGCAGGGTGCCCCTGCGCGCGGCGGTGCCTCAGCCCGGCATGTACCAGATCGGCGAGGTATAGGCGCGCTCCTGCTGCTCCGGCGGCACGTAATCCGGCAGCGGCACGCCGAAGAAGGCCGCGTCATGGGTTGTCCAGCGCGGCGTCGGGATCTCCAGCACCCGGACGTAGTAGAAGGCGCGCTGCGCCGGATCGAAGGCCGGATCCTCCCAGAACGCCTGAAGGAAGGGCGCGCCGATGCTGTTGGAATAGGTCGCGGCGGCGATGTCGACCGTGCTGCCGACGCCGCCCGCGCAGGCGCCGCCCTCGATCGCGCGGGCATCCGAACAGGCGATGTCATGGATGCTTTCATGCAGGGCGCCGGTGGCGTCCAGCCAGCCCTTGACCACCTGCACCCGGTCGAGATTGGCGCCGTCCGGATCGCGCAGCACCTTGACCAGCAGCTGCGGCGGACCGGCTTCGGACCCGCCATGGAGGTCGCCGCCCATCGGCACGCCGGCGGCATAGCCATGGGCCGCGAAATCCGAGCGGTCGAGATCCGCCGGTTCGAACTCCGTCCCGGCAAAGACCCGGATGCGGATGCGCGGACCGGTCGTGGCATAGACCTCCTTGCGCTTCAGCGCGTCCCAGATCGCCGCCCGGCTGTTCTCCCGCGCCCAGACGGCGGTCATGCCGGAGGCGAGCCCCATGCCGTGCACCTGGTCGTCAGAGGGGTCGTCCGGCGTCATCCGGCCGGTGATCGCCTCCTCGAAGCGCACCGGATCGGCGGTCGGCTCCACCATCGGCGCCTTGCCGAAGAAATTCGACTCCTCCGCGGTCGAGAGCCCGGTATGGGAGTCGGTCGAGCCGATCATGCCGAACTTGAACGGGTTCGCCCCCAGTGCCGCCTCGTAGGCCAGCCCGCGCTTCAGCGCCTCGCGGGCATATTCGCGCGGCAGCATCTCCGGCGCCTTCGGCTCCAGCCCGAAGCTGCCCCGGTCCCAGGTGCCGTAATCGGCGAAGGGATCCTCCGGCGACAGGGAGGGATGCGCCTCGCCGTCGCCCTTGATCTGGGTGACCTCGTAGACCGGTTCCCAGCGCATCCGCCGCTCGGCGTAATCCGCGTCGATCGGCGCCCGCCCGGTCAGGGTCACGTCGTCGAACATCAGCCCGTTCGAGAGGTTGCCGTTATGCGGGATCGCCAGCAGCCGCCCGCCGGTCGCCTCCTCGTAGCCCTCCATCCAGGCCCAGAGATCCTCCGGATCCTCGCTGTCATAGGCGGAGAAGGGAACGACGCGGTCCGCCTCGGCCTTGCCGTCCCGGAAGATGACATTGCGGTGCAGGTTGTTTCCCGAGGGTCCGGACGTCCATTCATAGCCGATCAGCGCGGTGAAGCTGCCCGGCGCATTGTGGCGCTCGGCCGCATCGGTCATCCGCTGCCACATCGTGGTGGCCAGGGGGGTGTCCTTCAGCGGATCGCCCGCCCTGTCCTCGCTGACGAAGGCCGCGGCCCAGTAGAGATAGGCCTCGGCCATCGCCTTGCCGTCGCGCGGCGCGAAGACCCGGCTCAGCCCCTCGGCCCAGGCATTGCCCTGCAGCAGCGTGCCGGCCTCGTCGAGCGCGATGTAGAGCCCGAGATTCTCCGCATGATCGGCCACCACCAGGAAATCCAGCGGCCGCGCCAGCCGGGCCGGGATGCCGTTCGAGGAGAGCACCGTCTCGCCCTTGGCGAAGCGGTAGGCGTCGTCGGGCGTGGTGGTGGCGCCCACCAGCCCGGCATCCGCGGAATAGGCGGTGTGCAGATGGGTGTCGCCGAACAGCACCTGGTCGGGATAGTCCCGCTGCAGGTAGGGCGAGTACTGCACGTCCGGTTCCGGCGCCATCCCCACCAGCTCCTGGGCGGCCGCGGGCGGTCCCGCCAGCAATGCCGAGGCCGCGCAGGCCCCGGCCGCGAATGTCCTGAAGGTCGTCATGGTTCCCCCCTCCGCAGGCGCCGCGGTTCTAGAACTTGAAGGTCAGGCCGAGGATCGGCCCGGACTGGGTGACGTCGTAGACCGTGCCGCCTTCCTCGTAGTCGATGTAGAGATGGCGCCAGCCGGCCGAGAGCGCGGCCAGCTCGCTGAAGGCCCAGTTCACCCCGGCGGTCACCGTCCATTCCAGATCGGCCCCCGCGCCGAAGCCGCCGATATCGGCGGAGCCGAAGGCCGTCCATTTCCCCCCCAGCGCATAGCGCCCGGCGATCCCGATGATCAGGTCGGTCCAGTCGTCATCGGTGTCCTTGCGGTAGGTGGCTGCCGCAGTTCGGACCTTGTAGTCGTTCTCGAGGCTCCAGTAGCGGAAGCCGCCATAGACATCGAGATTGTAGCCCGGCGCCGCGGCGACCGTCCGGCCGGCCGCCAGGGCCAGGTTGGCGGTGCGGCTCTCGATCTCGACGCTCTGCACGGTCGGGCCGTTGACGGTCTCCTTCGAGGTCGTCTTCACGGCCGAGCTGTCGAGATAGAAGACCCAGGGCCCGTTGCGCGCGCTGGCGAAGAGGAACAGGCCGTAATCCAGATCCTCCCAGATGTCGCCGAAGGACAGGTCCACGGGCTGGGCCGGAAAGCCCGGTATGGTTCCGAGATCGCCGTCGATCCCGGACATCCAGACATAGGGCGTGACGGTGAATTCCCAGTCTCCGGCCGCGGGCATGGCGCCCGGCAGCTGGACGAGCAGTGCCGCGCAGGCGGAGCACAGGCCTTTCCCGAGGGCAGTCATGTTGCGTCTCCTCTTTTTTTGCGGAGGGGATCGCCGGAGGACCTGCCTGTTCCGCCGCGTTCGGGGGCGGGGAACGGGACCTGCGCCGGATCCGCTCCGGGGAAGCGCCGCCGACCGATGCGGCCGCCCGGCCCCGGCCCGAAGGCCGCGGCCCGGCCGGAGGTCGGGCCCGGCGCTGCCACGATGCTGTACGGAAAACGGGAACCGAGATCACAAGGCTACATTGGTGCAAACGTATATTGAGATATGAATATCATGTCATTGACGTGGATCATGGAACTCCGGGGCCGTGGCCCGCGCCGTCCGGGTCACGGCCCCGGAGAGGTCTCCATCTCCGCGATCAGGTCGGAAAGGCTGTCCTGGCGCAGCTGGATCAGGCCGCGGGACGAATTGTCGAAATCGGCGATCAGGACGATCAGCCCCGCCAGCACCGCTGCGAAGACGCTCATCCGGCCGGGCCGGAGCGACCCGGCCGCCGCCTCGTTCTGCGAGGCGAGGCCGATGCCCAGGGCGGCCAGCAAGACCGTGAAGGCCAGCGCGACGGGCGACATGCGGTCGAAGCCCGCGGCCATCCGCAGGGCATGGGCGTCGATGACGTCGTTCATGGCCTGCACCACCAGCATCTGCACATGTCCCGGAACCTCGCCGGACACCGCCTGCAGCGTGGCGGGCCAGAGCCTGGCCTGTTCGGCCAGCGAGGCCGCGATTTCCTCCAGGGCGAGGTCCATGTCGTTGCGCGCCGCGTCCGACATCACCCGGGTCCGGGCATAGGCCAGCAGCCGGTCCTTCAGGTCGCTGCGGCCGGGCTCGGGCAGGAGGTCGGCCCGCAGGAACGCGGTGCCGATGACGTTGGCCTCGTGGACCAGCGCCGCCTTCCGCGCGTCGATCCGGGTCAGGCAGAAGGAATAGGTGAAGGCCAGCACGAGGCCCAGCAGCGCGAGCAGCGCCCCGACCTCCAGATCGCCCTTGGCGGGCCTGGCGCCGGCCGCTTGCCGCCCGGCGCGGCGCGCGACACGCCGTCCGTTCCAGGCGCCGAGCGCCATGGCGGCCAGCAGGATGGACAGGATGGACAGGGCGAAGACCCAGAGCGGGAGCCCGTAAATCCAGAAGATCATGGCCTTGGCCCTCCGGCACGGGGGGCGCGACAGGCGGCTCTGGCGCTCCCCGGTTGCGATGTGGCGCATCGCCGACCCGCGATGCAGGGAAGTCCGGTCTTCCGTCCGCGGCCGGTGCTCTGCGCGGCCCGTCCGGCTGTCCCGTCCGGCTGCGGCCCCCGGCGCGGCATGGTCCCGCGCGCCGCCGGTCCGCCTGGCATGAATGGCGCCATCTTTCGGTACCGCCCGCCTTGATCGCGGTCAACTCAGGGTTGCGTTTCCGGAAGCGGGATGGCGGTCATGCCTCGCAGCCCGGCCGCACCGCCCGCCGATTGCCGGGAACCGGGGGCGCTCCGGGATGGATCGCGGAGGGCGAAGACGATGCTCGACCGGATCCCGCCCGTCTGGCTGGCCGCAATCGCGGGCAGCTCCGCCGCTCCCGGCGCGGACTGCCTTGCCCGCCATGCTCTCGCGGACCGGGCTGGAAGAGCTCGGCCGCGGGTCCTGCCCGCCGGTCGCGATGGTCGCCGGGACCCCAAGACGGCCCCCGGTGCCGCCACCCCGGTCCCTGCCGGTGGCTGGACCCAGGGCAGGGGGGCCGCGGCGCAGGCGGACAACGCCGTCAGGAAGATCGCCCGTCCCGTCAATGGCACGCGCCATGTCCGAGCGATGGCCTGCGTGACCGACGCGCCCATGGCGCGGAAGGTCCCGGCCTCCGACGGCCCCCAACTCCCGCTCGTGACCTCCGGCCGCGACCATGGCGCGACCGGTCAGCTCTCGACCCGGCAGGACGATTTCGCCACGCGCGGAAACGCGGCTGTCCCGGCGCGCAGGCCGGGGGCGCGGGCCTGCGCCGTTCCCCGCGCGCTCCCTCATGCCGTGGCTCCCGGGCAGATTGCGCGAAGGGCCGAGCATCCGGCATGGGCGGCGGTCATTCAGCTTTGCGTGGCGCGTCGGTTCGCGGGCTCCTGGTCCAGGGCGGAAGCTCGGGCCCGCGCGAGACCATGATACCCGGCAGCCGCGCCGGAACACCGGCGAACAAGGCTCGCGGATCGATCCGGATGAGCACAGCTCGACGGTCGCAGCCGATGGGGCCGCGAGGCCCGCGCCTGCAGCGACGCCCGCGGGGCAGAGGCGCGCGCGCCGGCGCGCCGCAATTCCAGGCCAGGGAAACCGGACACCGCCGGCGGGCCCGGAGCGACCTCCTGCGGATTTGCACGCAACTCGGCCGGGCGCTCTGGCGGAACAGCGCCGGAGGCCGCCGCCGCGGCGGGGGTCCGCATGTGAGCCGGAGCGGGAGAAGTTCCGGGGGCCTTTTCCCCGGCGACGGAATGACCAGCGAGACGTTGCCCGGCCGACAGCCGGAGTCGCGACGGGGCGCGGAACGCCAAGTCGGCGAGGTCCGGATCGGCGTGCGGTCCCGGTCCCGGCATCGCTCGGAGCCGCGCGCGCAGGCGACCTGCGGTCGCCAGGTGATTTGCGCAACGGCACTTTTTCGCACAGCGCCAGGCTTGTGCACGGCCGTTCCGGATGCTGTCATGCGCCTGCATCCCGACCGGAGAGAGTCCCCCATGCAGCTGACCCGAGCGATCCTTCTGTCCGTCCTGCTGCCATGGGCCGCGACGGCACAGGCCCGGGAGCTGTCGCCCGCCGGTCTCGATGCGGTCCGCGAGATCGCGCGCGGCCAGTTCGACGCCCGGGCGCTCAATTCCATGGTCTACGAGCTCCGCATCGACGGCGTGCCGGTGATGACCGAGGCCATGGGCGAAGCGATGGCCGGCGTGCCCGCAACGGTCGACGGCCATTTCCGCAACGGGGCCGTGGCCCTGGCCTATGTCGCGGCGCTGGCCCTGCGCCTTGCCGAAGAGGGGCAGATCGATCTCGACGCCCCGATCGCCCGCTGGCTGCCGGAGCTGCCCGGCGCGGATCAGGCGACGATCCGGATGCTGGCCAACATGACCGCGGGCTACCCGGACCATGTCGCCAATGAAGAGCGCTTCCTGAAGCCGAGTGCCGACGACCCCTTTGCCGCCTGGAG
Source organism: Poseidonocella sp. HB161398 (assembly GCF_005870025.1). Lineage (GTDB taxonomy): Bacteria > Pseudomonadota > Alphaproteobacteria > Rhodobacterales > Rhodobacteraceae > Mangrovicoccus. Next base: position 151,687 of record NZ_VATA01000005.1, read on the forward strand.
CCCGCGGGAGCTGATCGCGATCAGCCTGTCCGCGCCGCGGCTGTTTGCGCCGGGCACGAACTGGGACTACTCCCATAGCGGCTACGTCATCCTGGGCCAGGTGCTCGAGGCCGCCACGGGCCGCTCCATGCACGACCTGATGCAGGCCTATGTCCTCGATCCGCTCGGGCTGGCCGGGACCTACGGGTTCGACACCGCCGAAATCCCCGCCCCGGTGATCCAGGCCTTCACCGCCGAGCGCGGCGTCTGGGAGGATGCCACCTACTGGAACCCGTCCTGGACCCTGCCGGCCGGGGCCATCCAGGTGACCACGATCTCCGACATGGCGGGCAGCTTCGACAGGATCGTGGGCGTCGACGGCTTCCTCTCTTCCGCCTCGCGGGCGCAGATGATCGACCCGCTGCTGATCGGCTTCGGATCGCCGCTGCCCGGCTGCCCGAACTGCCATGCCCTGACCGAGGCGTTCAATTACGGTCTCGGGGCGATACTGCAGGGGGACTGGGTGTTCCAGACGCCCTCCTTCTCCGGCTACGCCTCTGCCGTCGCCACGCTGCCCGGGGAGCGCGCCGGGAATGGCCGCGTCACCATCGCCGTGGCGGTGACCTACACCCGCGCCTCCTTCGAGGACTGGTCCGGCGCGCTGCCCAATGCCGCGGATCATGCGCTGCGCCTGATCGCCAGGGCGGTGGTGCCCGAGAACCCTCCGCCGATGCGCTAGGGCAGGGCGCGCTTCGACAGGCCCCGACCGTTGACCCGGCCCCGGCGGCATCGCGGCAATCCGGCCCGGCAGGCACGCATGCCGGAGCTTGCCGCGCTCGGGCGCGATCCGCCGACCTTCGACGGCAGGCAGGCGAAGGATAGTTCCGGGATGCGGGCGCCAAGCGCCTGAGCCGGGGGATCAATCGCCGCGAAGGCCGTGGACAGGGGCGCGGCGGTCCTGCGCAGGCGGTTCGGGAGGGCGTCGCCAGGCTGCCGCCGCCATCGAGCGGGGCCTGCCTGCGGGCGGCGTTCCCGCGAATGGCCGGAGCGTCCGCATCCCCGGCTTCCGCTTGCCGGAACATGCGGCCGGGCGCGCCGGGCGGCGGCTCCGGGGAGCGTGGCCTCCGCCGGGAAGCGGTCCCTGCGCCATCGGCGGCGTCGCGGCGGGTCAGTCCCGGCATGCCCGCAGGATGACGTCCCTCAGCCAGCGGTGCATGGCCGAGCTGTTGGTCCGCTGCGTCCAGACCAGAGACAGGCTGAACGCGCCGCGGAACGGGCACTGCCCGATCACCAGCCCGTCCGATATCCGGTCCGCCAGCCGGCGCGGGATGGTGGCCACGAGGTTCGAGCCGGCCAGAAGTTCCGAGAGGGCGGCAGGGCTCGGCACGGTCAGGGTGGGGGCCAGCACGTGCCCGGCCGCCTCGAGTTCCTGGAGATAGGCGGATTTCCAGGTGCCGCCGTAGTCGATCAGAAGATGCTTCAGCGACAGGTATTCCTCGATGCCCAGATTCCTGCCCGCCGCCGGATGGCCGGGATCCGTCAGGCAGATGTATTCCTCGGAAAACAGCCTGCGGGCGTGGAACCCGGATTCGCGGCGCTCGAACGGTCCGAGCAGCACGTCGGCCTCGCGCTCCAGCAGCCGGACATGCCCGTCGCCGAGCGCGCTGGTGACCCGCAGCGACATGTTCGGCGCCTCGGCCCGCAGCGCCGCGACCACGCGCGGGATCAGCAGGATGCGTTCGTAGTAGTTGCAGGCGATGGTCACGGTCCGGGTCGACTGCCCGGGGACGAAGGTCTCGGGCTGGGCCAAGCCGTCGATGATGTCGAGCATTTCGGCCGCGCGCAGGAGCAGCTGCTCGCAGCGCAGCGTCGCCACCTGCCGTCCGCCCTCGGGCACGAAGAGCGGATCATGGAAGCACGCGCGCAGCTTGCCGATCGTGTAGCTGACCGCCGACTGGTTGACGTCGAGATGTTCCGCCGCCCGCGTGAAGGAGCCGAGCCGGTGCACGACCCGCAACGTATTCAGCGCCGCGAAATCAATCGACGCGGGATCCCATTTCCCCTCTGCCATCGTGACCCCATCAAATTCATTGATGCAATATAATAAATCCATCGCATTGATTGGCAATAGCCGGTCCGGTAGCACCACTGCAGGGAGAATTAGGGAGGAAATACATGGCACTCGCGCCACGGGACGAGACCATTACGCTTGCCCAGCTGACAGCCGATCCGTATCCGATCTACCGCAGGTTGCGGTCCGAAAGCCCGGTGCTGCGGGTCGCGGCGGTGGGCCGGACGCTGCTGACCAAGGCGTCGCTGACCAAGGCGGTCAAGGACGATCCGGAGCTTTTCAGCAGCAACGACCCCGCCACGCCGATGCGGCCCGCCTTCCGCGCCCATACGCTGATGCGCAAGGACGGGGCGGAGCACATGGCGGAGCGCACCGCCATCGCGCCGGCGCTGACGCCCAAGCGCATCCAGGCCGACTGGGGCCCGCTCTACGAAAAGCTGGCGGAGGAGTACATCTCGCGGCTGCCGAGGGGCGGGACGGTCGATCTGTTCAAGGCGCTCTGCGGCCCGCTGGCGGCGCGGATCCTCGCCCATATCCTCGGCATCCCCGAGGCCACCGACGACGAGATGCAGCGCTGGTCGCAGGCGCTGATCGACGGCGCCGGGAATTTCGGCTGGGCGCCGGAGCCCTTCGCGGCCTCGGACCGGGCCAATGACGAGATGGACGCCCTGCTGGAGCGGCTGCGGCCGCTGCGGATCGCAGAGCCGGACGGATCGGCCTATTCGGTGATGCTGACGGCAGAGAACCCCGTGCCGCCGAGCCAGATCGCCGCGACTATCAAGATCGCCATCGGCGGCGGCATCAACGAGCCCCGCGACGCGCTGGCCACGGCGCTGTTCGGCCTTCTGGACAATCCCGGCCAGCTCGCCGAGGTGAAGGCGCAGGATGCCTGGGGCAAGGCCTTCGAGGAGGCGATCCGCTGGGTCGCGCCGATCCAGGTCAGCTCGCGGCTGGTGACCCGGGACACCGAGCTGGGCGGCTGCGAAATCCCCGCGGGCGACACGGTGATGACCGTCCAGGCCTCGGCCTGCCGCGACGAGGAGCTCTACGAGAACGGCGAGGAGTTCTTCGTCTTCCGCAAGAAGAACCCGCACCAGGCCTTCGGCAACGGGCCGCATCACTGCGCCGGCGCCCATGTGGCGCGGCGGACCGTGGGCAAAATCATCCTGCCGATGCTCTTCGACCGGTTCCCGGACATGCGGCTGGCGACGCGCGAGGACGTCCAATGGCGGGGCTTCGGCTTCCGCGGCCCGGTCAACCTGCCGGTCGCGCTGAACTGAGCGGCCCGCGGGGGCGCATCCAAGCACAAGGAGGAGGAGAACGATGGTGAAGGTGACCTATGTCGCCCATGACGGCGCGCGCGTGACGGTCGAGGCCGAGCCCGGCGAGAGCGTGATGCAGGCGGCCCTGTCCAACGACGTGGAGGGGATCATCGGCGAATGCGGCGGCGCGATGATGTGCGCCACCTGCCACTGCTATGTCGACGAGGCCTGGGAGGTCGGCGCAGGCGCCCGGGCAGAGGGCGAGGAGGACATGCTGGAAGGCGCGGCATCCGAAGTGACCGGCCGGTCGCGGCTGTCCTGCCAGATCAAGCTGGCGCCGGAGCTCGACGGGCTGGTGGTGCATCTTCCCGAGGAACAGCTGTGACCGCGGACCGCGTCGTCATCGCCGGGGCCGGGCAGGGCGGCCTGCAGGCCGCGATCAGCCTGCGGCAGGCCGGGTTCGGCGGCGCCATCACCCTGGTCGGCGCGGAGCCGGGGCTGCCCTATCAGCGGCCGCCCCTGTCCAAGGCCTACCTCCCCGCCGGCAAGGCGGAGGCGCTGGTCCTGCGGCCCGCGAGCTTCTTCGCGTCGAAGGACATCGCCTACCTGCCCGGGACCGTGGTGGAGGAGATCGACCGCAATGCCGGCGAGCTCCGCCTTGCGGGCCCCGATGCGCCGAAGCGGCTGGGCTACGGCCATCTGATCCTGGCCACCGGCACGCGGAACCTGCGGCCGCCGGTCGATGGGCTGGAGCATGCCTGCGGGCTGCGCACCCTCGCGGATGCGGACCGCCTGCGCGCCCGGCTGGCCACGCCGCAGCGGATCGCCGTGATCGGCGGCGGCTTCATCGGGCTGGAATTCGCCGCGGTAGCGCGGAAGCTCGGCCATGCGGTCGAGGTGATCGAGGCGGCGCCGCGGCTGATGGCGCGCGCGGTGTCGGCGCTGACCGCCGAGCGCTTCGCGCGCTGGCACCGGGCCGCCGGAACCGGGCTGCATCTGGGGACCGCAGCGGCCTCTGTCGATGCCGGCGGCGTCAGCCTGGCGGACGGGCGGCGCATCGATGCGGGGTTCGTCCTGCTCGCGGCGGGCGTGCGTCCGAATGCCGAGCTGGCCGGGGCCGCCGGGCTCGAGACCGGCAACGGCATCCGGGTCGACGCGCAGCTTCTGACCTCGGACCCGCAGATCTCGGCCCTCGGCGACTGCGCGTGCTTCCCGGATCCGCGCAGCGGCCGGATGGTGCGGCTGGAAAGCGTCCAGGCCGCGACCGACCATGCCCGGCTTATCGCGCTCCGGCTGGCGAAAGGCGCCGCGGAGCCCTATGCGGCGCTGCCCTGGTTCTGGTCGGACCAGGGGGATCTGAAACTGCAGATCGCAGGGCTCGCCGGACCGGAGGCCAGGGAGGAAGCCGTCGCCGACGGCGTGGTGGCCCGGTTCGACGCGCAGGGCCTGGCGGCGGTGGAAACCGTCGGCCGCCCGGCCATCCACATGAAGGCGCGCAAGCTGCTCGCGGCGGAGGCGCCCGCGACGCTCGACGTGCTCAGGGACGTTGCCGCCGCCTGAGCGGACCAAGCGGCCGGCCCCGGAGAACAGGCCGGGCGGCCGGTTTCACAGACGACCAAGGGAGGAAACCATGAACATCACGACCATCGCCCATGCGGCGGGCCTTTCCGCGATCCTCGCCGGCACGGCCGGCGCCGAAGAGCTGAAATACGCCAACTGGGCCCCGCCCATGCACACCATCACGGCCGCCCAGATCGAGCCCCTGGCCCGGGCGCTCGACGAGGGCACCGGCGGCGCGGTGACGCTGCGCGGCTTCCATGGCGGCGAGCTGGGCGCCGGGCCTGCGGACCAGTTCGTGCGCGTGGTGCAGGGCACGGCCGACATGGGCTGGGGGCTGCACGGCTATACCTCGTCGCAGTTTCCCAAGAGCCTCGTGCTGGAACTGCCGGGCGCGCTGCCGCTCGACCAGCCGGGCTACGAGGCCCTGTGGCGCGCCTTCGACGGCGAGCTGAAGCAGGAATACCCGATGACCGAGGTGATCGCGCTCTGGGGGTCGGAGCCGAACATCCTGATGATGCGCGACAAGACTGTCCGCGCGCCCGCGGATCTCGAGGGGCTGAAGATCCGCGTGGCCGGCGCGATCTCGGCCGCGGCGATGGAGGCGCTCGGCGCGACGCCGGTGCAGATCCCGATGACCCAGGTCTATAACGGCCTTCAGACCGGGCTGATCGACGGGCTGGTCAGCGGCGCCTCGGTGCTGTCCGACTTCAAGCTGGACGAGGTCGTGGGCACGGTCACGACGGGGCCGAATTTCGGCCGGCTGACCTTCTACACGGTGATGAACGCGAAGGCCTATGACAAGCTGCCCGGCGAGGCCCGGGCGGCGCTCGACGCGATCAAGGGCGCGCCGATCTCGGAGATGACCGAAACCGCCTGGGTCGCCACGGCGCAGAAGGCGCTGGAGGCGGCCCGGGCCTCGGACGACACCGAGGTGATCGACCTCGCGGGTGCCGGGGCCAGGGCCTTCGACGACGCGTTGGCGCAGGTGACGGATGCCTATGTGGCGCGGGAGAATGCCGGGGCGGCGCTGGCCGCGATGCGGGGCGAATGATGGCCGCCCTGCTGCGCTCCGTGACGGACAGGCTCATCGGCCTGTCCGCCATCCTCGGCACGCTCGCGCTCCTGTGGGTCGTGGCGGTGATCGTGGCCGACGTGGCCGGCCGCAATTTCGGGCATCCGGTCTACGGGTCCCAGGACCTGATCACCACCTCGATGGTGATCATCGTCTTCGGCGGCATGGCGCTCTGCGACCGCGAGGACGGCCATATCGTCGTCGACATCTTCGAGAAGGCCTTCTCTGCCGGGCTGAACCGCAGGATCGACATATTCTCGGGCCTGCTCGGCGCGGCGATCTTCGCGCTGATCGCGGTCACCGTGGCCCAGAGCGCGGGGCTGAGCCGGATGCTGAACCTTTCGACCAACCTGCTGCGCCTGCCCACGGCCTGGTTCCAGTACGCGCTCAGCGGCCTCTCGGCCATTGGCGCGCTGGCAATGCTGGTGCGCGCGCTGGCGCTCTTCGGTAGCCGCGGCTTCGAGCACCATCCGGAAAGGGACGTGCTATGAGCCCGGTTCTCGTCGGCAGCGCCGGGCTCGGGCTGCTCCTGATCCTGGTGCTGGCGCGGATCCCGGTGGCCTTCGCCATGTTCGCGGTGGGGTTCTGCGGTATCTGGATCCTCAACGGCCTGCAGGCGGCCACCGGCCTGCTGGCCTCCGAGACCTATGCGCTGGCCTCGAATTCCGAGCTGATCGTGGTGCCGCTGTTCATCCTGATGGGGAACGTCGCCAGCGTCACCGGCATGAGCCGCCGCCTCTACGACGCGGCCTATGCCACCATCGGGCAGGTCCGCGGCGGGCTCGCCTCGGCCACGGTGATCGGCTGCGGCGGCTTCGCCGCGCTCTCGGGCTCCTCGGTGGCCTCGGCGCTGACCATGGGGCGCACCGCGCTCGCCGAGATGGACCGCTTCGGCTACTGCCCGCGGCTGTCGACCGGGGTGGTGGCCGCGGGCGGCACGCTCGGCATCCTGATCCCGCCCTCCACCGGCTTCGTGATCTACGCGATCCTCACCGAGCAGAGCATCGGCCGGCTGTTCATGGCGGGCATCCTGCCGGGGCTGCTGCTGCTGTCGGCGTTCCTGCTGACGGTGACGCTGCTCTGCACGATCTGGCCCGGGAAGGGACCGCGCGGACCGGCGACAAGCCTTGCCGGGATGCGCCGGGCCTTCGCCGGCGCGGTGCCGATCCTCGGCGTGGTGGTGGTGACCATCGGCGGCATCTATTCGGGGGTCTTCTCGCCCACCGAGGCGGCCGGGGTCGGCGCGGCGCTGGTCATCGTCATCGGCGCGGTCGGCGGCACGCTGACGCTGCGCAGCTTCTGGGAGGCGGCCCGCAGCAGCATCGTCACCACCGCCTCGGTGATGCTGATCCTGATCGCGGCACATCTGGTCAACCCGTTCGTGGCGCTCAGCCACCTGCCGGCCGAGGTTAGCCGCCTCTTGGTCACGCTCGACCTCGGGACCTATGGCACCCTGACCCTGATCCTGGCGATCTACCTGGTGCTCGGCTGCTTCCTCGAGGGGCTGGCGATGCTGGTCCTGACCTTGCCGATCTTCCTGCCGGTGATCCTGTCGCTGGGCATCGATCCGATCTGGTTCGGCGTTCTGGTGGTGCTAACGCTGGAGATGGGCCTGATCTCGCCGCCGGTGGGCATCAACGTCTTCATCGTGAAATCGGTGGCTCGGGATGTCGAGCTGCTCGACATCTTCCGGGGGGTGCTGCCGTTCTGGATCGCCATGCTCGGGACGCTGGTGCTGCTGGTCCTGGTCCCGCAGCTGTCGCTGTGGCTGCCGGGAATGATGTAGCCGTCCGCCACCAGGGAGAGCCCGGCGCCGTCCGGAGAGATGCAGCCCCCGGAGGCCGGATCCGCCCGGCCTCCGGGGCCATTGCGCACCGGTGCCGCGCCCGCTCCGGAGCAGAGAATGCATGGTTGCGCTGCCCTCTGCGGACCAGAACTATTCCGAAGGAGGGCGTCCGGGCCAGGGACGGGACCGGCTGGAAGAGGCCGGAGGTGCCCCAAGCGAACTCCTGGCCAATGACGGCTGCATGCGGCCGGGCGCCGGTCGCGGGATGGCGGAGGATCGCCGGAGGGTCCCGCCTCCGGACCGGTGGCGCAGGGCCCTGGTCGCGGCCCGGGCCTCCGGGACGGGAGACCCTGCTCGCGCCCTGGCAGGCCGGCAGGTCTTCCCTTCGCTCTGCGGAGCGCGCCTGTCCGGGGCTCCGCGCGGCTTGGGGCGCAGCAAAAAGAGGCGCGAACATTTCCGGAAAAATGCAACCGAAGGTTGACATGGCGCATTGCGGGACTCGCCACGTGGCCCTTCCATTGCCGCAGAACAAACGGAGGCCAACCTTCCGCGATGCGCCAAACCTGCATCCCGGAAGCTCCGGCAAGGGGAGGACGTCGGAAATGTCGAAGATAGCCAGGAGCCGTGCCGCGTTCATCGCGCTGGCAGGCGCGCTGCCAGCCGTGCTGGGAACCGGAAGCCCGGGCGCGGCGCAGGACAATGTCGGGATCGCCGGGGCGGCGACCCGCGAGAATGTTGCCGTCGCCGCCGCGCCGCGGCCCTATTCGCCCTATGCCGACCGGAATTTCCCCACGCGCCCGTTCTTCGGCGACACGCATCTGCACACGGCCTATTCGATGGATGCCGGGGCGTTCGGCGCGCGCCTGACGCCCCGCGATGCCTACCGGTTCGCCTCCGGGGAGCAGGTCACCTCGAATACCGGGCAGCCGGTGCGCCTGTCGCGTCCGCTCGATTTCCTGGTCGTGGCCGACCATTCCGACAACATGGGGTTCTTCCCGGACCTCTTTGCCGGCAAGTCCAGCGTCCTGGCCGATCCGACGGGGCGGAAATGGTACGACATGATCAAGTCCGGCAAGGGCAATGACGCCGCGATGGAGATCATCGTTGCCTTCTCGCACAATGCCTTCCCGGAGGATCTGATGTACCTGCCGGGCAGCCAGGGCTACAAGAATGCCTGGCAGGAGACGATCGACGCGGCCGAGGCGTTCAACGATCCGGGCACCTTCACGGCCTTCATCGGCTATGAATGGACCTCGAATACCGGCGGCAACAACCTGCACCGCAATGTCATCTTCCGCGACGGCGGCGACAGGGCCGGGCTGGTCCAGCCCTTCACGGTCTATCCGCCCTTCGGCAGCGACAATCCCGAGAAGCTCTGGGACTGGATGGCAGATTACGAGGAGAAGACCAGCGGCAGCGTGCTTGCCATTCCGCATAACGGCAATCTGAGCAACGGCATCATGTTCCCGGTCGAGCAGGCCTTCGGCAAGGCGCTCGATGCCGATTACGTCCGGACGCGGGCGAAATGGGAGCCGCTCTACGAGGTGACCCAGACCAAGGGCACGGGCGAGGCGCATCCGTTCCTGTCTCCGAATGACGAATTCGCGGATTTCGAGCTGTGGGACAAGGGCAACCTCGATGGCAGCGTCGCCAAGGCCGACGACATGCTGCAATACGAGTACGCCCGGCAGGCGCTGAAGAACGGGCTGCTGCTGGAGGACAGGCTGGGCACCAACCCCTACAAGTTCGGCATGATCGGCAGCTCGGACGCCCATACCGGGCTGGCGGCCATGGCCGAGGACAACTTCTTCGGCAAGACCGTGCCGCAGGAACCGGGGCCGGACCGGATCAGGGCCGTCTTCGTCGACAACAAGGCGACCGGCGTCCAGATTTTCGACTGGGAGGTCGGCGCCTCGGGCTATGCCGCGGTCTGGGCCGAGGAGAACACCCGGGCCTCGATCTGGGACGCGATGCAGCGGCGCGAGACCTACGGGACGACCGGACCGCGCATGATCGTGCGCTTCTTCGGCGGATGGGAGTTCGCCGCGGCGGATGCGCAGGACCGGACCCCGGCGACGATCGGCTATGCCAAGGGCGTGCCGATGGGGGGCGACCTTGCGGCGATGCCCGAGGGCGCGTCCGCGCCGAGCTTCCTGGTGGCCGCGCTGCGCGACCCGGTCGGCGGGAATCTCGACCGGATCCAGATCGTGAAGGGCTGGATGGACGGCAGCGGCGCGCTGCAGGAGCAGGTCTACGACGTCGTCTGGTCCGGCGACCGCGCGCCGGACCCGGAAACGGGACGGCTCCCGCCGGTGGGCGATACCGTGGATGCGGCGACGGCGACCTACGGCAACTCGATCGGCGCGCCCGAGCTGGCGGCGGTCTGGACCGATCCGGAGTTCGATCCGGCGCAGGCGGCCTTCTACTATGCCCGTGTGCTCGAGATCCCGACGCCGCGCTGGACCGCCTATGACGCGGCGCGCTTCGGCACCGACCCTCTGGAGGGCACCCGGATGACCATCGTCGAGCGCGCCTATACCGCGCCGATCTGGTATTCCCCGCAGGGCTAGGCCGCGGTCGGCCGATTGCGCCTTGCGTGACGGGTCCGGGGGCCGCCGGCATGGATGCGGGCGCCGGGTCCGCCCCGGGGCGCCGGGGGCGGCAGGATGCTGAAAAAGTCCGTTTGGCCGAGGCGCTCGGGGGCAAGACTGGAACAATCGTCCTGAAAGCGGCTGGACTTGGCTATCCCTGAAGAAATCACCTGACCGGATCCGGAACGAATTCCTCCACGGCGAGGCCCTGGACTCCTTTTTCAGCAGCCTGCTAGAGCCCGAGCCCGGCGGACTCGGCGTTGCGGATGAAGTCCATGCCCTGCTCGATGTCGCTGCGCAGCGCGGCGGCGAAGCCGTCGCAGTCGCGGCGGGTCAGCGCATCGGTCGCCTGCTTGTGGAAGTCGGCGGCCATCTCCTGCGCGCGGTACTGTCCGGCGATGTAGCGCATGGACGGGCCCGACTGCAGCCAGAGGATCTCGATCAGCCGGAACAGGACCGGCGCGTCGGCCTTGCGGTAGATATGGAAGTGGAAGTCGAAGTTCGCGACCATGTAGGCGTCGATATCGCCTGCCTCGATCGCGCGGTTGACCGCCATGTCATGCCCGATCAGCGTGTCGAGGTCGTTCTGCGACAGCGCCGGAAAGGCGCGGCCGGCCGTCTCGGGTTCCAGCTGCATGCGGGCGAACAGGATGTCGCGATGGTTGGCGAGGCTCAGCCGGGGCACCTCGATCGTCCGGCTGTCGGCGAAGCAGAGCGCGCCCTCGGCGACGAGCCGCCGGACCGCATCGCGCACCGGAATCACGCTGACGCCTTCCTCCTGGGCCAGCGCCCGGATCGAGACGCGGTCCCCGGGCAGGAAGCGTCCCTCCCAGATTCGCCGCCTCAGTTTCGCATGCAGCACATCTGCTGACGTATTGGGGCGAAATTCGCTCATATTTTCATCAATCTTCGCTGCTTTCGGTAGGTCATGTTATATGACCAGTTTCACTGATATAACACAAGGCCCATGTTTTATAACACATGACCGTGCCACTGGATTTGACCGCATGACCGCCTTCGACCCGATCGAGACTCTTCCGGCCCGCCCGCCCTTCCTTCTGGCGGCGCATTGCGACCTGAACGGCGTGCTGCGCGGCAAGCGGCTGCCAGCGGCGCAGGCGCGAAAGCTCGTCGACAAGGGCATGCGGATGCCGATGTCCTCGATCGGCGTCGACATCTGGGGAACGGACGTCGCGGGCAGCCCGCTCTTCGAGGCGGGGGATCTCGACGGGGTGGTGGAACCGACCGGGCGCGGGCCGTTGCCGATCGACTGGACGGGCAGCGGCGGCGCCTTCCTGCCGATGTGGATGCGCCGCGAGAGCGGGGCGCCCTTCTTCGGCGATCCGCGGCGGGTGCTGGCCGGGATCCTGGCGCGCTTCGCAGCGGCCGGGCTAACGCCGGTCGTGGCGCTCGAGCTGGAATTCCACCTGGTCCGCCCCGGCACGGAGGGCGCGCCGCAGCCGGTCGGCGCGCTGCCCGCGGCCCATCCCGGGGCAGGGGACACGATCTACAGCCTCGACGAGCTGGGCCAGGCCGCGCCCTTCCTCGATGCCGTCTACGAAAGCGCGGAGGCCTGCGGGATCGCGCTGGAGGCGGTGACCTCGGAAAGCGGTCCCGGCCAGTTCGAGTTCAACCTCGTCCATTCCGCCGACGCGCTGCGGCAGGGCGATGACGCGGTGTATCTCAAGCAGATCATCCGCAATGCCGCGCGCGCCCATGGCATGGCGGCGACCTTCATGGCCAAGCCCTACATGGCCCATGCCGGGAACGGGATGCACATGCATTTCAGCCTGCTGGACGGGGCGGGCCGCAATGTCTTCGACGATGGCGGGCCGGAGGGCACGCCGGTGATGCGCCATGCGGTGGCGGGGCTGCTCGAGGCGCTGCGCGACACGGCGCTGGTCTTCGCGCCGCACCGCAATTCGGCAAAGCGGCTGCGGCCCGGCACGCTCGCGCCGGTCAGCGCCTCCTGGGGCTACGAGAACCGCACGGCGGCGATCCGCATTCCCGGCGGCGATCCGGCCGCGCGGCGGATCGAGCACCGGCTGGCCGGGGCGGATGCCAATCCCTACCTGGTGATCGCCGCCGTGCTGGCGGCCGCGCTGCGGGGCATCGGGGCCGGGCAGGAACCGGCGCCGCGCGAGGACAACAATGTCGGCGACGCCGGGCAGGCGGCGATCCCGCCCGACTGGCGGCAGATGATCGACGCCTTCGCGGCGAGCCCGCTCTGCGCCGCGCTCTTCCCGGCCGAGTTCATTGCGATGTTCACCGCCTGCAAGCGGCAGGAGCTGGCGGTGTTCGAGGCCGAGATCTCCGCGCTCGAATACCATAGCTACCTGCGGACGGTGTGACCGGACCATGACGCTTGCCCATGCCTCTTCCTACTACGCGGCGACGGCCCGCCGCTATGATCCGTTCCCGGCGCTCGAAGGCGCCGCCGAGGCCGATGTCGCGGTGGTCGGCGCCGGCTTCACCGGCATCAATGCCGCCATCGAGCTGGCCGGGCGGGGGCTGCGCGTCGTGCTTCTGGAGGCCAACAGCATCGGCTGGGGCGCTACCGGGCGCAATGGCGGGCAGATCACCGGATCGCTGTCGGGCGACGCGGCCATGGCGCGCGAATTCCGCCGCTCGCTCGGCGCGGGGGCGGCGGACTACATCTGGGAGCTGCGCTGGCGCGGCCACCGGATCATCCGCGAGCGCGTCGCGCGCTTCGGCATCGACTGCGACCTCAAGCACGGCCATCTGCAGGCGGCGATGACGCCGAAGCACGAGGCGGCGCTGAGGGCGCTCGCGCGCACCGCCGAGGCGCAGGGCATGGGGGACGAGGTCCGCTATGCCGAGGGCGAGGAGCTGCGCAGCCTGATCGAGGTGCCGCTCTATACCGGCGGCGTGCTGAACATGCGCAACATGCATGTCCACTCGCTGAACCTCGCCATCGGCGAGGCGCAGGCGGCGGCCTCTCTGGGTGTGCGGATCTTCGAGCGGACCCGCGTGACCGGCATCCGCCATGGCCGCCGCCCGGTGCTGGAGACCGAAGCGGGGCGCGTCACCTGCGATACCGTCCTGCTGGCCGGGAACGCCTATCACCGGCTGGCCCAGGGGCGGATGCGCGGCGCGCTCTTCCCGGCGGCGCTCGGCATCGTCGCGACCGAGCCTTTGCCCGAGGAGGTCGCGCGCAGGATCAACCCGCGGGACATCGCGGTCTATGACGACCGCTTCGTGCTCGACTACCACCGGCTGACCGCCGACCGGCGGCTGATCTTCGGCGGCGGCACCAACTATTCGGGCCGCGCCACCCGCGACATCGCCGCCGAGCTGCGCCCCGCGCTCGAGCGCACCTATCCGCGGCTCAGGGGCGTCGGCATCGCGTTCCAGTGGTCGGGGCAGGACGGGATCATCCCCAACCGCATCCCGCATCTGGGGCGCATCCGGCCGAATGTCTTCTTCGCCGAGGGCTATTCCGGCCACGGCATCGCGACCAGCCATATCGTCGCCGGCATCATGGCCGAGGCGATCACCGGCACGATGGGCGAATTCGACGTGTTCGATGCGGTGCGGCGGCTGCGGCTGCCGGCCGGCCAATGGGCGGCCCACCAGGCCCTGGCCCTTGGCATGTGGTACTACACGCTCCGCGAAAGGCTGGCCTGAGCGGGACGAGACGACCTGGAAGAGTGACGGAGCCCCCTCAAGAGGGGCCGTTGAACAGCGAGGACAACCATGACCGACCAGAAACGCCCCGGTGCCGTTCCGGCACGCCCGCGCGCCATCAGCCGCCGCGGCCTCCTGCAATCCGCCGCCGCCTTCGGCCTCGCCTCGGGCGCGGGCGGGCTCCTGCTGCCCCGCGGGGCGCGCGCCCAGGAGGTGCCGCAATCGGGCGGCACGCTGCGCGCGGGCATCCTCGGCGCCAGCTCGAACACAAACGATCCGGCGCTGCGCCAGGACGAGTTCGGCGTGATGGCCGCCTACACGACCTTCAACCACCTGGTCGAGATCACCGCGGACAAGACGCTTGCCCCCGAGCTGGCGGAAAGCTGGGAGGCCGCGCCGGGCGCGAAGGAATGGGTGTTCAACATCCGCAAGGGCGTGGAATTCCATGATGGCCGCTCGCTCAGCGCCGACGACGTGATCTACTCGATCAACCGCCACCGCGGCGCGGCCTCGCAATCCGGCGCCAAGGCGCTGATGGCGCCGATCGAGGAGGTCGAGAAGCTCGACAGCCACCAGATTCGCATCCGCCTGGCCTCGGGCAATGCCGACCTGCCCTGGAACTTCTCGGGCGACCACCTGGCCATCGTGCCCGACGGCTTCGACGACTGGATGAAGCCGGTCGGCACCGGCGGCTACATCCAGACCTCGTTCGAGCCGGGCGTCCGCGCCACCTGGGAGCGCAACCCGAACTACTGGAAGGAGGGCCGCGCCCATGTCGGCGAGGTCGAGTTCCTGGTGCTGAACGACCCGCAGGCGCGCATTGCGGCGCTTCAATCGGGCCAGATCGACGCGCTCGGCCTCGTCGATCCGGTCGCGGTCGAGATGCTGAAGAAGAGCGGCGCCGCGCAGGTCGTCAACAGCGCCGGCGGCCAGTTCTGGAGCTATGCCGCCAACTGCAAGCTCGCGCCCTTCGACAACGTCAATGTCCGCCGCGCGCTGAAGCACGGCATCGACCGGCAGAAGATCCTCGACATCGTGCTGCGCGGCAACGGCCGGATCGGCAACGACCAGCCGGTGGCGGCGACCGATCCGCTCTACAACTCCGAGCTGGGCCAGACCCCCTATGATCCGGAAAAGGCGCGCTACTACCTGAAGGAGGCCGGGCTCGACGGGCTGTCGCTGCAGCTCGACACCTCGGATGCGACCTATGCCGGCTCGGCCAATGTCGGCCAGCTCTACCGCCAGGCGGCCGGGGAGGCGGGCATCGGCATCGAGGTGATGCGCCAGCCCGCCGATGGCTACTGGGACCAGATCTGGCTGAACCCGTCGCGGCAGATGACCTCGGGCGTCTGGATGGGCCGGCCGACCGTGGACATGCTGATGTCGACGATCTTCGCCGGCGACGCGCCCTGGAACGAGGCCTTCTGGTCGGATCCCGCTTTCGACCGCATCCTCGTCGAGGCGCGCGCCGAGCTCGACCCGGCGAAGCGCAGGGACATGTACTGGGAGCTGCAGTCGATCATCCATGCCGATGCCGGCCATGTGATCCCGGTCTTCGCGGATTTCATCGACGCCTACAGCCCGCGGGTGCGCGGCCTGGAGCCGACGCCGTCCTGGTACCTGATGGGCGCGCGCTTCACCGAGCGCGTCTGGCTCGCCGCCTGATGGGCAGGCTGATCCTGCGGCGCGGCGGGACGGGGGGTCTCCTCGTCCTCGCCTCCACGCTGCTGCTGTTCCTCGCAGGCGAGATGATGCCGGGCGACTTCGCCTCGAAGCTGCTCGGCGCCTCGGCCACGCCCGAGACCGTCGAGGCGCTGCGGCTGTCGCGCGGGCTCGATGCCTCGCCGGTGGCGCGCTATCTCGGCTGGCTCGGCGGGCTGCTGCACGGCGATCTGGGCCTGTCGCTGACCAATGGCCGCGAGATCGGCGCGCTGATCGCCTCGCGCCTCGGCAACACGCTCCTGCTGGCCGGGCTCGCGGCGGCGGTCGCGGTGCCGCTGGCGCTGGCGCTCGGCACGCTGGCGGCGATCTTCCGCGACAGCTGGATCGACCGCGCGGTGCTGGTGCTGACCATGGTCACGGTCGCGACGCCGGAATTCTTCTTCGCCTATGTCGCCATCGCGGTGCTGGCGGTAGAGCTGAACTGGCTGCCCTCGATCTCCATTCCGCGACCGGGCATGAGCGTTTGGGAGGTGCTGCAGGTGCTGGTCCTGCCGGTGCTGACCCTCGTCGTCACCTCGACGGCGCATGTCGCGCGGATGACCCGCGCCTCGATCGTCGCGGCGATGGACCAGGACTATGTCGGCACCGCCATGCTGAAGGGCCTGCCGCCGGGCCGGATCGTGCTGCGCCACATCCTGCCCAATGTCGCGGCGCCGGTCTCGGCCGTGGTGGTGATGACGTTGGCCGACATCGTCGTCGGGCTGATCATCGTCGAGACGATCTTCGCCTATCCCGGCATGGGCCAGCTGATGGTCGATTCCGTCGCCAAGCGCGACATCACCGTGGTGCAGGCCTGCGGGCTGATCTTCGCCGCCACCTACATCTTCCTCAACATGGCCGCGGACATGCTGGCAATCGCCTTCAATCCCCGGCTCCGGACTGCCAGATGAGCCTGCACGACCTCGCCGCGCCGCCCCTCGGCGCCCCCGGCCTCGCCCGCCTGCCGGTGCTGGCCGCGGCCGCTTTCTGCCTCGCCTGCCTTGCCGCCGCCGTCGCCGCGCCGCTGCTTGCGCCCCATGACCCGGCCGATCTGGTGGCGCTGCCCTGGCAGCCGCCGGGCGACGGCTTCCTCCTCGGCACCGACCAGCTCGGCCGCGACATGCTTTCGCGGATCATCTGGGGGGCGCGCGTCTCCATCGGCCTCTCGGCGGCGATCACCGCGCTGGCCTTTGCCGTCGGCGTGCCCGCGGGCATGGCGGCCGCCGTGCTGGGCGGCTGGGCCGACCAGGCGATGAGCCGGGCCGTCGACCTCTTCATGGCGCTGCCGCCGCTGATCCTGGCGCTGCTGGCGCTTTCGGTCACTGGCACCTCTCTGGTCACGCTGACGCTGGTCGCGGCCTTCCTCGCCGCGCTCCGGGTGTTCCGGCTGTCGCGCGCGCTGGGGCTCGACCTCGCGACCCGGGATTTCGTCGACATCGCGCGGCTGCGCGGCGAGGGCACGCTCCGGATCGCCGCCTGCGAGATCCTGCCCAATGCGGCGGGGCCGCTGATCGCCGAGGCGGGCCTGCGCTTCGTCTTCGCCTTCCTCTTCGTCGCCTCGCTCAGCTTCCTCGGGCTCGGGGTGCAGCCGCCGATGGCCGACTGGGGCGGCATGGTGCGCGAGAATGCCGGCGCGCTGAACTATGGCGGCATCGCGCCCCTGGTGCCCGCCGCGGCGATCGCGCTGCTGGCGATTTCGGTGAACCTGCTCGGCGACCGGGCTGCAGGCGGGAGGACGAGCCGATGAAGCCGGAGCCCGCGATGCAGGTGCCACTCCTCGATATCGACCGGCTGGCGATCGAGGCGCCGGGCAGGGACGGGGCGCCGCTGCGGCTGATCGACGGCGTGTCGCTGCAGCTGGCGCCGGGCCGGGTGCTGGGGCTGATCGGCGAATCCGGCGCCGGGAAATCCACCCTCGGACTGGCCGCGCTCGGCGTGCTGCGCGGCGGCCAGCGCGTGGCCTCGGGCGAGGTCCGGCTGGCCGGGCAGGCGCTGGGACGGCTCGATCCGCGCGCCATGCGGCGGCTGCGCGGCCGGGAGGTCGCCTATGTCGCGCAATCGGCGGCGGCGGCCTTCAACCCGGCGCAGCGGCTGATCGACCAGGTGACCGAGACCGCGCTGGCCTGCGGCATGTCCCGCGCCGATGCGCGCGCCCGCGCCACCGGCCTCTTCGCCCGGCTCGGCCTGCCCGATCCGGAGCGTTTCGGCCAGCGCTTCCCGCACCAGGCCTCGGGCGGGCAGCTGCAGCGGGCGATGACCGCGATGGCAATGTGCGCCGGGCCCCGGCTGATCGTCTTCGACGAGCCGACCACCGCGCTCGACGTCACCACCCAGATCGAGGTCCTCGTCGCGGTGCGCAGCGCGATCCGCGAAGAGGGCATGGCCGCGCTCTACATCTCGCACGACCTGGCGCTGGTGGCGCAGATGGCCGACGAGATCATGGTGCTGCGCCATGGCCGCATGGTCGAGCACGGCCCCGTGCGGCAGGTGATCGACGCGCCGAAAAGCCCCTATACGCAGGCGCTGATCGGCGCGCGCGGGCTGGTCCGGACGCCGCGCCCCGCCGCCCCGCCGATCCTGCAGATCCGCGGGCTCGACGCTGCCTATGGCGAGATGAAGGTGATCGGCGGCCTGACGCTCTGCGTGCCCGAAGGCGGCACGCTGGCGGTGATCGGCGAGAGCGGCTCGGGCAAGTCGACGCTCGGCCGGGCGATCTGCGGGCTCCTGCCCTGGAGCGCGGGCGAGATCCGCTTCGCCGGACGGCCGCTCTCTGCGGGGCTGCGCCGCCGGTCGCGCGCGGAGCTGAAGGAGATCCAGCTGATCCACCAGTTGCCCGATCTCGCGCTGAACCCCCGCCGCAGCGTCGGCGCGGCCATCGGCGCGGCGCTGGAGCGGTTCCGCGGGCTGCGCGGCCGGGCGGCACGCGAAGAGACCGCACGGCTGCTGGCGCAGGTGGAGCTGGACCCGGGGCTGGCCGCGCGCCTGCCCGGCGCGCTCTCGGGCGGGCAGAAGCAGCGCGTCTGCATCGCCCGGGCGCTGGCCGCCGAGCCGCGGCTGATCATCTGCGACGAGGTGACGAGCGCGCTCGACCCGCTGATCGCGGAAGGCGTGCTGAAGCTGCTCTCCCGGCTCCAGGCCGAGACCGGCGCCAGCTATCTCTTCATCACCCATGACTTCGGCGCGGTGGCCTCCATCGCCGACGAGGTCGCGGTGATGCGGCAGGGCTCGCTGGTGGCCTCCGGGCCGCTGGCCGAGGTCTTTGCCGCCCCGTCCGATCCCTATACCGCGGCGCTGCTCGAGGCGGTGCCGCAGCTTTCCCCCGGCTGGCTCGACGAGATCGCCGCCCGCCGTTCCCTTCCCGACACTGCAAGGAAAGACCATGCCGTCTGACGCAAACGCCCTTCTGATCGCTGCCACCGGCGAGGACCCGGTTCCCTATCGCGACGCGCTCAGGGCGCATATGCCCGATCTGGAGATCCATGCCGAGGGCGAGGCCTACGACCCGGCGACGATCGGCTATTCCCTGGTCTGGCAGCCCGCGCCGGGGCTGATGGCCAGCCTGCCGAACCTGAAGGCGATCTTCTCGATGGGCGCCGGGATCGACCATATCCTGGCCGATCCGGCCCTGCCGGCCGAGGTGCCGATCGTCCGGCTGATGCATGACAAGACCCGCGAGCAGATGCGCGACTACGTCCTGCATGCGGTGCTGCACTACTACCGCCAGATGGACGTGGCGGCGGCGCAGCAGGCGGAGGG
This sequence comes from Poseidonocella sp. HB161398, assembly GCF_005870025.1. Lineage (GTDB taxonomy): Bacteria > Pseudomonadota > Alphaproteobacteria > Rhodobacterales > Rhodobacteraceae > Mangrovicoccus. Next base: position 171,113 of record NZ_VATA01000005.1, read on the forward strand.
CGCCTGGCGCTTCCTGCAGATCCGCGACAAGGCCGCCCTGCCGGTCGGCTTCCTCGGCATGGGCGAGATGGGCCGGGCGGCGGCGACCGCGCTGGCCGGGCTCGGCTTCACCGTCATGGGCTGGTCGCGCAGCCCGAAGGACATCCCCGGCGTGGAATGCCACAGCGGCGCCGAGGGGCTGGCGGCGATGCTGGCGCGCACGCGGTTCCTGATCTCCGTCCTGCCCGCGACGCCGGACACGGTCGGGCTGCTCGACGCGGCGCTCTTCGCGCAGCTGCCGCGGGGCGCGGTGGTCGTCAATCTCGGCCGCGGCAACCACCTTGTCGCCGGCGACCTGCTGGCGGCGCTGGACAGCGGCCAGGTGGGCGCGGCGACGCTCGATGTCTTCGACCCCGAGCCGGTGCCCGCGGACAGCCCGTTCTGGACCCATCCCGGGGTGCGCCTGACCCCGCATATCGGCAGCGACGGCAATGCCGCGATCTGCGGCGAGGCGGTCAGCGAGAACATCCGGCGGATGTCGGCCGGGGGCGCGCCCGCGCCGCTGGGCGACCGCGCGCGCGGCTACTGAAGGAGAGCGGCATGGACGCGAAATACCTGGTGATCGACGCGCAGGCGCCCGGCGTGGCGCCGGTGGCAGGCAGCCCGGCGGCAGAGCGGGTGATCGAGGGCGCGCCCTCGAACCTGACCTGGGATCTCGAGCGCAGCCCGGACGGCAAGGTGGAGACCGGCGTCTGGGAAGTCGCCCCCGGCGCCTGGCATGTCGTGAAGGACGCCTGGGAATTCATGCACGTGATCTCGGGGCATTCCGAGATCACCGACGCGCAGAGCGGCGAGACGGTCACGCTGCGGGCCGGGTCGAGCTTCGTGATGCGCCCCGGCTTCCGCGGCGTCTGGCGGGTGATCGAGCCGACGCGGAAGGTCTGGGTGACCTACGGCTGAGACCGGCCGCGCTCGGTCCGCGGACCCTTCCCCCTGCAGGGAGCCCGCGGGCGCGTGCACAGCGCGGAGCCCCGTGCAGGAACCGGAAATCGGGCCAGTTCGGCGGCGCGGTGCGAGGCGGAAGGCGGGCCCGTCTGCCGCGATTTTCCCGCATCGCGCGGTGGTGGCATGATTGGTGTCCGTGCGGGCCGCCCCGGCCCTGCGGCCGGCCCTCTGCCAGCTGGCACCGCGGCCCTTTGGGGTCCGTTGCCGGGTCGGGTCCAGCCGGCCTCTGCCGGCTGCGGCGGCGCCCGGCCGGAAGTCCGCTTGCCTGCGGGGCCTTCCGGCAAGGCCATCAGCGTCGGCGGCCAATGCAAGGCTGCACCATGTCCGGATCGGGGTGCCGCGCGACAGCACCGGGCTCCGGCATGTCCGCCGCGGCAAGCACCGGATGGCGGCGGGACACCCGCGCAAGACGATCGCGGCAGGGCTCTGCGGAGGAAGCCTCCCGGATTGCATGCACGCGGCGGCAGGGAGGGCAGCCCATGCCCTCGCCGGGGACAGGGCCGCGAGCGCCAACTCCGGCCGGAGCCTTGGCCGCCCAGGCAGGCGCGGGGAGGGCCGCGCCCCCGGAAGCGCGCGGCCCGTCAGGCCCCGAGGCGGCGCTCTGTCGCGGCGTCGAAGAGATGGACGCGCTCGGGCGGGATCGCGAGCGCGATATGCTGGCCCTGCCGCACCTGGAAATTCCTGGGCGCGGTGGAGACGATGTCGACCCCGGCAGCCCTCACATGCAGGTTCTGGTCCGCGCCGGTCTTCTCGGCCAGGGTCAGCGTGCCCTGGACCGCGCCGTTCTCCGCCGGATGCAGGTCCGAGGGCCGCAGCCCGGCGATCGTCCGGCGCCCGAGATGCCGCGCCATCGGCGCGGGCAGGGGCGCCGCGACCCCTTCGGCCAGGAAGATCGGCGCCCCCTCCCGCTCGCCGATCTCGCCTTCGATGAAGTTCATCGAGGGCGAGCCGACGAAATCGGCGGCATATTTCGACACCGGCCGGTCGTAGAGCTCGTCCGGCGTGCCGACCTGCTCCACCTTTCCGCCCTTCATCAGCACGATCTTGTCGGCCATGGTCATCGCCTCGATCTGGTCATGGGTGACATAGATCGTCGTCGCGCCCTGGCGGTCGTGGAGCTGGCGGATCTCGACGCGCATATGGGCGCGGAGCTTGGCATCGAGGTTCGAGAGCGGCTCGTCGAACAGGAAGACCTCGGCGTCGCGCACCATGGCGCGGCCCATGGCGACGCGCTGGCGCTGGCCGCCCGACAGCTCGCGCGGATAGCGGTCGAGATAGTCGGTCAGGTTCAGCACCTCGGCCGCGGCGCCCACCTTGCGCTTCACCTCCGCCTCGGGCGCCTTCTTCACCCGCAGCGAGAAGGCGATGTTCTCGAAGACCTTCATCGTCGGATAGAGCGCGTAGTTCTGGAACACCATCGCGATGTCGCGGTCCTTCGGCGGGCGGTCGTTGACGCGGGCGCCGCCGATCATCAGGTCGCCCGCGGTGATGGTCTCGAGCCCCGCGGTCATCCGCAGGAGCGTGGTCTTGCCGCAGCCGGAGGAGCCGAGCAGCACGGCGAATTCGCCGTCGGCGATGTCGAGCTCGACATCGCGCATCACCTCGACGGCGCCGTAGCTCTTGGCGATCTTGCGGTAGGAAACCTGGGCCATGTGCGTTCTCTCAATATGTCTGGCGGGTCGGCGTCAGGACGATCTCCTGCACCAGCGCGTTCTGCGGCATCTGGTAGGCGGCCAGGATCAGGCCGGCGCAGTGCTCCGCCCCGATGCCGCCGCCCATCTTCGCCTTGTTGGCCCGGTAGGCCGCGAGCGTGTCCGGATCGGTGACGCCCGAGAGCACCTCGGTCTCGATCACGCCGGGGCTGACGACGACGACCCGCACGTCATGCCCGGCGAGGTAGCCGCGCAGCGACTCCGCCACGGCATGGGTGAAGAACTTGGTGCCGCAATAGACCGTGTGGTCGGGATAGACCTTGCGGCCGGCGATCGAGGACATGATGACGATGGTGCCGCGGCGCCGGGCCATCATGCCGTTCATCACCGCCTTGACCGTGTTCATCACGCCCTTGGCGTTGATGTCGATCATCTCGTCCCATTCCGCCGGATCCTGGCGCGAGATGTCGGCGAGCCGCGCGAGCCCGGCATTGGCGAAGATCATGTCGGCGGGGCCGTGCAGCGCCTCCGCCTCGGCGACGGCGGCATTGATCGCTTCGCGGTCGCGGACATCCACGGCGCGGCAGACCGAGCGGGGCAGGGCCTCGGCCTCCATCCGCGCGACGCGGCGCGCCATCATCAGCACGGGATGGCCTGCGGCCGAGAAGGCGCGGGCGGTGGCGAGGCCGATCCCCGAGCTCGCGCCGGTGACCGCCACCAGGGGTTTGGGGTCCATTTGGCCCTCCGTTGCGTTCCGGAACTGGACGGGGGCGGCCGCCGGGCCGCCCCCGGGGGGAGGATCACATGGCGGCGAGCCTGTCGGTCTCCTTCGCGATCTGGTCCATGCACTCCTTCGCGCTGGCGATCTCGCCGGCGAAGTAGCGGCCGAGATTGACCGGGATCGTGTCCGAGGAGATCTGCGCCCAGGCGGGCAGGTCCGGCTCGGAGCCCATGTCGCTGGCGATGGTCTCGCGCACCACGTCGAGATGGCGCGTCGTGCCCGCGCCGACCCGGCGGTTGGCGATCACGCGCGGATCGTCATAGACCGAGTTGCGCGTCGGGCCGGTGCCGCCGCCCAGCGTGGTGATCAGCGCCTGGGTGTCCGCCGAGGTCGCCCATTGCATGAAGATCCACGCGGCATCCGGGTTCTTCGAGTTGCGCGACACCGCCAGCGAGCTGCCGCCCTGGTGGCCGACGCCGGGGATCTCGCCGAAGCCGCACTCGCCGGGCGTGCGCAGGCTGGCGGGCTTCGGGCAGCGGACCGCCTCCATCAGCCCCGAGATCTTGGTCGAGGCCGGGTCGTCGAAATAGGGGAAGAACTCGCCCCAGCTCAGCATCGTCGCCGCGACGCCCTGGGCGATGGCCTGGCCCTGGCCGTCCCAGGTCCAGGAGGTGGCGCCGGGCGGCATCGTCTTGTGCAGCCGGTCGTAATAGGCCATCGCCGCCAGCCCGGCCTCGTCATTGCCCGAGAACTTGCCGTCCTTGTCGAAGATCGAGCCGCCATTGCCCCAGAGGATCGAGGTCCATTCGCATTCCAGGCTGTAATGCCCGGATTTCATCTGGCCCGCCGCGCCGTAGAGCTTCGGCCCCATCTCGCTGGTGATCGCCTCGGACTGGGTCAGCCATTCCTCCATCGTGGCCGGCGCCTGGAAGCCCATCTGCTCGTAGATGTCCTTGCGGTACATCATGATGAAGATCGGGATGTCGTAGGGCACGCCCACCATCCGGTCCTCGTAGCGGCAGATGCCGTCGACCAGCGCGGGCAGGAAGTCCGAGATGTCGTAGCCCGGCATGGCGAGGTCGGGCTTGGCGTCGATCTGCTCGCGCGGGTCGAACACGTCGCGGCTGATCGAGGCGGCCCAGGACTGGTCGACATAGTAGAGGTCGTAGGTGCCGAGCTGCGAGGCGACGTCGAGCGTCAGCTTCTGCAGCACCTGCTCCAGCGGCAGGATCTCGATCTCCACCTTCATGCCCGAGGCCTCCTCGAAGAACTTCTTCAGGCTGCCGTTCAGGACGTTCGATGGCGGAGTGGATTCCGTGGCGAGCTTCAGCGTCGTGCCGCGGAACGGGGCCGAGACCTCCTTGACCCAGGCGAGGTTCTCGGCCGAGGGCATCAGGTCGTCATCCGAGGCCGCCCAGGCCGGGCTGCCGAGGAACGGGCGGGCGATGCCCGAGCCGAGCGCGGCGGCGCCGAGGCCGAGCTGCGCCGCGACGCCGAGGAAGCGGCGGCGGTTCATCCGGCCCTTCACGTAGTCGTCCACGGCGCGCGCGAGATATTGCTTGCGGTCGCTGTCTTTCATGGTGTCCTCCCTTGAAATGGCGTTTCCGTCGTTTTTCTTGATCTTGTTTCTTGTCGTTATTGCGGCGCGCTCACTGCTTGAGCGAACCGAGGGTCAGGCCCCGCACCAGCTGTTTCTGGACGAGCAGGACGAAGAGGAAGGCCGGCGCCATCGCGGCAACGCCGAGCGCGGCCATGTTGCCCCAGGCGGTTCCGGTCGAGGTGACGAAGGTCGAGGAGACGACCGGCACGGTCTTCAGCCCGGTCTGGGTCAGCGTCAGCACGAACAGGAACTCGGTCCAGGAGAAGATGAAGCAGAGCACTGCCGTGGCGGCGATCCCGCCCTTGGCCATCGGCAGCACCACGCGGCGGAAGATGTACCAGCGCGAGGCGCCGTCGATCACCGCGCTCTCGTCGATCTCAAGCGGGATGTCGTCGAAGAAGGACTTCATCAGCAGCACGGCCAGCGGCAGGTTCATCACCGCATGGATGAGGATCACGCCGAGATAGCTGTCGAGCAGTCCGATGTCCTTGTAGATGAAGAACATCGGGATCGCGACCGCCACCGGCGGCATCATCCGGGTCGAGAGCACCCAGCTGACATAGTGGTGGCGGGCGCGGAACTTCATCCGGCTGAGCGCATAGGAGGCCAGCGTCGCGATCGTCACGGCCAGGAGCGTCGAGAAGACCGCGATGACGATGCTGTCCCAGAGCCGCGGCCCCATGTTGAAATTGCCGCCGCCGACCAGGTTGCCGCCGAGGCTGAGCCCGAAGACCTCGTTGAAGTTGTTCAGCGTCGGGGTGAAATTCGCCAGCCGCGGCGGCAGGTCGAAGATCTCGCGCGCCTCCTTGAAGGCCACCGTGATCCAGAAGAACAGCGGGAAGACGAAGAGCGCGACGACGCCCCAGGCGAGGACCGCGCGCGCCGCGGCCCGGGAACGGGATTGAACGATCACCAGCGCACCTTCGATATCCAGATGAACAGGTTGGCGAGGATCAGGATCAGCGCCAGCGTGACCAGCGACAGCGTCGCGCCATAGCCCCACTGGATGAAGCTGAAGGTCTGCTGCCAGGCATAGAGCGACAGGGTGTAGGTCGAGGTGCCCGGCCCGCCCGAGGTCATGACGAACATGTAGTCGAAGACCCGGAACAGGTCGATGCCGCGGATCAGGATCGCCACCGCCAGCACCTTGGACAGCAGCGGCAGGGTGATCTTGCGGAAGATCATCCACGGACCCGCCCCGTCGAGCATCGCCGCCTCGTAGGGCTCGGGCGGCAGCGAGCGCAGCCCGGCGAGCACGATCAGCACCATGAAGGGCGTCCATTGCCAGATATCGGCCAGCATCACCCCGGCCAGCGCCGTCGAGGGCGTGGCGAGGATCGGCGTGTCGGGCGACAGGAGCCCGATCCCCTGCAGCGCCCAGGTCAGCACGCCGAACTGCGCGTCCTCCATCAGCAGGAACATCATCCCGGTGATCGCCGGCGGGATCACCAGCGTCAGCGTCAGCAGCGAGCGCAGCAGCCCGTAGCCCGGCGCGTCGCTGTCAAGCAGCATGGCCAGCGCGATGCCCAGCACCAGCTCGATGCCGAGGACCACGAAGAAGTAGAGGAACGTCGTCCCCATCGCGCCCCAGAACCGCTCGTCGGCCAGGAGCCGCGCCCAGTTGTCGGTGCCCACGGGCACCAGCGCGCGCTTGAAGGGCACGTATTCGTGGAAGCTCAGCCAGATGTTGTAGATCAGCGGATAGACCGTGAAGACCAGCAGCATCGCCGTCAGCGGCAGGAGCCACGGCAGCGGATGTTCGGATGTCAGCATCCGGGGGAGCCCCGGCAGGGACAGGCGCCCCTCCCGCGCCGCGCCCATCCGGAGCTCCATCGGCGTCGATTGCCTCATAGCGGTTCCTCCTCCCGCGCGGCGCTCAGGCCGCGGCGCTTTCCGCCTGCAGCCCGTAGCTGGCGAAGCCGTCCATCGTCTCGGCGATCTCGGCATCCGACAGCACGTGGTAGTCTGCGCCGGTCTGCAGCACCGTCACGTATTGCCGGGCGATGGTCTCCAGCTCGACCGCGCGCCACATCGCCTTGGCCAGCGTCTCGCCCATGGCGACCATGCCGTGATTGGCCATCAGGCAGGCGGTGCGGTCCTGCAGCGCGGCCAGCACCAGATCCGACAGCTCCTCGGTGCCGTAGCGGGCATAGCCCGCGCAGCGCACGTCGGTGCCGCCGAAGGCCGCCACCATGTAGTGGACCGCCGGGATGGCGCGGCGCAGGATGCCGATCGCGGTGCAATAGGTCGGGTGGGCGTGGATCACCGCCGGGCAGTCGGGCCGCTCGCGCAGGATGCGCTGGTGGAACCGCCATTCGGTCGAGGGCGTCTTCGGCCCCTCCCAGGCGCCGGACCGGTCGTCGATGGCGATCTTGGCGACCATCTCCGGGGTCATCGCGTCATAGGGCGTGGCCGAGGGGCTGATCAGCATGTGATCGCCGAGCCGCACCGAGATATTGCCCGAAGTGCCCTGGTTGATGCCGTTGGCGTTCATCTCCCGGCAGCGCTGGACGATCTCCTCGCGCAGGATCCCTTCCTTGCTTGTCATGCCGCTTTCTCCTCCCGTCTGCGGTTGTCCATGTAGCGGGCGAGGCGCGCCGCGCCCTCGGCCCCGATGCGCAGGCCCAGCTTCGAGCGGCGCCAGAGGATGTCCTCGGCGGTCCTCGCCCATTCGCGGTCCATCAGCCAGTCGACCTCGCGGGCCGTAAGCCCGGCGCCGAACTCCTCGCCGGTCCCGGGCGCGTCTCCGGCCACGCCGGCGGCCAGCGTGCCGTAGGCGCGCGCCATCCGCCGCGCCGTCCGGGGCGCCAGCCAGGGCGCCTGCGCGGCCAGGGCCTGCGCGAGGGCGGGGGTTCCGTCATGGGGGAAATCCCCGCCGGGCAGCGGAACGCCCGCGGTCCAGGCCCCCGAGAGGCCGGGGAAGACCGGCGCCAATTTCCCGAGCGCCGCCTCCGCCAGCCGCCGGTAGGTGGTGATCTTGCCGCCGAAGACCGACAGCAGCGGCGCGGGCGCCATGCCGAAATCCAGCCGGTAGTCGCGGGTCGCGGCCTGCGCCGCCCCGGTTCCGGCATCGTCGAGCGGCCGCACCCCGGCATAGCGCCAGACCACGTCGGCCGGCGTGACCTCCCGCGCGAGGTAGTCCGACACGGCCGCGCAGAGATAGGCCTCCTCCGCCGCCGAGCAGGCCGTGCCGCCCGCAAGGTCCGGCTGGTCGACATCGGTCGTGCCGATGCAGGTGAAATCGTCCTCGTAGGGAATGGCGAAGACGATGCGCCCGTCGCCGTTCTGGAAGATGTAGGCGCGGTCGTGATCGAAAAGCCGCCGGGTGACGATATGCGATCCGCGCACCAGCCGGATCCGCCCCGGATGCGCCCGGCCGAGCCGCGCGCCCAGCACCTCGCTGACCCAGGGGCCGGCGGCATTGACCAGGGCGCGCGCCGTCACGCTGCGCCGCTGCCCGGTCTCCGCATCCTCCAGCTCGGACGTCCAGATGCCGCCTTCGGGCCGGGCCGCGACCAGCCGCGTGCGGGTCTCGATCCGCGCGCCGCGATCGGCGGCGTCCCGGGCATTCAGCACGACCAGCCGCGCGTCATCCGCCCAGACGTCGGAATACTCGAACGCCCTGCGGAAGCCGTCCTTCAGCGGCCGTCCCGCCGGGTCGCGGCGCAGGTCGAGCACCGCCGTCCCGGGCAGGATCTTCCGCCCGCCGAGATGGTCGTAGAGGAAGAGCCCCAGCCGCAGGAGCCAGGCGGGGCGCAGCCCCTCGTGATGGGGCAGCACGAAGCGCAGCGGCCGGGCGATATGCGGCATCGCGCCAAGCAGGACTTCGCGCTCGCGCAGCGCCTCGCGGACCAGCCGGAACTCGCAGTGCTCGAGATAGCGCAGCCCGCCATGGAAGAGCTTGGTCGAGGCCGAGGAGGTCGCCTGGGCCAGGTCGCCCTGCTCGACCAGATGCACATCGAGCCCGCGCCCGGCCGCGTCCCGCGCGATCCCGCAGCCATTCACGCCGCCGCCGATGACCAGCAGATCGGCGGTCATCGCCGTGCCTCCAGCAGCCGGCCGGCGATCTCGACGAAGCCCGCCCCGCCGCGCGAGGGCGCGATCCAGCCGGGCAGGGCCTCGATCCGGCCCTCGAAATCCGCGACATTGGCGACGCCGCAGGAATTCGGGAAGAAGCCGAACATCGGTGCGTCATTGGGGCTGTCGCCGCAATAGACCACCGTCTCGCAGTCGGCGTCGATGTCGAGCCCCAGCCGCTCGGCGGCGAAGCGGCGCGACATGGTCAGCTTGTCCCAGCTGCCGAACCAGCCGTTGACATGGATCGAGCTGATCTTGGCGATTGCGCCCTCTTCCTCGAAGATCGCCTTGATGCGGGCGATCTGGGGCTCGGGCAGCGCGGCGACATCCTCGCAGAAATCGATGGCCAGATCCGCCTCGCGGTAGAGCTGGTCGGCCGAGACGGCGGCGCCGGGCACCTCGGCCAGCACCCGCTCGCGCACCCGCGCCAGACGGCCGCGCGCGGCCTCGCGCGTCGGCTCGGCGGCGTCGAAGACCCGGATCATCCGGCGCGCCGCGGCATCGTAGGAGAAGTAGAAGGCGCCGTTCTCGCCCACCACGCCCGCCACGGGCCACATCCTCGCGATCATGTCGCACCAGCCGGCGGGCCGCCCGGTGATCAGCGCCACGGCCATCCCGGCCTCGGCCAGCTGCTCCAGCGCGGCATAGGCGCCGGCGGTCAGCTTGCCCTCGGTGGTGATCGTGTCGTCGATATCCGCGAAGAGGCAGCGGATTCCGGCGGCGACGTCATCGGGCATCTCGGCGAGCGGGCGCATCAGTCCTGCCCCGCCACGAAATCGTCGAGCAGCCCCGCGTCGCAGGCGATGTCGACGAAGGAGAAGCGGTCGCGCATCTCGTGGCCGTGGCGCAGCGCCTCGCGCCACAGATCCGGCGGACAGCCGAGCTCGGCGCCGCTGACCGGGGCCCCGGCGGCGCGCAGCATTGCCTCCAGCTCGGCGGGCGGGATCATGAAGCCGAGGCATTCGCGCCGCAGCTCGGGCCAGATCGCCGCGATCCGCTCGTTGAAGGCGGCGGCGCCCTGTGCATCGAAGGCCTTCCGGCGGTATTCGGCAATGCATTGCGGGGCGGCCGCGCCCATGCGGCGGCGCATGCCGTCCTCGTCGATCCGCGTGGCGGCAACCTGCGGCGGGGTCTCTGAGCCGAGCATCGCCGCCTGCAGCCGCGCCATGGCGACCGAGGCGGCGCCGACCTGCGCGCCATGCAGCGTGCCGGGATGGCGGGTGCCCGCGAAGCAGTCGATATAGTGGGAAATCTGGTGCTCGGACATCGAGCCGTGGTTCGAGACCCGCGTGTAGGAGACGCCGAGCCCGGAGAACATCAGGTTGCGGTGCAGCCAGCCCATCGAGACGATGTCGCCCGCGGGAAGGCCGGGCGAAGCCTCGATCATCCGGTCCTCGTTGTCGCCGGAGACCAGATAGGCCACGTCGGTGTAGAACGTGTCGCGCAGCCGGTGCGACATCCACCAGTCGACCTGCGCCACCGCGCGGTTGACGCTGTCGCCGAAGCCGGCCGCCGCCAGATGCGCGGGGGCCGCGGCATTCACCGCGAGGTCGATGAAGATGCCCGAGGCGGCATGCGCGGGCGTCGACACCTTCAGCCCGCTCTCCAGCGTGATCGAGGCCGTGACCGAGCCGTAGCCGTCCATCGAGGCCGCCGTGCCGAAGACCGCATAGCGGCGGCCGTCCCGGGCGGTGATGTACTTGCACAGGTCGTTGACCGTGCCGGAGCCGACGGCGATCACGTGGTCATAGCCGCGCAGCAGGGGCTCCAGCCGGGCGATCTCGGCCTCGTCGGCATGGGGATGCTCCAGCACCACCTCGCCCGCGGCGCCGAGCGCGCGGGCCACGCGGCCGCCCATCGCGTCGCGGGTCGCGGTGTCCGAGACCACGCAGATCGCGCCGCCGAAGCCCAGCCGCGCAACTAGATCGGCCTCCGCGCCGTCCAGGCTGTCCTCGATGGCGATGATCTCGAACGGGCAGCGGCCCTGCGTCTCGCCGGTGGCCGGGTGCCGCCAGCGGCCCTCGTTCACAGCATCGATGTCGGACGTCCAGCCGCCAGCGGGCCGCAACGGCCTGACGGTCGCATGAGCGCTCTGCATGCGCTTCCTCCCGGTTCTCCACCCTGGGATGGAGAATGTCACCTAAGTCTGACATTTGTCAATGACATTTGCTGAACCGAATTGACATCTGTCAGAAGTCGTCGGAAAACAGGGGGGCGACAGGAGTAGCGGATGAAGCAAGACATACCAGCCCAGGTCCCGGCGGAGTTCGGAGGCGATGCGGTGGCCTGGGCCATCTGGCTCTATTACGGCGAAGGCCGGACCCAGTCGGAGGTCGCCTCTGCGCTGCGGCTGAGCCGTGCGACCATCGCGAACTACCTGGCCGAGGGGCGGCGGCGCGGCTTGGTCTCGATAGAGATCGCGCCGGAGCTGCTTTCCACGGTGTCGCTGGCGCGGGCGCTCTGCGAGCGCTGGAACCTGGCCTCGGCGCATGTGATCCCGGCCCTTGGCGACATGGCCGAGCTGAGGCGCGCCGTCGGCCGGGCGGGCGGCCATGCGCTGGCGCGCCACATGCGCCCCGGCGCGGTGATCGGCGTGGCCTGGGGCCGGACCGTCGGCCAGCTGGCGGTGGCGCTGCCCGAAAGGCAGCTGCCCGAGATGAGCATTGTCCAGGTTTCCGGAAGCTCCCTGTCGAATGCCGAGCATTCACCAGAAGTCTGCACGGCGCTGATCGCGTCGCGCACCGGCGCCCGGGCGGAGAACCTGCATGCGCCGGCGCTGCTCTCGACGCCAGAGATGCGCGATCGCCTGGCCGCAGAGCCGGGCATCGCCCGGCAGCTCGCGCGGACGCGGGACTGCGACGTGGTGCTGTTCGGCGTGGGCGAGCTCGACGGCGAGCATGTCTTCGCGGATCCCGACTACATGTCGGCAGAGGCCGCGGAGGAGTACATGCGGCTCGGGGCGGTCGGGATCCTTCTCGGCCGCTGCATCGATCCGGAGGGGAACGAGGTGGAGGGACCCCTCTCGGGACGGCGCATGGGGATGGAGCTGCCCGATCTCAGGGCGGCGCCGGCCCGGCTCTGCGTCGCAGGAGGAATGGCCAAGATCGACGCCATCCGCGCCGCTTTGCGCGGGGGATATGTCACGGAATTCGTCACCGACGCGGAAATCGCGCGGAGCTTGCTGGAGGAGGAGCGGCATGACGGGAAAGGATCTGGTAATCGGGCTGGATAGCTCGACGCAATCGACGAAGGCGGTGGCCTGGACCAGAGAGGGGGAGGCCGTCGCCGAGGGGCGCGCCCGCCATGACATGTCCATGCCCGGACCGGGCCTGGCAGAGCAGGATCCCGCGCAGTGGTGGTCGGCGCTCTGCGAGGCCGTCCGCGCGGTCACCGCGCAGGTCGGCGCGGACCGGATCGCCGGGATCGCCATCGCCAATCAGCGCGAGACCAGCGCCTTTCTCGATGCCGACTGGACCCCGGTGCGGCCCGCCATCGTCTGGGTGGACGAGCGCGGCCGCAGCCAGCTGGCCTCGCTCGAGGCGCGGCTCGGCGGCCAGCGCATCCACGAGATCACCGGCAAGCCCTTCGACCTGACGCCGCCGATTTCCCGCTATGACTGGCTGCGCGAGCACGAACCCGAGACGATGCGGCGCGCGGCCCACGTGGTCGATGCCCAGTGCTACCTGGTGCGGCGGCTGACCGGCCGCGTGGCGACGAGCTGGATCTCGGCCGATCCCTCGGGCGTGTTCGACATCCGGGAGAAGCGCTGGTCCGCTCCGGTCTGCCAGGCTGTCGGCCTGTCGCTGTCGCAGCTGCCCGAGGCGCTGCCCGCAGGGACGGCGGCCGGGAAAGTGACCGGGGCGGCGGCCGCCGAGACCGGGCTGGAGGCGGGGACGCCGCTGTTTCTTGCCGGGGGCGACGGGCAATGCGCGGGGCTCGGCACGAATGCCGTCCGCGCGGGCACGATCTACCTCAATCTCGGCACCGCGCTGATCATCGGCGCCTGGGCGCCCGAGGCGCGGATCTCCAAGTCGTGGCGCACCATGACCTCGCCGACCGGGCAGGGCTATTTCTGCGAGGGGGTCCAGCGGACCGGCGCCTATCTGCTGAACTGGCTGGTCGACACGTTCTTCGGCGGCCGCGACGATCCGCAGATCTTCTCGCGGCTCGACGCGCAGGCCGCCGCGATCCCGCTGGGCGCCGAGGGCGTCACCATCTCGCCCTATCTCTCGGGCTGCATGGACCCGCACTGGGACCCCGATGCCCGCGCCGCGATCACCGGCCTCGGCCCGAGCCACACCGCGGCGCATATCTATCGCGGGGCGCTCGAGGCGCTGACCGCCGAGAGCGTGCGCTGTCTCGCGGCGATGGAGCGGCAGGGGCTGGAGGCCAGCCGGATCGCGGCGGTCGGCGGCGGCGCCATCAACCAGCTCTGGATGCAGATGTTCGCGGATGCCTCCGGCCTGCCGGTGGCGCGGTCGCGCTCGGTCGAGGCCTCGGCGCTCGGCGCCGGGATGTTCGCCGCGGCGGGGCTCGGCTGGCATCCCTCGGTCGAGGCGGCAGCGGCGGCGATGTCCTGCGAGGATCCCGCGATCCGTCCGGACCCGGCGGCGCGCCCGGCCTGGGCGGGGCTTCTGGCCCGGCAGGCGAGCGTCTACCGGCCCAGCCCCGTGGCCGCGTGAACGGATCCCGCGCCGGCGCCGCGATCCGGCGCGGTGTGGCCGGCACCGGGGGAGGGATCGGCCGGGCGCGCGGGCAGGCGGCGCGTCCGGATGGCCTGCCGCATTTGCCGTCCCGCGCTTCCGGCGGGCCGGAGCTCCGGCACGAGGAGGGGCCGGGCAGCGCCGCTGGGGCTGCTTCGCGTCCCGCCTTCTGGCCGGATGCCAGACGGTCGGCGCGCGCGGGCCCTTGCTGCGCGTCCCCGGCCTGCCGCGTCCGGCCGCGGGACCGCCTGCGCCAAATGTCTCCGGCCGCCCGGGCCGGACCGCCGGAACTGGCAGGGAACGGTCCTGTTCTGCCGCAACCGTGCGTCGACGGCTTTCCGCCGCCAACGGTCCGGTCTGAGGCAAGTCCGGCATGCTCGCCGAATTGCCTCGCTCGCCCGGGGTCAGGACGGCAGCCAGCCCCACGGAATCGCCGTCCCTCGGGGCCCCGGAGGCCCGTGGCCGGGTGGTCGGCGCGCGCTTGGCCAGCCCGTCAGGCGGGGACGCGATCCGGCGGGCGGACGCTGCCATCGCGCGAGGTCCGCCGTGGCGCCATGCGCGGCCCTTCTTCCCGGACATGATCTGCAGCCGCGGACGAGCGGGACATCTGATGCAGGCCCGCTGTGCTGCCGAAGCCACCGCCTCCGATCCTTGCGAGTCCACTGGACGGGTTTCCCGGGATGCCCTCCTGCGCTTGCGGATTGCCGGCCAGGCGGCCCTGATCGACAGGCATCGACAGGCGGGCGGGCCGTCCCGGCCAGCGGGCAGCGGGATCCCGGCAGTCTTCCGGGGTGTGGAGGCGCTAGCCCGTCCAGCCAGGGCGCCCCGCGGCGAGGTCTTGGGGCGGGGCTCGTGGCCGGAATGCGGGGGAGGCCGCAGGTGCCTGCCGGTCCGCGCAGGGCCGTCCGGGGCCGGGCGATGCCGCAACTCGGACCGGCCGAAGGGGCAAGCGCGCAGCCGGGCTCGTGCTGCCGACGCTTGCCGGCAGGACCCGCTGGGCCGCGCCAAGGTCAGGGCCGCCGCCGGATCCGGTTCCCGTTCCGGGGCCTGACCGGGGGCTGACAAGCCCTGTCCTGCGAGAGAGGCCGGCGCGGAACCGGAGACACTGTCCCGAAGGCGGCTGTCCTTGTTCTTCTCTGTGAGCCGCCTCGCCATATGCGGATGAATTTCCTCATTGGCGACGCCCCGGAACCATTTCCCAGTGCTCTGTCAAACCGGCGCACGGGCAGGCGGAACGTCCATCCCGGGTGCCTGCGCAGCCACCGGGGACGTCCGGGCAACCGGCAGGCTCCGGCCGCGAGGGCCGCCTCCTGCATGGCTGCAGCGCGGGATGGCGGAGGCGGACGGGGGCGCCCGGCTGCGCTCCCGTCCGGGCCGCTTGACAGCGCGCGCGGCGGTCCACAGTGGACACTTGCGGCTTGCCAGTACCGGCGGCGGCCGGCCGGACGACTGCCGCCCGGGACGCGCGGCGGGCGGCGGCGGACTATAGGGGCTTGGCCGGGACGGACGGCGGCCGATCCGGCTACTGAAGCCGGAGGCCGCCGGCCGGCGGCAATCTCAGCCCGCCGCCATCTGCGCCTCGGCGGCGATGACCTCGGCCATCGGCCGGGCCAGCATCTCCGCCAGGATGTTCCGGACGCTGATCCAGAACGCGTCGTCTCCGGCCACAGCGGCAGAGACGAAACCGGCATGGCGCAGGGCGTCCACGATCCCCGCGGCATCCTTCCCGGAGGTCGCGGCCGCCAAGGCGCCGGCCCGCGGGTCGCGCAGCTCGTAGGGCGCGCAGTCATGCACGGAGCCGGAGACATGCCTTGCCCAGGCGGCGGTCGCGAAGGCGAAGGCGCGGCAGTCGACCTCCCGGGCCCGCGCATCGGCCAGCGCCGAGAAGATCCGCTGCGGCATCTTCTCGGACCCGTCCATCGCGATCTGGAACGTCTGGTGCGCGATGGCCGGGTTCCCGAACCGCTCCGCCAGCGCCGCCGCATAGGCCGCGGTGTCGATCCCCTCGATCCCGGGCAGCGTCGCCGCCGCCGCCGCGAGATGGCGGCGGACCAGCGCGGCAAGCGCGGGATCGGCCATCACGTCGCGGACGAAGGCGCGCCCGGCATGGAAGCCCGCATAGGCCAGCATCGAATGCGTGCCGTTCAGCATGCGCAGCTTCATCGCCTCGAAATCGGCGACGCGCTCGGTGAAGATCGCGCCCGCCGCCTCCCAGGCCGGGCGGCCCGTCGGGAAGTCGTCCTCGATCACCCACTGGCAGAAGGGCTCCGTCTCGATGGCGGCGAGGTCGTCGCATCCGGTCAGGCGGGCGGCTTCGGCCAGGGTCTCCGCCGTCGCGGCCGGGGTGATCCGGTCGACCATGGTCGAGGGGAAGGCCACCTCGGCGGCGATCCAGGCGGCCAGCTCCGGGTCGGTGCGGCGGGCGAAATCGACGGCCGCGCCGCGCAGCAGCCGGCCATTGTCGGGAAGGTTGTCGCAGCAGAGCACGGTGAAGGGCGGGGTGCCCGCGGCGCGGCGCATCGCCAGCGCCCGGACGATCATGCCGATCACCCCCTGCGGGGCCTCCGGCTGCGCCAGATCGGCGGCAATGGCCGGATGCGAGGGGTCGCAGCCCTCCGCGGCGCGGTCGAGCCCGTAGGCCTTCTCGGTCACCGTGACCGAGACGATGCGCACGGCCGGGTCGGCCATTCGCGCCAGCACCGGCGCCGGATCGCCCGCGGAACAGGCCGCGCCGGAGATCGCGCCGATCACCCGGGCCCGGGTCTCTGCGCCCTTTTCAACCAGGGTATAGAGCCCGTTCTGCGGCGCGAGCTCCTCCGAGGCGCGGGGCGAGCGCAGCGACACGCCGAAGATGCGCCAGTCGCCGCCAGCGGCGGCCATCGCGGCGTCGGTCATCGCCGCCTGATGCGCCTTGTGGAAGGCGCCGAGCCCGAGATGGACGATGCCCGTGCCTTGCGCGGCCGGATCGTAGCCGGGGCGCATCGCCTCCGGCACCTGCGACAGCGTGCTCAGCCGCATGGTCATTGCGCCCCCAGCACGCGCTCGTAGGCGCGGAAGAGACCGCGCAGCTCGGCCAGCCCCTTGAGCCGCCCGATCGCCGGATAGCCGGGCTGCGCCTCGCGGCCGATATCGTCGAGGATGTCCTGGCCGTGATCGGGGCGCATCGGGATCGACCAGTCGGCGCGTCCGGCGGCCTTGCGGCGGCGTTCCTCGCGGGAGATCGCCTCGACCATGCCGACCATGTCGGTATGGCCCGAGAGATGCTCGTCCTCGAAGAAGGAGTTCTTCACCCCGGTCCCCTCGATGCTGACATTGCGCAGGTGCAGGAAATGCACCCGGTCGGCCAGCGCCTTGAAGATCGCCACGGTGTCGTTGTCGGGGCGCGCGCCCAGCGAGCCGGTGCAGAAGGTCACGCCGTTCGCGGGGATGTCGACCGCGTCGAGCACCGCGCGGTACTGGCCTTCGGTCGACATGATCCGCGGCAGGCCCAGGAGCGGGAAGGGCGGATCGTCGGGATGGCAGCAGAGCCGCACGCCCAGCTCCTCGGCCAGCGGCGCGACTTCGGACAGGAAGTCGATCAGGTGGCCGCGCAGCACCTCCTCGGAGATGCGGTCGTATTCGGCGAGATGCGCGCGCACGTCCTCGAGCGTGAAGGTCTCGGCCGCGCCGGGCAGGCCGAAGACGACATTGCCGGCGATCAATTCCTTCTCCGCGTCGTCCATTCCGGCGAAGCGGCGGGCGGCGGCCTCGGCCACGTCCTCGGGGAAATCCTCCGCCGCGCCCTTGCGGGCGAGGATGTGGATGTCGAAGGCGGCGAAATCGACCAGGTCGAAGCGCATGCAGCGCGCGCCGGTCGGGCGCTCCCAGGCCAGGTTCGTCCGGGTCCAGTCGAGCACCGGCATGAAGTTGTAGCAGATCACCTCGATCCCGGCCTCGCGCAGGTGGCGCATCGAGGTCTTCCAGTTGGCGACATGGGCCTTCCAGTCGCCCTGCTGCTTCTTGATGTCCTCGGAGACGGGCAGCGATTCGACCACGTCCCAGCCCAGCGGCGAGGGACGTCCGTCCTTCCGCGTGGCGATCTCGCGCTGGCGCTGCGCGATCTCCTCCGGCGTCCAGACGGCGCCTGTCGGCACATGGTGCAGTGCCGAGACGACGCCTTCGACACCCGCCTGCATCATGTCGTCGATGCTCACACGGTCCTTCGGACCGAACCAACGCCAGGTCTGACGCATCCTATTCCTCCCGCTCGTCGCAGTTCAGCGCGTTTGCGCAATCATCGCCATCGGGATAGCACGGAAAGAACCCGGTTGACTAGTATGGAAGTATGGTGCATTCAGTCGCCGTGGAGGAGAGGACCATGACCGCAGAGACCCAGCCCGGGCAGATGCTCGACCCGACCCTCGCGGTGGGCCCGCAGCTGATGCGGATCCTGCGCGGGGCCATCGTTTCCAACGCGCTCCAGCCCGGCGTGCGCATTTCCGAAGCCGAGATCGGCCAGCGCTACGGCGTCAGCCGCCAGCCGGTGCGCGAGGTGTTCATCAAGCTGGCGGAGGAGGGGCTGCTGGAGGTCCGTCCCCAGCGCGGGACCTTCGTGCGCAAGATCAACGTCAACGCGGTGCTCGACGCCCGCTTCGTCCGCGAGGCGATCGAGGCGGATGTCGCGAAGGCCTGCGCCGCGAACGCGACGCCGGAGCTGGTCCGCGACCTGCGCGCGCAGCTTGCGGCGCAGCGGGCCCTGGGCGGCGGCGATCCGGCCGGCTTCGTCGAGCTCGACGACCTCTTCCACCGCACGCTGGCCGAGGGGGCAGGGCGCCCGAACGCCTGGAACGTGATCGACGGGATGAAATCCCAGCTCGACCGCGTGCGCCGCCTGACCACGGCCACTCTGCCCTTCGACCACCTGCTGACCCAGCACACCGCCATCGTCGACGCCGTCGAGGCCGGCGATGCCGCCGCCGCGGAGGCGGCGATGCGCGGGCACCTTCAGATGATCCTGTCGGATCTGGCGGCCATCCGCGCCGCCTGTCCGCAGCATTTCGAACCCCAGGCCGACCAGGCCTGACGCCGCAGCGACCTTACGGGAGGATACCATGACTGTCGCAAAGACCCTGAAGACCCTGCTTCTGGCGGGCATTGCCACCGGTGCGCTGAGCGCTGGCGCCCTGGCCGATGTCACGCTGAAGCTCGGCCACCCGGCCAACGAGCAGAACACCTGGCATCTTGCCTCGGTGAAATTCGCCGAGGAAGTCGCCGCCCGCACCGATGGCGAAGTCACGGTCGAGGTCTATCCCAACGAGACGCTCGGCAAGGAGATGGACATCATCAACGGCATGCAGCTCGGCACCGCGGACATGACCATCACCGGCGAGTCGCTGCAGAACTGGGCGCCGATGGCGGCGCTGCTGGCCATTCCCTATGCCTACAGCTCGCTCGAGGACATGGACGCCGTCGCCTCCGGCGAGCTCGGCGACCGCATCGAGGCCGAGATCATCGAGAAGGTCGGCATCCGCCCGATCGCCTATTTCGCCCGCGGCCCGCGCGACCTGACCTCCAACCGGCCGATCACCTCGCCCGACGACCTGGACGGGCTGAAGATGCGCGTGCCGAACGTGCCGCTCTTCCTGAACGTCTGGAAGGCGCTCGGCGCCAACCCGACCCCGATGGCCTTCTCCGAGGTCTTCACCTCGCTGCAGAACGGCACGATCGAGGCCCAGGAGAACCCGCTGGCGCTGATCAAGTCGGCGAATTTCAACGAGGTGCAGGGCTATGTCAACAAGACCGAGCATGTCCGCTCCTGGATCTACCTGACCATCTCCGAGCTCTCCTGGGAGAAGCTGACCGAGGAGCAGCAGGCCGCCGTCATGGAGGCCGCCAAGGTCGCGCAGGACTACGAGCGCGAGCTCTTCACCGCGCAGGAAGCCGAACTGGTCGACGAGCTGACCGCGGCCGGCATGGAATTCGTCGATGTCGACGGCGAGGCCTTCGCCGCGGCGGCGAAAGACGCCGTGCTCGCCTCGGTCTCCGACGAGATCAAGCCGGATGTCGAGGCGCTTTTCGCCGACTGACGCCGTTCCGGTCCGACCTCCGGAGGGCGGCCGCTCCCGCCCTCCGGCCCTTCCAGCATCAGCGGAGTCCCGATGAAACGCCTGATCTCACTTGCCACGCAGGTCCTCGTGACCCTGGCCCGCATCGGCACGGGCGCCGCCTTCCTCGTCATCATCGCCGCCGTGGTGGTGCAGCTTCTGGGCCGGTCGGGCGTGATCCCGACCGTGATCTGGACCGAGGAGCTGACCCGCTTCGCGCTGCTCTGGCTGACCGCCTTCGGCGCGGGGCTGGGGCTGCGCTCGGGCGCGCTCGTCAATGTCGACCTGGTCAGCGAGGCCCTGCCGGGCAGGCTGCCCTGGCTGCTGCGCCTCTTCGCAGCGGCGGTGACGGCCGGCTTCGCCTTCGTGCTGATCTCGCCCGCCGCGTTCTTCACCAAGATCGGCGCGCGCCAGACCGCGCCCGCGCTCGGCATCCACATGAACTGGGTCCATGCGGCCGCGCTGGTCGCGCTGCTGGTGCTCGGCATCTTCGCGCTGCTGCGGGTGATCGGCATGCTGGCCGGCAATGACGACGGCCTGCCCCACAACGCTCCGGAGGAACTCTGATGGGCCTGGCCCTTCTTCTCGGCATCTTCGTCCTCGGCCTGATCCTCGGCATTCCCGTCGCCGTGACCCTAGGCGTCGCCTCGCTCGCCTATCTGTGGGAGGCCGGGATCCCCTTCGTGACCATCCCGCAGAAGATGTATGCCGGCATCGACAGCTTCGTGCTGCTGTGCATCCCGGGCTTCATCCTGGCGGGCAACCTGATGAACGAGGGCGGCATCACCACGCGCATCGTCCGTCTCGCCCAGGCGATGGTCGGCTGGATGCGCGGCGGGCTCGGCCTGACCAACGTCGCGGCCTCGATGCTCTTCGGCGGCATCTCGGGCACGGCCGCGGCCGATGCCGCCTCGATCGGCGGGATGATGATCCCCGGCATGAAGAAGGCCGGCTATCCGGTCGATTTCTCCGCCGCGATCACTGCCGCCTCCTCCACCGTCGGGCCGATCATCCCGCCCTCGGTGCCGATGATCATCGTCGGCACGCTGTCGGGCATCTCGGTGGGCAAGATGTTCATCGCCGGCGCGCTTCCGGGCATCCTGATGGGCGTCGCCATGATGGTCACCGCCTGGATCATCGCGCGGAAGAACGACTTCCCGCGCCAGCCCTGGCAGGGCTTCGGCGAGCTGTTCCGCGCCTTCCTCGGCGCTTTCTGGGCCGTGGCCATGACCGCGCTGATCGTCGGCGGCATGCTTTCGGGCTTCGCCACGCCGACCGAGACTGCCATAGTCGCCTCGATCTACGCCTTCGTGGTCGGCGCCTTCGTCTATCGCGGCCTGAACATCCGCGACGTGCCGCGCATCCTCGTCGACAGCGCGATCTCCGCGGCGGCGATCCTGCTGCTCGTGGGGCTGGCCAATGTCTTCGGCTGGATCCTGGTCTCGGAGCGCATCCCGCAGATGATCGCCGACTCCGTCCTGTCGGTCACGACGAACAAGTTCGTCGTCATCCTGCTGATCAACATCGTGCTGCTGTTCGTCGGCATGTTCATGGAGACGATCGCCGCGCTGATCATCCTCTTCGTGCCGCTCCTGACGCTGGCCACCGGGGTGGGCATCGACCCGATCCATTTCGCCACCTTCGCCGTGCTGAACCTGATGATCGGCCTGACCACGCCGCCGGTCGGCGTCTGCCTCTTCATCTGCGCGGGGATCGGGCGGATCTCGCTGGGGCGGATCACCAAGGCGATCTGGCCCTTCATCCTGACCAACCTCGCCGTGCTGCTGCTCGTGTCCTACGTGCCGTTCTTCAGCACCTGGCTTCCCAACCTGCTCTCCAACTAGGACGCTTCCCATGAACCGCATCGTTCGCCTCCACGGACAGAAGGACCTGCGCCTCGAGACCGAGCCCGCGCCCGAAGCCGGCCCCGGCCAGGTCACGGTCGCCATCGCCGCTGCCGGGTTCTGCGGGTCGGACCTGCACTACCATTCCGATGGCGGCATCGGCACGATCCGGGTGCGCGAGCCGATCATCCTCGGCCACGAGGCCGCCGGGCGCATCGCCTCGGTGGGCGAGGGCGTCGAAGGGCTGGAGCCCGGCCAACTCGTCGCGATCAACCCGTCCCATCCCTGCGGCACCTGCCGGTTCTGCAAGGCCGGCCAGCCGATCCACTGCATGAACATGCGGTTCAAGGGCTCGGCGATGTTCCTGCCGCACGAGCAGGGCTTCATGCGCGACATCGTCGCCATCGGCGCGGGGCAGTGCCATCCGGTGGCCGAGGGCGTGCCCCCGACCGAGGCGGCGCTGGCCGAGCCGCTGGCCGTCTGCCGCCGCGCCGTCACCCGCGCGACGGAGATCGCCGGACCGATCGAGGGCAAGCGCGTCCTCGTCACCGGCTCCGGTCCGATCGGCGTGCTGTGCGTGGCGCTGGCGAAGCATTTCGGCGCGGCGGAGATCGTCGTTACCGACCTGCAGGACGCCACGCTGGAGATCGCCCGCCAGGTCGGCGCGACCAGGGTGGTGAATGTCGCCGCGGAACCCGAGGGGCTGGAGCCCTGGGCCGCCGAGAAGGGGCAGTTCGATCTCGTCTTCGAATGCTCCGCCGCCGCCCCGGCGCTGCGCAGCGCCATTGCCTGCACCCGGCCGCTGGGCACGATCGTGCAGGTGGGCGTGATGGGCGACACGCCGATCCCGTTCAACATGCTGGTGGCGAAGGAGCTGAACCTCGTCGGCACGCACCGTTTCGGCGCCGAATTCGGCCAGGCGGTGGAGCTGATCAACAGCCGCGCGCTGAACCTCGCCCCCGTCGTCACCCATGTGTTCGACGGCGCCCAGGCGGTCGAGGCCATTGCCGTCGCGTCCGACCGAAGCCAGGCGGTGAAGGTGCAGCTGATCTTCGGCAAATCCTCCTGACCGCACCGGCCCGGCTCCGGCCGGCCGCCCCTGCGCCCCGGCATCGCCTTTGCGCGGGGGCACTCCCGGCAAGACGCCCGGGCTGCTACGGCCAGCGGGAGCGCGCGCTGACCGTCCCGGCCCGGCGCCGCCTGCCCGGAATGGCCCGGACTGCCCGGCCGCAGCTCCCCCGGCATCTTCCGGTGCATGCCGCGACCGCCTCGCCGCCGCCATTCAATGCGGAGCATCTTGCAGGCGCTGCCGCAGACCAGGGCCGACGTCCTCCGCGGGCCGCTGGCCACCGGAGGTCCCGCCCTGCCAGCCCGTGCCCTGCCTGCCTGACCGGCGCGGACATCCGTCTGGACGGGGCACAGGCCGCGTCCCTCTGGCTATTCCGTAACGCTCTGCCGGACCCGGCCTGCGCCGCCGTGCCGGGCTCTGCGGTGCCGTTCCTCGGGACATGCCGGGTCTTGGCCAGCATGCAACGGGCACAGCCACCGGTGCCGCGCGCAGGGGGGTGCACGTCCTCCGCATGTGTGCTCCGCCCCGCGCCGGCCAGATGGCGGCGCGGGGTGGCTGTCCCGGGGAGGGCAAGCGCGCCCGAGCACAGGAGCACGCCTGCGCCCCCGCAGCCCGGCGAATGAAAACCGCGAGGAGCGGCCGTCGCACCCGTTCCGGCGTCTGCGGAGACCGCCCCGGAAGCGGGCAGGTCAGGCAGAACGCGGACGGATCTCCTGCCGCCGCCCGGAGCTTCTCGGCGGACTGCCAATGGGCCTGCTCTCGGCCATCGGGAGGGTCGCCCTGCCGGTGGCGGCGTCATGCCCCCGCACGGGATGCGGCGGGCTTCATGCCCGCCCGGGTGACGCCGAACACGAGCTCGCGGAACCAGCGCTGCGCGGGGTCGGCGTCGAGGCGGGGGTGCCACAGGGCCGAGACGGTGATGCCGGGGACCGCGACCGGCAGGGCGATTTCCGCCATGTCCGGCGGCAGGACCGAGCTGGGCACCTGGGCCAGGAGGTCGGAGGTCCGGGCGATCTCAAGCGCGTCGGGGAAGCCCGGAACGACAGCCAGCACCCGGCGGACGAGCCCCAGTTCCGCCAGCGCGTCGTCGACCGGTCCGGACACCGCCCCGCGGCGGGACGCGACGACATGCAGGCAGGCCGCAAAGCGCGCGGCCGTCACCGGACCCGGCAGGAGCGGATGGCCGTGGCGCACCGCCGCCACGAACCGGTCGCGGAACAGGACGCGGGCGCGCACCTCCGGGGCGAAGTCGCCGAGGACGCCGATTTCCAGATCGGCCTCTGCGGCCCGCAGCGGGGCGGCCTCCTTCGCCGGTTTCGCCAGGATGCGCAGGCGCGCCAGCGGGGCGGCCTGGTGCAGCTCGGCCAGCAGGGGCGCCGCGAAGCGCCGGACATAGCCCTCGCCGGCGCGCAGCGTGAAGGTCCGGTCGATCGCGGAAGGGGCAAGCGCCGCCTCCGCAGGTGCCAGCACGGCCTCGGCCCGGGCAAGGAGATCGGGCACCCGCTCTGCAAGGGCCAGCGCATGCGGCGTCGGCACGAGGCGCCCCCCGGCCCGCACGAAGAGAGGATCGCCGGTGGCCGTGCGCAGCCGCGACAGCGCGCGGCTCATGGCAGAGACGCTGAGCCCCGATCGCGCCGCGGCCCGCGTCACGCTGCCTGTTTCGAGAAGCGCATCGAGCGCGCGCAGCAGATTGAGGTCGGTTTCGCTCATGGCACCTTCCTGTGCCGGACTTGCGCCGCATGCAATGACTTGTTGCGGCCGGGGCGTCTGGCGCAAGCCGAGGCCCGTCCCCAGCTGGGCAGGCATGAGACACAACCGGAGTATCCTGATGCAGCGCATTCTCGTCATCGGCGCGTCCCGCGGCATAGGGCTGGCCGTGGCGGCCGAGCTTCTCGCCCGCGGCTGGCACGTCACCGGCACGGTCCGCGGCAGCGCGCCGACGCCGCTTCGCGTCCTGGCCAGCGACCACCCGGACGCGGTGGAGATCGCCTCGGTGGACATCACCGACACGGCGCAGATCTCGGCGCTGCGCCGGCGGCTCGAGGGCCGGCGTTTCGATATCCTGCTGGTCAATGCGGGCACGGCCAGCCCGAACCAGGACGAGACCATCGGCCGGACAAGCCCGGAGGAATTCGCCCGGGTGATGCTGACCAATGCCCTCGGTCCGATGCGGGCGGTCGAGACGCTGGGCGATCTGGTGGCGCCCGCGGGAACCATCGCCGTCATGTCCTCGGGGCAGGGCAGCATCGCGGAGAACACCCGGGGCGGGCGCGAGCTCTACCGCGGATCGAAGGCCGCGCTGAACCAGTTCATGCGCAGCTATGCAATCCGGGCAGGCGGCGCCCGGCCGCTGCTGCTGATCGCGCCGGGCTGGATCCGCACGGAGCTCGGCGGCGAAGGGGCGCGCTACACCCTGGCGGAGTCCGCGCCGAAGCTGGCGGAACTGCTGCTCGCGCAGGTCGGCAGACCGGGTCTGCGCTACCTGGACCGCGATGGCAGGACGGTCGCCTGGTGACGCCATCGCTGCCGCGTCTGGCGGAGAGCGTCCCCGTGCCTGCTATCCGCGGAGCGCGCCGGGCCGGGCAGCCCGGGCATCTCCGCCGGTCCGGCGCTGCGCCGGCAAGGGCTTCGCCCGCCGCGGAAAGCCGGTTGCGCCCCTTTCGGGACGCGGGCCGCCGCGCGGCCCTTATGGCGCGCGGAGCAGCGCCGATCCGCCAGGGCCGCCTTCCGCCGGCATCGCGCGCGTCCTGCCGCCGTAACGGAACGGCGGGCCCAGCAGGCTTCCCGCATGTCGGCCACGGTGTCGAGGATATGCCGCTCCAGCAGCTGGGCGGCGGGGGAGAGGCTGATCCCGGCGCGGCGCAGGAGGTGCAGCTCGCGCCGGGCCAGGCCATCCGCCAGCGGACGGAAGACCAGCTCGCCCGGCGGGAAGGCCAGCACCGTCCTCTGCGGCAGGAGCGTGATGCCGATCCGCGCCCGCACCATGCGGAGAATCGGGATGACGTTCCGCGCCTTGAGCAGCGACCGCTCCTGCAGGCGGCGGGCGAGACCGCCGGGAAAGCTCTCGGCCAGGCTGTCGGCGATGAGGCGCTCGCCCACCAGCTCTTCCCAGGCGACGGGGCCGACGGCGGCGGCAAGCGGATGGCCGGGCGCGCAGATCGCGCCGAAGGCCTCCGCCATCAAGAGGCGGCCCTCCAGGCCCGGGGCATGGCCGCCGGCCGTCGCGATGCCGATGTCGATCCTGCCGCGCGACAGCGCGTGGATGATGGAGCCGGAATCCATGTCCCGCAATTCGATCTGCACCTGGCTGAAGGCGCCGATATGGCGCTGGAAGACCTGCGGCATGATCGTGCCCGCGACCGAGGGAACCGTGGCGATCCGCACCGAGCCGTAGACCGCCTTGGCAAAGTCCTCGATCGCGCGGACCGTGTTGTCGAACTGCTGCAGTTCCCTCGGGGCCTGCTCCAACACGAAGGCCCCCAGGGCAGTCAGGCGATTCTTGCGGGTGGTCCCGAAGAGGGCCTCGCCCAGATGCGCATCCATCCGCTTCGGCATCCTCGGCACGGCAGAGCGCGTCCTGCCGAGAGTGTCGGCAGCGTCGCGAAGATTTCCGCTGCGGGCGACGGCGGAAAAGCCGTGAAGGGTCCCGATTTTCAGCATCTTGCGCCAATATTTCAGTTTGTCTGAAATTGAGTTGAGAAATTCAAGTTCTCCTGAATCCCCGAGCCGCGTCCATAGCTGTCGCGACGTGACGGACTGCGAGGCGAATGGTCCATGGGCGTGCTCTAGTAGAAGCTGATTGCCGGGGAATGGCTGGCCGGCGAGCGCGAAAGAGAGAACCGCAACCCGTGGGATCTGTCCGAGCTCGCGGGGATCTTCGCCCAGGCCGGCCGCGCGCAGCCGCACGCGGCGCTGGCGCAGCGGGACTGGGCGGGCGACGGCGCCGAGCGGCGGCGGGCTGTGCTGATGGCCACCGGCACCGAGCTGATGAGCCGCGCCGGGGAACCAGGCCCGCTGCTTTCAGAACATCCCCGAGGGGCTGTTCAGCCTGGTGATGGGCGCGGGCGGCAGCATCGGCCGCCGCCCGGCGGAAAGCCCGGAGGTTGACGCGATCTCCTTCCCCGGCTCGGTGCCGGTCGGTCGCGAGATCGCGGCGGCGGACATCGCCAACCCGACCAAGCTGCAGATGGAGATAGGATCGAAGAACGTGCTGGCGGTGACGGAGGATGCCGATCTGGATCTGGCCGTCTCGCCGGCACTTGGCGGCGCCTTCGGCGGCACCGGGCAGAAATGCGCGGCCTCCTTGCGGCTGGTGGTCCATGACGCGATCCATGACGCCTTCGTCGACCGGCTTGTGGCGGGCGCCCGCGCGATGAAGGTCGGTCATGCGCTGGAAGAGGGCACCCAGATGGGCCCCGTCGCCAGCGCGCAGCAGCTGCGGGAGGACCTCGCCTAGGTCGCGCTCGGCCGCTCCGAAGGCGCTGAGCGCGCCTGCGTCGGCGCGCCCGTCAGCACCGGTTGCGACGGCCACTCCATGTCCCCGGGCGTGTTCCTGAACACCACGAACGACAGGCGCATCAACCGCGAGGAAATGTTCGCGCCGCTGACCTCGGTCATCCGGGTCGGCAGCTAAGACGAGGCGCTTTCGGTGGTCAATGACACCCGCTGAGGCCTGACCTCCGGCATCGTGACCCGCTCGCGGTCGCGCGCCACGCATTCCCGCCGCAATGCCCGCGCCGGGGTGGTGACCGCGACCCTGCCCACCGCCGGGCCCGACGACCACGTCCCCTCGGCGGCCGCGGCGACAGGTCCCACGGGCCGCGCGAACAGGGCCGGGGGCGGCAGAGTTCTACACCACCGTCAAGACCGCCTATGCCAGCGCTGGAGAGGCCTGATGCGGATCGACGCCCTGCAAGATGCCAACTGGCTGGCGTCAATGCGGACCTCAGCGGCTTCCGGGAGTCACTGCGTGACTCCGGCGGGTTAGGAGCCAGGCATGACGAAGCCCGAGCCTGCCCGCTATCGCAGCACGAACTGGAACTCCTGCAATGCCGCGCTGAAGCGGGCAGGTCGCTCCTGCTCTGGCTGGACAAGGACATGGCCTGGCGCGCGCCGAAGGCAGGCAAGCCTGGGCGTCCGCGGGTCCTTTCGGAATGAGCAGGATCAGAAGACGGTCCGGGGGAGTCCGGACCGGTCGGCGCCAGCGGCGAATGGTAAGGGGCGAGGCGTCGAGGGCCGGCCGGGTGGAGCCCTGCCCGGCGCATGCCTTCCAGAGCTGCCTGATGGTTAAGGTGCTCTTCGGTCTGCCGCTCGGGAAAACGACCGGCATCTTCGAAATGGCCGGCGCGGACTGGCCGGTGCCGAGCTTCTCCACGCCCAGCCGAGGTCAAAGCGAGACGGGACCGTGGCGCCAGCGGCACCGCGAAAGCCCGACGAATGAGTGGCTGGCCGGGAAGCACGGCACCCGTCGCCGCCAGCACCGCAAGGTCCCTGGCATGGACACGGCGACCGGCGGCATCCGGGCGGCGGCGTTCACCACCAGCCGAGAGGGGGACAGTCCGGGCCTACCGGAGCTCCTCGACCAGACCTCGAGAGACGAAAAGATCGGCACGGTCACCGGCAAGCTGCCAGCGGGTGCGCCGTCGCCCATCGGGCTCGGACCGATGGCGCCGCGATGGGCAACTCCGCGCACCGCTGGCAGCGCCTTCGACACACGCCGGTGCCATGCGGCGATCCTGGCGCGCGGAGGCACCTGGCGCTCGGGCATTCGTTCGGACAGGTAGCAGTCATGCCCTCGCTCCCATCCGCAGAAGCGGCAGTCTCTGGGAGGAGCGCTGCCCGGCTGCCCTGGCGCGCAACCACATCCCCGGCGACGCGGCCGCGTTCACCGGACTTTCGCGGCGCCATTGGCGGCACGGTTCCGGCCCACTCTGAAAGCGGCGGTCCGGCGATCATGTCCGCGGCCGGATCAAGGACGCGATGAGCCCCCTCAAGTGCTCCGGCGAGCGGATTGCCTCGAGGTCACCCGACCGCCAAGATCCACATCCGCGTCATTCGCAGCCGCGCCCTGAGATGCGGCGAACCGGGCACGGAGCCAGAGCGATCCTCTACGAATTGTTAACCAAATTCTGAACAACTAGCGAACACTAACTTTTCCATAAGGCGGTGAGATCTTCCTATCGCGCGGCAGTCAATAATCGCAAGAAATCAAGTCGCTATCCAAGCTGGCGAGGGGCCCGCTTGCGAAGGGCCAAAATGGGAAACGGCGCATGTTCTCTCACTCAGCTGCGAAAACGAGCCCGGGCGAACAGAGCAGCGAAGCGTTGCTGCTCCGGATTTTCAATGATTTCGCGATCAATGTGATGAGCATCCCGAACGCCAACGACCTCCTGTGGTACGTGGCGCAGAACGTCGTCGGGAAGCTGAACTTCGTGGACTGCGTGATCTACACGTCGAATCTCGACGAAACGATCCTGACGCAAGCCGCAGCCCTGGGCGACAAGAACCCGTTTGGACGCAGCATCATAAACCCGCTTAAAATCCCGTTCGGACAGGGGATTACGGGACGCGTGGCCCAGAACAGAGAGGCCGTCATCGTCGAGGATCTCCTCCATGACAAGAGCTACATTCCCGATACGAAACCGGCGCGATCGGAAATTTGCGTCCCGATGATCTTCGGGAACCGCGTGGTCGGCGTCATCGACAGCGAACATCCGGAGCCCGGAGCCTTCGGTCAGACGGAGCTGGAGATACTTACGACAGTTGCCGCCATGACAAGCGCGAAACTGGAGCTCCTGGAGGAGACGGAGCGTTCGGCGCGACGGTATCATGATCTGGTTGACGCTCACACGCGGCTGACCAGGGAAATCAACAATCGCAAGGCCCTGGAAGCGCAGCTCTTCGAGGCGCGGCGGCTGGAGGCGATTGGACGGCTTTCCGGCGGCTTCGCGCATGATTTCAACAATATCCTCACGGCCGTTTCGGGAAACCTGGACATACTGGACGAGGTGATCAGTCCGCGCGACCCCGAAGTCGGCGAATGCCTGGCGGCCGCCCGGACCGCATCCAAGAAGGGCGCCGCGCTGGTCCGCAGCATGCTGGCCTTCGCGCAACGGGCGCATTTGGAAGCCGAAGTCGTGGATATCCGGGAGCTGGTGGATTCGACGCTCGACTGGAGCAAACGCGTTCTGCCTGACAGCATTTCGGTCCGGATCCATCTTTCGGAAAGAGCCTGGCCCACGAAAATAGACCGGAGCGCTGCAGAGAATGCCCTTCTGAACCTGATCGTCAATGCCCGCGACGCGATGCCGGACGGTGGCCGGATCGATATCCGAATTGAGAATGTCTCCGTAATGGCGTCTGATCCCGAAGCCCGCATGCTGCAGCTCGAACCCGGAAAATTTGTCCGTCTGAGTGTCAGCGACACGGGAACTGGAATACCCGAGCACCAGCTGCAGCAGATATTCGATCCGTTCTTCACGACGAAACCGGCAGGCGAAGGCACGGGCCTTGGTCTGTCGACCGTGTTCGGCTTCATGCAGCAATCGAAGGGCACCGTCGCCGTCGACTCGAAAATTGGCGAGGGCTCGACGTTTCATCTATATTTTTCGGCTATTTCACCCATGTAATTAACTCAAGTTCAAGGGCATGTCGCAACCAATGGTGGGACCATTTACCCGTTCGGTTGCGAGGATCCATGCACGAACCCCCCCTTATCAGCCTGTCCAACCTCAAAAGAGAAAAAGATGAAAAGTATGTCGCGCTCTGTCACGAGATCGGGCAGGCGGCGCAAGACATCGGCTTTCTGCGGATCTGCGATCATGGAATTGATCTCGACCTGATCGAAGCGACGTACCAGCAGGCCAAGCGATTTTTCTCGATGCCGGAAGAATTCAAAAGCCAGTACTATATCGGGAAAAGCATCAATCATCGCGGATATGTCCCCTTCAATGAAAAGGGGGATTATCCGGACGAAAAGAACCGGTGCTACGAGGCCTATGATCTCGGTCTCGACCTGCCTCACACTGACCCCGACTATTTGGCTGGCAACCGCATTCTAGGGCCGAATGTCTGGCCGGAGCTGCTGGGATTCAAAAGTGTTGTCGGCGAATACTACAGACAGGTTTCCGCTCTTGGCCGACGTCTCTGCGGGTGCCTGGAGACCCATCTGGGATTGCCGGATGCAGCCATAACAAGCAAGATGAGCAAGCCCGTATCGCAATTGCGCCTGCTTCACTACGTGCGCGAGGCGCAGGCAACCGATCCGCGATCCGTGAATATGGGCGCTCATACCGATTATGAATGCCTGACGCTTCTGCACACCCGGAACGAGGGGCTTCAGGCAATGACGCGGGATGATACCTGGGTCGATGTTCCCGTAGATCCGGCAACCCTGATCGTGAATGTCGGCGACATGCTCGAAGCCTGGACCAACGGCATCCTCAGATCGACGCCTCATCGGGTTTTGAACCTGAGTCCGGAACGGTTCTCGCTGCCATATTTCGTGGCCGCAAACCACGATGCCGAGATCAGGCCCTTCCAGCAGCTCCTTCGGGACGACGAGATGCCGAAATACCAGCCGATTTTCGCGGGGGAGCACCTTGAACGGATGCTGATGAGAGACTTCCCGTATTTCAGGCGCTCGAAGTCGATCGTATGCAATTCGCACGGTCTGCATCTTGCATCTGCCCAGGCATTGAACCCCTTCGAAACCCGTTTGCATGGGAAGGTTGCCTGACAATGCCGGAACTGGAGATAATCATCGCAGTCACTCTCGCCGGTTTCGCCCTTAGCCTGACGCCGGGACCGTCCATGTTGTACGTATTGTCCCGGAGCGTCGGGCAAAGCCGTTCTGCGGGTTTGGCTTCCGCGATCGGCTTGAGCTTGGGAGGTGTCCTGTTGGCGGTTGCGACGGCCTTTGGAATGGCGGCGCTTCTCAAAACTGCGGACTGGTTGATCTTGACCCTCCGCTATGCCGGTTCAGCGTACCTGGCATGGCTTGGAGCCAGCATGGTAATTCGCGCGCGCGACAAAGCGCAGCAAGCGCTTGAAGTTGACGCCATTGAACGGGAGAATTTGCCAGGCATCATTTGGCAGGGCGCATTGGTGGAGCTTTTCAATCCGAAAACCATTCTGTTCTTCGCGCTCTTCCTGCCGCCATTTGTCAGTTCGGACATGGAAATGATAAGCGACATAAATGGCAGGCTTCAGCTCATGATCCTCGGCATCCTCGTGCCGTTGACCGCGCTTCCCTCTGACCTTGCAGTGGCGTTTCTCGGCGGCACATTGGCCAAGTCCATTAATCGCCAAAGCAAATTGCGAGAATACCTGGCATACGGGTGCGGCCTTGTCTTGATTGGCATCGCGATCAGCCTGCAAATGTGAGGGCAGCGAATCGGACCGGAAACCGCGCGGCTCCGCGCCCCTGATCCAGCCGATCCGTTGCCCGTGCATGACCACCTTCGGGAATTTCCAGAGGACGCTGATCCAGGCCGTGCCCTGGGCGAGGCTTCGGCCATCTCTGCAGGCCGACCCGCGCGCGCCCTGCAGAGCGGAACCCGCCGGTCGAAATGGGCAGTCCCGGACGCCCGGGCAGAGCATTTCCGCCGTTCCCCCCGGCCCGGTGCCCGCGCAATCCGCGGCGGTTGTCCGCGGCAAGGCTGCTTGCGGACCCGGGCCGGACCCGGGCTGGGCATCTCCATGCCCTTCCGCTCGGAAGGCGCGGGCAGCGCATCCGTTCGCCCGGAGGCGCACCGCACCGCGGCGGTGGGAGCGGAACATCATCCCCGCGCGCAGCAGCTGCGCCCCGGGAGCGGGCGCGATCCGCGCTCTTTCCCGGGCCGCCCGGGCTTCTCCCTCCGGCAGCTCGGCCTGTTCGGCAGCGCCACCGCGGGTTTCAGTTGCCGGAATCCCGGATCGGCGGAATACTGCGCGCATGGAACCGGTCCCGCTGGTGCATGTCCTGGATGACGATCCCTCGATGCGCAGCGCGGTATCGAGCCTGCTGCGGTCTGTCGGCATCGAAGTGCAGACCTACGGTTCCGTCCGCGAGTTCCTCGAGGCCGGGCGGCCGGATGTCGAAGGCTGCCTGGTCCTCGACATCCGCATGCCCGGCACCGGCGGCCTGGAACTGCAGGAACAGCTTCAGTCCCTTGGCGTGCAGCTTCCGGTCGTGCTGATGACCGGCTTCGGCGACATCCCGATGACCGTCCGCGGCATGCGCGCGGGGGCGGTCGATTTCCTTGCCAAGCCGTTCCGCGACCAGGACATGCTCGACGCGGTGTCGGCGGCGCTGGCCCGCGACCGGGTGCGGCGGGCGTCCGGGCGCGAAAGGGCAGAGGCCGAGGCGCGGCTGGCGACGCTGTCGCCGCGCGAGCGGCAGGTGATGGAGCTGGTCGTCGAGGGGCTGATGAACAAGCAGGTCGCGGGCGAGCTGGGGCTGAGCCTGGTGACGGTCAAGATCCACCGCGGCGCCGCCATGCGCAAGATGGGCGCGCGGACGCTTCCCGACCTGGTGCGGCTGGCCGCGCTTCTCGGCCTCGGCCGCAGCGGCTAACACCTGGGTATGATTTTCATGGCAGACACATGAGCGCTAGAGTCGGACCGGAAGGCGGCCCCATCGCCGCCCGGAAAGGACCAGCCGGTGTTCGCCAATCCCCTCGTGGCCATCGTCGACGACGATGCCTCGTTCCGTGCCGCCCTCGAAGGCTTCCTGCGGTCGCTCGGCTGCCGGGCCCTGGGCTTTGCCTCGGCCGAGGACTTCCTGCAATCCGGCGCCCCGGACCGGGTCGGCTGCGTGGTGTCGGACATCCAGATGCCCGGCATGAGCGGCATCGAGCTGGCCCGCACGCTCGGGGCGCGGGACCGCGGCGCGGCGGTGATCCTGGTCACGGCCCTGGCCGGGGAGCAATGGCCGAGGGCCGCCCGGGAGAGCGGCGCGGTGTGCCTGCTGCAGAAGCCCTTCGATCCGCAGGAGCTGGCCCTTTGCCTCTCGCGGGCGATGGGCGGGTAGGGCACAGCGGAACCGGAGCGGCCGCATGACCGGCGGGCTCGGCGGGTTCCTCGACCTGATCCCCGAAAGCGTCCTCTTGCGCCGGACCGACGGGCTGATCCTGGAATGGAACGCCGCCGCCGAGACGCTCTACGGGCTGCCCCGCGCCCGCGCGATCGGCCGGTTCGCCGCCGATCTCTTCGGCACCGGCGCCGGACCGGAGGAGGCGCTGGCCGCGCTCGAGAGCACCGGCGCCTGGGAAGGCGCGCTGCCGCGGCCGGGGGCGGATGGCCGGGACCGGATCGTGCATGTCCGCTGGCGCCGCGGCGAGGGCCCGGAGGCGGCCATTGTCGAGACCGGCCGCGACATCACCGCCGAACGCGCCGCGGCGGAGGCGCTGCGCAAGAGCGAGCACCGCTACCGCAACCTGTTCCAGGCCATGGCCGCCTCGTTCTGGGAACTCGATTTCTTCCCGGTGGGCGAGATGCTCTACCGGCTGAGGAAATCCGGCGCGGTGGCGGACTGGCCCGGCCATTTCGCGGCGAACCCGGCGCTGGTGCGCGAGATGATGCGGGCCACCCGGGTGATCGACGTCAACGAGCAGACCGTCGCCACCTTCGGCCGGGCAGGCGGCGGCAAGGAGGAGCTGCTGCGCTCGGTGGAGCCGTTCTGGCCGGAGGCCAGTTCCGGCGTTTTCGCCGCCTCGGTGGCCGCGGCGGTCGGCGGGGCGCCGAATTTCTCGGCCGAGACCCGGCTCCGGACCATCGACGGGCGGGAATTCCCGGCGCTCTTCACCGCCTGCTTTCCGGCCGACACGATGAACAAGGGCACGCTGCTCGTCGGGGTGATCGACCTCAGCGAACTGGTGGCGGCGCAGCAGGCGCTGGCGCGGATGCAGGACGAGATGGCCCATGCGGCGCGGGTCTCGATGCTGGGCGAGCTTGCCGCCTCGATCGCCCACGAGATCAACCAGCCGCTCGGCGCCATTGCCGCCCATGCCGCCGCCGGGCAGCGCTGGCTCGACCGCGATCCGCCGGAACTCGACGAGGTGCGCGCGCTGATGGCCAGTGTCGGCGCCGATGCCTGCCGCGCGGCCGATATCGTCGGCCGGGTGCGGGCGATGGCCTCGGGCCACGCGCCCGAGCCGGGACCGGTGCCCGTCAATGCCGTGATCGCCGATGCGGTGACCTTCCTCAACCACGAGATCCGCCGCAGCGGCACCCGGGTCGAGACCCGGCTCTGCCGCTCGGACCCCGTGGTTCTGGCCGACCGGGTGCAGCTGCAGCAGGTGGTGGTCAATCTGGCGATGAACGCGCTGCAGGCGATGGCGGACACCCCCGCGCCGCTGCTGTCCCTCGAGACCGGGACCCGCGGCGGCCGCGTCCTTCTGGGCATTGCCGATACCGGTCCCGGTGTCGCCGCGGAGGTGCTGCCCCGGCTTTTCGACAGCTTCTTCACCACCCGCGCCACCGGCATGGGCATGGGCCTGGCCATCGCGCGCGGCATCGCCGGGCGGTTCGGCGGCGAGATCCGCGCCGGGAACCGCCCCGGCGGCGGCGCGCTGTTCGAGGTCGACCTGCCCGTCTGCCCTGGCGGCATCCTCGCTCATACCAAGGTATGATCCGCGGGGCCCGAGGG
This sequence comes from Poseidonocella sp. HB161398, assembly GCF_005870025.1. Taxonomy (GTDB): domain Bacteria; phylum Pseudomonadota; class Alphaproteobacteria; order Rhodobacterales; family Rhodobacteraceae; genus Mangrovicoccus. Next base: position 206,474 of record NZ_VATA01000005.1, read on the forward strand.
ACGATTTCCCCGCTGCCCCACCTCCGCCATCCTGAGTGACAGAAGGCGCCCGAGAGGGCAGGGGAGCCAGAGGCGGCCGCGGAAAACGGCCCCCCCTGAGCTCCCGGACACCACGCACCGTGCCGCTGTCCCGCGGCCCGGCCCTGGGGCGCAAGCCCCCTGCCGCCCCGCCCGACGCATGCTGCTCCGCCCGGCCATCGCCGCATGGGGCTCTCTCCTGCCTGCCCAGACTGCAACTCCGAGGAGGAAATCCGATGGACCAGATCGTCCGCCCCCGCACCGCCGCCACCGTTCCCACCCGCCATGCCGAAAGCCGCGGCCGGCGCCTTGCCTACCGGCAGATCGGCACCGGTCCCGACCTGATCCTCGCGCTGCGCTTCCGCGGCGTGATGGACAGCTGGGACCCGGCCTTCCTCGATGCGCTGGCGCGGGACTTCACCGTCACCGTCTTCGACTATTCCGGCCTCGGCCAGTCGACCGGCACGCCCTCCTATATCCGCGCCGACATGGCGCAGGACGTGCTCGACCTCGCCGACGCGCTGGGGATCGGGCGCTTCGTTCTGGGCGGCTGGTCGCTCGGCGGCGTCGCGGTGCAGGTCTTCGCCGCCGAGCACCCCGAGCGGGTCAGCCACCTGGTCCTGATCGGTACCACCCCGCCGGGACCGCAGCCCCACGGCCAGGAGCCGGTCTTCTACGAGACCGCGCTGAAGCCCGAGAACGACCTCGAGGACGAACTCGTGCTGTTCTTCGAGCCCGCCTCCGCCGCCAGCCGCGCCGCGGGCACCGCCTCGCACCAGCGCATCGCCGCGCGCAGCGCCGATCCCAGCCCGCCAGTGCCGCAGGAGACCTTCCTCGCGCTCCTGAAGGCCTCGTCCGACCCGGAGGCGATCTTTCCCGATCCCGGCGACCGCTACGGCGCCTTCTTCCGCGGCACGGAGATGCCGGTTCTGGTCATTTCCGGCGATCACGAGATCGTCTTCCCGGTGGAGAACTGGCACGCGCTGAACCGCGCCTGGCCGACGCTGCATCTCGTCACCATCCCGCAGGCGGGCCATGGCCCGCAGCACCAGCAGCCTGTCTTCACCGCCGCGCTGATCGCGGGCTTCACCCGCAGCACCCCGCTCTGAGCGGCCATCGAAGGAGACACGGCATGCCTTTCCATACAGCATCCGACGGCGCGCAGATCTTCTACAAGGACTGGGGGACCGGCCAGACGGTGCTGTTCTCCCATGGCTGGCCGCTCTCGGCCGATGCCTGGGACGCGCAGATGGTGTTCCTCGGGCTGGCGGGCTACCGGGTGATCGCCCATGACCGGCGCAGCCATGGCCGCTCGTCCCAGACCTGGGACGGCAATCACATGGACCAGTATGCCGACGACCTGGCGGGGCTGATCGAGGCGCTGGACCTGCGCGACCTGATCCTCGTCGGCCATTCCACCGGCGGCGGCGAGATCACCCGCTACATGGGCCGCCACGGCACCGGCCGGGTGGCGAAGGCGGTGCTGCTCGGCGCCGTGCCGCCGCTGATGCTGCAGACGGAGGCCAATCCCGGCGGCCTGCCGGTCAGCGTCTTCGACGGCCTCCGCGAGGGCACGCTGGCCGACCGCTCGCAGGTCTTCCTCGATCTCGCGCTGCCCTTCTACGGCATGAACCGCCCCGGCGCGGCGATGGCCGAGGGGCTCCGGCAGGAGTTCTGGCGGCAGGGCATGGCGGGCGGGCTGAAGGCCCAGCTCGACTGCATCCGCGAATTCTCCGAGGTCGATTTCACCGCGGATCTGCAGAAGATCGGCGTGGCGGTGCTCGCGGGCCATGGCGATGACGACCAGATCGTGCCGGTCGGCGCCTCGGCCCTGCGCACGGCCGGGATCCTGAAGGACGCCCCGCTGCGCCTCTATCCCGGCGGCGATCACGGGCTGGCCCAGACCCGGCAGGCCCCGGTCAATGCCGACCTGCCGGCCGTCCTGACGGGCGAGG
>NZ_VATA01000050.1 GCF_005870025.1 Poseidonocella sp. HB161398
ACCGCGCTCGGCATACCCGTCACTGTGGCCGTAGGATAAGTCCGTCCGGGGAAAGGGGAACCGCGCTCAGCCCCCGATTTGTGCAACAAGGCCGCTGCGATGCCATGGGCAAAGGCCTGCATCGAAATTTCGTGAGGGCCGGTGTTCCGCGCCGGTTGACGCTTGCGCTCCCAGTGAAGCGCCCCGGCGTCGCCAGCGGTCCCCGGACCGCTGGCGGCCCTCCATGCTGTCTGGCAGGGCGGCAAGTTGCCGGAAGTGCGCGGGCTCTGGTTCTGCGGCAACGGCCGCCGCGCGACGGTGGCGGGTTCGGCACAGACACCTGGTTCTGGAAGACGCACTTGGCGGGAACGAGACCGATCGTGGTAGTTTCTGTCATGGACGCCCCCCAGAGGTGGATTCGACCCCGCCGAATGCGGCACATTGCGATGCCGGGAGCCGGAGGCATCCGATCCGGGAATCATGGACTTGGCCTCGATCCTTGCGCCATCGGTGGTGCGTGAGATGCGTCACTCCGATTGACCGCGCGGCCCCGGCGACTGACCGGCCGTGCGATACGAGTACGTGCAGCTGCCGCAGCTTGACGACGATGTCGATCGTGTCCTGCTTTGCGGTGCAGTTCGCGGCGGGCTTCGCGCTGGCTGGCTGGCGGGTCTGGCTGGCCGCTCTTCGATGGAGGCAGGCTGACGGTGACATCGTCGCAGACCGGCGCGGGCGTTTCCAGCGCCATCCACCTGGCACGCTGTGCAGCCTGTTCCCGGGTCTGCTCCATCTGATGGCTCCGACGAGGCGCCGGATCGCGGCATCGTCGGGAAGCGAGGGCATGACGGCCGCCGGTCCGAAGGAAGGCCCGGACACCGGCCGCATCGGCGCGCCGCCTGATCTCGCCATTCGGGCGCGCGATCGGGTTCGTGCCGTGACGCCTGGCTCGGTGCCGGGGCGGGAAGGTCATGGAGGCGGGCACGTCTTCCTCCGTCCTGTCCATGGGCGTGGCGCGCAGCGGCAGCTCGCGACGCCTCCGGTCGGCGGCGTGCCCTGGCTGGGCGAAGGCCGTGGCGATGAAGGCCCCCCGGCGGCTCTTCCCGGCATGGCCGAGTGCATTGCGCCGGAAATGGACGCGGCGGCGCTGCCAGGCAGTGGAGTCCGCCTTGCGGTCGCGGCCTTGATGCCCTCATGCGTATCGCTCCACCAGCTTCACGCCGTCAGGGCCGCAGCCCACGAGGTCGCGTCGGAGTGCATGAGAACCGTGGCGCCAGCGGCGCCGCGAAAGTCCCGTGAACGGCCCCGTCCCGGACGCGCCAATCGCCATGCCCGGGACCTCGCGCCGCCCGTCGGCCATCGGGGTCGGACCGATGGCGACGGCCGCGGACAGCCGTTCGCACGACTGCGAAGGTGACGGCCGCAGACAGCCGCCATGGCTTCGCTATCCGTCCTAGCCCGATGGCGGCGCGCCTGCCCTGGCGCACCTTGAGACAGGTCGCGTCGATCCATGGGCCGGGGCGGAAGAAGAAGGGCTCCGGGGGAGGCTTTCCCCGCCGAAGGGCCATGCGTCTTCGATCGGCGGTGCCAGGACGGCATCGACGCGCTCGCCACTCGCCATCGTCCTTGGACCGATGGCGGAAAATGGCCCGTTCCCCGCGCAGGCGGCTGACCTGGGCTCATCGAGATACCCGTCCGGCCCGTCGCCTGAACCAGATCATCCGTCGAACGTGTCGGGCCGCCATGAACGCAGGCCGCCTTGATGGCGGCGGTCAGCGCTCTGTCCGCCAACCGATTCGGGGGATCGATTGGCGGGTGCTCGAAAGCCATCGGCCGTTCCGCGGCGAAGCTGACCATCCCGCGCAGCGGGTCCGCATCGCGGGTCGGGGCGGCCCTCGGAGCGGTGGCGGGCGGACCCTCCGCTCAACACGAGCGCGCGGAGCTCCATCACCGGTCTGGCCATCTGCGGCATCCCTCGGTTCCGCTTTGCGTCAGCACCCCGACCCTGCCGGGAACCCCGGTGGCAAACGCCAGCTTCACCGCGCCCCGGGACGCGATCCCGGTTGGTCCGGGACTCACAGGGAAGAACTTGTTCGTGGCCGTGCCTATCTTGGCTTCACATCACTCCCGAGTTGAAGCCGCCGATTGACTTGGCGCGATTCAGTCCGGCTCATCCCGGAGCGGCCCGACGAGATGCTACGAGGCGATGGGGCTGCGGTCGCGGTCGCAAAAGTAGCCGTCTGCGGCAGTCCCTTGGACCGGCCGCGAGAAAGCCCTGCCTGAAAACAGGCGCTGACGACCGGCTCGCCGGGAAAGACCGCAGTGGAGATCCTGCTTCCCGGCCAACCCGGCCGTCTCCATTTCTCGCGGATGGCCTCGCGTGCTGCCTTCGCTTTGGCCTCTGCCGGATGGCGTTTCGATCACGCCATGTCGGGCTCGTCCTTGACTGGGGCTACAGCTTGGCACCCGGTCCGAACTCCAGCGAGGAATTCCCCCTGGCGTCACGGAACCAGTGGATAGCCACCGCCGGCCTCCGTGAAAGGGCGGCGCGGATGGCGCCGCGTGCGGTCAGTTCAGGGCGCCGTCCTGCGCGCCCAGCGGTGCGACCGGGTTCATCGTTCCGCCAGGTCCTGCCGCGGGCCGCTTGCGGCGCAGGGCGAAGACGATCCCGCCGCCGACCGCCTGGAGCAGCACCATGGCGAAGGCGATCCAGGCTAGCGACAGCGCAAGCTGCGGCGCCACCCCGAACTGGCCGAAGAGGTAGATGAAGATGTGCTCGCGGATGCCGATGCCGTTCACCGTGGCCGGGATCATCAGCACGAAGAGCGATACCGGGATGATCGCGAAATAGGCGTAGAACGGGACCTCGATGCCGAGCGCCTGGCCGATCAGGAAGTAATGCGCGACCACATTGGCCTGGAAGGCCACGGAGATGCCGATGCAGCCATAGACGACCCGGATGCGCGAAGCGAAGGCGTCCGAGGTCTCGGAGATGTTGCGGATGATGCCCGAGAGCCGCCGCAGGAGCGGCCAGCCGGTGAGATAGAGCATCACCCGGCGCAGCACCTTGCTGAAGAACACCGCTGTCAGCCCGGCAAGAACGCAGGTCGCCGCGATCAGCGTCCAGCCGATCCCGCTCTGGAACGCGACTTCGCGGCCGATCAGGGGCAGGGCCAGGAGCGCGAGGATGAGCAGCCCGAAGAGCCCCGTCAGCCGTTCGACGAAGAGGATGAGGAAGGACCGCGTGTAGGACGGGACCCGGTCGGAAATGTCCATGGCGCGCATGAAATCGCCGCTCATCAGTCCCGGCAGGAAGGAATTGAAGAAGATGCCGATCGTATAGGCGCGGATCAGCTCGATCAGCGGCACGGCGAAGCCCTGCGCCCGGAGCAGGATCTGCCAGCGCCAGGAGCAGACGAGATAGCCGATCGTGTTCAGCGAGAAGGCCAGCAGCAGAAGGGCGGGATCCGCCTGCGCCATGGCCGCGAGGATGTCCTGCGAATTGCCGATCTGCGTGCGCAGGAGGTAGTAGATCAGCCCGCCGCTGATGCAGAGCTTGACCGCGAAGGGCAGGTAGGGCCGCAGCTTGTCGCGGGCGGCAGAGAGCAGGCTAGGCTTGGCCGTCATGGAGGTCCCCACGCTTGCGGATGAGCCGGGCGGGAACGCCGCCCATGATGCTGAAAGGTTCGACATCGCCGGTCACGACCGCGCCGGCGGCGATGATGCTGCCCCGCCCGATGCGCACATTGTCGAGCACCTTGGCCCCGGCGCCGAGCCAGACATCGTCCTCGATCACCACGCCATGGCTGTCGAAGCCTTGCTGGTTCATCGGCACCGAGAGATCGTCGAACCGGTGGTTTCCGGCGATGATATGGCAGTGCCCGGCGATCAGGGCGTTGTCGCCGATGCTGATCCCGGCCTGGCCGTTGAGGATCGTGTAGGCGCCCACGAAGCAGTCATCGCCGAGCCGGACCGACCCCTCGTAGCCGGTCTCGAAATGGACGCCATGCATGATCTGGTTGCGGCGGCCCAGCTCGACGCGGGCCTCCGTGCTCTTGATGTCGAAGAAGACGCCTTCGTCGATCAGCGTGCCGTCCCCAGCCGACAGGCCCTTGGGGCAGCGCAGCACGATGCCGCGGGAGAAGACCACGCCCTTGCCGCAGCGCCGGATCAGCCCGCGATAGAGCTTGCCCCGCAGGACGATGCCGAGCGCGCCGGGCAGGTTCGCCAGAAGCAGCATGACGGTCTCGTACCAGAGCAGCGCGCCAATCCGGTCGGTGCCCGCGATCCGGGCCATGTACTTCGCCAGCGCGCCGCCCTCGTCCCGGGCGAGGTTGCCGCTGCGGAGCCCGCCGGTCACGAGGGCGCCCCACGGCTGGCGGAAGGACGCTGTCCTGCCGGTTGGGGCATGGCCGCAGCCCTCCTTGCGCCGCTCGGGCTCGGGAATGGGTGCGGATTCATGGCCGGAAGCCAGGGCGGCACGGTCGTCCGCAGCGATCGCGAGGAGGGAGAGGCGTTTCGGAGCGGGCGTTGAAAGATCGCCGATGAAAATAAGACACGGTGTTAAAAACTAACTCCATAAAACTATATTGAAGGCGCAATTTCGAAAATACTTTCCGGCAGAAGATGCATTGGCTTCCCCATCCGCACAAGAGGTTTCTTGTGCCTCCGGCCGCAGCCCGGCGCGGATGCCGGTCTCCGGGAAGGCCCGGACACCGGTAGCATCGGCCCGTCCCTAGGCGGGGCGGGTGGCAAGATAGATCGTGTCGCCGCGCTCCGGCGGGTAGGGCGCGGCCCGCGCGCCATCGGCCACGATCAGCTCCAGCGGGAATCCCGCCGCGGTGATGCGGCTCGCGATGTCGCGGCCGAACGCGCGCACATGGTCCTCGTGGCCGAAATGCCGGAACTGGGCCGGGGCGCCGCGCAGTCCGGTCACCTCGTAGCTGCTCTCCACGGCGTCGATCACCGGCATCGTCAAGATCGCGTGCCCGCCCGGCCGCAGGATTCGGAGGAGCTCGCGCAGCGCCTTGCTGTCATCGACATGTTCCAGCGCGTGATTGGCCATTACAGTCTGCGCGCTGGCGTGAGGCAGGGCGATGGCCTCCAGGTCGCGCTGCGGGTCGGTGCCCCCGGGCGCGATATCCGCGGTCCGGTAGCTGGCGGCGCGGGACCGCAGCAGCCCGGTCAGCTCCGGTTCCGGGGCGAAATGGACCATGTCGCCGAGCGAGGCGAAGCGCGGATCCTCGTCCGGGAATAGCTTCAGGAACCGGTGGCGTTGCTTTACTGCGCAAAGAGCATGAAGCCCGGACGTCCGCATTCCCCAGACTGACCTATCCCGCGGGCTCTGTTGCAGGCATGCCGAGCGCGGCGTAGCCGTTCAGGACGGCGGCGCGACTCTGAAGCTCTGCGACCTGACGATCGAGGTCACGCGCCATGAGGCTCTGGCCCACCAGCCTGACGCAATGCATTTTCGTCTCGACCCGGCTTCGGCGGCGGTATCCGCTCCACTTTCTCCAGATGGCACGGCCGGGGTATCTCGATGCGCGAAGGGCCTCGTTCCGGGCGATCGAACCGGCCGTCGAAGGCGTCCACGGCTTGGCGTTCCTGCGCGGTGGCATACCGGCGTGGGCACCGCGGCCGGCGACGGCGTCATGGCACCTGGCGGTGTCGCAGGCCCCGTCGGCGGTGACCGAGCCGATTTCCGCATCAGCGGCGATCTGGTCAGGGAGTCCGGACAGCATGGGCGCGTCACCGACGTTGCTGCCGGCGATTTCGATGGCTCGGACCTCCAGCGTCTGTTCATCCAATCCCATGTGGATCCTGCGCCGTGAGCGGGCCGCGCCACCGGTCCGAGCGGCCCTGCGAACACGGCGCTTCGCGCTCCCATGCTTGCGCGCGTGCCACTCGCCCCCGCCTTCCGCCTTGATGCCGCTGCTGTCGATCAGCAGGTTCGGCGGCCCCTTCGAGCCGTCGTAGCGAAAGGCCAAGGCCATTGTTCGACGGGCTTTCGCGGCGCCACTGGCGCCAGGGTCCCGTCTCACTCTGCCGACGGCCCAGGGTGCTGAAATCCGGTACCGTCCAGTCGGGGCCAGCGAGGCGTAACAGGCTCTCCACGAACCCGGCCGCCTGCCGGAGCGCCATGCCGAAGAGGACCTTCATCTTCAGGCATGTCTGGATCGCGGCATCGCCATGCTGAGGCTGCCGACGTCGCTTGGCGGTGGGCGGCGGCACCCAGGCCATGTCCGGATCGAACCTGATGGTCAGGGAACCACGCTGCTTCAGTGCTTCGTTGTGGGCCGGCCAGTTCCCATTCGTGTCGCTCGGCGGGATGCGTCTGCTCATGCAGGCCATCTACTGCACTGTATTCACTGGAGGAATCTTCATCGACTTTCGCGCGGCAAGGCCGGTGGCCTTCGCGCGATCCGCAGCCGGGACAATGCGCGTCGAAGCGCATCGCGCCGGCGCCGAAGAAGGGCGCCATTTCTCCGTCATGGCCGCAGAACGGACATTCGCAGGTTCGCATCTAGACCGACTCTGTTGCACAAATCGGGTGATGGCCGAGGTTCCCCTTTTTCCCAGACGGACTTATCCCACAGCTTCCGTGACGGGTATGCCGAGGGCGGTGTATCCGTTCAGGACGGCGATGCGGACCTGGAGTTCGGCGACCTGACGGTCGAAGTCCCGCGCCATAAGGCGCTGCCCCAGCAACTTCACACAGTGCATCCATTCGCCGGGGAAAAGGTCCCCCGGACCTTTTCCTCATCCGGCTCATATCTCGACGCGGCTTCGGCGGTGATGGTCTTCCAGGGCTTCGCGTTCTTGCGGGGCGGGATGACGGCATGGGCGCCACGGTCGGCAATGGCGTCGTGGCATTTACGTGTGTCCCAGGCACCGTCGGCAGTGACGCTGCCGATCCGCTCGTCCGCTGGGATCTGACCGAGCAGGTCGGGTAGCACCGGGGCATCACCGATGTGGCTCCCGGTGATCTCGACAGCGCGGACCTCCAGTGTTTCTTCATCAATCCCGAGATGGATCTTGCGCCATGAGCGGGCCGCGCCGCCGGTCCGAGCGGCACCGCGAATGCGCCGTTTGGGACCGCCATGCTTGCGGGCGTGCCGTGCTGCGCGCTTTCGCGGCCCCACCGGGGCCACGGTCGCTCCGCACCCTTCGCCCTCGACCTTGATACCCGTGCTGTCCGCTGCCCGGCAGGGTATTGCGCAGCAATGCCCGAGAGGGGATCAGCAGGTGCAACGGCCCCTTGGAGCCGCGATACGGGATGTCCACGGCCATTGTTCGACGGGCTTTCGCGGCGCCACGGTCCCGTCTCGCTCTGGCGCCGGGACAGGGTGCTGAAGTCGGGCACCATCCAGTTGAGGCCAACCAGCCGCAGCAGGCTCTCGACGAACCCAGTCGTCTGCCGGAGCGCCATGCCGAATAACACCTTCATGTCTGGATGGCGGCATCGCTGTAGGTCTGCTGCCGGCCACGTCTGCCTGTCGGCGCGGCCTCCCGACTCATATCGGGGTCGAACCAGATCGTCAGCGAGCCCCGGCGCTTGAGCGCTTCATTGTAGGCTGGCCAGTTCCTGGTCTTGCAGGTCGGGGGCTTAGGTCTGCTCATGCACCCCGGCTACCACGCTGGATTCATGAGATGAATCCCACACGGGATTTGGGAAACAGAGCCATCTAGACCGGCGGATGGCTCTGGTCCGCAAAGAGAGTTGCAAGACGGCGGTGGTGACAAGGGGAAAGGCGATCAGTAGCGAAACTGGCTACGCGCCACCCGATCTGGTGAATTATGGCCACGGAAATCCGGTCATATAAATTCCGTTGTTACGGTATTTCTCAATATGACGTGGCGCTAGATAAAGTTCACGCGGCACCGATGAAAGCGGGTGCGACGGAAAAATGGATCAAGTTAAATATTCTCGGGACACCCGGTCATCCGCGCCGGCGGATGCGATTGCAGGGCGCCGCTCACAGCCGCAGTGGCAGCCAGGCAGGATCGGCATCAGAGGCCGCGTTGCCGGTCCGGCATGCGATTCGGTCCGGTGCCGGGCCGTCCTGGAGACGCTGGATTTCTCGGAATATAATTCAATGACAGTGACTTGATCCTGTCTTTCTGCGGCACCGGTTCTCGATGGTTGGCACCCCGCTGCGGAGGCAGCGGGCGGAGGTGCTTTGGCAAAAGGCGGCCGGAGCCTGGATCGGCAAGGGCGCCGCCCAGGGGGAGTCCAGGGGCATGGAAAGGTCCGGCACGCTCTGCCGGACGAAATGCGAAACGTATCAAAACTGGAATGCCTGCCGAAAAATTCATCTCTCCGGAGGGGGAGTCCGCGGCGTCTGGACGCGCATTTTTCCAAGGGCTTGCACCAGGTCAAGTTTCGTCGGAAAGTCGTGCCACTTTGCGAGACGTAATTTTCGCCACGACAATTTTTGCCTTGTTTCCTTTTTGCGCGTTTTGATGGAGGTACCTGCCTTGGATAAGGATCGGACAGAAACGTCTTTTCCGCAGGAGCTTTCGGAGCGGGAGAGTTCGATGATAAACTCCCTCCGCGTTTTCTGCATCTTCTTCATGATTTACGCGCATGCCGATCTGGGCAAGGGCGGCGAGGCGGGGACCATCTTGCAGAGCGACAGCCTTGCCTGGGTGTCCGTGATCTGGGTGGACCTGCTGTCGCGGGCGAGCGTCGCCGCGCTGAGCTTCGTGAGCGGCTTCCTGATCGTCCGGAGCCTGGATCGGGGGAGGCCGGGCCGGTTCATCCGGGGCAGGGCCCAGGTCCTTGTCGTGCCGATGATCTTCTGGAACTGCGTCTTCATCGTCCTGGCGGTCCTCGCGCATCTTGCCGGGGTGGAGAGCAGCGCCGGGGGCGTGTGGCAGCCCGAAGACCCGATGAGCATGGTCAATGCGGTGACCGGGCTGGCGGGGCCGATGGTCGCGCCGTCGCTGGGCTTCCTGCGGGATCTTTTCGTCACCTCCGCGATCATTGCGCTCGCCTGGCCCTGGATCCGTCCCGTCCTGCCGGCGGTCATCGCCGTGGTGCTGGCCGCCGCGCTCTTCGATGCGCTGGAGCCGGTCGTCTTCCGTCCGTCGATCCCCTTCTTCATGCTGGCCGGCGCCTATGCCCGCAGCCGGGGCTGGCGGCTGACCCATCTCGCCTCGCCGCGGCTCGCGCTGCCCGTCGCGGCCGCAAGTGCGGTCCTCGTGCTGGCGCTCGGCCTTCATGGCTTGCAGAACCCGCAGCTTGCCGAGGCCAGCAACCTGGCCAAGCGCGCGGGGCTGATCGCGCTTGTCCTCTGCCTCGCCGCGCAGCTCGCGGATACGCGGGCACAGGCGTTCTGCGACAGGCTGGCCCCGGTCAGCTACCTTGCCTATCTCAGCCATGTGCGGGTCCTGTCGGTGCTCTTCTTCCTTCTGGCGATCGATCCCGGCAGTTCGGCCTTCCTCGCCTTCTTCTTCCTGGCACCGGTGATCGGATTCGCCGCGGCGCTGGTCATGACGCAGATCCTGGCCGTGCTTCCGCCCTGGGTGGCGCGGTTCGTCCAGGGCAAGGCGCCGCGCAGGCGGACGCCGCGTCCGGCCACCGCCTGACGGGGCAGCCGCTGGACGGCGGAGGCTGGCACCAGTGCACGTCCTTGCCGCGAAAAGATCCCCGGGCCTTTCGGCAGATGCATTTTTGCGCAGTTTTTCTCTCCGTCGATCCGGGGGCGCCGCCACGCTTGCCCTTCCGCGGGAATTGGAACAAGGCTTGGGCATTTACAGCTCGTCCCGCAGCGCGGTCTGCGGCGACCCATTTGTTGAAGAGAAAGTACTGCGCCATGGCTCATTTCGACGTCATTTCTCCGGACATGTCCGCCGGACCATTCGGCGATGAAGCCGCCGCGACGCCCCTTTATGCCCGCCGGTTCTCCGGGAAGACCGGAACATGGTTCCTCGACCGCCAGGCCGGCATCCTGCGCGATCTGCTGGCGCCCTGGCCCGGGGCGAGCGTCCTCGATATCGGCGGCGGCCATGGCCAGGTGGTCAGCGCCCTCGCCGGGACCGGCCATCACGTCACCGTTGCCAGCAGCCTGGCGCGCGAGCAGACGATGCTGGCGGGGCCGTCCGGGCCGGAGGGGGTCTCCTTCGTGCAATGCGACCTGCGCGAGCCGCCTTTCCCGGACGGGTCCTTCGACGTTGTGGTGGCGATCCGGATGATGGCCCATGTCGAGGACTGGCCCGGCTTTCTCGCGTCGATGGCGCGGATGGCGCGCAAGGCGGTGATCATCGATTTCGCCGAGGCCCGGAGCGGCAACGCCCTGGCCGACCGGCTCTACAAGGTGAAGGCTGCCGTCGAGACGGAGACCCGGCCCTTTGCCACCCAGCGGCGGGGCGAGATCGAGGCGGTGCTGGAAGGACTGGGGCTCTCGGCACCCAGGGCCTTCGGGCAGTACGTCTTTCCCATGGCGCTGCACAGGACGCTGAAGGCGCCCGGCCTGTCCAGGGGCATGGAGCGGGCGGCGGATTTCGCCGGTCTCCGGCGCTTCGGCTCGCCGGTCCTGCTGCGCATGGAGCGCCGGGCCTGACCCGGCCGCCCAGAAGAATTTTCATTAAAGCAATTCGGAAGAGGACGATTGCATGACCCAACCTTTGTATCTCGTAACGGGGGCCGCCGGGTTCGTGGGCAATGCCCTAGTCACCCACCTGGCGCAGCAGGGCGTCCGGGTGCGGGCAATGGTGCGCCGGGAGTCGCAGGCCGCGGCGCTGGCGAGCCGCGTCGAGGAGGTGGTGATCGGCGATCTGCAGGATCCCGCATCGCTCGGCCCGGCCGTGGAAGGCGTGGCGGGGATCTACAACATCGCCGCGGTCTTCCGCTCGGACAGCATTCCCGACGCCACCTTCTACGACATCAATGCCGAAGGCGTCCGGCGGCTGATGGAGGCGGCGATCGCCGCGGGCGTGCCGCGGGTGGTCCATTGCTCGACCAACGGCGTCCACAGCCACATCGCCCAGCCTCCGGCCAGCGAGACCGCGCCCTTCAACCCCAGCGACGTCTACCAGGACAGCAAGCTCAAGGGCGAGATGATCGCGATGGAGTATTTCCGCTCTGGGCGTATCCGAGGCGCGGTGATTCGGCCCGCGATGATCTACGGGGCCGGGGACCAGCGGACGCTGAAGCTCTTCCGGATGATCTCCAAGCGGCAGTTCTTCTATGTCGGCAAGGGCAATGCGCTGACCCATTGGGTCGACGTGAAGGATCTGGCCCGGTCCTTCGAACTGGCGATGATGCGCGAGGAGGTGAATGCCGAGGCGTTCCTCGTCGCGGGCGAAAGCTACCAGCCGCTGCGGGACTGCGTGCGGGAGATCGCCAGCCAGCTGCAGGTGCCCGAGCCGAAGCTGCACCTGCCGGTCGCGCCCGTCATGGCGCTGGCGCATCTGACCGAGAAGGCCTGCAAGCCCTTCGGGATCGAGCCGCCGCTCTTTCCCCGCCGCGTCGCCTTCTTCCTGAAGAACCGCGCCTTCGACATTTCCAAGGCGCGCAGCATGCTCGGCTATGCGCCGAGCAGCTCTTTCGCGGACGAGATCAGGGACATCATCGCGGCGTCGCGGAAATCGGGCGACATCGCCTGAGCGAGATGCGGGGTCATTCCCGCATCCCGATCACCTTCGCCGGACAGCCCGCGACGATGCTGTTCTCGGGCACGTCCCGGGTGACGACTGCCCCGGCGCCGACGATGGCGCCGGAGCCGATCCGCACGCCGTCGAGGATCCGCGCCCCGGCGCCGATCCAGACATCGTCGCCGAGGATGACCGGGCCCTTGGTCAGCAGCCCCTGCGAGACCATCGGGCCGGCGCCGAGCGCGGTGCGGTAGCGGCCGCCGCCGAAATAGCACTGTCCGGCGATGATGGCGTCATTGCCGATCTCCATGCCGGACACCGCCGAGATCGTCGTCTGGCTGCCGATCGAGCAGTTGCGCCCGATGGACAGGCTGCCCTGCTTGACCACGACGATCACGTCCCGGGCGATCAGGGTGCCGTCGCCGATCGAGAACCGGCCGGGCCCGCCCGTGCCCCGTGCGTCGAGCGCGCAGTTGTCGTCGATCAGGACATTGCTGCCGAGCGACATGAACATCGGGCAGCGCAGCGAGATGTTGCGGCCGAACTGCACGCCGCCGCCGGTCTCGTGGAAAAGCCCGGGATAGAGCGTCTTGCGCAGGGCATAGCCGGGCGCGCCGCGCAAGCCGCCCGCCAGCATCTGCGTGAGCTCGTAGCGCAGGAAGCGGCCGAGCCCTGTCTGGCCGACGAAGAAGGCCTGGTACTTGGCCAGCGCGGAGCCCTCGGCGCTCAGCGCCGCGACGACGCGGTCCTTCGGAGGATCGCCCTGGGGCTGGCCGGCGGTCTCGTCTGGCGAAAGGGCTTTGGTCTGGTTCATGGCGGCTCCAATGCGTTCGTGATCAAATGGGCGCGGCCGGGGCGGATCGGCCCGGGCCGGAAGGCTGGGTGCGGGCCGCAGCGCGTCTGGCAGGCCCTTTGCGCGCAAGGCGCCGGGGCTCAGGCAAGCCAGGCCCCGTCCGGCAGCTCCCGCCGCTCGGCCACGTCCGGCGCGGGCGCTCCGGTCCTGGCGCCGAGCCCGGCCAGCTTCGCGCCCGCGGCAAAGCGGGCCACTGCTGCTGCATCCGCGGTGCGGCCGTCCTTCAGCGCGGTCCGGCCATGCCAGAGGATGCCGCGCGCGAGGGCGGCCGCGATCTGCGCCCCGGCCGGGGAGGTGCGGGCGAGGCGGGCGATCCTGCGGCGGGTCTGCGTATCGAGCGCGTCCTGCACGCCGTGCTTGCCGGCCATGGCCCGGCGGCAGATGTCGCGTTCGAGCCCGGAGAGCCCGGTTTCCGGCGATTGCGCGGCGGCCGATTCGAAATCGGCCAGCGCCGCGGCCCAGTCCGTCCGCCGGGCATAGACGCAGGCGCGCTGCAGAAGGCCGGCCCGGGTCGCGCCGGGGCCCTCGAAGAGTGCGGCATAGAGGCTCAGGGGAATCGACTCGCGGAAGGGGGCGAAGACATCGCGGTCGGCGGACTTCCAGACCTGGTCGGAGGATGCGGCCGCGTGGCGGGCGGCGGCCGGTCCGCGCGCGCCGTCATGCTTGCGCTGGCGGAAGATCGGGGCGTCGGTCACTTCGGCCGGCGCGCGCAGGGCGAGGCGGACGACCATGTCGTAGTCGATCGACCGGGCCAGGTCCTCGCGGAAGGCGCCGGCGCGTTCGTAAAGTGACCGCCGGACGAGCATCGCGTTCTGGAAAAGGAAGATATCCTCGAGCAGATGCCGCAGTACCGAGCCGTTGGAGAGATCCGGCCAGTAGCCGGGACCGGATTCGCTGCGCGTCCCGGTTCCGGGATCCTCGCGGAACCTCCGGTAGCAGCCGGCCGCGAAGCCGGCTTTCGGCGCGCGTTCGAGCATCCCGGCCAGGGTCTCTGCCGCATTTGGAAGCGCGATGTCGTCGTCGTCGCAGATCCAGATCAGATCGCCGCGCGCTTCGCGCAGCGCATGGTTCAATGCGCGGGACTTTCCGCCGTTCTCCGAGCGGAAATAGCGCAGGGGAACCGGAGATTCGGCTATGACCTCTTGCGTACCGTCAGTGGAGCCGTCATCCCAGACAATAATTTCCTCGACGGGGCGCGACTGGCGTGACAGACTCTCGAGAGTTTCATTTAGGAAATGCGCTCTGTTAAATGTCGGTATTATTGCCGTAATCGATGTCATGATTCTATTTCCGCTGGGGTAAGTTTATGTATAAAGCATTTTTTGTAGCGATATTCAGGAAATTCCGCGTCAGTCAATGTGTCGCGACAGCTCTCATGGCAATCTTCTCGGTTCAGATGGCCTGGTCACAGGAGGCATATCGCCTCGGGCCCGGAGACCGGATTGCCCTCCGAGTATTGTCATGGGACCGGATCGAATTGCAATTCGTGGAATTCAACGCGCTCGGCGGAGAATACGCGGTGGGGCCCGACGGGTACCTGATGGTTCCCGCGGCGGGCCGCTTCGAGGCGGCGGGTCTCACCGTTGAGGAGATCGCCGACGAAGTGACCGACCGGCTGGAAAGCGGTCTTGGCCTCGCGGATGCTCCCAGCGCGTCGGTCGAGGTGGTCGGCTTCCGGCCGGTCTACCTTCTCGGCGATGTCGCCCAGCCCGGGCCGATCGAGTTCGCGCCGGGCCTGACGGTGCAGCAGGCCGTGGCGCTGGCGGGCGGAACGCGGCAGGTCTTCGACAACGGGCCCGAAGGGATGGCGGCGGCCTTGCGCGCGGTGGGCACGCTGCGCGAGCTTGGCCAGACCCTAGTGCGGCAGCAGGTGCGTGCGGCGCGGCTCCAGGCCGAGCGGGACGGCGCCGAGACCTTCGCGCAGCCTTCGCCGATGGACCATTTCGGCGACGGGACGTCGACGGAAACCGTTTACGAACTGGAGCGTAGCCTGTTCGAGAGCCGCCGGGAGGCGCAGAAACGCGCGCTGGCGGCGCTGGACAGCACGAGGTCGGTGCTGGAGACCGAAATCGCGAATCTCGAGGAAAAGCTCTCCGGGCAGGCCCGGCAGGTCGCGATCGTCAAGGAATCGGTCGGCAACATGGAGTCGCTCGTTGATCGCGGCCTGGCAACGTCGCCGACCTTCGTGTCGCTGCAGCGGCAGCTCATCGACCTGGAGAATCGCGAACTCGACACCGAGACGAACGTCTTCCGCGCCCGCCAGGCGATTTCCGAACTTGAAAGCGACCGGGTCGAGCTGGAGGCCGGACGGCAGCTGGAGGTCCTGCGCGAACTGCAGAACTCGGAGGCGGAGATCCAGCAGACGCTGGCGCGGCAGGACACGGTCCGCCAGCTGCTGGTCGGCAGCCAGGCGCTGCTCGACGAGGCCTCCCGGTTTCCCGAGGTCCTGATCTCCTACAGGGTGACGCGGACCGAGGGCGGCCTGTCGCGGCAGATGGATGCCGCTGCGGCCACGGTCCTGAAACCGTCGGATGTCCTGGAGGTCACGGTGTCGCTTCCCGAGAGCGCGGGATAGCAGCTGCACGGATATTGAGCACTTAAAGGGAATCACGGCCCGACCCCGCCGAATTCTCTGAAGGTCTGTCGATCAGCTGTGCTAGCTTAAGACTTGTAAATTGTTTTATACCTGTCTCGCGGCGTGTTTTGCCGCAAAGAAATTTACGGTTTAGTTTGCTTCTTGAAATGATTTTGGACCAGTGATGTTTCCAGAAAATAGATCGCCAGCTTCTGAATTTGTTCCCGAAATTTCGGTGTGTGTCCCCATCTACAATGAGGAAGACAGCGTGGGTCCGCTCTGCGAGGCGATCGTCGCCGCGCTGGAGCCGACCGGACGGGATTTCGAGATGGTCCTGGTCGATGACGGGTCGACGGACCTTTCGGTCGAACGGCTGACCAAAATCGCCGAGCGGGATCCGCGGCTGGTGGTTGTCTGCTTCCAGCGCAACTACGGCCAGACCGCCGCCATGATGGCCGGCATCGACCATGCGCGCGGACGCTATGTCGTCACCATGGACGGGGACCTGCAGAACGATCCGCTCGATATCCCGATGATGCTGGAGAAGCTCGACAAGGGATACGACCTTGTCGTCGGCTACCGCATCAACCGCCAGGACAAGTTCTTCTCGCGCAAGCTGCCGTCGAAGATCGCCAACGCGCTGATCGGCTGGACCACCGGGCTGCGGATCCGCGACAATGGCTGCTCGCTGAAGGTCTACCGCGCCGATGTCATCCAGCGGACGCCGCTCTATGCGGACATGCACCGCTTCATCCCGGTGATGAGCCTGCCCCTGGGCGCGCGCGTGGCCGAGGTCGGGGTGCGCCACCATGCCCGCCGCTTCGGGGAGTCGAAATACGGGCTCTCCCGCATCTTCAAGGTCCTGCTCGACCTCGTCACCATCAAGACGCTGCAGCTCTTCTCGCGGCGGCCGCTGGCCCGGTTCTCCTCGGGCGCGACCCTCTCGGCGCTCGCTGCGGTGGTGATGCATTTCGCGCTGCGCTCCGAGGATGTGGTGATCAGCACGACGGTCACCGGACTGCTCTTCGGGTTGTCGGTGTTCTTGTTCTTCCTCGGGCTGGTGACAGGGGCGATGTACCAGGGCTCCGAGAAGGGCAGCCCCTGAGAATGCGCCCAGGCGCACAGGTCCGGACGGACCGCAATTATTTCAAGCAATGCTTTGAAGAGTAGGAATTTTAATGGGAATGTTGGAAATGGATATCGACGCGCCGCACCTCTCCGTGCTCGTCGCAGCGAAACCCATGAAGGAACTGCCGGAGACGCTCAGGGCGATCCGGCCAGAGCTCGATGCCCTGGGCATGAGCTACGAGATCATCTGCGCCACCGACGGCTCCAATGACTGGGCCATGTCGGAGCTTGAGGGGATGGCGGCCACCTGGCCGAACCTCATCACCCTGGGACAGCGGCCCTGGAGCGATGACGATGCCGCCCTGGCCGTCGCGCTGAGGCGGGCGCGCGGCTCTCTGGTGCTCACCCTTGCGGGCTGGCCGGAGGTCGATCCCGCGGACATCCACAAGCTCTTCGACGGGCTTGGCTCGGCCGACATCGTCTCGGCCGTCAGGCTGGCCCCCGCAAAGAGCGGTCTGCGCGGCTGGCGCACCCGGTCGTTCACCGGGCTGCTCACCCGCCTTTTCGGCCAGAGCCCTACCGACCCGTTCTGCCGCACCCGTCTGGCGCACAAGTCCGTCCTGGACGACGTCGCCGGGTTCGGGGTCCGGCAGCATTTCATCCCGACCATCGCCGGGCAGCGGGGCTACAAGCTGGCCGAGACCCAGCTGCGGGTGCCTCCGGCCGGGCCGGGCGGCGATGCGCGGTTCATCTTCAGCCCGTTCAGCCATCTGCAGGGCTTCCTCGACGCGATGACCCTCTATGTGGTGCTAAAGTACCTGCGCCGCCCGCTGCGCTTCTTCGGCTCGATCGGGTTCCCGCTCTTCGCCATCGGCGCGCTGGCGACCACGGTGCTCGTCCTGCAGCGGCTCTTCGGCGAGCCTCTGTCCGATCGCCCGGCGCTGGCCTTTGCGGTGCTGATGCTGGTGCTCGGCATCCAGATCATCGCCATCGGCCTCGTGGGCGAGATCATCATCTACGCCAATGCGCGCCGCATGAAGCAGTACGCCGTCAAGCAGATCATCGGCCGGGGCAGCAGCCCCGCCAGCCTGTCGTCGGGCATGCCGGGTACCGGCGCCGCTGAAGCAACGGAGTAAAGAGTCAAAGTGAATCAAAGGTCGTTTCAGCCTGTCCCCTCGGCCTTTTTGCAGGCCCCGGCGGATGACGGCATCGTCCTCGACTTCGGCAAGATCTTCTCGATCTTGCGCGGCGGGTGGTGGATCATCGGCGCGGCGGGGTTCACCGGCGCGCTATTTGCGGCGGTGCTGGTCCTGCGCATGGAGCCGACATTCAGCGCCCGGGCGCAGCTGCTCATGGGCACGCCCAACGGCACGGGCAACGTCTTCGGGACGCTGGTCCAGGATCTCAATCTTGACGACGATGCCATTGCGGGCGAGATCGCGATCATCACCTCCGGACGCATCCTGAACATCGTCAGCCAGCGCCTGGATCTGGAGTCGCGTCCCGAATTCAATGTCGAGCTGCGGCCGCCCGAGCCCGAGGCCCCCTGGCTGCTCGAAAAGCTCGACCAGGCGGCGGAAGGGTTGAAGACGGTGCTCAGCGGCGGCACGGAGCTCGCCACCGGGTCGGGCCGCGACGGGTCCTCGTCCGCCGACCCGGTCGACAATGCCGCCTATCGCGGCCAGGATCTGCTGGGCGACCAGGTGGAGTTCGTGAGCCTTCTCATGCGGTCGCTGCAAGTCGACCAGGTGGGCAATACCGGCCTGGTCAACGTCTCCTTCTCCTCGACCAACCGTGCGCTCGCCGCGGCCATTCCCAATGCCGTGGTCGATGTCTATCTCGAGGACCAGCTCAACCGGAAATTCGAGGCGCTGCGGCGGCTGACGGACGGGCTGGAAACGCGCCTGTCGAAAATGCGCGGGCGGCTCGAGGCCTCGGAACGCGCGGTGATCGACTACCGCAACCGCAACCTGGCCGACGGCTTCGCCGTCCAGGCGCGGCTTGACCAGCAGCTGACCGATCTGACGCGGCGGCTGAACCAGAGCTCGGCCGACCAGGCTGCGCTCGACGCGCAGGTCGCGGGGATCGACGCCATCATCGCCTCCCAGGGCGCGCTGGCGGCGGCGGGGCTCTTCGAGTCGAACCTGATCGAGACCATGCGCAGCCAGATCATCGAGCTGCAGCAGCGCAAGGCCCTGGTCGCCGAGCGCAGTTCGGGCGACAACGCGCAGACCGCCAAGTTCGACGAGGAGATCTCGCGCCTTGAGACGATGATCGAAGCCGAGGTCACCCGGCTGCGCGACGACAAGTTCAACCAGGCCGAGATCAGCCGCGCGGCCGTCGAGGCGCTGAATACCGAGCTGAAGAAGCTCGAGGTCCGGGCGATCCAGCAGGCCGAGCGCGAGGTCCGGCTGAGCCAGCTGACGCGGGACCATGCCGCCGAACTGGCGGTCTACGGCACATTCCTCGACAAGTTCACCGAGACCAGCGAGGCGCTGGACCTGCAGGAGGGCGACGCCCAGGTCATCTCCTTCGCCGATCCGCCGAAAAGCCCGGTGGCCCCCAACAAGAAGGTTGCCGTCGCGCTCGGTGGCATCGCCGGCGGGTTCTTCGGCGTGGGGCTCGTCTTCCTGCTGGCGATGACCGACAGGCGGGTGCGGACTCGGGCGCAGCTGCGGTCGATGGCGCCCTATGCGCCGATCGTGTCGCTCCAGCGGACCGGACGCTTCGGCATGAAGGGCGCCAGTCCGCTTTCGCCGGGGGACACGTCCGGCGCGGCAAACCTTTCCGACGGCATCCAGGCAATCCGCAGCCAGGTGCTGATGTCGGAGAAGCGCGAGGGCGGCCGGATCCTCTCGGTCGTCTCGGCGGGCCGCGATGCCGGCAAGACGACGACGGGCCTCCTGCTGATGAGATCCTTCGCGCAGATGGGCGTCTCCTGCGTCCTGGTCGAGGCCGATCTGCGCAACCCCTCCGTCGGCAGCCTGCTCGGGCTGAAGGGCGCGGCCGATCTGGTCGATGTCCTGTCGGGCAAGGCCAAGTTGGAGCAGGCGCTGGAACAGGATCCCGCGTCTTCGGCCAAGATCCTGAAAGTCCGCAAGGGCCACAGGGATCCGGCCGGGGTGCTGCTGTCGCCGTCGATGACGCAGCTTCTGCAGGACCTGCGGAAGACCTATGCGGTCGTGATCGTCGACACCTCGCCGCTGCTGTCGGCCTCCGACGCCACGCCTCTGGTGAAGATGGCCGACCATGTCCTGCTGGTCGTCCGCCACGCCTCGCCCAGAGACGAGGTCGATGCCTGCCTCGAGACGATCGAGAAGCTGGGATCGCCGCAGCTCAGCATCTGCCTGAGCATGACATCGAGAAGATCGGAGCCTGCAGACCGATATGCCTGACGGAAAGTACATCCTTCCCAGCACGGACGCGGCGGTTCTCGACCAGGCCAGGGTGCCGGATTTCATCGTGATCGGCGCGATGCGGGCCGGGACGACCACACTCTACCACCACCTGGCCGGCCACCCCGAGATCGGCATGTCGCGGATGAAGGAAACGGATTTCTTCGTCCGCAAAATCAACTATCCGCTCGGCCCGGACTGGTACAGCAGCCAGTTCGATCCCGGCTTCGCCTGCCATGGCGAGGTCTCGCCCAACTATGCCAAGCACGATCTCTGGCGCGGCGTGCCGAAGCTGATCAAGGCCACGGTGCCGGAGGTGAAGCTCGTCTTCATCGCCCGCGATCCGGTGGCCCGGTTCAGGTCGCATTACCAGCATTCGTGGTATGCGGGGCGGATTTCGCTGACGCCGGAAGAGCTTCTGGACAGCGGGAACGGCGCGCACATGCTGGAAACCAGCCGCTACGCCGCCCAGATCGGCAGCTACCTGGAGCATTTCCGCCGCGACCAGATCCTCATCCTCGATTTCGATCAGCTGCGGACGGAACCGCAGGGCGTGCTGGACCAGGTCACGGATTTTCTCGGGCTCGAGCGGCATGTGATCCGGGATGTCGCCTCGCGGAATGACGCGGCCTCGGTGTCGCGCATCCCCGGGGTGGTCCAGCGGGCCTGGTCAAGCCGGGCCGTGCGGCGCCTCGACCGCTATATCAGCCGCGGGATGCGCGACCGCGCGCGGCAGATCGTGTCCATGGGGCCGGCGCGCAAGGCGCCCGATTTCAGTGACGTGCTGGTTTCGGTCATTGCCGAGCGCCTGGCCGAAGACGCCGCCGCGTTCCGCGAACTGACCGGCATGAGCTTCGACTCCTGGCGGGTCTGATTCACGGAAGTTATCCCGGACGCGCCCGGATCCGGGGCCGCGTCCGGTTTGCAGGCCGGACGGAACCGGAGCTAGGTCAGCCTGCGTTTCATCGCTTCGAAAAGCTGGAATGACAGCCGGCCTGCGGCGCGCGGGCGCTGCGCGAATTTCCGGACCGCAGGGCCCGGACGTCCAAGGCGCAGCCAGTGAATCATCGTTTCGGCAGCCACGAGATCGGAAAGGCGTTTCTGCCGACGACGCATCAGGGATATTTCCCTTTTGCTCATCCATTCCGAATTCCTGTGCAGAAAAGCGGCATCCGCCTTTAGCAATGCCTCTGCGTGGACAAGGTCCAGACGGTTGGAAATGGAACCCTTCCGAATGCGGTAGAGATATCCTGCTTCCGGCATTGTCCACACCCGGACTCCCCGGGCCAGCAATTCCGCGGTGATGTGAAAGTCCTCACCGTTTCTGAGAGATTCGTCATACCGGACACCGTGATAGGCGAGGGCGCTCGCGCGAAATACTGGCTTCAGATATCCGAGGCTCGGGCGCCCGGATTCGGCTTGGCACCCGGCGAGAAAATCTCCGAGAGTCCATTCCGCAGGCGCCGTGAGGCCATAACTGTGCAGATGCGAACTGCCCAGGAATCGGGCATCCGGTCCCACGGGCTGGAAGTCGTCATAGACCAGTCCCGCCTCGCATGATTCGCCAAAATCTATCATGCGTTTCAATCGGTCAGGCTGCATCAGGTCATCCGAATCGAGCACCGCGATCCAGCGTCCCCGGGCTGCGTCGATGCCCATGTTCCGGGCAGCGGCCGGACCGCCATTCCGGGCCGTCCGGAGCACGCGAATCCGCGAATCTGCGGCGGAAAGGTCCTGAGCGAGAGAAAATGTCCCGTCCTTGGAGGCGTCATCTACGATAATGATTTCGATATTAATGTTTTTTTGTGCTAAAGCGCTGGCAACGGATTTGGAAAGAAACTCTTCAGCGTGCCATGCCGCGATGATCACGGTTGCATCAGTCATTATGGCCACCTAATATCACCTCAATATTGACCCCAGTTAGCAATGTATTGCGATGCTCCACAATGAATTTCTGCAGACCGCAGGCCTTGTGGTTGCGTTGACGATTTCGGTTTCAACCGCATCGTTGGCGCAAACAGGAGAGGCCTTCATTTACCAGTTCGACGAGTTTCCGTCGGCGTCGTCGTGGTACGCATCGGATTTCGCGATGAAGCGCGAAAGCTTCCGGACGAACTGGAATCCCGAGAATCTCAGCCTGACCGAAGACCGTGCGCTCCAGCTCGGACTCTGGCCGACGGCAGATGCGGACGGCACTCCGGATCTGGGCGCCGGCGCGCTCAAGCATTTCCAGGGGGCCGAGCTCCAGCGCAAGGAGAAGACGCATTTCGGCACCTACGAAGTCGTCATGACCGCGGCCCGCGGCGATGGCCTGATCTCCGCCTTCTTCACCTATACGGGTCCTTACTTCAAAGACCCCCATGACGAGATCGACTTCGAGTTCCTCGGCCGTGACACCACCAAGGTCTGGCTGACGCGCTTCGTCGACGGAGAGAACCTGCCGGGGCGGTGGATCGATCTGGGCTTCGACGCGGCGGATGCGCGGCACATCTACACGCTCGAATGGTTGCCCGACCGGCTGGTCTGGTATGCCGACCAGCGGGAGCTGATGCGCGTGACGGAAGACGAGGCGCCGATTCCGCAGACGGCCCAGCGGATCTATTTCAGCATCTGGGCCGGAGGACCGGCGCAGAGCGACTGGTCGGGGAATGCCCCCGAC
The DNA here is from genome assembly GCF_005870025.1 of Poseidonocella sp. HB161398. GTDB lineage: Bacteria > Pseudomonadota > Alphaproteobacteria > Rhodobacterales > Rhodobacteraceae > Mangrovicoccus. The sequence goes on from NZ_VATA01000050.1 coordinate 22,125, forward strand.
GATGCTAGGGGGCGCGCGCGCGTCTATTGCGTGTCCTATCGCCCCGCGGGACAGGAGACCTCGCCCATGTGCTCGGACGAGCCGCTTCCGGACCGGATCGAATGAGGATGGACGAGGCGGGCGGTTCCGCTCCGCGGGCCAGCATCCTGATCGCCGCATGGAGCGCGGAGAAGACGCTCGACCGGGCCATCTCCAGCGCGCTGGCACAGAGCGTTCCGGTCGAGGTGATCGTCATCGACGACGCCTCGCCGGACGGCACCGCGGCGCGGGCCGCGGCATGGGCGGCGTCGGATCCGCGGGTCCGGCTGATCCGCCAGGCGCGCAACATGGGGCCGGGCGCGGCGCGCAATTGCGGCCTGGACGCGGCGCGGGCGCCCTGGGTGACGGTTCTCGACGCGGATGACTTCTTCGCTTCACCGGACCGGATTGCGCATCTGCTGGAAATCGCCGCGTCCGAAGGCGCCGATTTCGTCGCGGACGACCTGTGGAAGGTCGATGCCGCGGACCCCGAGGGGCCGCGGACGCCGATGATCGGCGGCGCTCCGCTCGGCGTCCAGCGGCTGGATGCGGCGGGCTTCATTGCCGGCAACCTGTCGTCGCAGCATGGCGGCCGGAGGGAGCTCGGATTCCTCAAGCCGCTGATGAATAACACCTTCCTGCGTCGTCACGGGATCCGCTACGATCCGGATATCCGGCTGGGCGAGGACTATGTCCTCTATGCCCAGGCGCTGATCGCCGGGGCGCGGTTCATCCTGACCGATGCCGCGGGCTATGTCGCGGTGGTCCGGCCGGAATCGCTGTCGGGCAGCCACCCGACCGAGGCGCATGAGCATCTGATTGCCGCCGACAGGGCGCTTCTGGCGCTGCCGGCGGCCGATCTGGCAACGCGGCGCAACCTGACGGCGCATATGCGCGAGCAGCAGAAGAAATGGGCCTGGCGGCGGCTGATCGATGCCAAGGGCGCGGGCGATCTCGGGGCGGCGGCGCGCTGCTTCCACGCGCCGGCCGGCGTCATCGTCGATCTTGTCCAGCGTCTGTGCGGCGAGGCGGCGATCCGCCTGCGCCGGCGGGTCCGGCTGCGATGAGCGGGCAGCTTGACGCCATCGTGGTCGCCGATGCCCGTTTCGCGGGCGGCAGCACCTCGGCCCTGGTCTCGGACGTGACGGCGATGGCGCGGCTCGGGCTGCGCATCGGCCTTGTCTTCGTGCGCTCGGCCTATCTCGACGATGCGAGGGACCGGCCGAATCCGGCCGCGCTCGGCCTGCGCGACCTCGACGGGGTCGTCCCGCTGGCACCCGGCAGCCCGGCCCGCGCCAGATTCGCCTTCCTGCATCATCCGATGGTCTTCTTCCGCGGCATCGAGGAGCGGCTGCGGCTCTGCGCGGAAAAGTCGGTGGTCGTCACCCATCACGCGCCCTTCCGTTCGGACGGGTCGCTCGAATGGGATCCGGTCGCGACGCTCTGGCGGATCCGCCGGGCAACCGGCCTCCTGCCCTGGTATGCGCCGATCGCGCCGGGCGTCCGGGCGCAGCTGGCAAGCTTCGCGCCGCTGATCACCCAGACATCGGGCGACTGGCCCAACATCTTCGATCCGGCCGACTGGCCCGAGACCCGGCCCGCCTTCTCGGGGCCGGTGCTGACGGCGGGGCGGCATGGGCGGGCCGATCCGCTGAAATTCCCGGCGACGGGCGCGGAGATCGACGCTGCCCTGCCGGCCGGTCCGGACCTCCGCATCCGCGTGCTCGGCTGCCCGGCCGAGGCGCTGGCGGCCAAGGGTGCCCATCCCGGCCGCTGGGATGTCCTGCCCTTCGGCAGCGAGCCGGTGCCGACCTTCCTCAACAGCCTCGACATCTTCGCCTACCACTACCACCCGAACTGGCTCGAGGCCTTCGGCCGGACCGTGGTGGAGGCGATCCTCTGCGGTCGCTCCTGCCTGCTCGATCCGCGGCTGCGCCCGTCATTCGGCGACGTTGCACATTTCTGCACGCCTTCCGAGACCGCGGCGGCCATTGCCCGGCTGGCCTCGGACCCCGCGGCCAGCCGGGCCCGGGCGCTGGCGGCGCGGGATCTGGCGCTGAGCCGGTACAGCGCCGCCTCGGTCGCGGCGCGGCTCGCGGCGCTGGAGGCGGATCGGGGCGATCTCGGCAGGACCAACTCGGCGGCACCGCCGCACAGGACATTGCGCAAGCTGGCCGGGCTCTACCGGCGGCGGGCCGCTGGAAGCACAGGATGAGAACGTGATCAGTCCGAAGATATCGCGGAAGCTGTACCGGCTGGCCATGCCGGCCCTGAAACTGTCCCGGAGCGCACCGGCCAGCGAACAGCCGGTCTTCGTCATCGGCTCCGGGCGCAGCGGCAACACGCTGGTCCGCCGGGTGCTCCTGGCGTCCGAGCAGATCTACGTGCCGCCGGAGACCTATGTGCTCGGCGACGTCATCGAGGGCTGGCAGCGCAGCGCCGCGCTTCCCTGGCGCCAGCGGGTCTGGCTGTTCTGCGCCTTCTTCGAGCGCCATCCGCACTGGAACACTTTCGGGCTGGAGAGCCTGACCGCCTTCGCGCGCGAGGCCGAGGGGCTGCGCGTGAAAAGCCTGCCCGCGCTGATCGACGCCTTCTTCCGCTATCTCGCGCGGGAGGCGGGCTCGGACGCGCCGCGCTGGGGCGACAAGACGCCTTGGAACACCTTCCACCTGCCGGCCATCGGCCGGACCTTCCCGCAGGCGCGCTATCTGTGGCTCGTCCGCGACGGAAGGGACGTGGCGCTGTCCTATGTCAAGGCCGGGCTCTATCCCGAGATCGGCGCCGCGGCGGACCGGTGGGCCCAGGCCAATCGCAGCTGTGCGCAATTCGCGCGCTGGATCCCGCATCTGCGCTGCATCCGCTACGAGGACGTGGCCGAGAACCCCGAGGCGACCTTCCGCGGGGTCTTCGACTGGCTCGGTCTGGATTTCGAGCCCGGCATGCTGACGGGCAAGCCCGCGCGCATGGGCGATGTCGAGATGCTGAGCCATCATGCCGCCGTGGCGAGCGCCATAAACGGCCGGTCGGTCGGCAAGTGGCGGTCCGAAATCGACGGCGCCGCGCTGGCCCGCCTGCCGCAGGATTTCCACGCCTGGGCGGGCAGGCTCGGCTATAGCTGAGCCTGCGCCCTGGGCGTCATTCCCGCAGGTTGTCCGGCAGCTCTCCGCAGCTTGCGGCGGGGGCCGGCGTGCCGGGCGCGCGGTTCCAGCTGAGCAGCACGAGGTCGCGCTGCTTCTTCAGATCGACGGCGAGCCCCCTCGCTGCCAGCTCCATCACGATCTCGGTCGCGAAGCCGCCGGTATTCCACCACTCGGCGGTCGCCAGCAGTTCGCCGGAGTCCCGGCAGTCCACGATCTTCAGGAAGCTCTCCATCGTCGCGAACCGCCGGCGGCCGAAGCGGTCGTCGAGATAGAACTCCTCGATGGTGGTCTCCCGGCTGCGATTGGCCTTGAAGGCGATGTCGTAATCGACGCCGCGATAGAGCGAGCGCAGCTCCTCGGTGGTCATCAGCACGCGGTCGCGCCCGTTCGCGGCGAGGAAGTCCTGCGCGTGGCTCCAGTCGAGTGCCGACTGGTAGGGCGGCGCGAAACTGCCCTTGGCGAGCGCTGCGGCCCGCTTGAAGGCCGGATTGGCCGCCACGAAGAAGACGAGAGTCCCGAGGCAGAAGGCCGGGACGGCCCGGCGCAGGAGGCCGCCGCCTGCCGCGCCGACAAGCTCGGACGCGAGGCGGGTGTAGCCCGTCCAGATCAGCCGCACCCCCGCCACCATGCCGGTGGCGGCAACGGCGAAGAAGAACGGGATTGCGAACATGATGTAGCGGTCCGCCTTCATCCCGCCGAGCGATAGCAGGAGGAAGGAGGCGAGGAAGAGGCAGGCCGCGAAGAAGGAGAAGCGCGGGCTGTCGCGCAGCGCCAGCACCAGGAGGACGGGAAAGGCCGCGACGAGAGAGGGATAGCTGTCGAGCGCCCAGGTCACGTAGAACATCACGTTGTCGCGGTTGCCGAGCGCGTGCCATTCCGCCGAGCGCAGCAGCGCCCAGCCATGGGCGATGATCCCGAGCTTCCAGGCCATGGCGAGACCCGCGACGGCCAGGAGGGCGGCCCCCGCCTGGTAGGCCGCCCTTTGCCGCGCGAGGAAGGGCAGGACGGTCCAGAGGCCGAACCAGGCCAGCAGGGCTGCCACGAAGATCAGCGTGCTGTCTTGCAGATGATAGGCGGCAAGCAGCAGGGGCGGGACCGCCGCGAGGCAGAGGAACCGGCTTAGGGCGGAGCGCGGTCCGCTGGCCGCGAGGCAGGCGATGGCCAGCAGCAGGACGATCAGCGCATGGCAGGTGTAGAAGCGGGCATTCTGGGACTGGACGATGCTGTCCGGCCAGGCCGCGGCCATGAGCCCAGCCAGCAGCCCCGCGGCCAGCCCGGCATGCGAGCGCACCCACAGGAAGAGGACCGGCGGCAGCACCGATCCGGCGACCAGCGCGGGATAGCGGGCGACGGCCTCCGAATAGCTGCCCGAGAAGGCGAAGGCGCGCGAGACGAGCCACGTGAAGCCCGTTGCGCGGGGATAGCTGCCATCGGGTCCGATGGCATAGGTCCCGTGCTCGAGCAGGCTGCGGCCCGCCATGAGATGGAAGATCTCGTCATTGGCGGGCGGCATGTGGAGAAAGGCCAGCCGCATGGCGAAGGCGATGAGTGCAAGCCCCGCCACGCAGAGCGAATCCGTCGGCGACCATCGCCGTGTCTGGTAGAGCGAGGCTGAATCGCCGACTGCCATTGTCCGTATCCTGTCCTGTCAGGTTTCGGAGCCGCGTCGCGCAGCGCCCGGGGCGCCCGCGCGGCGGTCTCCGGCCAGCGGGCGCTCAGCCCCTTGCGGCGAGCTGCGGTTCGATGCGCTGCACGATGAAGTCGCGGAGCTTGCGGGAATAGGCCTCTGCGCTGAACTCCGTCGCGACCTTCTCGCGGGCGGCGTCGGCGAGCTGGCCGCTCAGGGCCGCGTTGCCCAGAAGCGCCGTCATGCCGCGCGCCATGTCCTCGGGCGTCGGCTCCACCAGCATCGCGATGCTGTCGTCGAGCACCTGCGTGTGCGTCGGCAGCCGCGTGGCCAGGAGCGGGCGCCCGCTGTCGAGATAGGAGTAGATCTTCATCGGCGTGTTCTGGCCCTGGGTCCGCGGCGACACGACAATGGAGGCCTGCGAGAGATAGTCGCCGATCTGCTCGACGGGCCGGGCGCCAAGCAGCGACACCCGCCCGGCGACCCCGAGCTCGTCGGCCAGCGCTTCCAGCGCCCGGATCTGCGTCTCGCCGCCGCCGATGATGACCAGCCGAGCGCGCAGGTCCCGGGAGGAGGCCAGCGCGAAGCCGCGCAGCAGCAGCTCGACGCCCTGGTAGCCCTCGAGATTGCCGATATACATGATGACCGGATCGGCGAAGCGGCAATCCTCCGGCGCGCCGCGTGCGGCTTCGACCAGGGTGATGTCCTCGAGGGTCTGGACCGGCAGGCCCGGCGCGTAGCCCTCGACGAGATCCTGCAGCGCGCGGCAGCAGGTGATCGCGCCGATCGCGCCGCGGGCGGCGCGCGCCTCCGCCCAGGAGATGATGCGGTGCAGCCAGCGGGGAATCACGTACTTGTCGCTGAGCTGTTCGGGGATCGAACTGTCGACATCGCACAGATAGGGCACGCGCAGGAACGGTTTCAGCAGGAGCGCGATGAAGGCGGCTTCCTCCACGGCGATCACCAGGTCGTATTTTCCGCGCCAGAGCCGCCAGGCCGCGGCGGGAAGCATGATCGAATCGAGCGCCGCTTTTTTCAGCGAGAATCCGGGGGGCACGTCCTTCGTGCCCGGAAGCCGGGCAAGCCGGAAGATGCGGGCACCCTCGATTTCGGGATCCTCGCCTTCGGGATAGACGATCGCATCGACTTCGTGGCCCTGCGCGGCAAGGCTGCGCATTAGCGCGCGCACGGCAATGGGCGTTCCGCGGGGGATATAGAAGGGCTGGGGCGCCAGGACGAGAACGCGCATCAGTCCGCGTGCTCCATAAATATCAGGGAATTGCGATTTGGCAGAACGGTGCCATTAGGTAAGCTTGTCAATACATTGGATTTCATAGGAAAAATAATGTCTATGTGCATCAATACTGCCTCCGAAATGGGGCGGACCCGAAAATGCCCTTGAACAAGGGCGTGGCCGAACTAGGACTTTTGCCCATAACGTGGTAATGCCGGTCGCGGAAAGTCAATGGGAAATTCGCCGCGCGAGATTTCGTGCCGAACTTTCCCGCAGTGCCGATCTAGGCACTTGACGCCGGCCTCAAGCAGCGAAATTAATGGCGGCCAGACGGCCATTATTCTGTCCGCAGTAGTCATTTTTTTATTTGGAGGGTGCCGGACTTGGCCCGCGATTTTCTGGCGAATGTGTTTTCCCTGTCCGGTTCCCGGCTTGTCGTGGTCCTGTCGCAGCTTCTGGTCCTGCCGGTGGTGGCCCGCTATCTGGACGTCGCGGAATTCGGCGATGTCGCGCTTGCCATGACGGTCGTGCTCTTCACGCAGCTGCTCAGCGATGCCGGGCTGTCGCGGTCCCTGATCCGCAAGGAGGACTACGACCCGGTCGAGTGGAACAGCGTCTTCTGGTTCCTCGTCATGGTCGGCATTGCCCTGGCGGGCGCGCTTCTGTGCATCGCGCCGATCTGGGCCGCCTGGTTCGAGCGGCCCGCGCTTGCCGGCCTGGTCTCGGCGCTGGCCGCGACGCCCTTCCTGCTTTCGGCCTCCGCGGTGCCCACGGCGCGGATGGAGCGCGCCAGCCGGTTTCCCGCGATTGCCGCGATCCGGACCCTGTCCTCCCTCGCCGGCTTCGCGACGGCCGTCATCCTGGCGAAGGCCGGAGCGGGGGCCTGGGCGCTGATCTGGCAGCAGATCGTCATCGCGCTGGTGCAGGCGGGCGGCGCCTTCTGCATGAGCGGCTTCCGCCCGCTATCGCCGCGCAAGCGGCTGCCGCTCGGAGAGCACGCTGTTTTCGCACGGGATTCCCTCGCGACATCCTTCCTGTTCGTTGCCCAGAAGCAGCTGCCGATGATGATGATCGGCTATGCGCTCGGCCCGGCGCCGCTGGGTCTCTATTCGATGAGCCAGCGGGTGCTGAACCTGCCGCTCCTGGGCCTCGCCAATCCGATGTCGCAGGTCGCCTATGTGAAGATGAGCCGGGCGCAGAAGGATCCCGCGCGGATCGGCGAGATCTACGTGGCCTGCGTGTCGCTCCTGGCCCTGGCGATCTGCCCGCCGATGGCGACGCTGGCCGCGGTCGGGGACACGGCCTTCACGGTGCTGCTCTCCGAACCCTGGCGGCCGGTCGCGACAATCTTCGCGCTGGCGGCCCCCGGCATCGCGCTGGAAGCCTCCACGGCCAGCACCGGGGTCCTCTTGCAGGCGATCAACCGCACCGGGATCCGGTTCCGCATGGTGCTGGAAAGAACGGCACTTCGCCTGGTTCTGGTCGCCGCGGCCCTGCCGTTCGGCGTCGAGGCGGTGGCCTTCTCCATCACTCTGTCGAGCCTGCTTTTCCTGCCGCGGGTCTTCGGCGTGGTCGCAAGCGCCATCGGGATGAATGCCGCGTCCGCCTACGCGGCGCTGGCAAGGCCGGTGCTGATCTCGGCAGTCCTCTGGGCGGCGTGCAGCTGGATACAGGCCAATACCACGGGATGGATGACGCTGCTTCTGGCGGCGGCATGTCTCGCGGCGGTCTGGAGCGCGACCGGCCTCGCCACCCTGGGCAGGCTGCGGCGCTCCATCGTGGCGATTTCGGCCTGAGGCCCGGGAAGGCATGATGGCCCACGGACCCGGAAACAGCCGTTCGGAACGAAGAACGATTGTCCGTTTCTCCGGCGAAATGATAGAAATAAAGGCGCTCAATAAACTTTAAATGTAAATGGGAATGGTGTAGGCGTCGGAAGATTTCGACCTGCTTCCGGGTGGTTTTCTCTGGTGTGTAGTTTCGTAGTTCTTAGTTTTCTTCTTTAAACCTATTTGATTGATGGGCATCTGATGTACAAAACCACCGGTTTCGACGATGATTTCGATATTCTGGATCCCGATTTCTGGTACCGCTCGGACTTCGTTCTGGACGCAACCTGGAATGACACTGCCTGGGAAGAGTCCTATGTCGTCTCGCAATCCGGGGAAATAATCCTTAACTTCGATAGTACCGATACCGGAGGAAAATCCTACACAGGTGCAGAAATGCAGTCGCTTGGCTTCTACGGCTACGGCACGTACGAAGTCGAAATGACCGCGGCGGGCGTGTCCGGAGTCGTGTCTGCATTCTTCCTTTATACCGGCGACTATTTCGGTGCCGACACCCATAACGAAATCGATTTCGAGTTCCTCGGGGACGACACGACGGTCGTGAACATCAACTACTATTATGGCGACGAGAAACTCGGGGGGGACGGCAGCATCCAGATCCCGCTGGGCTTCGACGCGGCCGAGGGTATGCACACCTACCGCATCGAATGGCTGCCCGACTCGATCCGCTGGTATGCCGACGGAACGCTGCTCTTCGAGATCACCTCCGAGACCGCCACGGTGCCGATCCCCGATGAGGACATGAAGATCTATGCCAGCATCTGGACCGGCAGCGAGACGCTGGAAAGCTGGCATGGCGAGGTGGCGGAGGATGCCTCGGCGCAGGCGGTGCTGTCCTCGGTCAGCTACGACGCCTATGTCGTCGATACCGATGGCATGATCTCCTTCGCCGGGAATGACAGCGCGCTTCTCGTCGACATGGAGGCCGGGACCTACGGGCGGGCCATGCGGGTCATGGCCGTTGGGGACTCGCTGACGGTCGGCTTCACGAATACCGAGCTCGAGGATGCCGAGGACGCGGCAACCCGCGACGGCTACCGGCTGGATCTGCTGGAGCGGATCCTCGCGGATGGCGGCTGGATCGACTATGTCGGCAGCTATTCGAACGGCCCGGACACGATGATCGACACCGATCACGAAGGCGTCGGCGGCAAGAGCCTCTCGGACATGGTCGGCGGCTCGGGCACCTCGGATTTCAGCGCTGCGCTCGGCACCTACATGCCCGATGTCGTGCTCCTGATGGCCGGCACGAATGACATGAGCGGCGCCTCGGCCGACACGTTCCTGACGAACTTCCTGCCCGGCATCATCGAGGATCTGGTGACGGCGGTGACCCAGTTCTACGCCTATGCCGGCAGCGAGGAGAAGTATCTCGTCGTCTCCACCGTGCCGCCGCGCGCCCGGTCGAGCTACGAGGAAGAGTTCGCGCTCTATCTCAACGAGGGCTATTCGATCGTGGACGGGGTCGCGGTGGCCGGGGATGCCGGGAACGGGACCTATGTGGCCGGGATCAAGGCGACGATCACCGCGCTGACGGCGAGCTATCCGACGCTGCTCCTCTTCGAGAACCCGATCACCGAGATGAGCGAGATCACCTACGACCTCATCCACATGAGCGATCTGAGCTACCAGACCTATGCCGAAGAGCTCTACGCGCTCCTGGAAAGCGAGCTGGGCATCTCGGACGGCGCGATCGACGTGCAGGCGCTGCCCTCCGGGACCGGCGTGACCGGCGGCGAGGAGGGCGACCGGATCGGCGGCGACGCGGCCGCCAACATCCTGCGCGGCGAGGGCGGCGCCGACTATCTTGAGGGCCGGGGCGGGGCGGACACGCTCGAAGGCGGAGAGGGCGGCGATTTCTTCGTCTACGGGCTCGACGCGCTGGACGGGACGACCGACACGATCCTCGACTATTCCGCCGCGGATGGCGACATCGTCAGCCTCGGCGCGATCATCGACAGCGCCGGCTGGTCGGGCGCCGAGATCTCGGCCAATCTGTCGATCACCAATGTCTCCGGCGGGGCGGAGATCTCGCTGGCCTGGGAAGGCTACAGCTATGTCCTGGCGCTGCTCGAGGGCACGGACGCGGCGGACGTGACGGTGCTGACCACCGAATACACCGAGTCCTACACGCTCGCGCCCGAGCTCGTCGGCTCCAGCGACGCGAACACGCTCTACGATGGCGACGAGGGCCGGACGATCTACGGGCTCGGCGGCGATGACGCCATCCTCGCGGCGGGCGGCAACGACACCGTCTGGGGCGGCGAGGGCGAGGACACTATCCTCGGCGGCGACGGCGATGACGTGATCTGGGGCGGCGGCGGCAAGGACCGGCTCTATGGCGAGGGCGGGGCGGACACATTCGCCTATGCGCTGGCCGATCTCGACGGTTCGCGGGACACGATCTACGACTTCAGCCTGGCCGAGGGCGACACGGTCGACCTGTCGCAGATCGCCGCGGATCTCGGCTGGACTGCGGCCGAGCTCGAAAGCCAGCTCAGCCTGAAGAACACCTCTTCCGGCGCGCTGCGGATAACGCTGACGCTGCCCTCGGGATCGCAGTCCTTCCTGTTCATCAACGACGTGGACAAGGATGCCTTCCTGGCGGCGGGTGCGCTGGTGCTGGAGTCCGGCCCGGCGCCCGATACCGGCGATGATGACGGCAATCTGGCGCTCTCGGTCGAGAGCACGGAGATCGGCGAGGCCGGGGCCTCGGCGGTGCTGGTCACGCTGTCCGGTCTCGACAGCGACGCGACGGCGGTCGTCACGCTCAGCAGCGGCGGGGCAGAGCTCTCGATCGCGACCGGCTCGGACGGCACGCTGTCCTTCGACCTCTCGTCGCTGCCCGACGGCACTTTCACCACGTCCGTGACCGCGACCGATGCCAGCGGCAATGCCACGACCGTCTCCGGTCCCGAGCTGGTGCTCGACCGCGTGCCGGACACCTCGGCGGACGAGGATGGCGATCTTGCCGTCGCGGGTCCGGCTGAGGAGATCTCGGCCAGCCAGGCTGCGGCGGTCGTCTTCGCCGTCACGGGTCTCGATGCGGATGCGACCGCCGTCGTGACGGTCACCGACAGCACCGGCGCCACGGTCAGCAATGCCGGGGTGCCGCTTGGCGCGGATGGCGATGTCACGCTGGATCTTTCGGTGCTGGCCGAGGGCGCGCTCACCGTCTCTGTCACGGCCACGGACACGACGGGCAATGTCGCGACGGTTGGCGGCACGGATCTGGTGCTCGACCTGACCACCGATGACACAGCCGATGCGGACGGCAATCTCGCCGTCGCCATCCCCGACAGCGCGATCACGCTGGGCGAGGAAACGGCGGTGAGTTTCGTGGTCAGCGGGCTCGACGCGGACGCGACGGCGGTGGTAACCGTGACCGACGGCACCGGCGCCACTGCAAGCAACGCCGCCGCGCCGATTTCGGCCGATGGCAGCGTCGTGCTCGACCTCTCGGGCCTGACGGATGGCACGCTGTCCGTCACGGTCACGGCCACCGACACGACCGGAAATGTCGCGACCGCGAGCGGCGGAACGCTGTCGCTCGACACCTCCGAACCGCTGCCCTCCAGCGCGATCACCGGCACGGATGGCAGCGACCTGCTCGAGGGCGATGACGGCGACAACGAGATCTACGGGCTCGACGGCCGCGACCAGCTCTACGGCTATGGCGGCAACGACACGCTCAGCGGCGGCGCCCTGAAGGACTCGCTGACCGGCGGCGAGGGGGCGGATGTCTTCTATTTCGACACCACGACGCTGGACGGCTACCGCGACACGGTGACGGATTTCAGCATCGCCGATGGCGACAAGATCGATATTTCCGCGATCGGCCTGGCCTACGGGCTGGACGCGACAGAGCTGATGGCGGCGCTCGATCTGGCGGATGTCTCCTCGGGGCTGCGGCTGCGGCTGAATCTGGAGAGCGGAAGCTACAATTTCGCGCTCCTGACCGGTGTCACCGGGGCGGACTTCCTCGCGGCCGACACGCTGATCCTCGAGCCGGGGGAGGCGCCCGATACCGCCGATGACGACGGTAACATGGCGCTCTCTGCCGAGGATCTGGAGATCGATGCAACAGAAGCGGCGAATGTGGTCGTGCTGCTCTCGGGGCTCGACGCCGATGCCACGGCGGTCGTCACGCTCAGCGGCGGCGGCACCGAGATGGCCGTCGAGACCGGCACGGATGGCAGCCTGTCCTTCGACCTTTCGGGGATGCCGGACGGCACGGTGACGATGTCGGTCACGGCGACTGACGCGGCGGGCAACCAGACCACGGTCGCCGGTCCGTCGCTGAGCCTGCAGACCGCGCCCGACACTTCCGCGGACGAGGACGGCAACCTGGCCGTCACGGCGCAATCGGCCACGATCGGCACCAGCGCGGCCGGAACGGCCGGCTTCGAGGTGAGCGGCATCGACAGCGATGCCAGCGCCGTCGTCTCGGTGACCGATGGCAGCAGCACGGTGACCTCGGCGGTGCTTCTCGCCGATGGCACGGTGGAGCTGGACCTGTCCGGCTTTGCCGACGGGACGCTCTCGGTCTCGGTGACCGCGACCGATGATGACGGGAATACCGCCACTGTCGATGGCGGGTCGGTCGTGCTCGACACCTCGGCTCCGGCCGTGCCGGACGGCGCGCTGGCGGGCACCGAAAGCGCCGAGGAGATCAAGGGCACCGGCGGCGACGACGTGATCTACGGTCTCGGAGGCGATGACAGGCTGATCGGCCGCAGCGGCCATGACGTGCTTGTCGGCGGCGACGGCGACGACTTCCTGCGCGGCGATGCGGGCAATGACACGCTGATCGGCGGCGGCGGCTACGACCTTCTGCGCGGCCAGGACGGCGCCGACACCTACATGATGACGCTGGAGTCGCTCGACGGCACGTATGACTCGATCGACGGCTACAGCTCTGCTCTCGAGGGCGATTCCTTCGACCTGTCCGACATCGCGTCGGGCTTCGGCTGGAGCGCGGAGGATGCGGCCTCCTATGTCGTGTTCGAGGCTTATTCCGGCGGGGTCTATGTCAGTCTCGATGCCCCGGAGGTGCAGCAGCTCCTGGCGGATGTGCGGTCGATCGCCCTGACGGATATCTCCATCGACGATTTCACCTTTGTCTGAGCGCTTGCATCCCCGGCTATCTCCGGGGATGCGCCGCCTGCTGGTCGGCACATCCTGGCCCCATGATCGCCGAGCTACCCGACCGCGCTGGCGGTCCCGGTCCGCTGGGCCTCCCGGGGGGGCAAGGGCGGACCGTGCGAGGCTCTCTGGCCGGACATGGCCAGGGCGCAAAAGCAAAGCCGGGGAAGCGATCCCCGGCTTGCCGAATTCGAGTATCAGAAAGAGCGCAAGGCCCCCGCCTGGGTCAGCGGTTCACTTGTCCTTTTTCTTCTTCTTCTTGTCTTTCTTGTCCTTCTTGCCGCCGCCCGAACGCACGACAGCGCCGGCTTCCAGGGAGGTCGAGAGAAGAAGGGTCACGGCAGGCGGCGTTGCGGCTGCAAACCGGCCCGCCTGGCCGAGAAAGCGTCGGCGAGCCGGGGAAGAGGGCGTTTCAGCCGGATTTTGATGTTCCATTGTCGAGCCTTGTCGAAAAAAGTTATGATAAACAGTTTCTATTATACCTGTAGTATTTACCCCCTTCAAGCGCACCTGCGGATGCCCGGCGCGCTGCACAGGGAAGTGGCCGGGCGGTTCCTCCGGCGAGGGCGCAGCCGCTGCCGGAGCCACCCCGGATGCCGCATTTTCCGGCGTTTCGAGATCCGGTTGCGGCTGGTCCCGGGCCGCGCGGTGCGGCGCGGATCGCCGTCCGGCGAATCACCCCTGTCATCTCAGCCAGGGAAAATGCCGGTGGCCCCGGGCGGCTCCTGGAAAATGCCCGTTCGGCAGGCGCGCGCTGGGGGTCCGGACCCGATTCGGCGCCACGGCAGGGGAGCGGTTCTGGCCCGCGGGACTGCCTCCGGATTGGGCAGAAACCAGCCGGAAGGACCTTGCGGCGTTGGAAAATCTCTGCTGATGCATAGGCCGGACTGCCTTCGCAGAGGCCCGCGGGTTGCGCGATATCCGGCCCGGTACCGGATTGCGGGTAGTGCTCCCGTGCCTGACGGACCAGGACGTCGCGCGCTGCCGGAAAGGAGGGCGCCTGCGCCCGGAATGTCCGGATCGTGCCATTCGGGCCGCCCCCGTGGCGTCCTGGCTCTTGCAGGCGAGCGCCTTATGGAAAATACTCTTTTCAGTTCATCAAGCAATTTTTCGGAGCATCCATGCGGCCAAGTATTCTCGGCATCGGAGCGCAGAAATGCACTTCCTCCTGGCTTCACGCAATCGCGGCGTCCCACCCCGAGATCGGAACTTCAGACCCGAAGGAAGTTGACTTCTTCTCCTACTATTTCGACCGCGGTTATGCGTGGTACGAAAACCACTTTCCCGAGCTCCCCGCAGCCAGAGCCTATTTCGAATGCTCGCCGTCGTATTTCCACGATCCGCGGGCGCCGGGGCGGGCCCGGGCCTACCGGAGCGATCTCAAGGTGATCGCGATGCTGCGCGACCCGGTGGCGCGCGCCTTCTCCAATCACCTGCATGAAATCGTCAAGGGACACATCCCGCCCTGTCCCTTCGAAGACGGGCTAGCCAATAATCCCGCCTATATCGAGCAGGGGCTCTATGCGACGCATCTGGGCCGGTGGCTCGATGCCTTCGGCGAGGCGCGGGTCCGGGTGATGTTCTCGGAAGAGGTGGCGGCGGATGCCGGGGCGGCGGCGGAGTCGCTCTTCCGCTTTGCCGGCGTGGATGCCGGTTTCGACAGCCCGATCATCCGCGAGCGGCGCAATGAAAGCGACCGTGCCCGGCTTCCGGCCCTGCGGCAGTCGCTGCGCGCCGGGGGCGACTGGATGCGGCGCCGCGGACTGGAGCCCGCCCTGGCGCGGATCAAGGAAACCGGCCCGGTGGCCTCGGTCCTGAAGGCCAACCGCGTCGAGATCCGCAGCGAGATCCCGGCGATGCGGCCCGAGACCCGGGAGCGGCTCGCCGGAATCTTCGCGCCGGAGATGGAGCGGCTGCGGGCGATGATCGGACGCGAGCGCCTGCCCTGGGAAAGGCCTGCCGCCGTTCCGGAGGCGGCCGCGCGGCCTGCCGCCATGACGGACGCGCATCCGTGACCGGCAGTCCCGAGCGCAAGCCGCTGAAACTTCTGGTCTTCGGGGCGGATGCGGCAGAGGCCTCGCAGATCCGCCGGATGCGCAGCTATCTCGCCTGCGGCTTCGAGGTCACCGGGTTCATGATGCGCCGCGCCAACATGAACCGCGCTTTCGAGCCGTTCTGGGACAATGTCCACCTGTTCGAGACGCCGAACGAGAACCCGGCCTACCGGGCGGCGACGGTTGCCGGATCGATCGCCAAGCTGCGCGCCCATCGCGCGAAGCTCGCCGGGGCGGATGTCATCATCGCCCGCAATCTAGACATGCTGGCGGTGGCGGCGGCGGCGCGGCGCATGATCTCGCCCCGCCCGGCCCTGATCTACGAATGCCTCGACATCCATCGCCTGATGACGGATGGCGGCCGCAAGGGGCGGCTGATGCGCAGCGCCGAGCGGCATCTTCTGAAGGAAACGGACATGATCCTGGTGTCCTCCCCGGCCTTCCTCCGCGAGTATTTCCAGCCGGTCCAGCACTGGGCGGGCCGGAGCTGCCTGGTGGAGAACAAGCTCTGGATCGATCCCGGCGGCCCCGAGCGCCCGGCGCCCGATCCCGGGATTCCGGAGGATTGGAGCGCCGAGAGGCCGCTCCGGCTGGGCTGGGTCGGAAGCCTGCGCTGCCGCCCGAGCCTTGAGCTGCTGGCCGAGGTGGCGGACCGGCTGGGGCCGCGGATCCGGATCGAGATGCACGGTATCGTCCACCGCCACGCCGTCCCCGATTTCGACGAGACCGTCGCGGCGCGGCCCAACATGATCTGGCACGGGCCCTATGACTATCCGCAGGGGCTGGCGGAGATCTATCGCGGCTGCGACCTGGTCTGGTCGCAGGACCTCTGGCAATGGGGAACGAATTCCACCTGGCTTCTGCCCAACCGCATCTACGAGGCCAGCTATTTCGGCTGTCCCTCCGTGGCGGTCGATGGCACCGAGACGGGGCGCCGCGTGGCCGACGGGCTGGGCTGGACCATCGCCGCGCCGGATGCCGAGGCTCTGGCGCATCTTCTCGAGCGCCTCTCTCCGGCCGAGATCCGCGCCCGGCGGGATGCTCTTCTCGGCCAGGAGGATCTGAGCTTCCGCCACAGCACCGAGGAGATCGCGGCAGCCATCCGCCAGCCCCTGATAGCGTGAACCCGGAGGACTGCCGCGCGGGTGCCGTTTCCGGACGCGGCTGTGGCGGGGTTTCAGGGCTGGGTGCGCATCCGCAGCAACAGGGGCGGGCCTGCGCATGCTGGGGAGAGCGTCGATGTTCCGGGGCCGCCATTCGTGGTGGCTGAGGCGGCATTTCATTCCGGTGCGGGGTCATTTCAACCGTCCCGTGCGGCACGGCATCGCGGCGGTCGATACTAAAGAAGACAATGAAAGGCGATTGGAATTTGGTTCACTGGGAAAATGCTTTCCTCACCCGTGCCGCCGGGGTTCCTGAATCGGCGGGAATGCGCTACTTGCGAGCTTCATTTCTTCTGGGTTGGGGCGCAATCTGGCGATGGTCCCAGGCCCTTCGCGACGGCAGATTTTTTACACTGCGACAAGAAAACGTGCTGTTTTTTGGTGCAGGAATGCTACGCACTTGGAATATCCGTTGCGTTGCAATCAAGATAAGTGTCTACCCTGATATTTGCGCGGGTAGGTGTCAATTAATTAATAAGTGAATAATCAGACGGCCATGGTTGGGGTTCTTCTGGTTTTGTTTTTTCAGTCTCGCGTACCGAATGAATTCTACCTTCCGGGGGCGAGTTTGGGTGATTAAAGGAATTTGTTGAGGGGGTTTTTATGAATTCTGGAAATGCCAAGTCCGAGGTGCAGCAAGGTCCGATTGGCGACGCCTCGATTGACGTTCTTTATTTTCCTGACGGACGTTCATTATCGAAGATGTTCAAGAGGTTGTTCGATGTTGTGTTCTCCAGTGCCGCGCTGATTTCCTTTGCGTCACTGATGATCATCATATTTCTTTTATTGAAGGTGAGTTCGAAAGGATCGGCTTTTTTCATTCATCATCGCGTCGGAGTGAACGGGGAACTCTTCCCGTGCCTGAAATTCCGGACGATGCATGCGGATTCCGATATCCGGCTGAGTCAGCTGCTCGAAAAACATCCAGAGGTTGCGGAAGAGTATTTCCGGACCCGGAAAATCCGCAACGATCCGCGGATCATTCCGGGCATCGGCACTTTCCTCCGCCGGACCAGCCTCGACGAGCTGCCGCAGTTTTTCAACGTCATTGCGGGGCATATGAGCATTGTCGGTCCGCGCCCGGTCACTCTGGCCGAATGGCAGGAACATTACGGAATGCATCATCCCTACACCTCCATGCGGCCGGGCATTACGGGAAAATGGCAGGTGTCGGGCCGCAATGATGTCTCCTACCAGGAGCGGGTTGATCTGGACGCGAGCTACATCGAAAACTGGTCCTTCCTGGACGATTTCGCGATCATCATGCAAACGTTCAGGGTCGTCTGCGTGGACCGGAATGGGCACTAGATGAGCCCTGACCGCTAACCTTGGGCAGTAGGGCAAATTTTTGTTAGGAAAGCAATTTATTGCATCTCGGGCTGCACCCGCTATAATTGATCGCATCACGGAACCGGCGAGAACAGCTCTTGCGGATGCACATGCGAAATCTACTCGTAACCGCGCCGATCATTGCCGTTGTCATTGCGGTCGTTCTCTATGGTCTGTCGATGCCTCTCTGGATTGTCATCTGTGCAGCCCTTTTCTCGGCGCCTCTTGTCGTGCTGATCGCCCTTGCCGCGGACACCAGGCGCGGCAAGGACGGACAGAACGCGTGCATCGGGAAAGCCCGCGACAAAGACGGCGAAAGCGATCGAAAGTAGGGCCTTCCGCTTTCGGCGATGATTGGAAAACTTTTAATATGTTATTTAATATTTCGTTTTTAATCAGAAGTATATGATGACATGATTGGAGAGCAATGGAAAAGGGAACATGCCGGTCCGGACTATCGGATGGCGTCCCTTGAGGTGCCCAGAGCGATGTCGAGACGCTTGGGGCAGGTGTTTTCATGAGGCAAGGTTTCCGTATTTCGGGTAGGGGCAGTTTCAAGAATGAGAGATTTGGAAGAGACGCGCTCGGACGTGACCCTGTCCGGCAGGGGAGCGGTTTCGCCGGAAGAAATCCTGGTGGTCGTACCAGCACTGAACGAGGCCGAAAATATCGAAACCTGCCTCGTTTCGCTCATTGGCGAAGACCCTTTCATGACGGCAGTGACAATTGTCGTGGCAGACGGAGGCAGCCGTGACGCGACGCGGGAGATCGTGGGGCAGCTGTCGGGCCGCTTTCCCGAACTGGCCTGCATCGACAATCCCGGGCGCCTGCAATCCGCCGCGGTCAATCTCGCGGTCGAGACCTGCAGCACGCCGGATCACCGCTATCTGGTGCGCTGCGACGCCCATGCCGCCTATCCGCCGGGCTATGTCAGGGCCGTCGCGGAGTCGCTTGCAGCGCGCCCCGAGGCGGCGGCGGTCGCGACCGTCATGGACGCGGTTGGCAGCGGCGGCTGGCAGCGCGCGGCAAGCTGGGTCGTCGACACGCCCCTGGGATCCGGCGGCTCCGCGCATCGGGGCGGGCAGCGCTCGGGCTGGGTCGACCACGCCCATCATGCCGGTTTCCGGCTCGACTGGTTCCGCAAGGTCGGCGGCTATGACGAGGCGTTCAGCCATAACGAGGATGCCGAGCTCGACCACCGTCTCGGCCTGGCGGGCGGGCGCATCTGGCTCGATGCGGGGATCCGCATGGACTACAAGATGCGCGACAGCCTGCGCGGGCTCTGCCGGCAGTACTGGAGCTACGGGCGCGGGCGGGCGCGGACCGTGCTGAAGCACCGGATGCGGCCCCGCCTCCGGCAGCTCCTGCCGGTGGTCCTGGTGCTCGGGCTCGGCGGGTCGCTGCTCTTGGGAACGGTCTGGACACCGGCGCTGCTTCTGCCCGCGCTCTACGGTGTCTCTCTGCTGATTGTGTCCCTGGTCGGGGCCGCTGCCCTGCGCAGCCCCTGCGGCCTCGGCGCGGGACCGGCCCTGGCGGCAATGCATCTGCCCTGGGGGATGGGCTTCCTGGTACAGCTGGCGGCGACCGCCTTGGGCCGCAAACGGCCACCGGTGCATGCCGCACCGGGTCCGCGGATCGCGGCCGGAGCCGGGCAGAGGCCGATGGCGCCGGGCGGGAAAGTCGCCCTCGACATCCTGATCTGCACCTTCCGCCGCCCGGAGCTGGCCGACGCATTGCACTCGCTCGACCGGCAGGCGGATACAGGAGCCTTCGATCTCCGGATCGTCGTCGCGGACAATGACACGGAACCGACGGCCCGGGACATCGTCGCCGCAGCCTCTGCCGAGATGCAGGCCGCGGTCGCCTATCTGCATGCGCCAGCGCGCAATATCTCGATCGCGCGCAATGCCGGGCTAGCGGCGGCAAGCCAGCGCGGAGCGGATTGGGTCGCGTTTCTCGATGATGACGAATGCGCGGACCCGGACTGGCTCGCCGAACTCTGGCAGGCGGCAGGCAGCGGGGCCGACGCGGTGTTCGGTCCGTCGCTGGCCAGCTACCGCGACGACGCTCCGGGCTGGATGCGCCGCCAGGACTGCCATTCGAACTGGCCCAGGCGCCATAACGGCGCGGTCGAGACCGGCCATACCTGCAACGCCCTGCTGCGATGGCAGGGCGCGCCCTGGCAGGAAGAGCGCTTCGACCTCGCCAGGGGCCGGTCCGGAGGAGAGGATACCGAATTCTTCTTCCGGCTGTCCCGCCTGGGGGCGCGGTACGAGATCTGCGAGACGGCGGTGGTGCGCGAATCCGTGCCGGCCACGCGCCTGACGTTGCGCTGGCTCCTGCAGCGGCGCTTCCGGTCGGGGCAGAGCTATTCGGCGTCGGCCCCGGGCATCGCCGCGAGAGTGGGGTTGACGGTGTCTGCATCCGCCAAGCTTGCGGTCTGCGGCGGCGGCGCCCTGCTCCAGTCCTGGTCGCCGGACCGTCGGAGCTTCTGGGTGCTGCGGGGCGCGCTCCACGCCGGGGTGATCGCCGGCTGCTTCCGGATGCGCCAGCCCGAGATCTACGGCGCCGCCGGAACAGCCGATCCCTAGCAGGGTGCTGAAACAGCCGTGCTTCGACGCCGACTGCGGAACATGATCGATCACCGGCGGACGAACGGCGGAGACAGATGTCAATGGCAACTGAATTTTCCCAGTTCGGGCAATTTGGAATTCCCCACTTCGGCGGTTCCGGCGATCAGGCGGGGTCAGTGATCGGCAGCTCCATTGCGGATTTTCGGCGGCCGTCCGCGGCGCTTCGGCGGCGGGGGCGGCATGATGGGCGCGTTTGCGCGGACATGTTCCGGGATCAGGTCGGCATGGGCGCGCAGCCGGTAGCTGGCGCCCTCGATCTGGACGACGACCGCGTGGTGCAGAAGCCGTTAGAGCAGCGCCGTGGCGACGACCGGATCGCCGAAGACCTCTCCCCGCTCCGCAAATCCGCGGTTGGAGGTTATGAGTGAGCCATGGTGTCTCCATGGTTCGAGACCCATGGCGAACGCGCCCTTCTCGTAGCGGGCGTTGACCTGCTGGAAGATTGGAGGGGGACCGTGGCCGAAGTGCGGCCGCGAAAGCCCCCGGAACGTTGGCCCCGCCCTGGGTGATCGGCAGGTAGCCGAACTCGTCGACGATCAGCAGCGAGGCGCGGGCATGGAACCGGATCTTCTCCGGCAGGCGGCCTGACCGCTCGGCCTGGGACAGCGCCTCGATCAGCTCGGCGAGCGTGGCGCGGTAGACCGTGCGCCCCGCCTTCGCCGCCGCCACGCCAAGCGCCGTCGCAAGATGGCTCTTCCCGGTGCCTGGCGGGCCAGGGAAATGGACCACCTCCGAACGGCGGATGAAGCCGAGCTGGGCAAGCGCGTCCGGCATGGGCCTCGGACCATGGCGGCCTCATGCCGAACTCCGCTCCCGGTCCAGCGACGGCTAGAGTTCGAGCGGAAAGCGATCTGTCCGGGGGACAGATCGCCGCGAGAACGAAGTCGAAGCTTTCCAGCGTCTTGATGCGTTGCCTGGCAGGCGAATGCATGCATTCGCCGAGAGGGGGCATCAGCTTGGCGGTGCGCAGGGCGACGTCGACGTGGCGGCCTTCGCGGGTAACACTCGCCGTCGCCAGCGATGCTCGGACCGGTGGCGCATCCGCTGGCAACTCCCCGGACCGATGGCGGACAACGGCTCGTTCTCCGCTCAGCAGGCTGTCGATCGCCTCGACGGCAGTGATCTCGCCCTTCTCCAGCTGCTGCAGCGTGTGATCGGGCGCCTCCAGCGCGCGCGGCATCTTCAGCCCGACGAGGGCGCCGCGGATGCGGTCGAGCAGCGCGCTCATGGCTGGCCACCCGCAGCCAGGCGGCGGCCGAAAGCATGGTAGAAGTCCAGCGGGCGGCGCAGGCCCTGGACCGGCATCTGCTGGAGCGGGCGCGTGCGATGGGCGGGATCGACCCGGCGCAGCGCCTTGCCCTCGAGCACCGGGTGCCGGGCAATCAGCGCGTTCGGGCATTCCTTCTGACCAATGGCAGTCATGCCCTCGCTCCTCGACGATGCGGATCTCGGCAGTGTGGTGCTGGAGCTCGAGCACGCGGCGCCGTGCGGTGTCGGGTACCGGGCAGAGATTGCCGCCGACCGAAACCATGCCCTCTTTGCTGACCCGCCGCTCGACCGTCAGGACCGCGTCATAGGCCAGGGCGGGCAACGGCCGGAGGCTGGGCAGCTCCTCGGCGAAGGCCTCGTCGACCACCCGCCGGGTGGTGGCGTGGGTACGGGGATTGGCGATCCCGGTGCGCCATTCGGCGAACTGCGCGTTGATGTCAACGAGGTTGCGGAAGGTCCGGGCGAGGAGTTCAAGCGTATGGCAAACGGTCCGGGGGACCGTTTGCAGCGCAGAACGTCCTGGTGGATGTAGCGGAACGGCCGCTCGTTGTGCGGGCTTGCGCGGCGCCATTGGCGCCACGGTCCCTTCAATTCCCTTTCGTCTTCGCGCGGTACGGACGGCAGGCCCGGGGGATGGCGCCGTAGTGGTCCAGCAGCGCGACCAGCGACGCGTTGCAGGTCACCACGCGCGCGTTCGCCACGGGTCTCGAACCATGGCGACCACATGGCTCACTCCTCGCCGTTCACCGCGGTCTTCATCCGGTCTTGGAGGATTGCCTCCGGCACGCCGCCCGCACGCCAATGTCGCTCGGACCATTGGCGCGAATTGGCGCGCCCTCGAACGCGCCGATATGGCAGCGGAGAACGGATTGCAGGTTCTGGCTGGCGACGAAGCGACCCCAGAGCCGGCCATTGCCCGGCAGGCGAATGCATGCATTCGCCGAGAGGCGGCTGTGGCCGAGGACCATGCTGAACAGCCAGACCTTCCGCACGATGCCGGGCCCGTCGGTGAATTCCGCCGTGACCTCGGCGAAATCGACCTGCGTCTGCTTGCCCGGCATTCGGCGCTGATGATCGTCCACTGGACGATCCTCCCGGCTGCGCCGACCGCGCTCTCATTCTCGAAGCGGCGTTCGAACTGCGTGCGACGGGGCGGCCTGACCGGTCTCGGAAAGGGCTTCAGGGCGGAGTAGCTGCCCTTGTAGCCCATCGCGCGGATCTCGCGCAGGAGGCGCCGCCCGGACAGGTCCGGGAACAGCCCGACCCGATCCCGGAGATAGGCCTCGAGGCCCTGCTTCAGGCGTTGTTGCGTAAATCCAGGGGGATTCATCTCGTGAATCCAGCATGCTAGCTGTGCGGCATGAGCAGACCTCCCAAGACGACCAACTGGAAGAGCTGCAATCAGGCGCTGACCGTCTGGTTCGATCCCTCGATGCAATGGGAGGCCATCCCGTCGGGGCGTCGCGGCCGCCAGCAGTCCTATAGCGAATGAGGAGGATCAAGAATTGATCCGGGGGATCAATTGCCAGACGAATGCCATCCAGGCCTGCCTGATCCTCAAGGTCCTCCTCGGGCTGCCGCTCCGCCAGGGTGAGCCAGTGAGGCGCCATTGGTTCGAGCCCACTGGCGAACGGTTTCGTCGCGAGCCTGCTGCAACTGTCCGGGCTTGGCTGGTCCGTGCCTGACTCCAGCACCCTGTCACGCCGCCAGAGTGAGACGGGACCGTGGCGCCAGTGGCGCCGCGAAAGCCCGTCGCCCCCTGGACGTCACCATCCCGTATCGCGGCGCCAAGGGGGCGCTTCACCTGCTAGTGGACAGCACCGGTATCAAGGTAGAGGGCGAAGGGTGCGGAGCGACCGTGGCCCCGGTGGGGCCGCGAAAGCGCGCAGCACGGCACACGCGCAAGCATGGCGGCTCGAAACGGCCCATTCGCGGTGCCGCTCAGACCGGTGGCGCGGCCCGCTCATGGCGCAAGATCCACTCCGGCATAGACGAGATGGAGGAGGATCAGGAAACCGTCCAGGGGACCGTTTCCCC
>NZ_VATA01000051.1 GCF_005870025.1 Poseidonocella sp. HB161398
TCCCGAAGCCCGCCTGACCGTCCCGTTGTGGCAAAACTCGCAATGCGATGCGAGCAATATCAAATGCTTATCGATTTTGACGTCGAACTTGGGGGGTCCTCGAGAGCTGCACGGTTCCGTTGCGGACGCTGGGCCAGACGAAGCCGCGGCCCTCGATCCGCTTGTGGATCAGCACCAGCCCGGTGCCGTCCCAGACGATCATCTTCAGCTTGTTCGCCCGCTTCGAACGGAAAATGAACACCGCTCCGGCGAACGGGTCCAGCTCGAGCTCGGACATCACATGGCCCGCAAGCCCATCCATGCCCTTGCGAAAATCCACTGGTTCGGTCGCCAGGTAGATTTTCAGCCCGTTCAGCGGCAGCATCAAGCAGCCCTCAGGGCGCGGATAAATTTCGACAGCGTTCCCTCGTCCAGATCCACCGGCACCTCGATGCGGGCGTCGCCGATCGAAATGGCGATGGTGGCTGCCTGGTCAGGGACAGGTTCCCCGGAGCGGGGCAGCGCGGGCGCCGAGGCCTCCGTGTCTCCGACGGTGACCTCGGCAAAGCCGGCCGACGGGTGCCGGACAGAGGCGCGCCGGACGCGTTCGTCCTTCAGCCAGTCGCGGAGCATGCAGTCATTGGCGCCGATTTCCCGGGCGATGTCTACGGGAGGCAGGCCGTCGTCCAACATCCTCCGGGCAGCCTCGCGTTTCAGCTCCGGCGGCCAGACATTGCGGCCGCTCTTGCTGCGCGTCACGGTGAATCCCCAGACTGTTCTGCTCATCGCTTGTGTCGTCCTGTTCCATGCGTGGGACCGGGCGGATCATCACCGCCGCATGGCGATCGGTACACCGCACCCCGGCAACGCTGGATCCTAGAGCAAAGCCGAAAGGCTCCAACTATAGATCCGGGGAACGGATGCACCGCTTACATTGCAGACGAGGTTTCGCAATGAGCAAGTTTCTCCAGCTTCGCATCCTGACGCCCTATCCGCCGTCGAACCCGAACCATGACGATCTAGGCCGCCCGAAGATGGCGGTTCTCGGCAGCACCAAACGCAACCAGATCTCCAGCCAGACGATCAAGCGTCATCCGGACCTCGGAGGTCTTCGCGGATGCGCTGGCAGACCATACCGGCAGCCGGACCGAGCGGATCGGCGAGGGGGTTGAGAAGCACTTGATTGCGGAAGGTGCCGGCGGCGAGAAGGCGCTCGGGATCGCCCGCTGCCGGGGCAGCCTGATCCTCTCCGGATCACCGTGGCACAAGTGCCGTCAGGAGAGGCTGCCCAACCCGTCATCCGGGCCGCTTCATTGTACTTTCATTGCTTGTTCGGGCAATGCCCAAGCCCGGCCAAGGCTTGGGAATGCGTTGTTGTTAGGTCGGCTCTGACTCTGTCACCGCGCGCTGTCGATGATGGAACCCCCATCGGGCGTCATCGTATAGCCAGTGAGATACTGTGCATCCTTGCTAGCAAGGAAGAGGACCACAGGCGCGATATCCTCCTCGGGCGACCCGTAACGTCCCAGAGGGTTCGTCGCCGGGGGGATGTCGGCTTCAGGGTCCCAGGTCTCGGCAACGGGAAGCAGGTTGTTCACGGTGATCTGGTCGGCAGCCCATTCGCGTGCGGCGGTCCGTGTCAATGCCCGTACGGCCTCTTTCGCCATGTTGTAGGGGGCCATGCCGGCAAGGCCGATCACGCCCGCCATCGAACCGAAATTGATCACACGGGGCTGGGAGCTTTGCTTCAGATGCGGATAGGCAGCCTGCATGCAGCGCAGATAAGCGATCGGGCCCATTTCCAGGTTGCGCTGTAGCTGCTCTGCCGGCAGATCCAGAACCGATGCAAAGGCGACGGATGGGTCGAAGGCGTTGTTCACGAGGATATCCAGGCCGCCATAGGTCTCGGCCACTTTGGCGACGGCCGCCGTGATCTGGTCGGGGTCGCTGATATCGGCGGGGACAGCCAGCGCGATGCCGCCCGCAGCTTCGATCTCGGCCACGACTTCCTCGACATTGGTCGGCGTGCGCGAGAGAACGGCCACCTTGGCACCTTCTGCGGCAAACAGCTTCGCGGTGGCGCGGCCGATGCCGCGAGACGCGCCGGTCACCAGCGCAATCTTTCCGTCAAGTCTTCCCATGTGTGATCTCCATTTCGGTATGTGCAGGGGAGGGGGGCGGGCGCCTATTGCGACGCGGCCTGGATCTGAGGTGCGTAGGGGGAGGGGGCTTCCCGCGCGGCGTTCTGTGTCGCGAAGGACAGGCACAGCAGCAGAAGGCCAATCATGGCCGGGATGGCGCCTGCAGGCTTTCTGACGCCTAGATGGGCGCTGCCGGACAGCAGCATGTGAAACAGGATGCCCGCATAGGCCAGATCGCTCAGGGCCGGGCTCAGGCGCAGGAGGATCACCACCGGGGCGGCGATCTTCACCACGACCATGAGCGGCACGAGATAGGGGGCAGGATAGTTCAGTTCAGCCAGAGCCTGGCGGACCCATGCCCCTTTGGCGAGGTAAATCGCCGCCGAACTGAGATAGAGAAGGGACAGGAGCACTGTGCTGGCCCAATAGAAACTTTCCAAGTTCATGCCGCCTCCTCATCCCGGGCCGTCGCGGGACCGGTTTGCTTTCTGTTCGAAGGGCGTCCTGTGCGATTTCTCCTGGCAGCGCCCGATGTGAAAGTGGAAATGCGCTGCAACATATGTTATTGCAAGTAGGATGAATTATTGACGGATAGTATGGAAGATGTGACTAATGGGTGGTGAGCCGATCAACATGCACGAGGAGATGCGCCGCGCCTTCACCATGCTTGCCGGAAAATGGAAGCTGGAGATCATGTGGCTGCTGAACCAGAGGACGCACAGGTTCGGAGAGCTGCGCAAGCAGATACCCGGGATCACCCAGCACATGCTCACGTCCCAGCTCCGCGAGCTCGAAGCCGACGGGCTGGTCGTGAGGACCGTCTTCGCGGAAGTCCCGCCCCGGGTGGAATATGAGATGACTGACAAGGCCCGCGGCCTTGGTCCGACGATGCAAGCGCTGACAGCCTGGTGGGAGCAGTATGGGCACACCTTGCCGCCCAGGCCGTCGGCGCGTGGACGGAAGCCCTCCGGACCGGCAGCGCCGCGCGAGACAGGGTCCTGATCGCCGGAGAGCGGGTTGGCTCCACTTTCCGAATGTGGTGCGCGAGGACCGTAGTCCTCGCGGGTGCGGGGTTTTCCGGTGCGGAGCCTTGTCGCTCTGTTGATGCTCAGTTCTGCGACGGCATTCCGAGGTCCTTGCGAATGGCGTCAAGCGATTTGTGCTGTATGCCTTCGGAGTCGTAATTGTTAGGATCGAGCCAAGCCTCATAGGCAGGCCTGAGCGCCTTCCAGTCGCTGTCGAGCATGGCGAACCAGGCCGTGTCCCGGTTCTGGCCCTTGACGATCATGTGCTGGCGAAAGACGCCTTCGTGCCGGAAGCCGAACCGCAGGGCTGCGCGCCTGGACGGCAGGTTCTCGTTGTTGCACTTCCATTCGAAGCGTCGGTAGCCCAGATCGTCGAAGACATGCCGGGCCGAGAGGTAGAGCGCTTCGGTTGCGGCCGGACGGCGGGACACCAGGGGCCCCCAGTAGATGTGTCCGATTTCGGCAACGCCATTGGCAGGATCGAGCCGCATGAGGGCCTGACGGCCTGCCACTTTGCCTGATGCCTTGTCGATGACCGCGTAGAAAAGCGGGTCCTCACTGACCGCGGCCTGTTCCACCCAGGCGTGGAACTCGATGCGGTCCTGCGGAGGCAGGTCGGGCAGCCAACGGAAGCGTTCGTCGCCATCGGGCTGCGCAGACGCATCGAACAGACCATCAGCGTGCCTGGCCGGATCAAGCTTTTCCAAAAGGACGAAGCGGCCTTCCATCGGTTCGGCCGGAGGTTTCGGACGTGGCGTCCAATGAGACATGTCTTCTGCCATTTCAATCTCCATAAGTCTTGGGTAGCGATCACTCAGCCCGCTGCCGTGTCAGGCCCGTCGACGTTCTCCAGCGTTTCTCCCTGTCCGATCCGCACGAAGACATACCGGACATCATCACCGCCCTCGAGAATCTGGGCGCGATGGATCAGATGGCGCGGAAAGTAGGCATAGTCTCCAGCACCGAGCTCGAAGGACTGCTTTCCGCCCAGGCCATGGTCCACGCGGATGCGTCCGGACAGCATGTACATCACGCTGTCGAAGTCCTTGTGATGATGCCATTGGCTGGGCTGATCCAGGGCGGTGACGTGGCATTCTCCGACCCAGAGCTCTCCGGCCTCAAGGGCCTTGCGTCGAACTTGTCCTGGCGTGAGCGGGCCCTCCTCGAGTTCGTTCGAGCGGATCACGCCGATTTTCTTGAACAATTCTGCACCCATGTTCTGATGTCCTCGCCATATCTGCTTTCGGGGCGATCTTTCGCATGGTTCGTTGCGCGACGGCAGGACAAGTTTTGTCGCCAAGCGGACATGTTGTTAGGTTAATCAAGGCGCAGTGCCCGGGCCTGCGCAGGTGTCAGGCCAAAGGCACGCCGGAACGCGACACCAAATGCAGACTGGCTGCTGAAACCGACCTTCTGTGCGATGCGCGGAAGATCCCCATCAGTCATGAGCAGCACGAAGGCCGCGTTCAGTCTGGCCTGCAACCGCCATTGCCCGAAGGTCATCCCGGTTTCGCGCAGGAAGAGTCGCGCAAGCGTGCGGGAGGAGGCGCCGCAGGTCTCGCCCCAGTCATCCAGCGACCGCGCGTCCGCGGGGTTATCCATGATCGCCTTGGCAACCCGCGACGCCCGCGCCTCCCGAACGGAGGGCAGCCTGGTGAGAAGGGTTCTGGAGCGCCGGATTTCGTCGATGATGAGAGCTATGATATGCGGGCACCTACCGTCCTGTTCCCAGTCTATGGGCTCGTTGCAGATCGCCACAAGCAACTCGCGCAATAGCGGGCCGACAGTCAGGACCCGCGCTTCTGGCGCGACCGTGGCGGCCAGCGTCCGGTCTATGAACATCTCCCGCATGGAAACCTCTCCTTCCATGAAAATGGAATGGTCCTCGTCCGGAGGAAGAAACAGCGCCTTGGTGGGCGGCAACACGAAGTAGGCGTCTTCGGTCTCAACGTTCATCACGCCCGAGATGCCGTAGATCAGCTGTGCCTTCGGATGGCTGTGCATGCCGGTATGCAGGCCACTTGGGTAGTCCATGGAAAAGCCGACCGCCATGCGGTCAGCCTGTTCGTAAACATCAATCAACGCTTGGCGTTCTGGCGAAAGAAAGGTCGATCTTGGCTCCATAAGGCCAGACTAGGTGACCCGTGCCCGGGCCGCAATCTGGCGTTTTCTCAGCCCATTTGGTCGATCCTGCCTCCCTACAGCCGCGCGGCTACCAGGGCTGGTTTGCCGGACCCACGGTGAACTCGTTGATCGTCGTGTCCTCCGGCTGGTCGATGGCGATGGCCACGACACTGGCAACGCGCTCGGCCGGAATCCCGTAGGTTTTGTAGATGCCGTGCAGCGCATCAGAGGTCTTTTCATCCCCGATCGCATTCAGCAGCTCGGTGGTGATCGCTGCCGGATAGATCGTGGCGGTCCGGATGTTGGTGCCCTCCATTGCGGATTCCATGCGCAGGACTTCCATGAAGTTCTTAACGAACCATTTCGTGCCGCCATAAACGGCCCCGTTCGGGTAGGCTTTCAGGCCAGCGATGGAAGACGTAGCGATAATTTGACCGCCCTTTTGCGCAAGGAACGAGGGCAGGATCGCGGCCACCCCGTTGAGCACACCCTTGACGTTGACATCGACCATCTGGTGCCACTCGTCGGTGCGCAGGGCCGAGAGGGGAGAGTTCGGCATGATCCCCGCATTGAGGAAGACGACGTCCACGCGGCCATAGGTTTCCTTTGCGAGCCTGACGATGGCCTCGTTCTCGTCCTGCCGGGTGACGTCCAGTTCCTGATAGACCGCCTGGCCGCCTGCGCCGGTGATCTCGTCTGCGATGACCTTGAGCTTGTCGGCACGGCGCGCACCGAGGACGATCCTGGCGCCCTTGCTGGCCAGAAGCCTGGCTGTTGCCTCGCCGATGCCGGAGGAGGCGCCGGTGATGATGACGACCTTGTCCTTGATCATGATGAAGTCCTTTCTTCGATCCGTTGTCGCCAGGTCCTTTGGCAACCATGGGGGTGGGGAGGCGTCCTGTCCTGTGCGTGGCTAAAGCCGGATTCCGGACAGGGCCTGACACTGTTCCAGCAGCCGGGTCTGGATGTCTGTCTCGCGCGTGCCGCACTGAGGCTGGCGCACGCCCATGTGATAGAGGAATTCGCCGCTCAGCTTCTCCAGCTGCCTGGGCGCACCCGCTGCCAGCGCAGCCTGGGTCTTGGTCCCCTGCTCCAGATCGTCGGGGGCAGAGCGCCCGCCCATCCGGGTCGGGACCCAGCCGGGATCCACGGCGTTGGAGCGGGTATCCGGGCGCAGGCGTGCCACGGCGAAGGCCAGGGCGGTCACGAGGAACTTGCTTTCGGAATAGGCGGAATAGCCGCTCCAGTTGCGGCGACGCCAGAGCATGTCGTCAAGGTCAGGCGTGACGAAATGCATGTCCGAGCTGAGATAGACCAGACGTTTGGGGCCCTGGATGCTTGCCGTCAGAATGTAGGGGGCAAGGACATTGACGCCGAAGAGGTCAGGGATGCCGTCAGACGTCAGTGTCAGTCCCGTATCGGCACCTAGCCCGGCATTGTGGATCACGGCATCGGGCGCGCCGAGCGCGTTGACCTGGTCCGCGACATCGAGGGCACCGGAGACCGTGCTGATGTCGCCTGTCACGATGTCGGCAACGTCGCTGAGGTTCTGCTTCAGCGTGTCGGCCCGGAAGGCGTTACGGGCATGGAAGATCACCTCGTGACCCGCCGAAAGGAGGGTTCTGGCCGCCATCAGGCCGAGGCCGGTTGTCGATCCGGTGACGAAGATGCGCGCCATGGGTCGGGCACTCCTGTTGAAGTTGGGCCGGCGGACCGGCCCGGTTGGTCACATGCGGTCGTAGGTGACGCGCCAGGGTTCGCTGGAATTGGCCGGTCCGATCGTCAGCTGATCGCCCTCCACCGACCAGACGCGGGTCAGGTCCTGACCGATCAGGTCGCGCACGAGCGACGACTCGACCGTGATGGTGAAGGTGCCGTCCTGGTCGTCGATAGCGACGGGGCCGTAATACGCCTCGTAGGCATTCGCGGTATAGGGCGTGGGCGCGGCATCGGGGTCGGCATCCATGGCCTGGACCGAGAGCGTGCCCGCCTCGGTGAAGATCAGCTGGCCGCTATAGGGGATAGTGGAGGTGGTGCCGTCATCCTGGGTGATCATGAGCGCGGTCATGCGCCAGGCACCGATGATCGGCGACGTGGCGTCCTGAGCGAAGGCAGGCATGCACAGCATGAGGGCTGTGACGGCCAGAACGGGAAATTTCATTCTTGTTGTCCTTTCTATTGGAAAGGCGCGTTGGCGCCGGGGGGCACCGGCCACGGACGTGGCCGGTGATTGGGCGGGAAAGCACCTGCACCAGCTGCTTCGCCTTTTCTGGTCAGACCGGCTGTTGGACCGGACGGAACAGGACTTCGTTGATGTCGACATTCTCGGGCTCGTTGATCGCGAAGGCGACCGCGCGCGCGAAGGTGCCGGGCTCGATCGCGAACCTGGAGACCGCGTCCTTCACCCCTGCGCGCACATCCGCCTCGCCGATGTGGTCGGTGAGCTCCGTGTTGACCGCGCCCGGCGAGATGACGGTGGTGCGAATGTTGTAGGGCTTCGTTTCCTTGCGCAGCCCTTCCGACACCGCGCGGACGGCGAATTTCGTTGCGCAGTAGACGGCGGCACCCGGATCCACGACATGGCCGTAGACGGAGGACACGTTGATGACATGACCAGACTTCTGAGCCTGCATGTGCGGCAGGACGGCGGCGATGCCGTAGAGCATGCCCTTGAGATTGACGTCGATCATGCGATCCCATTCGTCGGTTTTCAGGCGCTCCAGCGGGGCAAGCGGCATGAGACCGGCATTGTTCAGCATGACGTCGACCCGGCCATAGACTTCGATCGCGCGGGCGACCAGGGCCTTCACCTGCTCCTTGTCGGTCACGTCGGTCTGGACCGCGGTCGCCTGGAAGCCCGCCTCGGTCAGTTCCTTCGCGAGGGCGTCGATCCGATCCGCACGGCGAGCGCCGAGCACGACCCGTGCGCCTTTTTCCGCGAGGTGGCGGGCGGTAGCGGCACCGAGTCCGCTGCTGGCACCGGTGATGACGACGACTTTGTTTGCGATGTTCTCAGACATGAGAAACTCCTTCGGGTTGGTATTTGAGGGATGAGTTGGCCGTGGACCGAACGGTGGCTGCGGCAAGAAGCGCTGATCCGATCAGCAGGAGAGAGGAGAGCAGGAAGCCGCTCCACCAACCGACGTGATCGAACAGGACTCCGCCGACGAAAGCTCCGCCCGCGAGGGCACATTGCATGAGGGCGACTTGCAGTCCGCCGCCTGCTTCGAGATTGTCAGGGATGGTTCGTGCCATCCAGGCGTTCCAGGCGACGATCAGCGGGCTCGTGAAAAGCCCCCAGAGAACCAGCAGAGAAGCGGTGATGGGCTTCACGTCTCCCGATGCGATCAGGGTGAGCGCGATGATCGCGGTGATCACGGGAAGGCCGATCAGGACGGGATTGGTGCCCCGGCGCAGGACGCGCCCGATCAGGGTCAGACCCGCCAGCCCGCCAAGGCCGAGGCCGAGCAGTGCGAACGAGACGGCAACGTCGTGAAAGCCCGTGACGCTCTCGAGAAAAGGCCTCAGATAGATTGACAGGGTATTTTGGCCGATGAAGGCAACTGCAATGGCAGCCATGCCGGTCGCGAAGTCTTTCCGGTTCAGAAGGCCAACCATCGCGCCGATCGAGGCCGAAGCCTTGGGGGGCATCTTGGGGAGCACGGCAAGCTGCCAGACGAGAAGCGCAACTCCGATCGGAACTGTGACGAGGAAGGTCGTGCGCCAGCCGATCAGGGCCTCAAGGAAGCTGCCGAGCGGGGCTGCGATCACAAGCGCAGACGCGTTTCCGATCTGCAGCAGCGCGATGGCCTTTGTGACATCCTCCTTGCGCGCGAGACGGGCGGCGAGCGAGGTTGACAGTGACCAGAACCCCCCGATGGCGATACCGGCAAGGGCGCGGCCAGCAAGGAAGACCGTGAAGTTGGGTGCAATGGCGACCGCAAGGCTAGATGTGGTGAGAGCGGCCGTGTACATCAGCACCGTCTTGCGGCGATCAATATGACCGAGCAGCGTATTGCCAAGCAGGCTTGCCATCACGGCCAACGCGCCGGAGACGACAATCGACAGTCCGGCTTGCCCCTCGGTAATTGAAAGATCCGCAGCAATCGGTGTCAGAAGGCTTGCAGGCATGAATTCGAGGCCGACAAGCAGAAAGGCCAGCACAGAAAGGCTGGTAACTGCCATCCACGGCGTTGCCGTCGGCTCAATTTTCGTGGTCGTGGCGATACTCATCAGTCGAGCTCTTCGGTTTGTGTTCTGGACTGCGAAGTAAGGCTGTTGGTTTTGGGCGACTAGATGCCATAATGTGAACCTAGTAGTGAAATAGGTTCACCAATGAAGCGAGACGAATTCAGTGAGCTAAGGGCACTCATTGAAGTGGCGCGCGAGCGGAGTTTTACGCGGGCCGCAGCCAATCTTGGCGTGACGCGTTCTGCGCTAAGCCATACAATTAGAGCACTTGAAGAACGGCTGGGGATTCAGCTGCTTTCACGCACGACGCGAGATGTCGCGCCGACTGCAGCAGGCGAACGTTTGATCGAAGGGATCGCGCCCCACTTCCAAGCAATTGCGACCGAGGTCGAGGCAATGGGCATTCTGCGAAGCAGGCCTGCCGGGAACGTTCGTGTCGTCTGCCCCGATGATGCCATCGCGATCGTCTTTCGGAGCCGGATGCCCGCTTTCCTGAAAGAATACCCGGACATCAATGTTGAGTTGGTTGCGGACAATGGCCTCACGAACATCGTCGAAAGCCAGTTCGACGCAGGTGTCAGGCTGGGAGAGGCGATCGCGCTGGACATGGTTGCGGTCCGTGTCAGTCCCGACATTCGCTATGTCGTTGTCGGAGCTGAGGCATATCTCGCGGAGAGCCCCGCACTTGACACGCCAGACGACCTCACGCGGCACCAGTGCATCAATCTGCGGCTTCCCACATCGGGCGCGATCTACCCTTGGGAGTTTCAAAAAGGAGACAGGGAATTCAGCGTCCGCGTCAGCGGGCAACTGACCTTCAACAACCTCCTGCCCGCAGTCGAGGCAGCGATTGACGGGATGGGCCTGATGTATGCCCCGCGAACGTTCCTTAAGGACCACATAGATGCGGGACGCTTGCGGGAAGTGCTGACGGACTGGACGCCCACATTCCAAGGGTACCACCTCTACTATCCCAGCAGACGCAATCTCTCCCCGGCCTTCGCTGCTTTCGTGAAGGTGTTCAGGTGCCGCCCCGGCCGCGAGGCGTGAGCCTGGGAAGGCTTTCTTGCAACGGTTTGTCACGCGGCCGCCTCCCTTTTCGCTAGATGTTCTTGCGAAGAGCTTCCAATACGGCTCGAAAGGCCGGAGATGCCTGTCGACGGCTTGGGTAGTAAAGGTGAAAAGGATCGAAGAAGGGGCAGTACTCGTCCAGCACCTTCAAGAGCCTTCCGGCTTGCAGGTGAGGATTTGCCAGGTCGACCGACATATAGGCATAGCCGAAGCCCGCCAGTGCTGCGTCCAGCACCAGTAAGATGTTGTTGAACGCCAGCTGTCCCTCGACCTTGACGCGAAGGTCGTGCCCATCTTCCCGGAACTCCCAGGGAAAGTTGCGATTGGCGGATTGCAGCCGGAAGTTGACACAAGGGAGCTGCGCCAGGTCGTGGGGGTGCCGCGGGACCGGGTATTTCTCGACCACTTCGGGTGCCGCCACGACGATGTAGCGGAGCTCTTTGCCAATCCGCGCCGATATCATGTCTCGTGCAAGGTGTTCGCCACGACGAACACCTGCGTCGTATCCCTCGGAGACAATGTCGTTGAGGCCGTTGTCGAGCGTGATCTCAACCTTGATGTCCGGGTTTTCTCTCAGCAGCGGTTGAAGTTTGGGCCAGAGAACCTGAGAAATGCCTAGCTCGGAAGAGACAATGCGCACCGTACCGGCTGGCGTGTCCCGTAGCGCACCCAAGGCGTCAAGCTGAGCGTCAATTCCCTCGAAATGATCGGCGATACCTTCCAACAGGCGCTGCCCGGCCTCTGTCGGAGAGACTGCTCGTGTTGTGCGGGCGAGCAACCGCACGCCAAGCCTTGCTTCCAGTTGCCGGATGGTATGGCTGAGCGCTGACTGCGAAACGCCTAGCCGGGCAGCAGCCCGGGTGAAGTTGCACTCCTGAGCGACAGCTACAAACGCCCTGAGGTCATTGAGGTTCTCTTGTGGCACAACCACCTCTCATATGTGAGCCATGCTAATATATTACGGTAAAATATATGATACTCTTCATCAATGTTTGGGAAGGAGGGCATGACGAAGGCACCCTCGCCAGTTGTCGCCATCATGAGGTCGGATCAGACATAGGCGAGATAGCGGCCAGCGACGAGCACGCAGATCCAGCACACGGCCGAGATTGCACCCGCCAAACGCGCCTGAATTGGGGGTTTCGCGCTCCCGTCCCAATGCGAGATACGACGATAAATTCCGAAGTGGAAGACCACGATGTTGAGAGCCGCAACGCCGATCAGGCTGAATTTCCATGGTGCGGCAGCGCTTTCGCCGACGGATCTGGCTACGGCGGTAAACAGTAGGGCACCGCTGACAGACACGAGGCCAAAGCCCAGATGTGCCAGCGGAAGCAGGACGTTCGATAGTTCGGTAACACGCAGGCGTCGCCCCCATACCCCCATGAGACGCAAGTCGACTGCGATCGCCGATCCGACCAGAAGTGCGATACCCAGAATGTGGATGCATTCGAGGATCGGATAGACGTGCGGGACAAGCCGGATGGCATTGGCAGATCCGGATTGCTCGATATCCCGCAACAGCATGACCAGCCATTCAGGCAGAGGCACGGCAGCTTACCTGCTTGAGCTTCGCGATCAAGGATGCCGAGCTGGTCAATTTGCAGGCTCGGGGCGTGTCGGGAAAGACGTGAGCTGTTGGTAGATCGCGGTTCCGTCCGCGAGCCAGAACATGACGGCACGCAGATCCTGATCATTCGCAGAGCCGAGGTAGCCGACGACTTCGAGTGTTTCTCCGACTTCGAGCGGTCTGTCGAGCCCCCAGCGTGTCATCCAGCTTGGCTCGGCCATCGTCAGGCGAAGTTCCGAATGCCCCCCCTCATAGGGCCGCGCGGATGCAAGCGTCGCGGTCGCGTCTTCTTCCCTTGCCTGAGCAGGCAACGACCGGTCCCGGAACCCGTCTGGCAGCTCTGTCTCATCGACCGATATCGTGACGATGGAATGGGGGTTGCCCCAGCGAACATCCGTTATCTCGCCGCGGATATAGTAGGCCAGACGCGTATCAAATGTGCTCCAGCCGTGGTGAGCCAGAACCGTTCCGGCGGGCACCAAGGCCGCGCTTGTCGCCGTCAGGACTGCGGTGAGCAGAAGGCCCCTGGTCGTCAATTTCTTCATCGCGATCTCCGATTATCAAGCACTGTATGGTGGGCCACTAATCGTGCCTGGAAGAAAATGCGCCCGTCACAGTTGTCGTGCGTCGACTTATCTGGGCGAGCCAGTGTCGTCAGGCCGCTTCCCGTGACCGTAACCCTTTGCTCCAGAGACTCCGTGACAGCCTTGGAGCATGTGTGGTGGACCTCATTACGGACCAAGCCCGCCCGATTTGTAGCTGCGATGAAGCAAATTCATGCAACGCCGGGCGGTTCTCCGCCTCATTGCCCGGCCTATTGTTGAATCATATTCATAGCGACATGCAGCGCCCGAGAGATTTCTGACGAGGCTGGCAGGGCCTACCTTTCTCGATGAGTATAATTGGCAGGGAGATGATCGCGTGCCTACATTCAGTCGAAGAAATTTCATGCTCGCCACAACCGCGTTCGGTGTGGCGGGGGGGACCGCAATCGCCACGTGCCGTTCAGCGCTCGCCCAGTCCTCGGAGCGGCCATCTGATCCAGCCGCCCGCGGGCAACGCTTCGGTGCCGGGGTCTACAATACGGATCAGGTCGCGGAAGAACTGCGCTACATCGAAGGCACGGTTCAGCGTTCGGCTGCAGTCGGCGCGAAACGTATCCTGATCACAGGGTCTACAGCGGGTGTCGGCCAACTTGCTGCTGCGTATCTTCTTCGCCGGGGTCACCTGGTGGTTGCCCACGCGCGCAATGCGCAGCGTGCATCCGAAGTGGTGCGTGATCTTCCCGGGATCGAGGCGGTCGTCGTCGGGGATCTCATCAACCTCGATGAGACCAGAGACCTCGCGGAACAGGTCAAGCGGCTGGGGACCTTCGACGTCATCGTGCATAACGCAGGCGAGTACGGCCTTCCGGATGCCCAGATCATCAACGCCAACTCGGTGTCGCCCTACCTTCTGACTGCCCTTGTCGATGCGCCGCGGGAGGCAATAGTCTACCTCAGTTCCAGCCTGCACACAGGCGGGGATCTCAAGCTCGACACGCTGCGCAGCGGCGGCACGAACGTCAATTACAACGACAGCAAGCTCCACATGGCGACGCTGGCGACGGCAATCGCGCGCCGACGCCCCGGCCTGCGCGTCAATGCTGTCCGCCCGGGCTGGGTCGCGACCCTCATGGGTTTCCACAATGGACCGCACGCGCCAGATGATCTTCGCGCCGGATACATGACCCAGGTCTGGCTGAGCGAGGGGGCCGATCCTGCGAGCGATCTGACCGGCCGCTTCCTCTTCCATCAGCAGGAGGAGAGGCGCGTGAACCCGAGTGTCTACGATGAGGCGGCGCAGGACGCTTTGCTTGACGCATATGCCGCTCGAACCGGTGTCGAGCTGACTTGAACGGCCTGAGTGCGTTTCCACAAACCCGAACAATCGCGGCATCCTCCGCGGTTGTTCAATCGAGATCGATCCAGCCGGGAGGTGCAATTGTCGGCCGACCTGTTTTTCAACGAGCAAGCCGGGGGCTTGCAGTCCGGGATACCGCGACTTCACGGAACGGCCGCCGCGCCTCTGTCGTTCCTTCCGGGGTTCTTCGTGCGATCCTTCGTCCTGGAGCGCCCTCAGGGCAACATCATCATCTACAACGCGCCTGCGCTGAGCGAGGCCGCCCCGGCCGTGCGCGGTCTTGGTGATCCGCAGAGGCTCTTGTTGAACCATCACCACGAGGCAATGTGCGGTATGCCGGACCTCGATGTTCCGGTCTGGGTACATGAACGAGACCTTCCGAAGGTCGCGATGCCGGTTTCCGGAACGTTCGGTGATCGACAGATGATCGATGATGATCTGGAAATCATTCCGATCCCGGGGCACACGCCGGGTGCAACTGCCTTCCTATGGGACATCGGTACGCATCGCTGTCTGTTTCCGGGGGACTCCCTCTGGGTGAAAGACGGCAGCTGGAGGGCCGTGCCCCTCGCGGAAAGCGACAGGGGCGCATATCTCGAGAGCCTCGCACTCATGAGGGATCTGGAGTTTGACCTGCTCGTGCCATGGGGAGGAGAAGCAGGCGCACCCTACGGTTATGCCGTCTCAAAGGAGCAGGCCCGCGCAGGCTTTGAACAGGCGATGACGCAACTGAAGGCTGACGGGCGGTCCTGATGTCAGACTATACCGGACCAGCCCGCATGACATCGCCGACCATAGGGGCCGCGGTGCCGGTGATGGGCGTGGTCTTCGTTTCGTTCCTGGTGATCGGCATCGGTCTGCCAAGTTTGCCGCTGCATGTGCATCAGGATCTTGGATTCGGCCCAGGCATCGTCGGGCTCATTGCCGGCAGCCAGTTCTGTGCGGCGCTTGTCTCGCGGCTCTGGGCCGGAAATCTGGCAGACCGCCTCGGGGCGAAACGCGCGGTGGAGCTGGGGCTGATCCTCGCAGTTTTAGGAGGACTCGCCTATTGCGTTTCCTTGCAATCGGCCTCGCCGGTGCTGGCGGCCCTGTTGCTGGTGCTTGCCCGCGCGCTCGTCGGGGCAGCGGAAAGCCTAGTCATCACGGGTGGTATCGCCTGGGGCCTCGGGCTGGTATCCGCAGGCGAGAAGGGAAAAGCGATTTCCTGGATCGGAATGTCCATGTTTGCGGCGTTTGCCTTTGGCGGGCCCTTAGGGGGCTTCCTCTACAAGCAATTCGGGTTCTGGGCCATCGCGCTGCCGACATTGTTCGTGCCGGGCGTCGTTCTGCTCTGGGTTCGCGGGATGCCGAAGGTTCCGCCCGCGGGGAACCGGCAGAGGGCGGCGCTGAGCGTATTGCGGTCCGTGATGCTCCCCGGCATCGCCTTTTCGCTGAGCGGCGTGACTTTCGGGGCGATGGTCTCCTTCGTCGTTCTCTACTACGCGGCGCAAGGCTGGAGTGGCGAGATCATTGCCTTCAGCGTATTTGCCGCCGCCTTGATCCTGGCCCGGCTGGTCGCGGGTGGATTGCCTGATCGTCTGGGTGGCGCTCGTGTCGCACTGGTCTGCCTCATGATCCAGGCGGCGGGCTTGTTCATTGTCGTGCTCAGCTCGGGGATGATGCTGGCCACTTTGGGCGTCGCACTGGCCGGGGTCGGCTTTTCGCTGGTGTTCCCTGGCCTGGGACTGGAGGCGATGCGGCGGGCGCCAGAGGAACAGCGCGGGCTCGCAATGGGCACGTACAACGCCTTTCTGGATCTGACGCTTGGTCTGGGCAGCCCGCTGCTTGGCGCTGCCGCCCATGTCTTTGGACTGGGTGCGGTCTTCACCATCGCCGGTCTCGGAGCCGTGCTCGCCATCCCTTTGGTCCTGAGAGTGCTGCGCGCCTCACCCGGCCGGACATGCCGCTAGCTAGCTGCCCTCCGCCGCCGCGCTTCAGAGCAATTCGATGCGGACGGGATAGGTGCCCTTGTGGCGCAAGGGTTCAACGCTTCCCTCGATATGTCCCAGCCGGATCAGGTCGTTCCTGAAGGTGAAGTCATCATAGAACATGGCCAAGTTTCCCCAGCCAAGAAAGTAGCACAGGTCGCCGGGCGTCTCGTCATCGAAGTCCTCGAAGCCGCCCTCATCCAGTCTTCGGGGAAGGCGGACGATTTTCTCGTTCGTCGAAAAATCGGTGATTTCCAGCTCAGCCGGCAGCATGGAGATCAGATCGCGCGCGGTCGGGTTGTCATGCATGCGGTAGATGACGACCTCGCTTGCGAAACTCACCTGCATGCGGGGAGGTGTCTGTGACCTCGCGACTGCGGGGACGAGCAACGAGGCGGCGCTGCTCGCGATAAATGCGCGACGCGTGGCGTGGAGCTTTGAGACGTTTTTCATGTTCAGCTGGTCCTTTCCTGAAGCGGTTCTGGGGAAGCGCGGAGCCTGCTGCCGCGTCCGATGACGGCGACCGCTGCCAAGGCAAGCAGGACGCTTCCGAGGAAGCTCGAGTCGATGGAGAACCAGTCCAGCAAAAGTCCGCCAAACACTCCACCTAGTAGGATGGAGGCCTGCATGGTCGCCACCATGAGCGCCCCGGCGGTCTCCGGCATGTCGTCAACGACCTGGGACATCCAGCTCATCCAGATGACGGACATCGCCGTGTTCATCGCCCCCCAGATGGCGAGCAAAAGGCTGATTGCGACAAGGGAGCTCTCCGTCAGGAGAAGCAGCGCCGTGGACGCTCCCATGACGATCGCTGGAAGCGCCAGGATGCGCTCGATCTTGTCGGTACCGATGCGCCCTGACAGGAAGGAGCCGACGAAGCCGGCGGCCCCCAGCGTCAGCAGAAGCAGGGAAAGCGTCTCCACATCAACGCCGCTCAGGGTCTCGAGGAAGGGGAGGAGATAGGTGAACATCGTGAAAGCTGATCCCCAGGTGAAGGTGATCGCGATGAGATCTGTCCGGAATTGGGGCCGAGCGAGCAGAACCTGAAAGCTGCGGAGGCTCTGGGGCTGGCGGGCTGGCAGCGACGGGAGGGTGACGAGGTGCCAGAAAAGGTTCACGGCGACCAAGGGAGACAATGCCCAGAAAATTCTACGCCACCCCACCAGATCACCAAGGTAGCTGCCCAGGGGCGCGGCAAATGCGGCCGCGATCGCCTGGCCGCCGTACATCATGCTGAGCGCGCGCGGGACACTTGTCTCCGGAACGAGGCGCATGATGATCGAGGCGGCAAGCGACCAGAAGCCGCCTACCGCGACACCAAGCAGAGCACGCCCCAGCATCACCTCTAAGGACGGGGCCACAGCCACGATGACCAGCGATGCCAGCATGACGGCCGTCAGGGCGACCAGCACGGCCTTGCGGTCCATCCTGCCTGCCGCTGTCGCGATGAGCAGGCTCGTGGCAATGGCAAACAGGCCGCTGATGGAAATGGTCTGACCCGTCTGCTCGCTGGTCGCGTCAAGCGAAGCTGCCATCGGGGTCAGCAGGCTGACGGGCATGAATTCCGAGGCAATGAGCATGGCAACGCAAAGCGACATCGAGAAGACCGCGGCCCATTTGGCCTGACCGTCTTGCGCGTCTTTGATGTGTAGGGCGGCTGGCACGGCAGGGCTCCTGGCTTGGTGGGCCGAACGCTAGCCGTTTCGCGGACGGCGAATTATGCCTGATTTTTGCATGTAACGATGGGCGGCATGAATAGATGATCATGCACCACTTTCGTGACTTTCATTCATGAAATTTGCTCATTGTGGCATGCGAAGAGCCGTGACTGTTATGACCGGCTGCGAAGGACCACCTGTGCCCCATTGGAAACAGGTGAGGTACTGGAATGTCCGAAATCGACCGCAGATCCATCGACGCCGCCGGAGCAGATGAGCGCCGCAGAAATTTCCTGAAGATGGCTGGCATCGGTGCTGCCGCCCTCGGGTCCGTTGCGACCTTCGGAACGCCGCTTGGTGCTCAGACCGCGGACTGGGACAAGACCTTCCCCAAGAGCGACGCGGTCGAGCATCGGAAGGTGGAATTCACCAACCGCTTCGGCATCACGCTGGTGGGTGATCTCTATCTCCCTGCCGATCGACCTTCCGATCGGCTACCGGCATTGGCGATCGCCGGGCCCTTCGGTGCGGTGAAGGAACAGGCGGCCGGCCTCTATGCCCAGATCATGGCGGAACGCGGGTTTGCGACCGTGGCGTTCGACCCGTCCTATGTCGGCGAAAGCGGCGGCCAGCCCCGCTCGGTTGCCTCGCCGGACATCAATACCGAAGACTTCATGGCTGCGGTCGACTTCCTCGGGTTTCATGACGCGGTGGACCGCGAGCGGATCGGCATCATCGGCATCTGCGGTTTCGGGGGCATGGCGCTGAACGCCGTCGCCGCCGACAAGCGGGTCAAGGCCGTCGCGACGACCAGCATGTACGACATGTCGCGGGTCATGGCGCGGGGTTACTATGACGCGATGACCGATGAGCAGCGCGCGGCCGGGCTGGAGCAGATGAGCCGCCAGAGGTGGGAAGACGCCGCAAACGGAGAGCCCGCACTGGCGGGCGGTCTGCCGGACAGCCTCGATGGCATCGATGACCCCGTGATCCAGATGTACTATGCCTATTACAAGGATCCCGAACGCGGCTACCATCCCCGGTCCGTGAACTCCAACGCAGGGTGGACGGTCACCAATCCGCTGTCCTTCATGAACATGCCGCTGCTGAGCTATGTAAACGAGATCGCGCCGCGTCCGATGCTGGTCATCGCAGGATCGGAAGCGCATTCGCGCTATTTCAGCGAGGACGCGGTGGCGGCTGCGGCGGAGCCGAAAGAGCTTCAGATCATCGACGGCGCGGATCATGTGGACCTCTACGATCAGGTCGATATCATCCCCTTCGACCGTCTCGAGGCGTTTTTCACCCAGCACCTCGCATGAACGATCCGCGAAGCTCACGAACCGTCGTGGGCTTCGTCCCTCTTCAGAGCGCGCTTTCGTCAGATTGTCCGACCGATGAGAGTGGCAATTTCGCGAACCGCGCGCCGGGAAAACGCGTCGGCCGATCCGTCGATGAACTGACCTCATCGCATGCATGAAATCCGTAGTTCTGGATTTGCGAGCTGGCCCAGCCACTTGTGACTAAGTCTGGTTCACCGGACTCCCTGGGCAAAACTCAAGGAAGGAAGCTCCATGCCACCACCCATCGAATTTGAACTTCGTCGCCGCACGCTCCTTGCGGGGACGGCCGCCGTGGCCGCTGCATCGGTGGCGCGCCTCGCCCATGCCCAGGAGCAGGCCGGATCGGCAGCCTCTGCGCAGCAGCAATCTGATATCGCGCTGACCGTGAACGGGACGGAACATCGGATCACGGTCGACAATCGCACGACGCTTCTCGACGTCCTGCGCGAGGATCTGCACCTGACCGGAACGAAGAAGGGCTGCGATCACGGCCAGTGCGGTGCCTGCACCTGTTCGGTCAACGGCGAGCGGATCAACAGCTGCCTCAGCCTTGCTGTCCTGCACGATGGCGATGACGTCACCACCATCGAGGGGCGGGGAGCTCCGGGGCAGCTTGATCCCATGCAGGCGGCCTTCGTTTCTCATGACGCGTTTCAATGCGGGTATTGCACGCCCGGCCAGATCCAGTCGGCGCATGCGGTCATCGGGGAAATCCGGGCAGGCATCCCGAGCCATGTCACGAGCGACCTGACGGCGGTCATCGAACTCACCGAGGCAGAGATCCGCGAGCGCATGTCCGGAAACATCTGCCGCTGCGGCGCCTACTCGAACATTCTGGC
This sequence comes from Poseidonocella sp. HB161398, assembly GCF_005870025.1. Taxonomy (GTDB): domain Bacteria; phylum Pseudomonadota; class Alphaproteobacteria; order Rhodobacterales; family Rhodobacteraceae; genus Mangrovicoccus. Next base: position 19,811 of record NZ_VATA01000051.1, read on the forward strand.
CGCGATCACGGAAGTTGCGGAGGATCAGGCATGAAGGCGTTTTCCTTCGAGCGCGCAAGCTCCGCGCAGGCCGCTGCAGCCCGGGCGGCCGAGGTTCAGGGTGCGAAGTTCATCGCAGGCGGAACCAATCTCGTGGACCTGATGAAGCTCGGGATCGAAGCGCCCGAGCATCTGATCGACGTGTCGGGTCTCGGCCTCGATCGCATCGAGGAAACCGACGAGGGTGGTCTGCGGATCGGTGCCATGGTCAGCAACACGGCCCTGTCCGCCGATGTCAGGATCCGCCGCGATTATCCGGTGCTGACCCGCGCCATCGCTGCCGGCGCCTCTGGCCAGCTGCGCAACAAGGCGACCACCGGGGGCAATCTGCTGCAACGCACGCGCTGCCCCTACTTCTACGACACGGCTCAGGCCTGCAGCAAGCGCGTGCCGGGGTCCGGTTGCTCCGCGCTCACCGAAGGCGCGTTCTCCAGACAGCTCGGCGTGATCGGGACGTCCGACGCCTGCATCGCGACGCATCCCTCGGATATGGCGGTCGCCATGCGCGTGCTCGATGCCACGATCGAGACGGTGACGCCCACGGGGATGACCCGCCGCATTCCGCTGGAAGAGTTCCATCTGTTGCCGGGCGACACGCCGGAAAAGGAGACGGCCCTGATGCCGGGCGAGCTGATCACCGCGGTGACGCTGCCCGCGCCTGTCGGCGGGATCCAGCGCTACCACAAGGTGCGCGACCGGGCCTCCTACGCATTTGCGCTGGTCTCGGTAGCCCTGATCCGGCAACCTGATGGGTCGGGACGGGTCGCGCTTGGCGGCGTGGCGCCCCGGCCGTGGCGACTGGCTGCCGCGGATGCTGAACTGCCCAACGGAGCGCGTGCCGTTATGGCCCGCCTTCTCGACGGCGCCCGCCCGACGGAAGAAACCCAGTTCAAGATCACCTTGGCCGAGCGGACGCTCGCAGCCCTTCTGCTGGAGGAGTAACTCCATGGAGTTCAATGAACCCGCAGGCCAGAACCTGTTCGACAATGCCCGGCTCGTCGGCAAACCCGCAGCGCGGATCGACGGCCCCCTCAAAGTTTCCGGTCTCGCGCCCTATGCGTACGAACGCCATGACGTCGTTGAAGGGCAGCTCTACGGCTATCCTGTCGGAGCGACGATCTCCCATGGCCGGATCCTGTCGATGGACGTGGAGGCGGCACGCGCCGCGCCGGGCGTCAGGGCCGTCGTCACGACGCTCGACATCGCGCCTCTGGCGCTTGGCATGCTGAACGTCGCGCGCCTGTTCGGCGGCGATGAGGTGCAGCACTACCATCAGGCCATTGCCGTCGTAGTCGCCGACAGCTTCGAGCAGGCTCGGGCGGCGGCAGGTCTGATCACGGCAGAGTACGCGACGGGTGACGCTGCCGATTTCGACCTCCATGCGGCTTTCGAGCGCCTGCAGGGGTCCGGCGATCCAGACACGCTGGTGGGCGATGTGGACACCGCTTTCCGATCTGCTGCGGCCGTGGTCGACCAGATGTATCACACCGCGTCCATCTCGCATGCCGCGATGGAGCCCCATGCGTCGATCGTGGACTGGTCCGATGGCGAGCGCATGCGCGTCTGGACCTCGAACCAGATGATCAACTGGACGCGCGGATCGATCGCCACCACGTTCGGGATCGACCCCGAGCTCGTGCAACTGGAAAGCCCTTATGTCGGTGGCGGCTTCGGCGGCAAGCTCTGGCTGAGGGCGGATGCGGTCCTGGCGGCGATCGGATCGCGTGCCGCAGGTGCTCCGGTCAAGCTGGCGCTGCCCCGGCCCTTCGTGATGAACAACACCACCCATCGGGCCGCAACCGTCCAGCGGGTGCGCCTCGCAGCGGCATCAGACGGCCGCCTGACCGGGATCTGGCACGAGGCCGCGTCCCATTCCCTGCCGGGGGGGCGCGGCGAGAACGCGACCGCCCAGACCCCTTATTTCTATGCGACCGACACGATGCGTGTGAAACATCACATCGTGGCCATGCCGCTGCCCGAAGCCTCGGACATGCGCGCGCCCGGCGAAGCCAGCGGGCATATGGGTCTCGAGGTCGCCATGGACGAGCTGGCCGAAGCGCTGGAGATGGATCCCGTCCAGCTCCGGATCGTCAACGACACGCAGGTCAACCCGTCCGAGCCGTCGCAGCCCTTTTCCGAGCGAAACTATGTCGCCTGTCTGGAAACAGGGGCCGAGGCCTTCGGCTGGTCGGACCGCAGCGCAACGCCCGGGCAGCGCCGCGAGGGCCAGTGGCTGATCGGCATGGGCATGGCCGGTGCCTATCGAGGGACACCTGTCCGCCCCTCCGGTGCCCGCGCCATTCTGGAGAATGGGCGGCTGATCATCGAAACGGACATGACGGATATCGGCACTGGAAGCTACACGGTCCTCGCGCAGACGGCCGCCGAAGTGATGGGGCTCACGCTCGACGAAGTTGAAATGCGGCTTGGCAACAGCCTCTATCCTGTGTCGTCCGGCTCCGGCGGGCAGTTCGGGGCCGCGTCCTCGACCGCGGGGGTCTATGCGGCCTGCATGGCACTGCGCGGGGAAATCGGTGAACGGCTCGGATATGATGCGCCCGAATTCAGCGATGGCCTCGTTGTCTCTGGTGACAGCAGCCAAGCGCTGGCCGATCTGCAGGGGCGGTTCGAAGCTGTCGATGAGATGACCATCGGCAACTTTCAGGACAACTACCTTCTGGCGACGTTCGGCGCACATTTCGCGGAGGTGGCCGTTCACATCGCAACAGGCGAGACCCGGGTGCGCCGGATGGTCTCGACGATCGATGCCGGCCGCATTCTCAATCCGACGACGGCGCGCAGTCAGCTGATCGGCGGCATGACGATGTCGATCGGTGGCGTCCTGTCCGAAGAGATGGCGCTTGATACCGGGCGCGGCTATTTCGTGAACCATGACCTTGCCGGGTACGAGGTGGCGGTTCACGCCGATATCCTCGATCAGGAGGTTATCTTCCTGGATACGGCGGATGCGGTTGCAACCCCGCTCAAGGCCAAGGGGGTCGGCGAGCTGGGCGTCTGCGGGGTCGGCGCGGCGGTCGCCAACGCCGTGTACAACGCGACGGGCGTCCGGGTGCGGGACTTCCCGCTCACCCTGGACCGCTTGCTGGGCGGGCTGCCCGAGCTCGCATGATGCCTCTCCTGCCAGCCCCCGGGCTGGCAGGATGCCCCCGGCATTCATCTGACGCCTTGCGTCACTCCCGATACCTGAGCCGATCAATCAGCAGCCGCATGGCCGAGGTGACTTGCCTGCGGCCCGCATAGAACAGGTGGAAGCCTTCGAATTCCGGGCACCAGTCCGTCAGAACGCGGCGAAGGCTGCCCTCCTCGATGTCCTCCGAGACCTCCGCCTCGGTCACGAAGCAGATGCCATGCCCCATCCGAGCCGCGTCGATGGCCATCGTGCTGTCATTGAAGATGAAAGGTCCCGAGATCCGCTTGACGATTTCCTCGCCATCTTTCTCGAACTCCCAGTCGTAGGGAGCGTCATGCACGTTGAAGCGCAGGGCGATGCAACGGTGGTCGTCCAGTTCTGAAGGGTGCTGCGGAGCAGGGTATTTCTTGAAATACTCGGGAGAGCCAACCGCAGCCAGACGGATCCTGGGGCCGACCCGGACGGCGATCATGTCCGGCCCGACATATTCCCCCAGCCGGATGCCGCAGTCGAACCTGTCCTCGGTCAGGTCGGCCAGCTTGGGGTCGGTGCTGACCTCGACGCAGATCTCCGGATAGTCCCTCACGAGCTGGTTGACGACCGGCCAGAGCACAGTCCTGGCTGCCGCGCGCCCGGTTGTGACGCGGATCAGGCCCTTCGGGGCGTCGCCAAGAAGACGAAGCTCCTCGATGCGAGCCTCGACCTGACCGAAGCCGGGACGCAACGCCGCGAGCAACTTTTCCCCCGCATCGGTTATCGTCACCTTCCGGGACGAGCGGTTCAGCAGTTTGACGCCGATGGAGCCCTCGAGCCTCCGGACGGTGTGGCTGATGGCAGACTGGGACACTCCCATGCGCGTTGCCGCCCGGGTAAAGCTGCACTCCTCGGCAACGGCCATGAAGACCGCAAGATCTCCTAGCTCATCCCTTTTCATTCGCGACATCGTGGTTTCCTCACGGCTAGGCCCGTCCCGAAGAGCGCAATAGGTCACTCTCCCGTTCAAGCTTTCGAAAACTAGCAGCCTGCAGAGGTCGTGGAATATCCGAATTCATGATCTGAGTTCATGGCAGCGACGAATCCGGGGGGCTGGAACCAAGGACCTCCATGCGCAGATTTATTGGGCAAGGCAGGCAATGTCGATCAGTCCGAAAGAGCTTTCAAGTAGCCGATCTGCTTCGGGTCGCGCTCTGGCTGACAGCGGTCTTGCGCAAGACAAACGCGCTTATCTCGGAGGAACTATGAACTCAACTAAATATAAGAGCGCCCTAGCGGCACTCGCACTGTCTGCGGGAACGGTACTGACGGCCTCGGCCGGTCTTGCTCAGGACGCCGGGGAAACACCCATTCGCATCATCGTGGGCGATACAGTCTTCGAAGGGCACCTCAACAGCACCACGATGGCTCAGAGGCTGTCCGACCGTTTGCCCATGACCGTGACATTCGGAGAGCACCCCGGAGGCGGCGGGTTCGACACCAAGGTCACGCATCTAGAGCCGCCGCTTTCCACCGAAGGGACCGAACTGGGCGCGGCGCCTGGGCCGGGCGACATTGCGCTCTATGTCCCGTCGGGCAATCTTGGTTTCTACTATGGCCAACTTCGACATTGGCCCGGTGCCGTCGTGCTGGGGACCTACGAGGGAGACCCGGGCTTCTTCGAGCGACAGACCGGCGAGTTCACGGTGACGATCGAAGTCGCCGAAAGGTGATCGGCCGCGAGGCGGCCAAGGCCGCCTCCATCGGTCTGAAATCTCTGCCTCCAAGGCGAAGAAGGGCGTATTCACCGGGTGCTCATCGAGGGGAGCTGGAGCGACCGGATGCTGGACGGCGTCAGCCGCAAATTGCTCGACTGGATCGAGGCCCTGTCGCAGGAGGTCCGTTACATGCCCTGGAAGGGCCAGTTGGCGATGTGCCGACGCGACCGCCACCTGATGGCGGCTGGAATGCCGAAGGGGGACATCGGCTGTGGGATGGCTGCTCCCGGTGCACCTGGGCAGCGTTCTGACACTCTTCCTGCTGATGCCCTATTCGAAAATGGTCCATGGTTTCTACCGCATGGCGGCGCTGACCCGCGAAGCGGCAGAACGAGAGGGACGCCCGGTCTGAGGTCGCAGGTTGACAGGGCATTGTGGTGTTCCGGCTCGGGCTTCTCGATCGTTGAACAGGGCAGGGAAGCTCGGTGAGCAGGCACGAGTTGCATCCCGCGTCCGAGAGCACCGCGCCGGGCCTGTCCCGAGCGTAGACTTTGCATGACTGCTAGGGAGCCGTGGGAGCTGTGCGACATGACAAGAAAGGAAATGTCATGACCCAGAGCTATGGCTGAATTTAGGTGACGCGGCTTGATCAGGCGGCGCGGCTTTCATTGGCATCAGCTTGGGCGACGCCGTCGGTGAATGTGACAACTTCGATGGCGCGCGGCAACTTGTTCCGAAAGGACCGCGAAGCTGAAAACTCTGGCAGCGCTGACGGAAATGGCGCGCAGACTTCAGACAATGCCGGGCGTGGGTCCGCTGACCGCGCTGGCAGTCGAGGCCTTTTTGCCGGACATGGCGCAGTTCACGTGCGGCCGGGATTTCGCGGCCTGGCTGGGTCTCGTGCCGCGCCAGCATTCCTCGGGCGGCAAGGACAGGCTCGGCCGGGTGTCGAAAGCCGGGCAGATCGACATCCGGCGGCTCATGATCATCGGCGCAATGACGCGGATCACGGGACGCGCGGGGGCCAAAGTGCTTGCGGAGAGCGACCGGCCGGATGCTGGCCAGGAAGCCGAAGATGCTGGTCGGCATTGCGCTGGCGAACAGGATGGCGCGACAGATCTGGGCCATGCTGACGAAGGGCGAAGATTACAGGGATCCGGCGCTGACCGCGGCATGACCCTCATGTCGTGAACGGCCAGAACCGGTGCGAAGGGGGGGGTGAGAAGGCGACGACCTGAATGGCGAAATGATCGAACAGATCTGGATTGGGAGAACCATGGCCGGACTTCGAGCTGCGAGCTCGGCCCCAAGATTTGGACCTGATCCGCTGATCACCATGCTGGCCCGCGGCTTCTGGAAAGCGCCGCACATCGAGGCCTGGAAGACGACCGCATTCGATCACACACCGGTAGGGACGGAAACTTCTCGCATCACGGGCGGCAACCAAAGAAGTCCGGCCGCTCATCTCCATCTGCCGTACTGGGGAAGAGCGCAGCTTCGCGCCGCAGGCAAACAGGCGCTGCTAAGCCAAGCGAGATGCCACAAGCCATAGCGATAACCTATAAGTGGCCATGGCAAAGGTACCGGTCCAGCCGGGGCGCCAGTCGGCTAGACTATGTCCGATAGACGAACGCAGCGAGGAACGCGGGGCCGCCATGGAGATAAGACGAAACGGAAGCCGCCCGGCGGCGCCTGGACCCGCCAGGAGCTTCTCCGGCTCCGTCCGGCGCGAGGCGATCCTCGATGCGGCACAGCCGTCGCGGCTGGCGGCTGGCTTCGTCACTTTCGAGCCCGGCGCACGGACGCATTGGCACACCCACCCGGTCGGCCAGCTCCTGATCGTCACAGGTGGCTGCGGGCGTGTCGGGACGTGCGGCGGGCCGGTGGAGGAGGTCCGGGCCGGGGACACCATCTGGTTCGGGCCGGGCGAAAAGCACTGGCATGGCGCCGGGCCGGACACCGGGATGACGCATGTCGCCGTCACCGAGGCTGAGAACGGCAGCGCCGTCGATTGGATGGAGCCGGTCACCGAAAAGGAATTCGCCGGAGGCTAAGCCTTGCGGCGGGATGCAGAGAGCCCGGAGGGGCCAGGAGGAGTGAACATGCGAGGACTTGAGGGCAAGGCCTTCATCGTTACCGGCGCCGGGTCGGGGATCGGCGCGGCCTGCGTCAGGCGGCTACTGGAGGAAGGCTGCAAGGTTGCGGCGGTGGATCTGGATGCGGCGGCCGCCCGGAAGACGCTGGAGGATGCCGGGGCGGCGGAGGGCATGGCCGCAGCCTTCGGTGCGGATGTCTCCGAACCGGACCGGGTCTCAGAAGTGGTTGCCGAGGCGGTAGCGCGGTTCGGCGGGCTCGACGGCGTGCTGAACTCGGCAGGCATCCGCGGCGTCGGCAACATCCTGGATACCAGCCACGAGATCCTGCGCCGCAATATGGCGGTTAATTTCGAGGGCAGCTTCAACACCTGCCAGGCCTTCTGCCGCTATGCCACGGAAAACAGCCGGGCGGGATCGATCGTGAACATCTCCTCCCAGGCTGGGATCGAGGCGGTGCCGAACCGCCTGGCCTATGTCGCGTCGAAGCACAGCGTGATCGGCCTGACACGCTCGGCGGCGCTCGAGATGGCGACCAGCAAGGTACGGGTGAACGCCATCGCGCCGGGGATGATCGCGACCGCGATGACCTCGGGCATGATGGAGGATGCCGGGAATCTTGCGCGGATCCGCAAGGCGCATCCGATCGGGCGCGAGGGCCAGCCCTCCGAGATCGCCGCTGCTGCGGCATTTCTGCTTTCGGATGATGCGAGCTACGTGACCGGAACGGTGCTCTGCGTCGATGGCGGCATTACCGCGGGGGCGCCGTCCTTCTGAGGTCCCCACCTGCCACCGAATGATGCCCGCCCGCCGCTTCGCTCCCAGGTGGCGAGCGGGCGTCGCTTCGGTTCCGGAGCCAGGACAGCCCGCACGGGCTATCCTGGCTCTGCGATTTTGGATGGGCTCAGGCTTCCCCGTCCATGTCGGCCTTCATGTCGGCCTGGAATATTTCCAGCCCCGCCTTGGCGGAGTTCACGCCGCAGGGCCAGCCGCCGTAGAAGGCCAGCTGCACCACGAGGCCGCGCAGCTCGTCGGGAGAGACGCCGTTGCCGATCGCCTTCTTCATATGCGCCTCGAGCTCTGCATTCTTGCCAAGCGCGCCTAGGATGGCGCAAGTGACGAGGCTCCGGTCGCGCGGCGACAGCTCCGGCTGCATCCAGACATCGTCATAGAGCACGTCCTTGCGTAGCCGGGCGAATTGCGGAACAGCGCGGTAGAAATCAAGGTCTTCCATGGTCTCTCTCCTTGGTGGTTCGGAATGGAGCAGCCGGGCGTGGTCTTCCCGGGAGCGCCGGGGCAGGGACGCAGCGGGAGGTGCCGTCTGGCCCGGAACGCAGGCGGGTCCGAGTTTCTCGCATGGCGCGGCGAAAGGCCGTTTGCCGGTATAGGCCAGAGCGGTCGGGGCGATGTCCTCCATGCGGGAGCACTCTAGTACCAGCGAGGGCGGTGTCCTTCAGGGCATTTGCGGGACGCAGACCGCGAGCGCTATGCTCAGGGGTTGCGGAATCCATCCGGCGGGACGTAGCGAGGCTATGGCGGATGCCGGGGTCTTTGCACTGTAGGCAGCCGTTGCGCGGATCCCGACAACGTGGCGTGCCTCCCGACAAGGCCTGCCAATGCGGAGGCCGGGTGGCTGCCAACCGCCGCGCACTCCAGCGGGTGGCGCGGCGGAACGAATGTCCGGGCGCTCCGGCGCCGCGATTGGCCATACCCCATCCTTCTGCATCCCGCCGCAGCGGCGGGGTGGCATCCGGTGCCCTCCTTGACGAGCAGGGTAGGTTCGGCCACCATCTTCCGTGCGTTCCGGCCCGCGGCCGGGACAGGCCGCGGGCCGGGCGCTCATCGCGCTAGGTTCTCGACAATCAGCGCTATACCCTGGCCGCCGCCGATGCACATGGTCGCTGCGCCGTAGCGCCCGCCCGTGCGCACCAGTTCGTGCAGCAGCTTCGTCGTGATGATTGCGCCGCTGGCCCCGATCGGATGGCCAAGCGCGACTGCGCCGCCATTGGGGTTGACCTTGGCCGGATCGAGTTCCAGCTCGGCCGCGACGGCACAGGCCTGGGCGGCGAAGGCCTCGTTCGACTCGATCACGTCGAGATCGGCGACCGTCAGCCCGGCGCGCTCCAGCGCGACCTGCATGGCCGGGACCGGTCCGATGCCCATGTAGCGCGGATCGACCCCGGCATGGCCATGCGCCAGTACCCGCGCCATCGGCGCCGCGCCCTGCGCCGCCGCCGCCGCTTCGGTCATCAGGATCACCGAAGAGGCGCCGTCATTGATCCCCGAGGCATTGCCAGCGGTGACCTTGCCGTCCTTCTTGAAGACCGCGCGCAGTTTTGCCATGTCTTCGAGCGTCGCGCCCGGACGGACATGTTCGTCGGTGTCGAAGATCTGTTCGCCCTTGCGGTTCTTCAGCGTGACCGGAACGATCTGGCCTTTGAAGAACCCCGCCTCGATGGCGGCGGCGGCGCGGCGGTGGCTCTCGACGGCGAAGGCGTCCTGAGTCTCGCGGCCGATGCCGTATTTCTCGGCGACGTTCTCGGCAGTGACGCCCATGTGGCCGTTGCCGAACGGGTCGGTCAGCACCGCAGTCATCATGTCGATCGCCTGGGTTTCGCCCATCTTCTGGCCCCAGCGAATTCCCGGCATGAGGTAGCCTGCGCGGCTCATGCTTTCCGCGCCGCCGGCCAGCACGATCGAGGCCTCGCCCAGCCGCAGCGCCTGGATGCCCGAGACGATCGCCTGCAGACCCGAGCCGCAGAGCCGGTTGACGGTCAGGGCGGGCGCGCGTTCGGCCACGCCAGCGCCGACGGCGATGGTTCGCGAGACGTACATGTCGCGCGGCTCAGTGTGGATCACGTTGCCGTAGAAGGCCTGATCGACCACGTCGGCGTCGATCCCGGCGCGGGCGATCGCCTCCCTGGCGGTGATCACGCCCATCTCGGTCGGGGTCATCCCGGCCAGGGCGCCGCCGAAATCTCCGACCGCGGTGCGGACTGCGGATACCAGAACTACATTAGTCATTGTCTCTGCCTGTTCCTGTCGTGACGGACCTGCCGCGCTCAGAGCGCGGGCAGGCCCTCGATTACGTCGATGCCGCGGGCGGCCAGCCGCTGGGCCATGGAGCCGTGGCGCGCGGCATCCGCCCCGGCGGCGGTTCCCTGGCGGACCCGGTCGGCGATGCCGACCCAGATCACCGAGAAGCGGTAGAGCGCGAAGGCCTTATGGAAGGTCAGCAGCGGCGGCGTGCCCGGCGCGCAGGCCATGTAGCGCGCGACGAACTCTTCCTCTGTCGGCAGGCCGAGCGCCTCGCGGTCGAGCCCGAGAATGCCGCCGTATTCCTCGGGGCCGGTATGCCAGGGCAGCACGCAGAAACCGAGATCGGCAAGCGGATGGCCCAGCGTCGAGAGCTCCCAGTCGAGGATCGCCACCACCCGCGGTTCGGTCGGGTGGAAGATCACGTTGCCCATGCGGAAATCGCCATGTGCAAGGCTCGTCGCGCCGTCATCGGGGGGCAGGTTGGCCCGCAGCCAGTCGCCGAGCCGGTCGAGCTCGGGGATCGGGCCGCTGGGGCTGGCCTCCCATTGCCGCGACCAGCGGGCGATCTGGCGCTCGAAATAGTTGCCCGGACGGCCGAAATCGCCGAGCCCGACTTCGTCGGGGCGGACCTTGTGCATCGCGGCCATGGCCTCGGCGAGGCCGAGCCAGATCGCCTTGCGCTCTTCCTTCGGCACCTCGGGCAGCGCGCAGTCGGTGAAGACCCGGCCATGGACGCGCTCCATCAGGTAGAAGGGCGTGCCCAGCAGTTCCGGATCGGCATGGTAGAGGATCGGCCGCGCCACCGGCACCCCGGCGGGATGCAGCGCCTCGAGCACGCGGTATTCGCGGTCGACGGCATGCGCGCCCTTCAGGATCGGGCCGTTGGGCTGCTTGCGCAGCACCATTTCCTGCCCGGTGCAGGTGACGAAATAGGTCGGGTTCGACTGGCCGCCGGCGATCCGCTCGATCGCCATGTCCCCGGCGGAGCCCAGCTTCTCCGCGAGAAAGCCCCGGAGCCGTTCGGGGTCGAAATCGATGTCAGCACTCATGTCGCCTGTCTCCTCCTCGGCGGGCGGGGCAGGGGCGCATCACGCGCCCGGGGCCCATTTCCAGAAGTCGCGGCCTTCCTTCTCGATACTGCGGTGCAGCACCATCTTGTGCACCTCGTCGGCGCCGTCGACGAGCCGCGCCTGCCGCGCATAGCGGTAGATCCATTCCAGCGGCGTGTCCTTGGAATAGCCGCGCGCGCCGTTGATCTGGATCGCGGTGTCGGCGGCCTTGTGCAGCACGTTGGCGACATGGACCTTGGCCATCGAGACCTCCTTGCGGGCATAGCCGCCGCGGTCGAGCTCCCAGGCCGCCTTCATCACCAGGAGCCGCCCGATCTCGATCTGCATGCCCAGATCGCCCAGCATCATCTGCACGCTTTCGCGCTTCGACAGCCGCTCGCCGAAGGCAAAGCGGTTATGGGCGTATTCGCTGGCGATCTCGACGCTGCGCTTCGCGAGGCCCAGCCAGCGCATGCAATGCGTCAGACGCGCCGGACCGAGCCGGATCTGCGTCAGCTTCAGCCCGTCGCCTTCTTCCATAAGCAGGTTTTCCGCCGGGATCTCCATGTCCTCGTAGACCACCTCGCAATGGCCGCCATGTTCCTCGGGGCCCATGATCGGGATCCGCCGCTCGATGCGGAAGCCGGGGGTGTTGCGGCGGTGCAGGAAGGCCGACAGCCCCTTGCGCGGATCGTCGGAGGTGCGGGCGATCAGGATGAAGTGGTCGCTGTCCTCGGCGCCGGTGATGAACCACTTGCGGCCGCGGACGACATAGTTGCCGCCCTTGCGCTCCGCCTTGGTCAGCATCATGCCGCCCGGGTCCGAGCCCGAGCCGGGCGCCGGTTCGGTCATCACGAAGGCCGAACGCACGTCGCCGCGCACGATCGGCTGTAGCCACTCTTCCTTCTGCGCCTCGGTCCCAACCTTTTCGAGCACCTGCATGTTGCCGTCGTCGGGAGCGGCGGAATTGAACACGACCGGCCCGAAGATCGAGCGGTTCATCTCCTCATAGCAGACCGCCATCCCGACCTTGTCGAGCCCCTGGCCGCCGGTCTCCTTCCGCAGCTGCAGGCACCAGAGGCCCTCGGCCTTGGCGCGGGCGCGCATGTCGTTCAACACCTCGGTACGGATGTTCTCGTGCGGGTCGTAATTGGCGCGGTCCTCCTCGAGGGGCAGCAGCTCGCGTTCGACGAACCTGGTGATCCGGGCGCGGTAGTCCTCGACCTCGGGGGAAATGGTGAAATCCATGGGGTGTTCCTAAAGCGAAGAGACCAGGTGGCCGCCATCGACGGCGATCACCGATCCGGTCATGAAAGCGCTCTCGTCCGAGGCAAGCAACAGCAGCGGGCCGTCGAGATCGCGAAGCTGGCCGAGACGGCGCTGCGGCACGCGGCGGATCAGCGCCTGCCCGGCATCGGAAGCGAAGAAATCGCGGTTCAGGTCGGTCTCGATATAGCCGGGGCAGAGCGCATTGACGCGGATGCCGTGCCGCGCCCATTCCAGCGCCAGGCTTTTCGACATCTGCACCACGCCGGCCTTGGCGGTGGCATAGGCAGCGAGGTTTCCGGCGACGCGCAGTCCGAGGATCGAGGCGATGTTGATGATGCTGCCGCCCTGTCCGGCGGCGGTCATCGCGCGGGCCGCCGCCTGGGCGACGCGGAAGACGCCGGTCATGTCGGTGTCGATCACCCGCGCCCAATCCTCCTCGGAGGTCTTCAGCGCGGGGCCGTCCACCGTGACGCCGGCATTGTTGACGACGATGTCATGCGCGGAGCCCGCGAAGGCCGCCGCCACGCTTGCCGGATCGGTCACGTCGAGCGCCACGGCGCGGGCGCTGCCGCCCGCCGCCACGATCCCGGCAACCAGCTCTTCGAGCCGGTCGGTGCGCCGCGCGGCGGCGGTCACCGCGGCGCCCTCGCGCGCCAGGACTTCGGCGAAGTGGTGCCCCAGCCCCGAGGAGGCGCCGGTGACCAGCGCCGTCTTCCCGGAAAGCCGTCCCTGATATGCCATGTCTGTCCTTCCTCCCGTCAGTACGATTTCGGCAGCTCGAGCACGCGCTCGGCAATGAAGGACATGATCATCTCGCGGGTCACCGGGGCAATCCGCGGCAGCACTATCTCGCGGAAATAGCGCTCCACGTGGTATTCCTTGGCATAGCCGAAGCCGCCATGGGTGCGCACCGCGCGGTCGCAGGCCTCGAAGGCGGCATCGGCGGCCAGGAATTTCGCGGCATTGGCTTCGGCGCCGCAGGGCTGGCCGCTGTCATAGAGTCGGCCGGCATGCCAGACCATCAGGTCGGCCGCCTCGAGCGCCATCCAGCTCTGCGCCAGCGGGTGCTGGATCGACTGGTTCTGGCCGATCTTGCGTCCGAAGACGACGCGCTCGTTGGCATAGTCGGCGGCCTTCTCCAGCGCCCGGCGGCCGACGCCGATCGCTTCGGCGGCAATCAGCACGCGCTCGGGATTGAGGCTATCGAGCAGCAGCTTGAAGCCCTTGCCTTCCTCGCCGATGCGGTCCTCCTCCGGCACCACCAGCCCGTCGATGAAGATCGAGTTCGAGTTGACGGCGTTGCGGCCCATTTTGTCGATCGGGGTGATGTCGATCTTGGCGCGGTCGAGATCGGTGTAGAACAGCGTCATGCCGTCGGTCGGCTTGCGGCAGTCCTCGATCGGCGTGGTGCGGGTCAGGAGCAGGATCTTGTCGGCATTCTGTGCCGTCGAGGTCCAGACCTTCTGGCCGTGGACGATGTAGTTCGCCCCCTGCCGCACCGCGCGGGTGGAGATATGCGTGGTGTCGAGCCCGGCATCGGGTTCAGTCACGCCGAAGCAGGCCTTCTGCGAACCGTCGACCAGCGGCGGGATCATCCGGTCCTTCTGCTCCTTGGTGCCGTGCTTGACCATGGCATGGGGGCCGAAGAGGTTGATGTGGATCGTCGAGCAGGCCGAGATCGCGCCGGCGGAATTGCCGATCGTCTGCATCAGCAGTGCCGCGTCGGTGACGCCCAGGTTCGCGCCGCCATATTCCTCGGGCATGGTGATGCCGAGCCAGCCGGCATCGGCCATCGCCTTGTGGAATTCGTGCGGGAACTCGTGCTTGCGCTCCTTTTCCAGCCAGAATTCGTCGTCGAACCCGTCGCAGATGCGGCGGACCGAGTCCGCGATCTGGCGGCGTTCCTCGGTGATCTCGATGCCTGCGGGCAAATCGCTTTTCTTCATGGGATACTCCTCCCCCGTCATTCGGTGCCGCGCGGCGCGCGGCGGCGCGCCTCAGCGGCGCGGATTGAAAACGCCTGCCTTCGACAGCTTGCCGGGCAGGGAACGGCCGACGATCTCCTCGGCCAGGCGGGCCGCGTCGATCAGCGCGCCGAGATCGATGCCGGTCTCGATGCCCATCCTCTCGCAGAGCAGCGCCAGCTCCTCGGTGGCGATGTTGCCGGCCGCGGCGGGATTGCCCGCGAAGGGACAGCCGCCGAGCCCGCCGACGGAGGCGTCGAAGCGCGCCACGCCCAGTTCCAGCCCGGCCATGGCATTGGCGATGCCGAGCCCGCGGGTGTCGTGCAGGTGCAGTGCCACCGGATAGTCCGGCCAGCGGTCGCGCACTGCGCCGACGAGGCGGCGCACCAGCCCCGGATCGGCGGCGCCGATCGTGTCGCAGAGATAGATGCAGGCGGGCGGCGATCCGGCCTCTTCGCAGAGCCCGACCAGGTCGGCGGCGCGCGCCAGCACCTTCTCCTGCGGGATCTCGCCCTCGTAGTTGCAGCCGAAAGCGGTGAAGAGATAGACCGGGCCGCTGCCGAGGCCGTGGGCGTCATAGAGCGCGCGCAGCTTGCGCTGGCCCTCGAGCTGGGCCTCGGGTGTGCGGCGGTTGTTACGCTCGAGGAAGGTGTCCGAGGCGCTGCCGCTGGTCAGCGCGGGCAGGTTGAGCCCGCTTTCCACGGCCTGCAGGAATCCCTTGTCGTTAAGCCACATGCAGCTGTAGGTCACGCCCTGCTCGCGGCGGATGCCTTCGGCGATCCCGAGGGCATCCGCCATCTGCGGCAGCACCTTCGGGTTGACGAAGGAGGCACAGTCGATCTCGGGCACGCCGGTGGCGGCCAGTGTCTCGATCAGCCTGATCTTTTCGGCGGTGGGCACGCCGGGCGGCTCGGCCTGGAAGCCCTCGCGCGGGCCTTCCTCGACGATGTGGATGCGGGCGGGGATGTCGCTCATGCCGGTCTCTCCGTTAATTGCCGGTCCAGACCGGCGCACGCTTCGCGGCGAAGGCGGCCATGCCTTCCTGCGCGTCCTCGGTCATCGGCATGAGGCCGATCTGCGCCTCCATGTAGGCGATCGCCTGCTCCGGGGTCATGCCGACCATGGCGTTGAGCGCATGCTTGCCGCGGCGGATCGCGGTGGGCGAGCGCGCCGCCACCGTCGCCGCCAGCCCGTCGACGCGGGCGTCGAGCCCGGCGGGATCGGCAACGTAGTTGACCAGCCCGGCCGCCTGCGCCTCCGCCGCGTCGAGGAATTCGCCGGTGTAGCACATCTCGGCAAATTTCCGGGCGGACATCAGCGGCATGAGCAGCGCGGCGACCTGCATCGGGAAGACCCCGACCTTGACCTCGGGGAGGCCGAATTTCGCCGTCGAGGCGGCCACCGCCATGTCGCAGATAGCCAGGAGCCCCATGCCGCCGGCCAGGCAATGCCCGTTGATCCGGCCGATCACCGGCACCGTGCCGCGCCGCGCCTGGCGCATCAGCTCGGCATAGGCGGTGGTCGGCGAGGCATAGTCGAAGCCGAAGGTTCCGGCATTCGGGTTCAGATCCGCCCCGGCGCAGAACGCCTTGTCGCCGGTGGCCGAGAGCACGATCGCCCGCACCGAGGGTCTGCGGGACGCGGCGGCGAAGGCCTCTGTCAGCGCCAGGATCAGCGCCTCGTTCAGCGCGTTGCGCCGTTCGGGGCGGTTCAGCGTCAGCCGCAGGATGCCGTCCTCCTCGCGGCTCAGAAGGATATCGTCAGAAGTTGACATCATGCCCGCCCTTCAGCTTGAGCATTTCGCGCGCCTCGTCCGGGGTCGCGACCTCGAGCCCGAGATCCTCGATCATCTTGCGCGCGGCGGCGACCTGCTCGGCATTGCTTTCGGCCATCCGGCCCTTGCGCAGCCACAGCGAGTCCTCGAGCCCGACGCGGACATTGCCGCCGAGCATCACCGACTGGAGCGCGATCTGGGTCTGGCCCTTGCCCGCGCCGATCACCGACCACTGGTAGTCGTCGCCGAAAAGCCGGTCGGCGGTCCGCTTCATGTGCATCACGTCCTCGGGATGCTGGCCGATGCCGCCGAGGATGCCGAAGACGCTCTGGATGAAGAAGGGCGGCTTGATCAGCCCGCGATCGGCAAAATGCGCGCAGGTATAGAGATGGCCGATATCGTAGCATTCCACCTCGAACCGCGTGCCGTTGTCGGCGCAGCGGGTCAGGATCATCTCGATATCCTCGAAGGTGTTCTTGAAGATCCGGTGCTTCGAGCCCTCGAGATAGTCGCGTTCCCAGTCATGCTTGAACTCGGTCATCCGCGCCAGCATCGGGAACAGGCCGAAATTCATCGATCCCATGTTGAGCGAGGCGACCTCGGGGCGGTAGGTCAGCGCCGGGGCCAGCCGTTCCTCGGTGGTCATCGTGGTCGAGCCGCCGGTGGTGATGTTCAGCACCGCATCCGTGCGCTGCTTGATGACCGGAAGGATGTTCGTATAGGCCTCGACCGACTGGTCTGGCACCCCGGTCACCGGGTTCCTGGCATGCAGGTGGATGATCGCTGCGCCGGCCTCGGCGGCGCCGATCGCGGCATCCGAGATCTGCTCGGGCGTCACCGGCAGGTGGGGCGACATCGAGGGCGTGTGGATCGATCCGGTCACCGCGCAGGTGATGATCACCTTGCGGGGGCTGCGGCCAGGTTTCGGGGTGTCCGTCATGGTCTTCTCCTCCAGGACCGCGCTGCTCATGCCAGGGTCTCCGCTTCGGCCAGCAGCGCGGCGCGGTCGTCGGGATGGGCGATGGCCGCGATGGCACGGGCGCGCTCGCGGACCGTCTTGTTGCGCAGCGAGGCCACGCCGTGCTCGGTCACCACCGTCTCGACGAAGGTGCGCGAGACCGAGACGATGTCGCCGTCGAGCCGCCGCACGATCCGCGCCTTGCCCTTGTTGGTGCGCGAACGCAGCCCGAGGATGAAGGTGCTGTCGGCGAGCTGACCGGAGATCGCGAAATCGACGAGCCCGCCCATCGCGCCGGACTGGCGGCCGCCGATGGTCTCCGCGTTGACCTGGCCGTAGAGGTCGATCTCCAGCCCGGAATTGACCGAGGCCACCGGGCTGCGGCCGACGAAGCTCTCGACCGTGTGGGTCTGCAGCGCCTCGGTCATGGCGACCGCGTCGTTCTCGTGCACCCAGTCATAGAGCGCCTGCGAGCCGAAGATGTCGCCGGCATGGGCCTTGGGCAGGCCGTCCGCGGCGCAGCCCGCCTCGATCAGCTTCATCACCGGGTCGGTCAGGGTGTTGAACGGCCGCAGCCCGCGCGCGCCGCGCGCGATCAGCGCCTCGGCCGCGGCCAGCGGGATGCCGCCGACCCCGAAGCTGACCGCCGCGCCGTCGGGGATCAGCCCGGCGATTTGGCGGCCGATGGTCTCGTCGATCGCGTCGCCGGGCCGGTTCGGGAACTCGGCCAGCGGCTCCTCGGCTTCGACCAGGATGTCGATCTGCGACGGATCGATCCGCGACGGGCCGCGGGTGCGCGGCACCTTCGGGTTGACCTGCGCGATCACCAGCTTCGCGCGGCGCAGGATCGACTGCACCACGGTGCTGTTCAGCCCGACGCTGTAATAGCCGTCAGTGTCGGCGGGCGAGACCTGAATCAGCCCGACATCGAAGGGCGTCTCGTCGAGATAGCGCGCGGTCTGCGCCCAAGTCATCGGCAGGTACTCGGCCTTCACGTCGCCGGTGGTCTTGCGCAGCAGCGTGCCGGGCAGGAACCAGGTCTTGAAGGTCACTTTCGGTGCTGCCGGGGAGGACAGGAACCCGTAGCCCGACAGCAGCATGCCGCTGCAGACCGTCAGCCGCTCGAGGGTTTCGGCACGGGACCACAGGGCGCGGGTCAGCACCAGCGGCTCGGCGCTGAGATGCGGGAACAGCACGGACATGCCGCTGTCCACCCGCGTTAGCGCCTCTTCGGCGCTCAGCCATACCGGAGTCTTCGTCATCGTCTCTTCTTCCGTCTTCCGCTTCAGGCCTGGGCCAGCACGCCGCGAGCGACCAGCGCCTCGATCGTCTGGGCATCGAGCACTTCCATCGCGATCTCCCGCGTATGGGCGCCGATATCGGGGGCGTCGTCCGGCTTGCCCGGCCGCTCGCCGTTGATCCGCCAGGGCGCACGCAAGAGGCGCTGGCCGTCCGGGCGGGCGGGTTCGAACATGTCGAGCCATTGCATCTGCTCGTTGCCGGGCAGCGCGTCGATGGTGACGACCGGTGCGAAGGGCACGTCGGCCGCGACCAGGCGGCGCTCCCATTCGGCGCGGTCATGGCGCAGGAATTCCGCTTCCACGAGCGGGCGCAGCGCGAAATAGTGGGCGCGCCGGTCGGGATAGGTGGCAAAGCGCGGGTCCTCGCCGAACTCAGGGTTGTCCATGGCCGCGAGGAACGCGATCCAGAATTTCTGCGGCGAGGACAGGTGGACGGTCATCCAGCTGCCGTCCGAGGTCCTGACGCAGAAGCTGTTCGCCGCCGGGTGGCGGCTTTCGCGGTGTGGCCGCTCGCCGGTCTCGAACATCTGGGTCAGTGCGTCGACGGTCATGGTCGACATGGCTTCGAGCAGCGAGGTCTTCAGCTCGGAGCCGCCGCGCGCCGGATCGAGCTCGCGGCCGACCAGGGCGGAGGCGATGCCGAGCGCGCAGACCAGCCCGGTCGTGAGATCGCCGATGCAGGTCCCTGCCAGCTGGTTGCGGTTTTCGTCGCTCATCAGCGACAGGAAGCCGCTCATCGACAGGCCGATCGTGTCATAGGCGGCGCGGTCGCGCCACGGGCCGCCATCGCCGAAGCCCGAGGCCGAGGCATAGACGATCGACGGGTTGATGGCGCGCACCGCCTCGGGCCCGAGGCCGAGCCGCTCCATCACGCCGGGACGGCTGTTCTCGATGAACACGTCGAAGCGCGGCAGCAGCGACTTGACCAGCGCGCAGCCCTCGGGGGCCTTGAGGTTGACGGCAAGGCTCTTCTTGCCGGCATTGGCCTGGACGAAATACGGGCTGCCGGTGCCTTCGCCGCGGCGGAACGGGTCGCCGCCATGGGTCGGCTCGACCTTGACCACCTCGGCACCGAGCATGGCGAGGATTTCGGCCGCATAGGGGCCGGCAATGAAGGATCCGAGATCGAGTACCCGGATCCCCTTGAGGGGTCTGTTGTTCTGCATGGGGACCTCTGCAAGATGGCACGCGGCGCTGCGGGCTCAGGCGGTGTCGGGTTGCTCCGCCTCGGGGGCGGGAAGGAAATAGGGCAGGGCGAAGCGCGGATCGTGGCGGATCACCGTGCATTCGAGGGCCATGCCGACGCGCAGCTCGGCCTCGTGTCCGGGCGGCAGGCCGCTGACCATGCGCACGCCTTCCTCCAGTTCGACCAGCGTCACCACATAGGGCACGGACGGCTCGAGGAGCGTGTGCACCGGATGGCGGACCTCGGTGAAGGATTTCAGCGTCGCCCGCCCCGAGGCGGGTTTCCAGCCGGTGTTGAACGAACGGCAGTGCGGGCAGATCGGCGAGGGCGGATGATGTGCCTTGCCGCAGTCATCGCAGCTGCTCAGATGCAGCGTCCCGGCGGCGAGATGCGTCCAGAACGGCTGGTCGAGATAGTCTTCGGAGGGTCGGATAACAGTCATGCGCGTCCCAGAACCATAGAGCTTGCCCCGCGGAGGGTGACGAGAGCGGTTTCCGCCGAGACCTGGTTGTGGGACTCGCCGCGAAGCTGGCGGACCCCCTCGGCGATCGTGTTGAGCCCGTGGAAATACCCCTCGGACAGGAGCCCCCCATGGGTGTTGACCGGTAGCGTTCCGCCCGGGCCGTGGCCGCCGGAGGTGAAGAAGTCATGCGCCTCGCCGCGGCCGATCAGGCCGAAATCCTCCAGTGCGATCGGCACCATCATCGAGGTGGCGTCGTAGATCATCGCGAGGTCGATGTCGGAGGCCGAGAGCCCGGCCTTGCCGAAGAGCTCGCGGCCGACCGCTTCGGGCGCCAGGCTGTGGGTGTCGGCGGCATAGAGATACATCGGCACCGAGCCGGGGAAGATGTGCTGCCCGGCGGCCAGGACGTCGACGGCCTTGGCGCCGAGGCTGCGCGCCCGTTCCCTCGAAACGATGACCATCGCCATCGCCCCGTCGGTTTCGAGGCAGTAGTCGTAGATCCTGAGCGGCGTGCTTATCACCCGGCCCGCGCGGTACTCCTCCATCGACAGCGTCCGGTCATGCAGCAGCGCCCGGGGATTGCCGTTGGCATAGCCGCGCTGGGTCACCGCGATCGCGCCCAGCATCTCGGTCATAGCCTCGGTATCGAGCCCGTAATGCCCGGCATAGGCCTGGGCATAGAGCGCGTGGTGCTGGCCGGGGACGAGCAGTCCGAAGGGTGCGGAATAGATGTCGCCCGGGGGCTCGGGCTGGCGCGTGACGAGGCCGCCATCGACCTCTTCGAGCACCCGTTCGCCACGGCCGAAGCGGACGCCGGAGCGCGCGTTCAGCGCCCGGTAGAACACCACGCAGGACGCGAGCCCCGCCTCGATCGCGGCCGAGGCCTGGGCCACCGCCCCGCAGCAATTGACGCCGCCGAACTCGGTCTCGCCGTAGTATTTCAGCGCCTTGATGCCGAGCGCATTGACGATCGTCGCCTCGCTGGTGTGATCCCACGTGTAGCGGACCAGTCCGTCGATGTCGTCGACCTCCAGCCCAGCATCCTCCAGCGCGGCCAGGATCGCCTCGGTGGCAAGCTTCAGCTCGCTGCGTCCGGAATTCTTCGAAAACTCCGTCTGTCCCAGGCCAACTATGCTTGTTTTCATTCTCTCGCCCATCGGTCTTTTCATTCGGCAATGCCAAGCCTCGGGCATCGCTTCGTATGGACCTAAGTAACCACGGACCGCCCCCTCTCCGTCAATTTCCGCGGGCGCCGCAAAAGCCTATGGCTGGTCAAGGAAAACCGATGGGCTGTCTGGCACGGCCCGGCAGGCGGACCGTCGCCGCCCGCGGAGCAAACCTGCCGTCGCGCGCCGGGATCAGTGGAAAGTCACAATATGTCAGTGAATTAACTTTGGGTATTCATGGGGGGACCTGCGCAGGGATGGCAGCAGGACGTGGCTCGGACCAGAGGGCGCCGGAAAGGCCTCAGCCGCAAGGTATGCGGAAACAGTGCGCCGGAGATTCGGAAAAGCAGGCGAAGATCCGGAGTTTCGCGGCGCGGCACCAAAGGTTTTCGGGATGGGCCGGTTTGGCCTTCGGCGCCTGGCAATGGTCGGACCTCGAAAGGGGATAGGTGTCTCCTATGAGACCGGAGAATCTGCGGACCGGGCCTCGCCAGGCGGCGGAAATGGATGCACTCATGGGCGGGACCGGATATCGGGCGCAGCGCGCCTGTGCCGCTTCCGGCGATGGCCACGTGATGTGCCGTCAAGGCAGGGGCGCTACGGCACATCACGGCCGGGCCCGGACCGCGAGATTTGAGGAGACATCTGCCGATGGTTTGGAACGCGCATGACAATGCCCTCTTTGTCGGCGGGGAATGGCATCTCCCGTCGGGAGGCGAGCGGATCTCCGTGGTCTCGCCTTTCACCGAAGAGGTGATCGCCGGGATTGCCGCCGCGGCCCCGGCCGATGTGGACCGTGCCGTCGCGGCGGCGCGCTGCGCCTTCGATACGGGCCCCTGGCCGCGCATGGCGATGGCCGAGCGGATTGCCGCGGTGGCGCGGCTCCGCGCGGTGATGGAGCGCCGGCTGGAGGAGGTTGCCCAGGTCATCACCGCGGAGATGGGCAGTCCGATCACCGCTTCCCGCACGCAGCAGGCGCTGCTGCCGATCCGCATGCTCGACGCCTTCATGGAGATCGCCCGGGAGCTGCCGCTGCGCGAGCTGCGCAGCTCCGCCGAGGCGCATGCTCTGGTGCTGCGCCAGCCCAAGGGTGTGGTGGCGGCGATCGTGCCGTGGAACGCGCCGCTGATGTCGCTGACCATGAAGATGGGCCCGGCGCTGCTCGCCGGCTGCACGATGATCATCAAGACCTCGCCGGAGACCGCGCTTTCGGGCAACCTGCTGGGGGAGATGATCGCCGAGGCGGGCTTTCCCGACGGCGTCGTCAGCATCCTGCCCGCCGGGCGCGAGACCAGCGAGTACCTGGCGCTGCATCCGGGTGTCGACAAAGTGTCCTTCACCGGCTCGACCGGCGCCGGGCGGCACCTGGCGGCGCGCTGCGGCGAGATGCTCCGGCCGATCACGCTGGAACTCGGCGGCAAGTCGGCCGCTCTGATCCTCGACGATGCCGATCTCCCCTCGGTCGTGGCCTCGCTTCGCGTCGGATCGCTGCGCAATTCCGGCCAGGTCTGTAGCCTGAAGACGCGGATTCTCGTCTCCGCCCGCCGCAGGGACGAGGTGGTAGACGCGTTGGCAGCGATGATCGGCACCATGCCGGTTGGCGATCCGAACGATCCGGCGACCGAGATCGGGCCGATGGCGACGCGCGTTCAGATGGAGCGGGTCGCGGGCTATATCGGCAAGGGCCTGGAGGAGGGCGCCCGCGCGGTCTGCGGCGGCCGCGGGCGGCCCGAGGGGCTGGAGCGCGGCTGGTTCGTGCGCCCGACCCTGTTCGACGGAGTCACTCCGGACGCGACCATCGCGCAGGAGGAGATCTTCGGTCCGGTCCTGTCGGTCATCGGCTATGCGAATGAGGAGGAAGCGGTCGCGATCGCCAACAATTCGCCCTATGGTCTTAACGGCTCGGTCTTCACAGCCGATCCCGGACGCGGGCTGGAGATCGCCGCGCGGATCAAGACCGGGGTGGTGGAGATCAACGGCAGCGGCGTGGGCTTCCGGGCGCCGATCGGCGGGGTGAAGGCTTCGGGCCTCGGCCGCGAGGCGGGAGCCGAAGGGTTCGACCCCTTCTTCGAGCTGAAGAGCATCGGCCTGCCTCCGGAAAGCGTCGCGGCGCTGGCTGCGGAATGAGGCTGCGGCGGCACCGCCGCGTGAGCAGGCGGGACCAGAGGCGATGACAGCCGTACGCCCGACCCTGCACGTTCGGGTCGAAAGCTGGGAATGTGATTTCAACGGCCATTGGAACACGCGGTTCTACTGCCGCAGCTTCGATGCGGCGCGGTCGGTCCTGGAGGCGCAGGAAGGCCAGGTTCGGCCCGGCGCGCCGCCGCCGGGCTGGCGTCACCTGCGCTTTCACCGCGAGCTGAAGGAGGGCGATGCGCTGGAAATCCGCTCTTGTCTGGCCGAAGGCGGGGCGGTGGCGCATGTCATGGTCTGCGAGGGCAGGGTGGCCGCCACGGCGCTGGAAGAGGCGGGACCGCACGTGCCGGACCTGCCCGATCTGCCGCGGGACCTGGAAGGGCTGGTCCTGTCGCGGGGGCTCGCCGGGATCGAGGTTGCGCCGTGGCAGGTCGCGCAGAGCGGGGACAGCCCGGCAGAACTCGGGCCCGTCCGCCGCGACGAGCTCGGCGAAGACGGAACGCTTTGCTTCGAAGCACAGATCGCCAGGCTGGCAACCGGGTCCCACCAGCACATGGAAGATGTGGGGTTCCGGCGCGAGACCGTCCGCAAGACCGGCATCGGCCGGATGCTCGTCGAACTCCGCCACCGGCCGCTGTCGTCCTGCGGCGCCGGTGAACTCCTCCGGATGGAGTCTCGGATCGTGCAGGCGGGCGGAAAATCCTGGATCAGTGCCCATCTCCTGAGGACCGCTTCTGGACGGCCGGTCGCGATTTGCGAAACCTGCCTTCTGGCGGTGGACATGAAGGAAAGGCGGGCGGCGGCTGTGCCGGAGATGATCCATGCCGCAGTTTCGGCGGACTGAGGGGGCCAGGTCCGGGCGGGCGCTGCGGCCCGCCCGTGCGGGTCACAGGCTGTTTTCCAGCTCCGGCACCGCGTCGAAGAGGTCGGCGACCAGCCCGTAATCGGCGACCTGGAAGATCGGCGCCTCCTCGTCCTTGTTGATCGCGACGATGACCTTCGAGTCCTTCATCCCCGCAAGGTGCTGAATCGCCCCGGAAATCCCCGCCGCTATGTAGAGATCCGGCGCCACCACCTTGCCGGTCTGCCCGACCTGCCAGTCATTTGGCGCGAAGCCCGAGTCGACCGCCGCGCGCGAGGCACCCACCGCCGCGCCCAGCTTGTCCGCCAGCGCGCCGATGATCGCGAAGCTCTCCTCGGAGCCCACGCCGCGCCCGCCCGAGACCACGATCTTCGCCGAGGTCAGCTCGGGACGGTCGCTCTCCGCCAGCTTGTCCTCGACCCATTCGGCGAGATCCGTCGCGCCCGGCACGGCCACCGTCTCCACCGCGCAGGCGGGCTGGGTTCCGGCGGCCTCGAAGGTCGAGGTCCGGATCGTCGCCACCTTCCTGTTATCGCTCGATTTCACCGTCTGGATCGCATTCCCGGCATAGACCGGACGCTCGAAGGTCGCGCCGTCGATCACCGCTGTCACGTCCGACAGGATCATCACGTCGAGGAGCGCCGCGACCCGCGGCAGGATGTTCTTCGCATCCGTCGTGGCCGGGGCAAGGATATGTTCATGCGACTCGGCGAGGCTCGCGATCAGCTGCGCGGTGTTCTCCGCCAGCCGGTGGCCCAGGGACGCGTCCTCGGCCACCAGGACCTTCGAGGCGCCCGCGATCTCCGCGGCGGCCGC
>NZ_VATA01000052.1 GCF_005870025.1 Poseidonocella sp. HB161398
TGTCGATGCGGCGATGCAGCAGCTCCGGCTCGACCGGGCGCTGGTGCTGCTGATCGCCTCGGGGCTGATGACGGCGGCGGTCGATGCGCTGTCGCGCCGGATCCGCGCGCGGCTGCGCGCGGCGACCCCGCACGAGGTCAAGCCCGACACCTGCTGAGCGGGCTCACTCCTCGGTGGCGACGACCGGCGCATGCGGCCGGGGCGGCATGGCCGGGCGCACCAGCTCGTAATGCACCCGCCCGCTATCCTCGCCGCGATGCAGCGCCTTGAGCCGCTCCGCGATCTCGGCCCCGGCCACAGTGCGGCGGGCATGGTGGCGCTGGGTCTCGATCCAGGTCGGCGTCTTGAACCGCTCGTGCCACAGCTCGGGATCGACCAGGTCGCGGCTCAGCGTCCAGCGCCGCGCCCCGTCGCGGATCCGGCCGCGGCGGCGCTCGGCCATCAGCGTCAGGAACTCGTCGGTATCCGCCTCGGCGATGCGGTACTCGATCGTGGTGATGATCGGCCCGCTCTTCGGCACCATGTCGATCGAGGGCTCGGGCTTCTTCCAGCGCGAATGCGGGTCGAGCGAGGAGGTGTCGAGCTGGCGCAGCGGCAGGACCAGCCCGACCGCCGCGAAGACGACCAGCGCGACCGCCGAGAAGCCGAGCGCCTCGCCGGTGCCGACCTGGCCCGCGGTCATCCCCCAGATCCAGCCGCCGATGGCGAAGCCGCCGAAATTGCAGCTCTGGTAGATCGCCAGGCAGCGGCTGAGCACCCAGCGGGGCGAGCTGAGCTGGATCGTGGTGTTGAGGCTGGAGAGCAGCACCGGCCAGGCGGCCCCGGTGATCATCACCGCCAGGATGCTGAGCGGAAAGTAGGTGCTGAACCCAAGGAGCGCGGCGCCCGCGGCATAGGCCAGCGTGCAGATGCGGACATTGGTCTCCAGCGTGACCATGGCGCGCAGCTTCGCGGCGCCGAGCGCGCCGAGGATCGCGCCGACGCCGAAGCCGCCGAGCAGCAGGCCGTAGGTCAGCGGCCCGCCGCCGAGCTGGTCGCGCGCCACCAGCGGCATCAGCGCCATGACCGCGATCCCGGCGACGTTGAAGAGGAAGCCGCGGGCGAAGACCGTCAGGTGGATCGGCGAGAGCCCGACATAGCGCAGCCCGGCCATGATCGCGCTGCCGATGCTCTCGGGCGGCAGACGGTCGGCCTCTTCCGGGCTCTTCCAGTGGCGCGCCGAGATCAGCACGAAGAGGTTCGCCGCCGCGTTGACCATGAAGGCCGAGAAGGCGCCGACCGCGCCCACCAGCACGCCGCCGATCGCCGGGCCGACGGAGCGGGCAAGGTTGAAGCCGATGGAATTCAGCGCCACCGCCGAGGGCAGGTCGGATTTCGGCACCAGCTCGCTGACCATGGTCTGCCAGGCGGGATTGTTCAGCGCCTTGGCGCAGCCGATCAGGAAGGTGAAGGCCAGGAGCCCCCAGGGCGAGAGCATGCCGAGGAAGGAGGCAAGCGCCAGCATCGCCGAGATCAGGCAGAGGATCCCCTGCGAGACGATCACCGTTCGGCGCCGCCCGAACGTGTCGGCCAGCGCGCCCGCGGGCAGCGAGAACAGCATCAGGGGCAGCGCGACCGAGGTCTGCACCAGTGCCACCATCTCGGGCGAGCCGTGCATCTGGGTCATCGACCAGGAGGCGCCGACATTCTGGATCAGCCAGCCGAAATTGGCCGCGAGCCCGACCAGCCAGTAGCTGAGGAAGGCGCGATGGCGGAACGGGGCGAAGGGGGAACTGTCTTTCAGGGGTCGGTCTCCGGAAGTTGACCGATTGATAGCGCAAAACTGCTTGGAAACAAGTGCGCGACTCAGCGCCGGGCGATTTCGGCCCAGATCGGCAGATGGTCCGAGCCGCGCTGCGCCAAGGGGGACTGGTCGACCCCGGCCGCGACCACCTCCAGTCCCTGGCCGATGGCGAAGCGGTCGAGCGCCGAGACCGGGCGGCGGGCATGGAAGCTGCGTCCCGGCGCCAGGATCTCGTGGCTCTCGGCCAGCGCCTCCAGCCCCTTCTTCGGCGACCATTCGTTGAAATCCCCGGCGACCAGCGAGGCCGGGCCCGCATCCTGCCCCAGCCGCCGCGCCAGCGCGGCCACCTGCCGCCGCCGCCAGGGCCGCAGGAGCGCCAGATGCGCGCCGATCACCGTCACCGGCCCCGACGGACCCGCGACCTCGGCCAGCACCGCGCCGCGGGGCTCCAGCGCCGGCAGGTCGATGCGCTCGGTGCGCAGGATGCCGAGGCCGCGGCGCACCAGGATGGCGTTGCCGTGCCAGCCGATCGAGACATCGCTGACCGCGAGGGGCGCGACCTCGAAATCCGTGGCGCTCTCGATCAGTCCGGGCGGCAGCGCCGCGGGGCGCGCGCCGAGCCGAAGGTCGGCCTCCTGCAGCAGCACCACGTCGGGGTCGAGCTTGTTGAGGATGTCGAGGATCCGCCCTGGCGCGCGGCGCCGGTCGGTGCCCTTGGCCTTGCGGATATTGTAGCTGACGATGCGCAAGCGGCGGGTCTCACAGGATCGGGGCGAAGAGCCGGGCCACCGGCGCGCCCAGGCGGATATGCAGCGGCTGCTTCGCGAGCGGCGTCTCCAACAGATAGGCACGCGCGAAATCATCGTCCAGCATGGCGGCGGTCCGCGCGGCGAAATCGCGGTCGAAGCCGAGCGCCATCGCCTCGAAATTCAGCCGGAAGGAGCGGTTGTCGAAATTCGCCGTGCCGATGGCGGCCAGCCGGTCGTCGACCAGCACGACCTTCTGGTGCATGAATCCCTCGCGGTAGCGCCAGATCTGCACGCCCACGGCGCGCAGCGCGTCGAAGCAGGCGAAGGCGGCGAGCCAGGGGATGCGGTGGTCGATCGCGTCGGGCACCAGGATGCGCACCTCGACGCCGCGCAGCGCGGCATGCTTCAGCGCCGTCATCAGGTCGCTGTCGGGCACGCAATAGGGCGAGGCGATCCAGACCCGCTCCTTCGCGGCGGCGATGGCGGCGAAGAAGAGGAGCGCACCGGTCTCCAGCTCGTCGGCCGGGCCCGCGGGCACCAAGAGCGCCGACATGTCCTCGGGCTCGGGCGGCATGTCCCAGGCGAGCTGGTCGAGGATCAGTTCGCCGCGCGCCCAGTGCCAGTCCTCGGCATACATCAGCTGCAGCTGCGCCACGACCGGGCCGGCGAGTTCCAGATGGGTGTCGCGCCAGGGGCCGAAGCGCTCGGAGAGCCCCATGTACTCGTCGCCGACATTCAGCCCGCCGATGAAGCCGCGGCGGCCATCGGCGATCACGGTCTTGCGGTGGTTGCGGAAATTGATCCGGAAGCGGGTGCGCGGCCCGGGCCCTTCGCGGCGCTCCGCCACCTCGACCCCGGCGGCGCGCAGCGCGGCGAGATAGCGCGCGGGCAGCCGGTAGCTGCCGACCGGATCGGCGAGGAAGCGCACCTTCACCCCGCGCCGGGCGGCGGCAGCGAGCCGCTCGCCGAAGGCGCGGCCGGTGGCGTCGTCATGGATGATGAAGAACTGCACCAGCAGGTAGCTTTCGGCCGTGTCGATCGCCTCGAACATCGCGGCGAAGGCCGCCTCGCCGTCGATCAGCGGGGTCAGGCGGTTGCCGCGCAGCACCGGCATGCCCGCGAGCCGCTCGAAGGGGGCCGGATCGGGTTCGGGCCGCACCGGCGGGCCGAGCTTCCCGGCGCGGTCGTTCAGCGCGGCCACCACCTCGGCGCTTTCGCGGCGGGTGATGAAGTAGCGGCTGTACTTGTGATGGCCGAAGATCAGGTAGAGCGGCACGCCCCAGAAGGGGGCGGCGAGCAGGAAGACCGCCCAGCCGACCGAGCCCTCGGGCGTGCGCGATTTCCGCAGCGCGCGCCAGGCGCAGGCCGCGGCCGCCACATGCATGGCGACGACCGCAAGAATGATGAGTTCCGCCCACATCGCGCCGCTCCCGTGCTGGCCCGTCTCCCCGCGCGGAGCCTCGGCTGCGCGGGGCCGGCTGTCAACCGGGGCTCAGGCCTCGAGCGCGCGCACGACTTTCAGCGCATCGGCATGGGCGGCGACGTCATGGACGCGGATCACCCGCACGCCGCGGGCGATGCCGACCAGGTTGGCCGCCAGCGTGCCCGGGAGCCGCTCGCCGACCTCGCGGCCGAGGAGCTCGCCGAACATGCGCTTGCGCGAGAGGCCGAGCAGCACCGGATAGCCGAAGCTGCCTAGCCAGCCGAGCCCGTTGAGGCAGCGGATGTTCTGCTCCAGCGTCTTGCCGAAGCCGATGCCGGGATCGAGCAGGATGCGCTCGCCCGGAATTCCGGCCTTGCGCGCCAGATCGAGCGAGCGGCCGAAGAAATGCTCCATGTCCTGCAGGATGTCGAGATCGGGGTCGGTGGTCTCGCGGTTGTGCATGATGATCACCGCGGCGCCGGTCTCGGCGACGACACCGGCCATGCCGGGATCGCGCTGCAGGCCCCAGACATCGTTGACGATCGCGGCGCCGGCTTCGACGGCGGCGCGGGCGGTCGCGGCCTTGTAGGTGTCGATCGAGACCGGCATGCCGCTCTCGGCCTGCAGGAGGCGCAGCACTGGCAGGACGCGGGCCATTTCCTCTTCGGCGGTGACCTCGGCATGGCCGGGGCGGGTCGACTCGCCGCCCAGGTCGATCACGTCGCAGCCCTCGGCGATCATCTGGCGGGCATGGGCCAGCGCGGCCTCCGGCGCGTCATGGGCGCCGCCGTCGGAGAAGGAATCGGGCGTGGCGTTGAGAATGCCCATGACGAGCGGGCGGTCGCGGAGCTCGGCAAGGAAACGGTCGCGGGCGGCGGCGATGGGCATCGGCAGGCTCCTAGTGGAATGGCGCAGCGGGTCCGTCCTACTGCGCCCCGGCCGGAAGGGCAAATGGCAGAGCGGGAGGCCCCGGATCAGGTCCGGGGCGGGACGGCGCCTGCCCCCGCCCGTCCGGCCCCGCTCCGCCCTGTGCGCTCAGGGTTCGAGCGCGGGCTCGGCGCCGAGCAGGCGTTTCTGCGCGGCGATGCGGAAGGGCGCGTTCGGCGCGCCGTAGCCGTCATAGCCGTTCCTCCGCTCGACGATCTCGAAGAACAGCCCGTCGCCCCAGGGACGGCTGTAGAACTGGTAGAAGCCGCCCTGCTCGTCCTCGTCATAGAGGATGTTGAAGGCCTTCATCCGCGCCGCCTCGTCCTCGCCGAGGCCGAAGCGCGCGGCGAGATCCTCGTAGTAGTTGGGCGAGATCGGCAGCGGCTCGAAGCCGAAGCCCGCGAGCTTCCCGGCGGTGGCGAAGATGTCGGCGGTGGCGAAGGCGACATGCTGGACGGAGGAGCCGAAGCTGTCGGCCAGGAAATGGCCTGCCAGCGTGCGGTGGGTCTCGGCGCCGTTGAGCGTGACGCGGAACTTGCCGTCGGCCGATTGCAGCGCCTGGGAACGCACCAGCCCGTCGGGATCGACGACGTCGACCATCGGCGCGCGGCCCATGCGGAAGATCGAGCTGTAGAAGAGCGACCAGCTGAGCATCTCGTCGTAATCGGTCGTCTGGGCGATATGGTCGACCCGGGTCAGCCCGGCATCGCGTGCCTCGCCTGCGCCGCAGCGGATGAACTCCGTGCTCCAGACCTTTGAAAGATCGTCGCTTTCGTCCAGGAAATGCATGACCGAGCCGCCGGCGCCGCGGATCGCGGGAATGTCGAGCTCGCCCTCGCCGACCGGCTGGGAGAATTTCACCGCGCCGAGGCCGACGGCGCGCTTGAGCGCCTTCTTCGCGTCATCGACCTTCAGCCCGATATCGCAGACGCCGGTGCCGTGGGTCAGGAAGGCGGCATGGGCGAAGCCCTGCTCCTCGGTATTGACGACGATGCGGACCTCGCCCTGCTGCCAGAGCGTCACCTGCTTGGCGATATGCTGGCCGACCTTGGAGAAGCCGAGGGATTTCAGCAGCTCGTTGAGCTGCGGGCGCAGCGCGGCGGAGGTGGTGAACTCGACAAAGGAGATGTCGCCGACCTCGGCGCGCTCGGGCAGCACCGGCAGATCCTGCGGCAGCCCCGGCGCGGCGCGGCGCACCTCGTCCATCAGGTGGATCAGCGAGCGGTGGCCGTCGCGGGCCAGCGCCTCGGTCTTGCCGGCGCGGAACTGGTCGTTGAAGATCTCGAGGCTGATCGGCCCGGCATAGCCGGTGGCGCAGACCGCGCGCATGAAGCCGGTGACGTCGAGATCGCCCTCGCCGGGCATGTTGCGGTAATGGCGCGACCAGTAGAGCAGATCCATGTCGATCTTCGGCGCGTCGGCGAGCTGGACGAAGAAGATCTTGTCGCCGGGGATCGTGCGGATCGTGTCCGGGTCGATCTTGCGGGCGAGCGTGTGGAAGCTGTCGAGGATGATGCCGACATTGGGGTGGTCGGCGCGGCGCACCACCTCCCAGGCATCGCGGTGGTCCCAGAAGTTCCGGCCCCAGGCCAGCGCCTCGAAGCCGACGCGCAGGCCGCGCCTGGCTGCCCGCTCGCCGAGCTCGCGGAAGTCGTCGGCCGCGCGGTCGATGCCGCCCTGCGACCTGGGATGGACCGAGGAGCAGACCAGCACCAGGTCGGTGCCCATCTCCTGCATCAGGTCGAACTTGCGCTCCGCCCGGTCGAAGGCGCGGCCGCGCCAGGGCTCGGGCAGGGTCTCGAAATCGCGGAACGGCTGGAAGAGCGGGATCTCCAGCCCGTGGTCGCGGATCATGGCGCCGACATCGCGCGGGCTCATTTCCTGCGCGATGAAATCCTGCTCGAAGATCTCGACGCCGTCGAAGCCCGCCTTGGCAATGGCCTTCAGCTTGCGGCGCAGGTCGCCCGGGATCGAGACGGTGGCAATGGCGGTCTTCATCGGCTGTCTCCGCTTACTCGGCGCCCAGGGCGCGGAACGTGGCTTCCATTGCGTCGGGATCGGCGTCGAGCCCGGTGAAATGGCCGAAGGCGCGCACCGCCTGCCAGACCGCCATGCCCGAGCCCGGCAGCACCCGGCAGCCCTTGGCGCGGGCCTCGGCCAGAAGCCGGGTCTCGAGCGGGAAGTAGACGATGTCGGAGACCCACATCGCGGGGGTCAGCAGCTCGGCCGGGAAGGCGGAGCCGGGCAGCTTCGCCATGCCCATCGGCGTGCAGTTCACCAACCCGTCGAGCCCGCCCGCGGCGGCGTCCTCGACCGTGGCGCAGACCTCGACGGCCAGATCCGGGCGGGTACGTCCCAGCAGCTCTGCCAGTGCCCCGGCGCGGGCGGGATCGGCATCGACCAGGACCAGCGCTTCGACGCCGTTATCGGCGAGCCCGTGGGAGACCGCGACCCCTGCCCCGCCGGAGCCGATCTGCAGCACCCGGGCGCGCGCCGCGCCCGCCATGCCGCGCCGGAAGGCCTCGGCATAGCCGGAATAGTCGGTGTTGTAGCCGATCCGGCGGCCGTGCCTGAAGACGACCGTGTTGACCGCGCCCACGGCGGCGGCGCTGTCGTCGAGCTCGTCGAGCAGCGCAATCACCTCGATCTTGTAGGGGAAGGTCACGTTGCAGCCGGCGAAGCCGCAGAGCTCGGCCGAGCGCAGGATGTCGGCCAGCGGCGTTCCCTCGGGCATCAGGTCGGCATCGAGCAGCTTGTAGACGCAGCGCAGCCCCTGGCGGGCGGCTTCGGCCTCGTGCATCGCGGGGGTGCGGGATTTCTGGATGCCGCGGCCGATCAGGCCCAGGGCAATGCTCTTGTCGCGCCCGAAGACGTCCGCGGGTTCCGGCTTGGTCATGTGATGTGTCCTCCGTCGGTCCGCTGCTGGCATGGCGCGGACTCGCCTTGTCGGGAAGAAATGTACCATACGGTTAAAAAACCGCAAGAGCTTTGGACCGGACGGTTAAATACTGCGCCGCAGGCAGGCCTGCGGATCCGGCGCAGGGGCTGCGCCGGGTCCGCCCTGCCCTCATGGCGTTGATCAGGCGCGCACGGCGCGCAGCACCTGCTCGGCCAGGCTGTCGCGCAGCCGGATCTGCCCGGCCTCGTCATGCAGCCCGGCGCCGAAGATGCCGGCGAAGGTCGCCCGGTTCGACATGTTGAAGAAACTCAGCGCCGAGAGCTCCCAATGGAGCTGCAGCGGGCAGAGATCGGGGCGCAGCGTGCCGTCCTCGGCGCCGCGGCGGCAGATATCCTCCAGCATCGCCACGACCGGCCGGTTGAGGTCGCGGATCTTGGTCGAGGCGGCCAGGACATGGCCGCCGCGGATGTTCTCGATCATCACCAGCCGGATGAAATCGGCATTGCGCCGGTGATGGTCGAAGGTGAAGACGAAGAGCTTCCTGAGCGCCTCGAGCGGCGGCAGGTCGGCCAGGTCGAGCTCGGTCTCCTGGGCGCGAATCGAGGTATAGGCCTCTTCCAGCACCGCGCGCCACAGCCCCTCCTTGTCGCCGAAATAGTAGTAGATCATCCGCTTCGAGGTTTCGGTCAGCTGCACGATCCGCTCGATTCGCCCGCCGTTATAGCCATTGTCGGCGAATTCCCTGGTGGCGGCCTGAAGGATGTCCTTCTGCACCTTTACCGGGTCCCGCTTCCATCCGGCGCGCTTCGCCGGGGCTTTCTCCTGATCCGTCAACACGCTGGCCTCCTCCGTACCAAGACGATTAAAGCACGAATGTACCAGCTGTTACAAACCCATTGACGTTTTTTAACCGTCTGGTACAAAACAGGGGCAATTCGTGGGAGGCGAATGCGGTGCCCGCGGGCATAGCCCGGGGAAACCGTCAACGTTTTCCAGAAGATGGAAGCGCAGAACGGGAGGACAGACATGCGCGACACCTTTCTGAAATTCACTGCCGCAGGGATCATCGCCCTGATGGGAACCGCCGCCTCGGCCGAGGTCACGCTGCGCTTCGCGCATGTCGACCCGGATGATTGGCAGTCCTCGAAGAAGGGCGCGGCCGCCCACATGTTCAAGCAGATCGTCGAGGGCGAGTCGGACATGTCGGTCGAGATCTTCCCGGCCGGCGCGCTCGGCAACGAGGACGAGATCGTCAGCCAGGTGCAGGAAGGCCTGGTGCAGGTCGGCATGGTCTCGGGCGCGATGTCCAAGGTCTGCAAGCCCGCCGCCGTGCTCGACATCCCCTACACCTTCTCCGATGCCACCGTGGCGTGGAAAGTGCTCGACGGGCCCTTTGGCGACGAGCTGGCCGAGGCCTGCGAGGCCAAGACCGGGCTGAAGACGCTGGCCTATGGCGAGACCGGCTTCCGCAACTTCACCAACAACACCCGGCCGATCCAGACGCCGGCCGACATGGCGGGGCTGAAGTTCCGCGTCCAGCCGATCCCGCTCTACCTGGAGATGGTCAAGGGCCTGGGCGGCGAGCCGACCCCGATCGCCTGGACCGAGCTGCCCAACGCGCTGGCGACCGGCGTGGTCGACGGCCAGGAGAACCCGGTCGGCGTGATCTACAATAACGGCCTGCACAAGCTGCAGAAGTACATGACCCTCGACGGCCATGTCTATGCCGTGGACTTCATGGTCATGTCCGCCGAGTTCTACGACATGCTGACCCCCGAGCAGCAGGCCGTGATCGACCGCGCTGCCGTCATCGCCGGCAATTTCGGCCGCGGCATCCAGGAATGGAACACCGCCAATGGCGTGAACGCCGTGCAGGCCGAGGGCATGGAAGTCTATGTCCCCACCGCCGACGAACTGGCCCAGTTCCGCGAGGCCGCCCAGCCGGCCGTCAAGGAATGGCTGGCCGGCGATCTGGGCGCCGATGCCGTCTGGATCGAGAAGCTCGACGCTGCCGTCGCCGACGCGACGAACTAAGCGCAGCACACCCGGGGCTCTGCCCGCTTCCGTGCCGCGGAGCCCCGGACACTTTCCCATTCCCATTTGCAGCGGAGGCCGTGATGGCGACCCTGTCCTACATCGTCCGGCGCATTCTCGCGATCGGCTGCGGCCTGATCATGGCCGCCGTCACCGGGATCATCCTGTTCAACGCCCTGCGGCGCTACACGTTCGGCCTGTCGCTGACCTGGGGCGACGAGCTGCCGGTCTACCTGTCGATCTACGGCGTCATGTTCGGCGTGGCGCTGAGCTACATGCAGGACCGGCACATGCG
Organism: Poseidonocella sp. HB161398; assembly: GCF_005870025.1. GTDB lineage: Bacteria > Pseudomonadota > Alphaproteobacteria > Rhodobacterales > Rhodobacteraceae > Mangrovicoccus. Next base: position 10,111 of record NZ_VATA01000052.1, read on the forward strand.
CTTCACCATCGTCACCGATTTCCTCAAGCCCGCGACGCGCGAGATCCTGTTCCTGGCGATGGATGTCGTCACCTTCGCCTGCGGCGTGCTGCTGAGCTGGTCGGGCTATCTCTTCGCCACGCGGCGCGGCACGATCGAGGCCTCGGGCCTGATCGCTTCGGCCAACGGGCTGGTCGAGAAGACCGGGATCGAGTGGCTGGTCTGGATCGGCCGCATGGGCACCTGGCAATTCGCCATCTGCGTCGGCGGCGCGCTTCTTGCCATCGCCGCCCTGATCCGCTTCTTCGAGCGCCTCGGAGATCTGCGCAACCCGTCCCACGAGGATGCCCCCACCGCGTCGGACGTCGTCCGGATGCGGGCCAAGGGCCAGGCCTCGCTCGACTGAGGAGACAGCCATGAGCTTCATCATCGTTCTCGTCGGCACCCTCGCCGGGCTGCCCATCGCCTTCGCCATCATCGCCGCGCTGATGTACTTCATGATCAGCGGCGACCTGCCCTACCATCCGCGGCTGGTCGCCAGCGAGATGTTCAAGGGGCTGAACTCCTTCCCGCTGCTGGCGATCCCGCTCTTCGTGCTCGCGGGCGAGCTGATGAACGAGAGCGGCATCACCAAGCGGATCATCCGCTTCTGCGTGGTGCTGGTCGGCAAGTTCCGCGCGGGCCTGGCGCTGGTGAACATCTGGGCCTCGGTGATCTTCGCCGGCCTCTCGGGCTCCGCCATCGCCGACACCTCGGCCATCGGCCGGGTCTTCATCCCCGAGATGGAGAAGCACGGCTATGACCGCGCCTTCGCCGCCGCGCTGACCGCGGCCTCCTCGGTGATCGGCCCGATCATCCCGCCCTCGATCCCGGTGATCATCTACGCGCTGATCGTCTCGGGCGTCTCGGTTCCGGCGCTCTTCATGGCCGGGATCGGCCCGGGGCTGCTGCTGGCGGTCTTCCTGACCGTCTACGTGATGCTGACCGTCAAGGTCGCCGATCCCGAGCCCGGCACCGACATCATGGAAGGCCAGTCCAACCGCCAGGCGCTGCTGGGCGGGGTCGTTCCGCTGCTGATGCCGGTCTTCGTCGTCGGCTCGATCCTGCTCGGCGTCGTCACCCCGACCGAGGCAGCCGCGCTGGCCGTGGGCTACGCGATGCTGGTCGGGCTCTTCGTCTACCGCAAGCTCGGGGTCCACAACCTGCCGCGGATCTTCGCCAACGCGATGGTCGACAGCTCGATCATCCTGATCATCATGGCCGCCGTGGCCGCGGCGAACTGGGTGCTGACCTACAACCGCGTGCCCAACATGCTGACCGAGTGGACGCTGGCCAATGTCGACAGCAAGACCGCCTTCCTGATTGCGCAGATGGTCCTGTTCCTGGTCGTCGGCCTCTTCCTCGAGGGCATCGCGGCGATGCTGGTCCTGGTGCCGATCATGCACCCGATCGCGGTGGCCTTCGGCGTCGATCCCACGCATTTCGGCATCATCGTGATCTTCAACCTGATGATCGGGCTGATCACGCCGCCGCTGGGGCTCTGCCTCTTCGTGGCCGAGGGCGTGGCCAATGTCGGCATGACGCGGCTGGTGCGGGCGATCATCCCCTTCTTCCTCGTCGAGCTCGCCGTGCTGGTCATCCTGACCTTCGTCCCGGCCTTCTCGACCTGGCTGCCGAATATCCTGGGCTTCTGACGCCCCGGACATTTCCGGCCTCCGAGACCCCGCGCCCCGCCCGGCGCGGGGTTTTCCGTTTGCCGGACCGACTTTCGTCTCCTTGACCTCTGCCGGGCAGTCGCGTGACATGGCCCGAACGAGCCGGGCGCAAATCCGGCCGCCCCCAAGCCGCTGTAGAGGAGACAGTGACATGGAACTGAAGGAAGAGGTCTTCATCGCCGCGCCGCGCGACAAGGTCTATGCCGCGCTGAACGATCCCGAGATCCTCAAGGCCTGCATCCCGGGCTGCGAGGAGCTGATCAAGCATTCCGATACCGAGCTCGAGGCCAAGGTCGTCCTCAAGATCGGCCCGGTGAAGGCCAAGTTCGGCGGCAATGTCACCCTCAACCCCGAGAATCCGCCGGAACGCTTCTCGCTCTCGGGCCAGGGCTCGGGCGGCGCTGCGGGCTTCGCCAAGGGCGGCGCCGCAGTGACGCTGGCCGAGCAGGAGGGCGGCACCCTGCTGACCTATGACGCCAAGGCCGAGATCGGCGGCAAGCTCGCCCAGCTCGGCAACCGGCTGATCCAGAGCACGTCGAAGAAGCTCGCCGCCAAGTTCTTCCAGAGCTTCGCCGAGAAGATGGACGCCTCCGCCGCCGCCTGACCCTGCCGGAGGGCGCTCCGGCGCGGCCGGGTTAAGCTGCTGGTTACTCCCGCTCTGCTAGTTCGATCCGGCGGAGACGATGCGGTCGCCGCCCCCGGGGGGCGGGCCGCGCCTGGAGTCGAGGTGGAACGTGACCTGTTGCTGCCATAGCAGGCCAGCCAAGGTGGAAATCCGGCCGGTGCCCCACGGAAAAGGGGCGCCGCTTTGACCGGCATGTCTTTCCGCCTGCGCGTGCTGCTGATCTTCGCCCTGCTCGGGATGGCCGCGCATCTGGCGCTGGCAGTGGCCTCCTTCGCCTTCACCACCGACCGGATGCAGGACCGCTTCATCACCCAGTCGCTGATCCAGGCGGATTTCCTCGCCGAGGCGCTGGAGCACCACTTCGTCGATCCCACCCGCCATGACCTGGAGCACATGGCCGAAAGCGCGGTGCGGCTCGACGAGATCGCGGCCGTCGATCTGCGCGATGCCGCGGGCGCGGCGGTGCTCTCGAAGGGCCGTTTTCCCGGCCCGCACCGGATCCCTTGGTTCATCGCAGAGGACGCGGAATTCGCCGCGCTGGCCGACGATCCGGAGCTCGGGCCGGTCGTCCTCAGGGCGGTGGAGGTCGACGGCGTGCCGATGGGCATGGTGCTGGTCGCCCCCGACCTGCACTGGCTGGAGACGGAACTAGCCGGCGATGCCGCGATCCTGATCGCGCTGGCCGCGGCGACGATGGCCGGATTGATCGGGTTCGGCTGGATCGCCGCCACCGCGCTGGTCCGGCGCCTCGAAGAGCTCGACAGCGGCGCCGCGCAGATCGCCGACGGTGATTTCGGCCACAGGCTGGCGCTTGGCGGCGAGGACGAGATCGCGCGCACGGCCGCTACCGTCAACCGCATGGCCGACGCGCTCCTGCGCGAGCGCGAGGCGCTCGAGGCGCAGGCGCGCACCGATGCGCTCAGCGGGCTCCTGAACCGCACCGGGCTGGCCCGCGCCTTCCGCAGGATGGCGCGCGGGCCGATCGGGGTCAGCGCACTGCATATCGATCTGGACCGGTTCAAGATGATCAACGACACCCGCGGCCACGTGGCGGGCGACGCGGTGCTGAAATCCGTCGCCCGGCGGCTCTCCGAGGTCGCTCCGCCGGGAGCCCTGGTGGCGCGGATCGGCGGCGACGAATTCGCCATGGTCGTCGAGGAGGAGGAGCTGGGCTGCCGGTCCGCCGCCCTGGCAGAGGCCTGCATCGAGGCGGCCAGCCGCCCGATCGAGCATCACGGCATGAAGCTGGCTGTTGGCGCCTCGGTCGGCATCGCCCATCTGCCGCCCGGCGGGTTCGGCGCGGATGCCGACCGGCTGCTCGCGGATGCCGACATCGCGCTCTACCAGGCGAAGGAGGCCGGGCGCGGCCGGGTCGCGCTCTTCGACGGCGCGGCGCGCGAGGTGCTCGAAAGCCAGGCCGATCTGGAATTCGAGCTGGCGCTGGGGCTGGAATACGGCGAGTTCGTGCCCTTCCTGCAGCCCCAGATCGACGTCCAGAGCGGCGAGGTCATCGGCGCCGAGGTCCTGGCCCGCTGGCAGAGCCCGTCGCGCGGCCTGCTGGCGCCGGGCGCCTTCCTGACAACGCTGCGCAATCCCGAGCTGGAGGAGCGGATCACCTATGCGGTGCGCGCCGCGGCGCTTGACTGGATGGCGCGCACCGGCCCGGGCCGCCCGCCGGCCATCAGCATCAACCTCTCCGCCGGAGAGCTGGCGCGGGTCGACTGCGCCGGCGATCTCGACTGGGAGCTGGCGATGCGCGGCCTGCCCGCCCGCCGCGTCGCCATCGAGGTGCTCGAGGATGTCGTGCTGCGCGAGAACGACACCGAGGTGGAGCGCACCATCGCGGCGCTGCGCAGCGCGGGCCATCCGCTGGAGCTCGACGATTTCGGCACCGGCAATTCCGGCCTCGGCAACCTGGTCCGGCTGTCGGTCGAGCAGCTGAAGATCGACCGCAGCTTCGTCTCCGGCATCGCCCTCGACCGCTCGCGCCAGGCAATCGTCGAGGCGATGATCGGCATCGGCCGCGCGCTCGACATCAAGGTGCTAGCCGAGGGGGTGGAGACCGAGGCGGAGCGTCAGATGCTGATCTCTATGGGCTGCACGCGGATGCAGGGCTTCCACTTCGCCCGTCCGATGGACACCGCCGCCTTCGAAACCTGGATGGCTGCCCGCAGCGCCGCCGCCTGACCCCGCATGGCCGGCCTGATGCCCTGATGCGAGGCTCCGTTCCGGCCGGAACGCGCCGCCCCCGCCCTCGCTGCTTTTCCTGCCGATCCGGACCAGGCCTCCCAGCCACCGCCCGTGCAGCTTTGCGGCCCCGCTTGCCGTGTCCCGCAAGGCTCGGTGCGACGGGGGCTCTTCGGCAGCTTCACCGTCGCGCAGTCCAAATGCACGGGGAAGCCGCCGGGGCTGCGGCGGCGGCGGCAGGTCCGTTCTTCCGCCGAAGTTCCTCCTGAAGATCGCAAGACCTTATATCTCTTCCAGCGCCGCGCTGATGGGGGCTGAGCCTGTATCCTGACCGCGCCGTGGCACCTGCCGCTGATTTGCGATCGAGGACAGCATCGCCGCAAGCCCGACCGTTCTCTAGGCCGGCACCGGCGTGTCGAAGGACAAGCTCGCGGTTGCGATCGCCGATGGGGGTGCAGGAAACGAAACGTTCGGCCGCGGGACATCCGTGAACACGCCTGCCAGCATAGGGCGACTTCCGGGGAGGCTGGCGGAACGCCGCATGCCCGTCTGCATTTGCCATGAAGCAGGGCCGACAGGCGGCGGCATCCGGCTTCGACTGCAGGGTCGTCGCGCCTTCGTTCGCGATCTCGCACGAACCATGGCATTCGATCGCGCACGCCCCGTGCGCGCGGGCGACCGGCTGGCGCGACTCCTGCGTGCCGGGGAATTGACGCCGATCCGGGGTCCTGACGCGGCGCATCAGGTCATGCGGGATCTCGTCCGCGCCCGGGACAGTGCCGCGGAAGACCAGTGCCACAAGCGCCAGCTGGTGTCGGCGTTCCTGCTGCGTCAGGGGCGGGTCTGCCATCGGACCAAGCCCTGGAGGCTGCGCCATCGCCGGAGGCTGCAGAGCCGGCGCTTCGACCATCCTGCAAGTCAGATCGTATCGGAGGGACTGCTGCAGTCCGAGCGGACTGCCACGGAGCGGGTGGATCGGCTGACCGAACACATCGAGGCCCTGGTGCCGGAGCGCGAACTCGCCCCGGCGGTGCATGCGCTCCGGGCCTTGCGGGGCGTCGGCCTTCTCGGTGCCGTCAGCCTCATGGCCAAGATCGGGGATGCGCGGCGGTTCGGCTGCCCCGTCAAGCTGATGGCCGATCCGGGGCTGGTGCCCAGCGAGCATTCCTCGGGCAAAACCGCAAGGCGCGGCGGTACCACCCGCGCGGCCAATTCCCGCGTCCGCCACAAGCTCGTGGAACCGGCCCGGACCTATCGGCTGCCCCCAAGCCAGGAGCCAAGACGCTCTACATCCTGCGGGAACAATCGGCAGAGGTGCAGGACATCGCCGGGAAAGCGCAATCCAGATTGACCGCTCGATACCGGGAATTTGTGCGGCGAGGCAGGAAATCGACGCTCGCCACGACCGTGATCGCGCGCGAGCCGGTGGCTTTCACGCGGGATATCGCCGCCGCACCATTCCGGCTTTCCGAACGCGGTCCACATGCGCGCAATGGCGGGCGCGAGGTCACTGGCAGGGGAAGGTCCGGCACTCGCTTTGTGGCGAACCTTCCTTGACGCCCGCAGCAAGACAGGAGCAGTCCCGGGACGCGCATCCGGTCATGCGGTACCGGGCCCGCGCATCAGAGCTTGTTCCCGGCATCCTCAGGCCTCGTGCCGACCCTTGGGCGCCCGGACAAGGATAAACGCCTGGGCGTCCCTGAACGCTTTAGAAAACCCTCAAAAAAATGGACATCAGAGCGGTGCATCCGCTCTGCTGAACTGCGGTTGGAGGCGCCGGAAATTCCGTTGAGATCCTGCGTGGCCGGGCCGTGATGCGCCAGCCGCCGTTCGGTGGCCCCTTTCCGCCCGGCCTGACACGCGGAACAGGATGCGATGATCGACGAGCAGAACTATCCGGGCTGTCCCCGTGGGGCGCAGCAGGGGCGGCGGCAATGTCCGGCCGCCGGAAATGAAACGCGAAGCTGTCCAGGGGTGGCTGGGGGGAACCGGGTTCCCGCCGGGCCAGCCCGCGAAATCGGTGCCAATGACCGACTCTGATCCTGTCCCCACCCCCGACGGCATCACTGTGCCAAGGCGGGATCGCGACAATCCAATTTGATGGCGTGGATGCCCCCTCCCGACGGCATCGCAATGTGCCGACCTGGTGATCTTGGAGATCGCCAGAAGAGGAGGAGTCATCCATGGCGGAAGCTGCGATAATTGGCGTTGATCTTGCAAAGCGGGTTTTTCAAGCGCATGGCGCGACTGCGGATGGTTCGGTCGCCTTTCGCAAGAAGCTGCCGCGCGCCCAGTTCCTTTCGTTTCTGGGAGACCATCCACGCTGCATCGTGGCGATGGAGGCTTGCGCTACCTCTCACCACTGGGGCCGCGAGATCGCGCGACTCGGACATGCCGTGCGGCTAATTCCGCCGATCTATGCAAAGCCGTTCGTCAAGCGGCAGAAGAACTACGCGGCGGACGCCGAGGCAATCGCGGAAGCAGCCTCTCGGCCGACCATGCGGTTCGTGGCAATCAAGACGGAGGCGCAACAGGCGCGCGCCATGCTGTTTCGCACCCGTGATCTTCCGGTGCGGCAGAGGACCCAGACAATCAATGCCCTGCGCGGGCATCTCGCCGAACATGGCGTGGTGGCCCCTCAGGGGCTCGTGCAGCTGAAGCGACTGAGCGATGCCGTGAATGACGAAACCTGCCGGCTTCCGGTAACGGTACGGGATCTCGGTCTGATCTATCTTGAGCATATCGAATTGTTGACGGCCAGGGTTGCCGATCTCGACAAGCGGCTTCGCGCGGCCGCCTCCCAAGCCGCAACGACGCGGCGGCTACAGTCCATGCCTGGGGCTGGCCCGATTACGGCGGTCGCCGTGGAAACGTTCGCACCGCCGATGGAGGACTTCCAGCGCAGTCGGGACTTCGCGGCGTGGCTCGGGCTCGTGCCGCGGCAGCATTCCAGCGGAGGAAAGACGCGGCTTGGGAAAGCATCGAAGATGGGACAGCGCGACATCTGACGGTTGCTCATCACTGGTGCGATGGCGGTGGTCCAGGGGGCGATGAAACGCGGTGCGCCCGAGGGGGCGTGGCTGGAGCGCATGCTGAGGAAGACACCGCGGATGCGCGTCGCGGTCGCGCTCGCCAACAAGATGGCGCACGGCCTCTGGGCGATGATGACGAAACGACAGGACTACGGGAATCCGGCGGCGATAGCGGCCTGATCATTCAGATCGGGAAGTTGCGTTCCGGTACGTCGGCGGTGTGAGGAGGTCGACGAACAGTAAGGGCAAACGATCGGCAAGATCGGAATCGGACGAAACAGGGTCACCCAAGGAGCCAGCGAGCTCGCGAATTTGATCTGTCTGCGATTCACGCATCGCCACACCGGCCCGCGGCCATGATCTGATCAGTGCTGCATCTGGAGGCCTGACACATGACGTATCCGATCACATGCTTGAACCGTTCAGAAATCTCTTGCACCGACCGTGACAATCTCCGGCATGACCGCCTCCCAATTCGGATTGTCGCGATCCCACCTTGGCACAGTAATGCCGTCGGGGGGCGGGGACAGCAACAAGCGCGTTCAAAGTCGGAGAATTGCAGCCCCCATTGGCCGGGATATCGGGAGCCACAGGGCGCGCCGCGGGGCAGATGGCAGCGTTCGATCAGTAAGCGCCGGCGAAGCCGGAATCCCCGGCGGGAGGGAGCGGTTGCCGCCGGGCGGGCGCTGCCTGAGCGCCAGTTGCGCGGATCCGCATGGCAGTCAGGGGCGCGACCGTCCGGGTTTTCCCGCGGCGGCGCTATCCGGGGGGGGCGTTGCGAACAGCATGAGGCCGGAAGCGCCTGTCGCGGGGGCGATCTGCACAGGGGTCCTGATTGGCGCGGGGGTCAGCGGCTGCGGCGGGGGCGGACGTAGATTTCGAGCTTGTGGCTCACGATCTCGAAGCCGTGGCTCTTGGCGATCTCCTCCTGCAGGCGCTCGATCTCCTCGGAGCAGAACTCCACCACCTCGCCGCTCTCGACATTGATGAAGTGGTCGTGATGCGCCGCCGGGGCCGGTTCGAAGCGCTGGCGGCCGTCATCGAACATGTGCCGCTCGATCAGGCCGTGCTCGGCCAGCTTGTTCATCGTGCGGTAGACCGTGGCGATGTTCACCCCGGGCTCGATCCGGCTGACGCGGCGGTGCAGCTCCTCGACATCGGGATGGTCCTCGGCCGATTGCAGCACCTCGAGGATGACCCGGCGCGGGCCGGTGATGCGCAAGCCGCTGCGGCGGCAGCGGTCGATGAGGCTTGCCTCGCTGGTCCCTGTCATCGTGCCTTCCGTGATTGCTGCCATCGCCTTGTCCCGCCGCTCCCGCGGCAGGGCGTCCGGCCTAGCACGTGCCGCGCCAATCGTCACCCGCCTTTGCCGCCCGGGATGCGTCATTCTCCGCTGCAAGTGAATTGCACTTGCATAATTCTGCGGGAGCCCTCACTCTAGTTGCAACTTGTTCGCAATTAAAACCGTGCAGGAGGCGCGGCCGGCCCCAGGGCCGGGCGGAAGAACCGGAGAGGACGACGAATGCGACGGATGACGATCCGCCTGGCCGCTGCGGCCGCGGGCGCCTGGATGGCGGCGGGCGGCGGCATGGCCGCGGCAGAGCGGATGAAGGTGGTCACGACCTTCACCGTGCTGGCCGACATGGCGGCCCATGTCGCCGGGGACGCCGCCGAGGTGGTCTCGATCACCAAGCCCGGCGCCGAGATCCACGGCTACGAGCCGACGCCGCGCGACCTGGTGGGCGCGCAGGATGCCGACCTGATCCTGTGGAACGGGATGAACCTGGAGCTGTGGTTCGAGCAGTTCCTGGCCAATCTCGGCGACATCCCCTCGGCGGTGCTGAGCGAGGGTGTCGAGCCGATCCCGATCGCCCAGGGCGCCTATCAGGGCAAGCCCAATCCGCATGCCTGGATGGGGCTCGACAACGCGCTGATCTACATCGACAATATCGAGGCGGCGCTGTCAGGACACGACCCCGGAAATGCCGCGGTCTATGCCGCCAATGCCGCCAGCTACAAGGACGAGCTGCGCGCCACGCTGGAGCCGCTGCGGGCCGAGATCGCGGCCATCTCCGAGGAGCAGCGCTGGCTTGTCACCTGCGAGGGCGCGTTCTCCTACCTGGCGCGGGATTTCGGCCTGAAGGAGCTCTATCTCTGGCCTATGAATGCCGACCAGATGGGCACGCCGCAGCAGGTGCGCGCGGTGATCGACGGGGTGAAGGCGAATGCCATCCCGGTGGTCTTCTGCGAGAGCACGGTCAACACCGCGCCGGCCAAGCAGGTCGCGCGCGAGACCGGTGCCCGCTATGGCGGCGAGCTCTATGTCGACAGCCTCTCGAAGCCCGGCGGGCCGGTGCCGAGCTATCTCGACCTGCTCGAAGTCACCTCGCGCACCGTGGCCGAAGGGCTGGCGGCGGGCACGAACTAGGCGCCCGGACCGGAAGGACCGAAGATGAAACATGACAGCCAGATGGCCGGCGCGCAGGCCTCCGATCCCGCGGGCGGGATTGCCGCCAGCGACGTGACCGTGACCTACCGCAACGGCCATACCGCGCTGCGCCGCGCCAGCTTCGCCATCCCGCGCGGCACGGTGACCGCGCTTGTCGGCGTCAACGGCGCCGGGAAATCCACGCTCTTCAAGGCGATCATGGGCTTCGTGCCGCTTGCCGCGGGCGAGATCCGGCTTCTCGGCATGAGCGTGCGCGCCGCGCTGAAGCAGAACCTCGTCGCCTATGTGCCGCAATCCGAGGAGGTCGACTGGTCCTTCCCGGTGCTGGTCGAGGACGTGGTGATGATGGGCCGCTACGGCCATATGGGCTTCCTGCGCCGTCCCCGCGCGGCCGACCGCGCGGCGGTCGACGCGGCGCTGGAGCGGGTCGGCATGCTCGGCTACCGCCACCGCCAGATCGGCGAGCTCTCGGGCGGGCAGAAAAAGCGCGTCTTCCTCGCCCGGGCGCTGGCGCAGGACGGCCAGGTGATCCTGCTCGACGAGCCCTTCACCGGCGTCGACGTCAAGACCGAGGAGCAGATCATCGCGCTCCTGCGCGAGCTGCGCGACGAGGGCCGGGTGATGCTGGTCTCGACCCACAATCTGGGCATGGTGCCGGAATTCTGCGACCGCACGGTGCTGGTCAAGGGCACGGTGCTGGGCCACGGGCCGACCGAGACGACCTTCACCCGCGAGAACCTGGAGGCGGCCTTCGGCGGCGTGCTGCGCCAGTTCACGCTGGGCGGGCCGGATCTGCATGACGACGCCGATCCGCGCCATGTCACCATCCTCAGCGACGACGAGCGCCCGCTGGTGCGCTATGGCGGGCGCACCCACCGGCAGGAGCCCGGGACATGAGCGTGCTGCTGGAGCCCTTCTCCTACGGCTACATGGCCAATGCGATGTGGGTCTCGGCGCTAGTCGGCGGGGTCTGCGCCTTCCTGTCCTCCTACCTGACGCTGAAGGGCTGGTCGCTGATCGGCGACGCGCTGAGCCATTCGGTCGTGCCGGGTGTTGCGGGGGCCTACATGCTCGGCCTGCCCTTCGCGCTCGGCGCGTTCCTGTCGGGCGGGCTGGCGGCGGCGGCGATGCTGTTCCTGTCGGACCGCTCGGGGCTGAAGACCGACGTGGTGATCGGCATCATCTTCACCGCCTTCTTCGGCGCGGGGCTGTTCATGGTCTCGGTCAATCCGATGGCGGTCTCGATCCAGACCATCACCATGGGCAACATCCTGGCGATCACGCCGGGCGACACGCTGCAGCTGGCGATCATCGGCGTGGTCTCGCTGGCCGTGCTGGCGGCGAAATGGCGCGACCTGCTGGCGGTCTTCTTCGACGAGAGCCATGCCCGCTCGATCGGGCTCCGGCCGGGGCTGCTGAAGGGCATCTTCTTCGCGCTCCTCTCCGCCTCGGTGGTGGCGGCGATGCAGACGGTCGGCGCCTTCCTCGTGGTCGCGATGGTGGTGACGCCCGGGGCGACGGCCTACCTGCTCTGCGACCGCTTCCCGCGGCTGATCCTGACCTCGGTCGCGATCGGCACCTCGACAAGCTTCCTCGGCGCCTATGCCAGCTACTTCCTCGACGGGGCGACCGGCGGCATCATCGTCGTTCTGCAGACGCTGATCTTCCTGGCGGCCTTCCTGCTGGCGCCGAAGCACGGGCTCCTCGCGGCCCGGCGCAAGGCGGCGGCCGCGCTGGCAGAGGAGGTGCCGTCATGATTGAGACGCTCCTGATGCCCTTCCAGTTCCCCTTCATGCAAAACGCCTTCTGGATCGCGCTGATCGTCTCGGTGCCGACCGCGCTTCTCAGCTGCTTCCTGGTGCTCAAGGGCTGGGCGCTGATGGGCGATGCGGTCAGCCATGCGGTGCTGCCCGGGATCGTGCTGGCCTATGTGCTGGGCCTGCCCCTGATCCTCGGCGCCTTCGCGGCGGGCATGCTGACCTCAGTGGCGACCGGCTATCTGGCCGGGAACAGCCGGGTGAAGCAGGACACGGTGATGGGCGTGGTCTTCTCGGGCATGTTCGCGCTGGGGATCGTGATCTATGTCGGGCTGAAGACGAACGTCCATCTCGACCACATCCTCTTCGGCAACATGCTGGGCGTGGGCCCGGCCGATCTGTGGACCGCCGGCAGCATCTCGGCTGTCGTCGCGCTGGGGCTCCTGGCCAAGTGGAAGGACCTGATGCTGCATGCCTTCGACCCGGCCCAGGCGCGGGCCTCGGGGCTGGCGGTGGGGCTGCTGCATTACGGGCTGCTCACGGCGCTGTCGCTGAGCATCGTCGCGACGCTGTCCGCGACCGGGCTGATCCTGGCGGTCGGGCTCCTGATCGCGCCGGGCGCCATCGCCTTCCTGACCGTGCGCAGCTTCGGGCGGATGCTGGCGGTGGCGGTGGCGGCCTGCATGGTCTCGATGCTGGCGGGCGTCTATGCCAGCTTCTGGCTCGACAGCGCGCCGGCCCCGACCATCATCCTGATCCTGACGGCGATCTTCGCCGCCGCCTTCCTGCGCCGCAGCTGGCAGATCCGCCGCGCCGCCGCCCGGGTCTGATCCCGGGGACGGCGTGGGCGCCTATTGCAGGCTTGCCGAGGCCCGCGCGGTGGCGAGCTTCCAGTCCTCGATCAGCGTGCCCTCGGTCACCAGCCGGCTGGCCAGGTAGTAGAGCCGCTGCGTCGCGGGCCCCTCGGGCGCGGTCTCGAAGCGCTGCCTGAGGTAGTAGGGCGGGATCGCCTGGGAATAGAGCGTCGCCGAGACCGTCACCCCGGCCGGATCCGTCCCCGCAGGCAGCGCGATGCGGTAGGCCAGCCGGTCGGATCCGGCCGCGAAATCCGGATCCTCCGCCGCCCGGCCCTCGGGCAGCGTCGCCTTCATGAAGGCGGAGGTCACCTCGCTGTCGCCGAACTTGGCGGCGAAGTCCGCCGTGCCCGGGCGCAGCGCGCCATGGGGCAGCAGGCGGTTGTCCTTCGGATGCGACACCCGGTGCACGAAGCTCGTGGTGAAGGCGCCCTCGGCATTCTGCGTCAGCTCCTCGTAGATCTGCACCTGCGACGGGTCGTCGATCACCGCGTGATGCGGCTGGTAGAGCGCGGTGCCGCCGCCCTCGGGCAGGACATCGAGGAACTCGGTCGGCAGCGGCTGCCCGTCCGGCCCGTCGAGGATCACCCCCGCGCCGTCGGTGCAGCCCGAGCACCAGAGCACCGTGCCATCCGCCGCGGTCGCCTTCACCTCCAGGAAGGCGCGGCGGAAGCCCACGCCCGAGGGCAGCCGGTGGCCAGTGCGGTTCGTCACCGTCACTTCCGCGTCGATCCCGTCCCCGGCGGCGGCGAGCGACAGATCGATCCCGGCGGTCTCCTCCGCGGCCTGCAGCGCCATCGTGCCGATCGACAGCTCGGCGCCGTTCGTCGCATAGGTCATCGGATCGGTCAGGCTCATCCCCATCTCGGCGCGGAACTGGCGCATCATCTCGACCATGAAGACGTTCAGCCCGACGAAGCTGTGCCGCCGGTAGCCCTCGCGGAAGGGCACGTCGACCTCGGCCTGCGGCAGCAGGTTGGCCACGGCCGGCAGGTTCGTGTCCTGGATCGTGGCGATCTGCGTGGTGATCGAGGACAGCTCCAGGCTGCCATCGGCGCTCTTGAACCCCGCCTTCATGTGGCAGTCCTGGCAGGATTGCGCGGTCGCCTCCTCGCTGTACTCGCTGTTGACCCATTCCAGATAGGTCGCCTGCTCCACCGAATGCTGGAACTCGGTCAGCGGCCCCGGGAAGGTGACGCCGTATTCCTCCCTCAGGAAGGCCGCGCCGTTCCTGGCCGCCTGGTTGAACACCTCCTGGTCGGCCGCGGTATAGCCGTCGAGCGGCGCGGCGCGGTCGGCATCGACATTGGGCAGGTTGATCGTGTGGCAGGCGCCGCAGAGCTCGCTGTCCCGGATGTAGCTGTCGCCGGCCGGGGTGATCCCCATCGCGTGCTCCATCGGCGTCTGGCGGACATCGTCATAGGGGCCGATCAGCCGGTCCGCCTCCGTCATGCGGAAGACGCCCGTCGTGCCGTTCATCAGGTAGGTGTCGAGCGGGTTGTAGTCGGGCTGGCCCTCCGCCCGCTCTGGCGGGGCGATATGGTGGCAGACCGCGCAGGAGACCCCCTCGCGCGCGAGATTGCCGTATTCGTGGTAGGGATAGGTCCCGTCCGCCGTCTGCGCCTCCAGCTCCGCCGCGGTCAGGGGCGCGTGCAGGAGCGCATAGGACGGCTTGAAATCATTCGGGTCGAGCCCGGATTGCGGATCGGCCGCGGCGTCGATCTGCAGCTGCCGCTGGCCCATCGCGCCATGGCAGGACAGGCAGGTCGTGCCGAGATTGGCGGCCAGTTCGCCGGTCCCGGCCTTCTCGAGCAGCGCGAATTCGCTTTCGAGCTGGGCGAAGAAGACCGGGTCGCGCCCCGCCAGCCCCATCGGCGACCAGCGCCATTCGCCGTATTCCGAGATATTGTAGCCGTCGCCGTAATCCGGCCCGGTCTGCAGGAACATCGTCGTGCCCGAGGGCGGCCCGCCGAGCCCGCCATGGCAGCCGATGCAGTTGTCCGAGGTCAGGAAATGCTGCGGCCCGCCGGGCGGCGAGGGCACATGGTCGAGCCATTCGCTGGGCAGGACCTGCAGCGCCGCCGCCGCGATGCCGATGCCGCCCGAGGGCGGGAAGGCGGCGGCGAAGGCCGGGTTGACCTCGGTCGGCGAGGGCGGCGCCTCCGCGTTCGAGGCGGCCAGCGCGCTGCGGTCATGGAAGAAATCGCGGATCAGGTCGCTTTCGCTCTGCCCCTCCGCCGGGCGCTGCACGCTAGGCAGGTTGAAGGGCCCGGGCGGGAAGTCCTCCATGTTGCGCCAGCTCTCGTCGACCGAGAAGATCAGCGGCTCTCCGGGGAAGCCCTCGATATTCTCCAGCGCGGAATAGACCAGCTCGCTCTCGGCGGAGGCGTGGCAGCGCATGCACATCCCGTCCGCCGCCTGGCCCGCGGGCGTGGTGAGGGGCGCCGCGAAACTGTCGATCCTGGCGTCCTGCCCGACCGAGGCGAAGAACCAGCCGCCATGGGACAGGCTGCTATCCTTGACCATCACCGTCCAGTTGAGCCCGCCGGTCTTCTTCAGGAAGGCGAGCATCTCCGCCTCGACGGTACCGGGATCGTCCGGATGCAGGTATTCGAGCATGCGGCGGTACTCGACATAGCGCGCGGCGGGCGGCGTCGCCATTTCCTTGACGAAGATCGCCCCGTCCGGCACCGCGCCCTGGCGGCCGCCCTCGAGCCAGGCCAGCGCCCCAGGCGAATAGGAGATCCGCACCGCCGGGTGGATGCCGTAGGAGGTGCCCAGCAGGAACGGGCCGGTATCGCGCCAGCGCTTGTCGCGGGTCCAGCCCTCGTCGGCGAAGACGCGGTTGGCGATGAAGGGGAAAAGAACGGCTTCGTAATCGAGCAGCGGCAGCTCGGAGGGCAGCGGCAGTTCGGCCGATCCGGTTTCCGCACGCGTCCCTCCCGCAGAAGACAGGAGCAGGATGGCAGCGGCGGCGGCGGCGCTGAAACGGGACATGTGTCAAAACCTTGTTGTCGAAAATACCGCCACGATGCCGGGATTTTGTTCACATAGCAAGACTTTTGCCGTTCAGCGGACCGGCAGGACCCGCCCTGCCCCGCCCCGTCCCGGCCGCGCCAGCCAGGCCGCCGCCGCCAGGATGACGAGCTGCACCGCGGCGAAAGCGGCCATGGCAGGCAGCAGCCCGGCGCGGTCCGCCAGTGCTCCGGCGGCCATCACCGGGATCGCGAAACCGCCATAGGCATAGACGAAAAGCCCCGCCACCGCCCGCGCCCGGTCCTCCCCGGCGCGCTGCGAGACCTCGGAGAGCGCGGAGAGATAGGTGAAGCCGTAGCTCGAGGCGCTGGTCAGCGCGGTCCCGGCCAGCACCAGCGGCACGGAGTGCAGCGCGGCGCCAGCCAGCAGCGCCAGGAAACCCGGCGGGATCAGGCACATGCCCAGCGACAGCGCGGCGCGGTTGCCCATCCGCCGCGCCCGGGGCTGGCAGAGGAAGCCGGTGAAGAGCGCCAGGAAGATCACGAAGCCCGACCAGCCGCCCAGGCCCTGCCGCGCCAGCAGCAGCGGCACCATGGCGATGGTCATGCCGGTCGAGGCCCAGCTGAGCGCCAGCACCGTGCCGAAGATCGCCGTGCCCTGCGGAAAGACCGGACGGCGCAGCAGCGGCACCCGCCGCGGCCGGTCGGCGCGGGGCAGCCGCAGGCAGGCGAGCGCCAGCAAGGGCGCGGCCATCAGGTAGCCCCAGTAGCTGGCGGGCATCAGGCTCGGCCCCTGCAGGAGGAGGCTCGTCCCGGTCGCCAGCGCGCCGCCGCCGAAGCCCAGGGAGGTGGCCGAGGTTACCGCCAGCGCGGCGCGGGCCTCACGCCCGGGACCGGCGAGCTCGGCCATGTAGGCCGCCCCCGCCGTGGTGGCGAGCCCGGTCCCCGCCCCCAGCAGCAGCCGCGCCGCCGCCAGCGACGCCCAGCCCGGCGCAAGCGCCAGAAGCAGCGTCGCCGCCGTTCCCAGAAGCAGCGCGGCGGCCAGCGGCAGCCGGCGCCCGATCCGGTCCGAGAGCCCGCCGAGGCAGAGCAGAACCGGCATCAGCCCGGCGGCATAGGCCGCGATCGAGAGCGCCGCCGCCGTCGCCTCCATCCGCGTGCCCGCGACATAGGCCGGCACCAGGGGCGCCTGCAGGTTCACGGCGAAGGTGACGGCAAAGAGGCTTGCCGCCAGCAGGGCGGCAGCGGCGGAACGGGGTCGGGGCATGGCGGGTCTCGCATCATTTCGGTCCGCGCAGACTGGCGCAGCAGGGCTGGCGCCGACAGGGACGGTCCCGTACAGTTCGGCCAAACTGTACTGGCGGGAAGAGCAGAACGGATGGCAGGCGGAGCGCTGACGCGGACGGAGGGGCAGACGCTGGTCGTGCAGGTCATGGAGACCCTGCGCGGCCAGATCGCCGGGCGGCGGGCGGCGCCGGGGATGCGGCTGCCCTCGATCCGGGCGCTCTCGGCGCGGCTGGGCGTGTCGCGCTCGACCGTGGTCGAGGCCTATGAGCGGCTGGCGGCCGAGGGGCTGGTCGCGCCGCGGCCGGGCTCGGGCTTCTATGTCGCCGGGCCGCTGCCGCCCTTCTCGCTGATCGAGGCGGGGCCGCCCATGGCGCGCGAGATCGACCCGCTGCGGATCACCCGCCAGGCGCTCGACGGGCGGGGGATCCGCGCCAATCCGGGCTGCGGCTGGCTGCCCGCCGACTGGATGCCCGAGCCCGAGATCCGCCGCGCCCTGCGCGCACTGGCGCGCCGCGAGGCGGCCGGGCTGACCGGCTATGCCACGCCGCTGGGCCTGCCCGAGCTCCGGCGGCTCCTGTCGGTGCGGCTGGCCGATGCCGGGGTGGAGGCGGAGCCCGCGCAGATCATGCTGGCCGAGAGCGGCACCCAGGCGCTCGACCTCGTCTGCCGCTTCCTCTTGGAGCCGGGCGACACGGTGCTGGTCGACGATCCGTGCTATTTCAACTTCCTGGCGCTCCTGCGCGCGCATCGCGTCACGGTGATCGGCGTGCCGCGCGGACCCGCGGGCCCCGATCTGGCGGCCTTCGAGGCGGCGCTGCGCGACCGCCGGCCGCGGCTCTACATCACCAATGCCGGGCCGCATAACCCGACCGGCACGCTTCTCGCCCCGACGGTGGCGCACCGGCTGCTGCGGCTCGCCGAAGCGCATGGGCTGCTGATCGCCGAGGACGACATCTTCGCCGATTTCGAGACCGTCCCCTCGCCCCGGCTCGCCGCTTTCGACGGGCTGGAGCGGGTGATCCAGATCGGCAGCTTCTCGAAGACGCTCTCGGCCTCGCTGCGCTGCGGCTACATCGCGGCGCGGCCGGACTGGATCGAGGGGCTGGCCGATCTGAAGCTGGCCACGGCCTTCGGCGGCGGCGCCCTGCCCGCCGAGCTGGTGCTGCACCTGCTGAAGGAGGGCAGCTACCGCCGCCATGTGCTGGGCCTGCGGCGGCGGCTGGCCGCTGCGATGACCGCGCTGGCGCCGGGGCTCGAGGCGGCGGGGCTGGAGATCTGGCACCGGCCCGAGTCCGGGCTGTTCCTCTGGTGCCGGCTGCCGGACGGGATGGACGCGGCGGCGCTGGCCCGCGCCGCCTGGGCCGAGGGCATCGTGCTGGCGCCCGGCAACGCCTTCAGCGTGTCGCAGGGCTGCGGCAGCTTCCTGCGCTTCAACGTGGCGCAATCCGCGCCCGGCACGCTCCTGCCCGCGCTGGAGCGGCTGATGGCGGCGGCCTGAGGGCTACCAGTCCGGGCTGCGGCCGAAGCCGCAGATCGCGGCGAGCTCGTCGAAGGCCCCGGCCCCGGCGCCCATCACCGGCGCGGGGGCCAGCAGCCCCGGGCCATCGGGGAAGGGCCGGACGCGCCCGCCGGCCTCGGCGATCAGGCAGTAGCCCGCCATGCAGTCCCAGGCGCTCATCCGCGGCTCGGCATAGCCGGTCAACCGCCCCGCCGCGACCCAGGCCAGCATCAGCGCGCCCGAGCCGTAGCGGGTCCAGGCGGCACCCGCCTCCATCAGCGCGGCGAGCATCTCGCCGACCCGCGCCGGGGCGACGCGATCATTGGCGCCGATGCCGAGGAGGCCGGAGCGCAGATCGCCCGAAGCGGCGCGGATCTCCGTGCCGTTTATCGTCGCGCCGCCGCCGCGGACGGCGGTGAAAAGCTCGCCCAGAACCGGCGCATAGATCACCCCGAGGCACGGGCCGTCCGCGTCGCAGGCGCCGATCGAGACGCACCAGCCCGGCAGCCCCGCCAGATAGGGCGCGGTGCCGTCGATCGGGTCGATCACCCAGGTCACGCCGCTTGTCCCCGGGCTCAGCCCGTGCTCTTCGCCCAGCTGGGCATCGGCCGGGAAGGCTTCGGCGAGGGCGGCCCGGATCAGCGTCTCGACCTCGCGGTCGGCCTGCGAGACAAGGTCCGAGGCACAGCGCTTGGTCTCGATCACCAGCGCGTCGCGGCGGCGGAAATAGTCGAGCGCCAGCACCCCGGCGGCACGCGCCGCGGAGACCGCGACCTGCAGCCGGTCCGCTTTCGGACCCGCATCCCTCATGCCGCGCCCTCCGGGATCAGCGCCAGGCCGCGCGGGCGGAGTTCCAGCCCGACCGCCGCGCCGGGGGGCAGCACCGTGCCGCCGCCGTCATCCACCACGAAGATCCGGCCCAGCGGCCCGTCGATCTCGTATTCGACATGATCGCCCAGATAGGCCGAGGAGGCGACGGTGCCCGCCATGCCCGCGCCCTCGGCGCAGAGCCGCGCGGCATTGGCGCGCAGCGACAGCCGCACCCGCCCGGGCGTGAGGCCGCGGGACGGAAGCGGCAGGCGCTGGCCGCCGAGCTCCACCTCGGCCGTGCCGTTCTCGACCGCGAGGATCCGCCCCTCGACGACATTCGCCTCGCCGATGAAATCCGCGATGAAGGCCGAGGCGGGCGCGTCGTAGAGCTCGCGCGGGCTGCCCATCTGCGCCACGCGTCCCTCCTTCATCACCACGATCCGGTCGGAGACGGCCAGCGCCTCCTCCTGGTCATGGGTGACATAGACCGCGGTGAAGCCCAGCCGCTGCTGCAGCTCGCGGATCTCGCTGCGCACCCGGCGGCGCAGCCGCGCGTCGAGATTGGAGAGCGGCTCGTCGAGAAGCAGCACCTGCGGCTCGAGGACCAGCGCGCGGGCCACGGCGACGCGCTGCTGCTGCCCGCCCGAGAGCTCGGCCGGAAGCCGCGGGCCGAGCCCCGAGAGCCCGACCAGCGACAGCGCCGCCTCCGCCCGCTCGCGCGCCTCGGCCGGTTTCAGCCCGCCCGCCTCCAGCCCGTAGGCGACATTCTGGGCGACCGTCATGTGCGGGAAAAGCGCGTAGCTCTGGAACACCATCGACACGTCGCGCCGGTCGGCGGGCAGCCGCGTGACCTCCCGCCCGCCGATCAGGATCTTCCCGGCGCTGGGGCTTTCGAGCCCGGCGAGCATCCTCAGCGTCGTGGTCTTGCCGCAGCCCGAGGGGCCGAGCAGCGTCACCAGCTCGCCCGGCGCGATCTTCAGCGACAGGTCCGGGATGGCGGTGAAGGCGCCGAAGCTCTTGGCGACATTGCGGAACTCCACCGCGCCGCGTGTCTGGCTCATGAGGTTGCCTCCTTGGCAAGGGGAAGGGTGGCGGCGGCGGGCGTCTCGCGGCGCCGCAGCCGGCGCTCGCCCACCAGCAGCTGGAAGCCGCCGATCACGGAGATCATCACCAGGATCAGCACCGAGGAATACGCGATCGCGATGCCGTATTCGCCGTTCTCCACCAGCCCGACGATATAGGCCGTGGCCATGTTGTACTTGGCGCTGACGAGGAAGATCACCGCCGAGATCGAGGTGATGGCCCGCACGAAGCTATAGACCAGCGCCGCCAGGATCGCCGGGCGCATCAGCGGCAGGATCACCCGCCGGAGCGTCCGGCCCGAGCCCGCGCCCAGGGTCAGCGAGGCCTCGTCGAGCGACCCGTCCAGCTGGGCCATCGCCGCCACGCCGCCGCGCACGCCCACGGGCATGTTGCGGAAGACGAAGCAGGCGATCAGGATCAGCGCGCTGCCGGTCATCTGCAGGGGCGGCAGGTTGAAGGCCATGACATAGCTGATGCCGATCACCGTGCCGGGAATGGCGAAGCTCATCATCAGCGCGAATTCGAAGGCGCCGCGGAAGCGGAAGCGCTGGCGCACGATCAGCCAGGCGGTCAGCAGCCCGACCGCCGCGGTCAGCGGCGCCGCCGCCAGCGCGATCTGCATCGTCGTCCAGAAGCTGTCCCAGGCGACGCCGGTCCAGCGCAGCCCGTCCTGCCAGGAGATGCCGAAGGCGCGGATGTAGTGCTCCAGCGTCAGGCTGTGGTCCAGCCCCCAGACCTTCACGAAGCCGCCGAAGAGGATCATCGCGTAGACGAGAAGCGTGAAGCCCGCCCAGCCCGCCGCGATGGCCGAGATCGGCCAGGCCACCCGCCGCGGCAGCCGCGCCGCGCGGCCGCCATCGCCCTTGCCGGTGACGGTGGCGAAATTGCGCCCCGAGAGCCAGAGCCGCTGCGCCAGGAAGGCCGAGAGGGTGAAGGCCAGCAGGATCGCCGCCAGCACCGCGGCGCGGGCCGGGTCGTTCTGCGCGCCGACCACGGCGAAGAAGATCTCGGTCGACAGAACTCCGCCCGAGCCGCCGAGCACCAGCGGATTGCCGAAATCCGCCATCGATTCGATGAAGCCGATCAGGAAGGCATTGGCCAGCCCCGGCGCCATCAGCGGCAGCGTCACCTTGCGGAAGGTCCGCCAGCGGTCCGAGCGCAGCGTCTGGCTGGCCTCCTCCATGCTGGGGCTGATGCCCTCGACCACGCCGATCAGCACCAGGAAGGAGATCGGGGTGAAGCTCAGGAGCTGCGCGATCCAGATGCCGGTGAGCCCGTAGAGCCAGCGGCCGAGCTCCCATCCGGTGGCGGCCTCGATCAGCTGGGTCAGGCTGCCCGAGCGTCCCAGCAGCATGGTCAGCGCCAGGCCGACGACAAAGGGCGGCGTGATGATCGGCAGCACGGTCAGGAGGCGCAGGGACTTCTTGAAGCGGAAGCCGGTGCGGGTCGCGACCAGCGCGAAGACGAGGCCGAGGAAGGTGCTGCCCGCCGCGGTCGAGAGCGCCAGGAAGAAGGTCCGCCAGGCGATGCCGCAGCTGCCGCCCCACAGGCAGGCCAGCGACCAGATCTTCGGATCGGCGATGTTGCGGCGCACGCCCTCGGCGGTGAAGGAGCCGTCGAAATCCTGGAAGGCTCCGGCGAACATCGCCGCCAGCGGGTAGAAGACGAAGACCGCGACCAGCAGCACCAGCAGCGTGATCGCCGCCAGCACGAAGGCATCGCCCTTCAGCACGCCCTTTTCGGCCCAGCCGAAGGCGGCGAGAAGCGCGAAGGCCAGCCCGGCGATCACGGCGCCCGCGCCGAAGGCCTGCTGGCCCGGCACCTCGCCGAAAAGCGCGGCCAGCAGCTCCCAGTTCCAGCCGCGCAGGCCGATCGCCAGGCCCTCGACGGCAAGCCAGCCGAGCCCGGCCAGCCCGATCGCGGCGAGCGCCCTGCCCCGCTCTGCGCCCGCCGGGCGCATGAGCCGCAGGATCAGGGCTGCCGCGAGGAGCGCCAGCACCGGCCAGATCTGCCAGCGCCCCGCGAGCGCCTGGGCCAGCCCCGGCCAGGCCCGCTCCGCCCCCGGCAGGTCGCCGATCCAGCCGAAGCCGAAGAAGCCGTAGCGGTAGCGGTACCAGGGCAGCAGCAGGAGCGCGCCGGCCGCTGCCGCCAGGACCAGGTCGAGCCTGCGGTTGTCTGTCGAAGCCATGGCCCCTCCGTCGCGTCTCATTGCGGCCGGGACGCGCCGTGGCGCGCGCCCCGGGCAGGGTCATTCCAGCGGCAGGCTGCCGATCTCGCGGTCCCAGCGCGCCAGCAGCGCCTTGCGCCGCTCGGCACTGCCGAATTCGGCGAAATCGTAGTCGATCAGCTTGATCTCGGAGAGATCGGGCGCCTCTGCGGGCGGGGTCGCCGCGCGGTTCGAGGGGATCTGGAAGGACCCGGCGCCGGGCATCAGGTTCTGCGCCTCGGCAGTCAGCACCCAGTCGTAGAAGGTCTTGGCCTCCTCCTCGTTCAGCGCGCCGTCGATCAGCGACATCGAGCCGATCTCGTAGCCCGTGCCCTCGCAGGGGGCGACGACGGCGATCGGGAAGCCCGCCACCGCCTGGCTGACCGCGTCATGCTGGAAGACGATGCCGAGCCCGGTCTCGCCGC
The DNA here is from genome assembly GCF_005870025.1 of Poseidonocella sp. HB161398. GTDB lineage: Bacteria > Pseudomonadota > Alphaproteobacteria > Rhodobacterales > Rhodobacteraceae > Mangrovicoccus. Next base: position 32,993 of record NZ_VATA01000052.1, read on the forward strand.
GCGCCGCCGCCTTCACCGGGGCCGAGCCCGACTTGGTGTATTGCGAGACATTGGCATGCATCTGCCTGAGGAAGTCGAAGGCCTCGTCCTCGCCCATCAGCTGCACCAGCGTCGCCAGCGTAGTATAGGCGGTGCCCGAGGAATTCGGGTCGGCGATCTGGATCTCGCCCTTCAGCGCCGGGTCCAGCAGATCGGCCCAGCAGGCGGGCGGATCGATGCCCTTCCCGGCGAGGATCTCGGTGTTGTAGCCCCAGCCGAGCGCGCCGGAATAGACGCCGACCGTGTGGAAGTCCGAGGTCTCCGCCTGGCCGCGCGCCCAGTCCTGCAGCTCGCCGAGCATTGGGGAGCTGTATTCCGCGCTCAGCCCGTCATGGGCGGCCTGCAGATGCGGATCGCCGGTGCCGCCCCACCACAGGTCGGTCTGCGGGTTGCGCGCCTCGGCGCGGACCTTGGCATAGGCCTCGCCCGAGGAGAGCCGCACCATGTTGACGTCGATATCGGGATGGCCTTCCTCGAAGGCGCCGACCAGCGCCTCGCAGATCACCACGTCGGCCGAGCAGATCAGGTTCAGCTCGCCCGCATGGGCAGCGGCCGGCAGCAGTGCAGCGGCGCCCAGAAGGGCGCTTTTCAATGTCTTCATTTTCTCCTCCCTGAGGCCCGGTTTTCCGGGTCCGTCCTGTTGCACAGGTGTGCAATAAACTGCCGGTCGAATCCTGAGTTGTCAATAAAACTTCACATTAATATGCTTGGCATCGGGAATGAACCGCTTTGCACAGGAGTGCGGAATTTGGCGAGACGGCAGGTAAGCGCGCGGGATGTGGCCGAGCTGGCCGGGGTGTCGCGCACGGCGGTCTCGCGCGCCTTCACCCCCGGGGCGTCGGTCTCGGCCAAGACCCGCGCCAAGATCGAGGCGGCGGCGGCGGAGCTGGGCTACCATGTCAACCACCTGGCCCGCGGGCTGATCACCGCGCAGACCGGGCTGGTGGCGCTGATCGCGGCGGAGCTGCACACGCCCTTCCGCGCCGCGATGCTGGCCGCGCTGAGCGAGAGCCTGCAGGCGGCCGGGCGGCTGGGGCTGCTGATCAACACCGACCGCTCGGACGAGAGCGTCGCGCGGGCGCTGCGCCAGGCGATCGCCTACCGCACCGATGCGGCGATCGTGCTGTCGGGCATGCCGGAAAGTGCGCTGGCCGAGACCTGCCTGCGCAACGGCATGCGGCTGGTGCTGATCAACCGCGACGAGGCGGGGCCCGGCACGACGATGATCCGGCTCGGCGATGCCGAGGCGGGGCGGCAGGCCTTCGCGGCGCTGGCGGCGGCGGGCTGCCAGCGGCTGGCGCTGGCGCATTCGCGCGCCGGAACGCCGAGCCTGGCCGCCCGGGCCGAGGGGTTCCGCGCCGCCGCGGCCGAGGCGGGACGGACGCTGACCGAGGCATGCGACGGGCCGACCAGCTACCAGACCGGGCTCGATCTCGGCAGCCGGCTGCTGACCCGGCCCGACCGGCCCGACGGCATCTTCTGCGCCACCGACCTGATCGCCTTCGGGGTGATCGACGCGGCGCGCCACCGCTTCGGGCTGGACGTGCCGGGCGATGTCTCGGTGATCGGCTTCGACGATGTCGAGCAGGCCGGCTGGGAGGGCTATGCGCTGACCACTTTCCGCCAGCCGGTGGAGGAGATCGCCCGCCAGGCGGTCGCCTCGCTCGATGCCGGCGCCCCCGAGGAGGCGCAGCGGATCACCCTGCCCGTCCCCATGGTCTGGCGCCGCTCGGTCCGCCAGCCGCCGAGATAGATCCGCCGGTCCGGCGCGGCGCGGGCGATGCCGCGCATCGCGTCGATGCAGGCGATGGCGGCGGGGATGCGCAGATGGCGCCGCGCGCGGCGCCCGTCCGTTCCCGGTGCGCTGCCGCGGATGCCCCGCGTCTCGGGGGCGAGGACCCGCACCTCCCGCGGCACCATTGTCTTCCGGTCCCCGGCGCTCCCTATCCGCAGGCCGCCCCAGAAGGAGCGACGCGCAGGTCCGTCCCGGAATGTCCGCCCAAGGCGCCGCCGTTCGAGGAGGGCCCGGGTCAGGCCCGGGCCGGGACAGGGGCGATCCCGGCCGCGGCGCGGCGGGGCGCAAGCCGGTGCCCGGCCCGGCGGGCGGATCGCCGCCCGGCCGCCTCTCAGACCGGCAGCACCAGCGCGTTCGGCACCAGCAGCGTGTCGTAGACCGCGATCCGCGAGGACAGCAGCAGCCCGCCGCCCGGCTGCGGCTCGAACCGGTCGATCATCCGCCCCGCCTGGTGCAGCCGCCCCTCGGGCAGCTCGGCCAGGGTCTCGATCAGGATGTAGTTGACTGTCGCGCAGATCGTGCCGCCGGGCTCGATCCCGGTGACGCGGGTATTGGCCATGTAGTGGCGCAGGTAGCGCGGCCCGAACATCGAGGTCTTGGCAATCGCCAGCGCCCGGTCGCGCAGCATGGCGCGGCCCTCGCAATAGACCAGCCCGACGGGACGGCCATGGTCGAAATTCTCGCGGCTGGTGATGTTGTAGAAGGCCTCCGCGGTGAAGAAGTCCGGCCAGTCCATCAGGTCGCCGTCGTCGAGCACCGCGCAGTATTCGGCATTGAACTCCTCGATCGCCAGCCGCGCCTCGCGCCGCGCGGCCCTCGTGTCCGCGGCCGCCCGCTCTCCGGTCATCATGCTCACAGCCCCATCTCCTGCCGCCAGTGCCTGTACATCGCCCGGATCGCCGCCTCGGAGATCAGGGTGTTCGAGGTGCCCGCGGGCACTTTCGGGTCGAGCGCCACCAGATGCTCGCCGCCGGTCGAGTTCAGCATCCCGTCCTGCACGAACTTGATCGCCTCGTTGTCCTCGAGCCCGAGGAAGCCCGCCGGCCCCATCAGGTTGCCCTGGCGCAGCCGGTGGCGGGTCATCTCCTCGTCATCGTCCTCGTAGCCGAACATGGTCCAGACCATGGTGAACTCGTTCGGCCCGTTCGGCACGATCTGGCGCACGCCCAGCGTATTCATCTCGCGCTGGACGATCAGACCGGGCCAGACCACCTGCATGGTCACCGACCAGGGGCTGTCGAATTCCTCGACGAACTCCATCAGCCGCGGATCCTCCAGCACCATGCCGTCGCGATAGGCGCGCATCTCGGCCTTGTTCTCGGCCGAGACCGTGGCGCCGTCGCTTTTCGCCGAGGCCATGGTCGAGTGGCGCCCCCTGGGATCGACGATCATCGCCGACTTGTTGCCCGCCACCAGCAGCCCGAAGGTCACCAGGAAGGTATGCAGCAGCGTCGCGTGATAGGGATCCTTCAGGTTCTCGGGATAGAGTTTCCAGTTGCCCATCAGCGTGTGGCGGTAGTGCCCCAGAACCCTCAGCTTGCGCCCCGGGAAGACCGTGTCGAAATCGGCCAGCATCTCGGCGCCCATGTAGTCCTCGAAGCTCTCCACCTCTTCCGAGAAGGAGGCGAAGACCGCGCCGTTCCTCTGGGTGACCTTCAGTTTGCGCACGCCGTGGTTCGCGGGATCGAAATCCGGGCCCATGCCGCCCTCGCCATTGACGCCGCGGCGGAAGGGGACGCCCGAGAGGTTGCCCTTCAGGTCGTAGCTCCACTGGTGGTAGGGGCAGACGAATTCCTCGGCATTGCCGCGCAGCTCGCGGCAGAACTCGGCGGCGCGGTGCGAGCAGCGGTTCTCGACGACATTGATGCCGCCGTCATGGTCGCGGACCATCACCACCGGGGTCGGGCCGACATTGGTGCGGATGTAGTCGCCCGGCTCCGGCACTTCGGCGGCCAGGCCGACATAGTTCCAAGTGGGGCCGTGGAAGATCCGCTCGATCTCGCGGTCGTAGATCTCGCGGCTGGTATAGACCCAGTCCGGCACGCGGTCTAGACCGGAGGCCGGCCAGGTGAACCGCTTCTCGATGGGCAGCATCTTCATGTCGTCTTCCTCGATCAGGGAAAGGTCGGTGTCGGGATCGGCCAGCCGCGCCGGGTCGACCGGCTGTCCGGAGGCGATCAGGCGGCGGCCGAGGCGCAGGAGCTCCGGGTCGCCGAACTCGATGCAGGCGGTCACGCGGGACGCGGCATCGAGGCAGTAGAAGGCGGGGGCGTCGCCGTCGCGGCGCACCGTCGGCAGGTCCGGCGCCGGCAGGCCGGCGATCTGCAGCGTGCCGCCGAAGAGGTCGGACCAGAACCACGGGGTCTCGGGCGCGGGCAGCGGCGTGCCGGCAATGGCGCAGGCGGCGCGCAGGGCCGAGGCGCGGGCATTCTGCCAGCTCTCCATCCGCGTTTCCGCCCCGCTGATCTCGTCGCGGGCCACTGCCACGTCGCCGATGGCGTAGATTGCCGGATCGGAGGTGGCGCCGCGGGCATTCACGAGGATGCCGCCTGCCGTAGCGGTCTCCAGCCCGGCCGCCCGGCCGAGCGCATCGCCCGGCACGGCGCCCGCGCCGATGACGATGCAGTCGGCAGCGACCAGGCGGCCATCGGCCAGCGCGACGCCCTCGGGCGAGACCCCCGCGACCGCCGCCCCGAGATGCAGCGCCACGCCGTTCTCTCCGGCCACCCAGGCGAGCAGCTCGGCCGGGCCCTCGGGCAGGAGCCGCTTCAGGAGCCGGTCCTGCGCCTCGATCACCGCGACGTCGCGGCCGAGCGCGCGGGCGGCCGAGGCGATCTCCAGCCCGATGAAGCCGCCGCCGATCACCGCCACGCGCGACGCGGCGCGCAGCGCCGGACCCAGCCGCTGGGCATCGCCGGCATCGCGCAGGGAGTGCAGCGTCACCGTCTCCGCCCCCGGCAGGGCCAACCGCCGCGCCTCCGCCCCGGTGGCGAGGATCAGGATGTCGTAGCCTAGCGCCGTGCCGTCCTCCAGCGCGACCTGCCGGGCCGCCCGGTCGATCGCCGTCGCCCGCAGGCCGAGCCGCAGCACCGTCCCCAGCCGCTCCGCCTCGCCCGGCTCGAAGACCTCTGCCTCGGCCAGCGTCGTCCGGCCGAGAAGCAGGTCCTTCGACAGGGGCGGCCGCTCATAGGGGGCATGCGCCTCGGCGCCGACCAGCGTGACGGGTCCGGCGAACCCCTCCGCCCGCAGCGCCCGGGCCGCCTCGGCCCCCGCCTGCCCGCCGCCGAGGATGACGACCCGCCGCGGGTCCGGGCCCTGTCCCGCCCCGGCGAAGGCCGGGGCCTCCGCCTCGGCGCCCGCGCGCGGCTCGGTGTCGATCCAGACGGTGCCGTCCTCGACCTTGACCGCGTAGGTCGCCAGGTCCTTCGTCACAGGTGCGCCCTGCGCCTTGCCGGTGCGGATGTCGAACAGCCCCTGATGCAGCGGGCACTCGACGCAGCCGCCCTCGACATGCCCTTCGGTCAGCAGCGCGAAGGCATGGGTGCAGATATTGGCCGTGGCGAAGATCTCGCCCTCGAGCGCGAAGAGCGCCAGGCGCAGCCCGTCCGCCTCGACCGCGACGGCGCCCTTCTCGCGGACCTCCGCCGCCGGAATGCTCGGATGCCAGCTCATGCCGCCTCCGCCAGCAGCGGCAGCCCCAGCAGCTTCGCGGCATTGTCATGGCAGACCATCGCCCGGGTCGCCGCGTCGAGCGGCGCGGTCTCGATGAACTCCGCCGCCGCGGCCGTATCCTCGTAGGGGTAGTCGATCGAGAACATCACCCCCTCGGGCCCCATCTCGCCGAGCGCGCCCATCAGCGCGGCATGCGAGCAGACGCCGGTCGTGGTGACGAGGATGTTGCGGGTGAAGTACTGCGAGGGCCTCAGCTCCAGCTCCACCCCCATCGGATAGGCGGCGAAGCGCGAGTCGAAGCGCCAGCGCAGATAGGGCAGCGCCTCGCCCATATGGCCCAGCACCAGCTTCGCGCCGGGGAAGCGGTCGAAGACGCCGGAGAACAGCAGCCGCAGCGCATGGCTGCCGGTATCGACCCCCCAGCCCCAGGTCGCGCCGGTCAGCACCGGCATGTCGGCGAAGACCGGCGGGTGGGCGCGGGCATTCGAGGGATGCAGGTAGAAAGGCACGTCGAGGGCCTCGAGCTCCGCCCAGAAGACGTCGTATTCCGGCGCGTCGAAATAGGTGCCGTGGACCGGGCTGTTGACGAGGCAGCCGAGGAAACCCAGCTCCGTCACCGCGCGGCGCAGCTCGGCCGCGGCGGCGTCGGGATCGTGCATCGGCAGCGCCGCCAGCCCCGAGAGCCGGTCAGGAAGCGGCGCGATCTTCTCCGCCAGGAAGTCGTTGGCGCCCTTCGCCGCGGCGATGGCAGTCTCGGGCGGCTCGCCCTGAGGTCCCGGCCCGGTCAGCGACAGGACCGAGCGGGTGATGCCGTAGCGGTCCATCAGCTCGATCCGCTCGCCGTCGAAATCGCCCAGCCGACGCGTCAGCGCTGCGGCCTCCGCCCCGGGGATGAGCTTCAGGAAGGCGGCGGAGTGCTTTTCGAAGCCCGGCGCCATGAAATGCTCTTCGAAGGTGATCTTGGGTGTCATGGACCCTCCTGTCTTGTCGTGCCGCGGCCCGCGGGCCGGGAATTTCTGCAGTGTGCTTCGTTTCAGGCCGGACCCCTGCCCGGCCATGGGTGTTCAGAGGAGCAGCGCCGGCGCCAGCGTCGCGATCCCGGGCACGTAGGTGACCAGAAGGAGCACCAGCAGGTTGACCAGGATGAAGGGCCAGATCCCCGCGATGATCTCGGTCACCGGCGTCTGCAGCGTCGAGGACGCGACGAAGAGGTCCAGCCCGAAGGGCGGCGTCACCATGCCGAGCGTGACATTGACCGCGACGATCATGCCGAAATGCACCGGGTCGATTCCGAGGCTCGCCGCCACCGGATAGAGCGCGGGCACCAGGATCAGCTGGATCGAGTTCGGATCGACGAACATGCCCGCGACGATGAAGGCGATATTGGCGATCATCAGGAAGACGACCGGCCCGGCATGGATCTGGTCGAGCCCGGCGATCAGCAGCGCGGGAAGCTGCGCCATGGTGATGAAATAGGAAAGCACCGTGCCGAGCGCGAGCAGGAGGAAGATCACCGCATTCTGCACGGCGGTCTTCTCGGCGATGGCGACGAGCCCCTTCAGGTCGAGGCTGCGATAGACCCCCATTTCGACGGCGATGGCATAGACCACGCTGACCACGGCGGCCTCGGTGGCGGTGAAGAGCCCGCTATAGATGCCGCCCATGATGACCACCGGCAGGCCGAGCGCCCAGCCCGCGCGGCGGAAGGCGGCGGCGATCTCGGCCAGGCTGGCGCGCGGATCGCCGGTGACCCCGGTGCGGCGCGCCTCGATCGCGGTCAGGATGGCGAAGGCCAGCCCCAGCACCAGGCCGACGGAAAGCCCGGCCGCGAAGAGCGCGGTGATCGAGGTGCCGGTGATCCAGCCATAGACGATCAGCGTGATCGAGGGCGGGATCAAGAGCGCCGTCTCCGCCGAGGAGACGATCAGCCCCAGCGAGAAGCGGTCGCGGAACCGCGCGCGGCGCAGCTCCGGATAGAGGATGTGCCCCATCGCGGCGACCGTGGCGGGCGCCGAGCCCGAGACCGCGCCGAAGCCCATCGCGCCGCCGATCGTGGTATAGCCGATGCCGCCCCGCGCATGGCCGACCAGCGCGCGCACCAGACCGGTCAGCCGCCCGGCGATCTGGCCATGGCCCATCAGCTCGGCCGCGAAAAGGAAGAACGGGATCGCCAGCAGCAGCGACTGGTTGATGCCGCCCGCCATCTTCTGCGCGATCACCATGTCGGGGATGCGCGCGAAGAACCCGGCCTTGACCGCCAGCGCGGGCAGGCCCAGCACCATCAGCATCTCGAACCCCGCCACGAGGAGGAGCGCCGCGCCAAGCGCGATTGCGAGCCCGAGGATCATTCCGCCGCCTCCCGTGCCGCGCCGTGGCGGTCGATTGCGCCGAAGAGGCTGGCGCCGTAGCGCAGCGCCAGCAGCAGGAAGCCCGCGCAGGGCGCCACGTAGATCCAGCCCGCCGCCAGGCCCAGCGTCGCGCTCGCCTGGCCGGAGGCGAAGACGAAGGCCGCCATCTCGCGCGACAGCCAGGCCATCCAGAGCGAGAACGCGAGCCCCGCCAGGTCGATGATCCGCGTCAGCGGCAGTCCGGTCCGCGCCATGATCCCCGCCCGCCAGCTGTCGACCGCCACCTGCTTGCCGCGCTCGAGCGCGAGGCCCGCGGCGAGGAAGACCAGGTAGAGGTTCATCAGCCGGACCACCTCGTCGATCCACTGGAAGGACGAGGCCGCCGCGCCGCCGAAGAGCCGGATGCCGACATTGAAGGCGAAGAGCGCCGTCATGCCGAGGAGAAGCGCGACGAGGATGCCGCGCTCGGCCAGGCGGATGAGGGAAAGGAGGGTCTGCATGGCGCGGAAGGTCTCAGTTCACGGCCGCGGCGCGGGCCGCCTCGTAGGCGTCGAAGAGCGCTGCGCCCTCCTCGCCCGAACGCGCCAGGAACGCGTCGCGGGCCGCCGGGAACATCGCGGCGCGCAGCCCCTCGAGCACCTCCGCGGAGGGCTCCGTCACCTCGACCCCGGCAGCGCGGATCGCCTCGAGCGAGGTCTCCGCGGCCGCGGCCTTGTGGGCGATCATCTCCGGGATCAGCTCCTGGAAGGAGGAGGTGATCGCCTCGCGCCATTCGGGCTTCAGCCCCTCCCAGACGGCGGGATTGAAGAGCAGGACATTCTCGATCGCGCCGTGGTTCGTCAGCGACAGATGGCTCTGCACCTCGTAGAATTTCATGTTGTAGATCGTGTCGAGCGGGTTCTCCTCGCCATCGACCACGCCGGTCTGCAGCGCGGTGTAGAGCTCGCCGAAGGGGATCGGGACGGCGGTCACGCCGATCGCCTTGAGCGCGGCGACGAGCACGGCGGAATCCATCACCCGGAAGGTCTGGCCGGAGAAATCGGCGACCGAGGCGATCGGCTGCTCGGAGGTGAACTGCTTGGTGCCGTTCGGATAGAGCCCGATGCAGGTCACGCCGCGGCTGTTGAAGCTCTCGCAGAAGGCATCGCCGAAGCCGCCGTCGCGGATTGCCTGGGCGGCCGCGGGATCGGAGGGATAGAGGAAGGGGATGTCCATGATCGAGGCGAGCGGGTTGAACCCGCCCATGAAGGCGACCGGCCCGGCGGTGGCGTCGAGCGCGCCGAACTGCACGGCCTCGGTCATCTCGCGCTGGCTGCCGAGCTGGCTCTGCGGGAAGATCTGCAGCTCCAGCGCGCCGCCGGTCTTTTCGGCGACCTTCTCGGCGAGGGATTGCAGGAGCACATGGGTGGTGGAGGCGGGCGCCTCGACATGGCCGATGCGCAGGCTCAGCTCCTGCGCGGCGGCGGCCAGCGGCAGGGCGGCGAGAAGCAGCGCCGCGCCCAGCGGGCGGAAGGCGGCTTTGGAGAAGATGGCGGACATGGGAAAGCTCCTGTCGGCTGTGGCAGGCGGGACGGATCCGGGCCCGCCCGCCCCCGGCCTTCCGGGGACGGGCGGCGCGGGGATCATTCGAAGGCGGAGGCGGGGTAGAACTTCTCGTCGGCCCAGGCGCCGTCCACGGCCTTCTTGACCATGTAGGCCCCGGCCGGCGTGCCGCTCTCGTCGAGGGTCAGCGGCCCGGAGGCGCCCTCGTAGTCGATGTCCTTGCCCTCGGCGAGCGCGGCCTTGGCCTCGGCGAAGGTGGTGACCTTCTCGCCGCCCTCGGAGATGTCGCGGATCACCGCATTGAGCGCCTCGCCGGTGCAGGCCTCCGCGGCCTCGAGCCCGATCGCCGAGAGCATTGCCATGTCGTAGGAATTCGCCGCGAAGGGCCCCGGCGCCTTGCCGGTCTTCTCCTGGGTCAGCGCGGCGAAGGCCTTGAACTCGGGCAGCGTGCTGTCGGCCTCGGCCAGCTCGACATAGGCGCGGCCGTTGAGGATGCGCGGATCTACCGCCTCGAAGACCTCGGGCACCGCCAGGTCGGCAGTCAGCAGCCATTCGCCCTCGAAGCCACCGGCCGCGGCCTCCTTCATCACCGTGACGCCGGATTCCTGCCCGCCGGCCAGGTAGATGGCGTCCGGATTGTGCGCCAGCACCGAGATCAGCTCGGCCTGGTAGGAGGGCTGGCCGGGATTGTAGACGATCATGTCGGTCAGCTCGATCCCGGCATCGGCCAGCGCATCGCGCGCGACCTGCGCCGGCGAAATGGTCGATTCCTCGTTCTGGATCAGGAAGGCCACCGACTTGTAGCCCTTCTCCGACAGCCACAGCCCGGAGGCCGCGCCGTCGCCCAGATCCGAGGAGACCGTGCGGTAGACATAGTCGCCGCCGATCTCGTTGAGGGTGATCGTGCCGGCATAGGGCGACATCATCACGGTCTTCTTGCGCTTGGCCAGGTCGACCAGCGCCACCATTTCGCCCGAGGCCGGGCCGAGGATCGCCACGGCGCCCTCGGTGTCGATCATCTTGTTGGCCTCGCGGATCGCCTGTTCGGCCGAGCCGCCGGTATCGGCCACGACGGTGCGCAGCGGGCCGCACTTGGTGCCGCCCGCGGCGTTGATCTCGTCGACGCCGAGCTGCACCGCATCGGCGACGATCTGGCCGAATTCGCCCAGTTCGCCGGTCAGCGGCACGAGGATGCCGAGGGTTGCGCCAGTCTCTTGCGCCAGAGCGGGCTGGAACGCGCTCAGCGCGGTGGTCAGGGCCGCAGCCGCGGCCGCGGATCGTGCAAGGGTCATGATCTGTCTTCCTGTTGGCTTGCGTTCTTTTCTTTGCTTGCGGCTCCGCGCCCGGCAGGCGCGGCGCCCTTGTCGCGGAGGTCAGTGC
>NZ_VATA01000053.1 GCF_005870025.1 Poseidonocella sp. HB161398
CGAGGCGAAGGTCGCCTGCGACCAGCCGAGCAGCGCCGAGAGCATCTGCCCGGTGGCGTTCATGTCGTTGTCGATCGCCTGCTTGCCGGCCAGAACCAGCTGCGGCTGCTCCTCTTCGACGATCTTCGCGAGGATCTTGGCGACGGCGAGCGGCTCGATGTCCTGGTGGACGTCCTCGGCCGCCTCGACCAGGATCGCCCGGTCGGCGCCCATGGCAAGCGCGGTGCGCAGCGTCTCCTGCGCCTGCTTCACGCCGACGGAGACGGCGACGATCTCGGTGGCGACGCCCTTCTCCTTGAGCCGGATGGCTTCCTCGACGGCGATTTCGTCGAACGGGTTCATCGACATCTTGACGTTGGCGAGGTCGACACCGCTGCCATCCGCCTTCACGCGGACCTTCACGTTGTAGTCGATCACCCGCTTGACGGGCACGAGGATCTTCATCGCATAGCCTCCTGATCTGTCCTCCCCCGGGTTGGCTCCGGGGTGCGTTGGGCACGTGTTATAGAGCTGCAACGCAGAGAAACAGCGTAAATTCGTCCCAGGATGCCAACAAAACGTCACGTTCGGGCAGGCAGCGGAAAAATTCCGGAAAGGCTCCGGCAAGGTTTCGTCGGGATTGCGCTAACGGGGGCCAAGCCGCTGCCGCGGCGTGATTCCCCCATTGCGAAAGGCTCAGCGGTTGGCGCCGGGCTGCCACAGGATGTCGTCCGCCCCGTTGCCGTTCGCGGCGCGGGCGGCGACGAAGAACCAGTCCGAGAGCCGGTTGAGATATTTCAGCGCGGAGGGGTTCACCTCCTCCCCGGCGGCGAGCGCGGCGGTCAGCCGCTCGGCCCGGCGCGAGACCGTGCGGCAGAGATGCAGATGCGCGGCCAATGCGCTTCCGCCCGGCAGGATGAAAGAGCGCAGCGGCGCCAGCTCGGCATTCATCCGGTCGATTTCCGCCTCGAGCCGCGCGACCTGGGAAGGCACCATGCGCAGCGGCGGATAGTCCGCCTCGGCATCCTTCGCCATCTCCGGCCGGCAGAGATCGGCGCCGAGATCGAAGAGGTCGTTCTGGATCGCCGCCAGCTCGGAGGCCATCATCCCCTCGGCATGCAGCCGCGCCAGCCCGATCGCGGCATTGGTCTCGTCGACCGTGCCATAGGCCTCGACCCGCAGCGCATGCTTGGGCACGCGGCTGCCATTGCCGAGCGCGGTGTCCCCGCCATCTCCGGTGCGGGTGTAGATCTTGTTGAGAACGACCATCAGTGCCCGATGCCTCCCCTGACTGCGACGAAAAGGAGGATCAGGAGCACGGCCACGGCCTGGGCTGCCAGCCGGTAGCGCATCAGCCGGTTGCCGTGCTTGCGGTTGAACTCGCCCCCGCGCGAGAACCCGCCGATGCCGATCATCAGGATCACGACAACGGCCAGGCAGGCGGCGGCGGCAAGCAGGAACAGCGGATCATGGGCCATCGGAACCTCCCGGATATGCCTCCCGGCTTAGCGGCTGCGGGGCCGAAAGCGAATGGCAAACTGCCCCGGAACGGAAAAAGGCGGGCCATCTGCCCGCCTTTCCTCTGGTGCCTGCGCCTCGGCGGCGCGGCAAGTCCGGTGCCTCAAGCGGCAGCGGCGCGCTTCTGGCGGTAGTTCAGCTCGCGCATCAGCGCTTTCGCGGCAAGGGTCATCCCGGAGTTGTTGAGCTCTTCGATGCGGCGTTCGAGCTCTTCGTCGGTCATGGGCATGGGTGTCTCCTTTTTCTTGCGTGCGCCAGGCAAAGGCAAAAACGCTCTCCGGGCCTGGCTGGCGCCTGCCGGGGAACGGGTCTGGCCTGACTGATTTGTAACCGGAGGCAGCGCATGCGCGCCGATATCGCCCCGGCGACCGTCAAGCCCGGCTAGCGCGCTCGAACAGGTCTGTGTGGCGCCTATATAGGGTCTGAGTCGCCGGTCTGGCAACCCCTGTGACCTTTTTTGTCCGCTCAGCCGGTCCAGAACCGCTTCAGGTTGAGGGCCATGTCGGCCAGATCTCCCGCCCTGGCCATGCCGTGTTCGGGCGTCGGCAGGTTGCGTCCGGGCATCGAGAGCACGGCGACCAGACGGCGGAGCCGCCAGCGGTGGATGCCGAAAAGCGCCTGCAGCGGATCGGTGACCAGCCCGGCGAAGGTGGAGACCAGCGCGAAGAGTGTCAGGAGCCCGACCGCGCAGAGGGCGATGAGCTGCGGATCGGGGCGGGCGGGGAAGACCCCGTACCACCAGGCCCCGGCCATGCCGCCGAGCGGGAAGGCGGCGATGGCGGCGGATTGCGCGATCACCCCGGCGATCAGCGGCGAGAGCGAAATCACTCCCGGCGTCAGGGTCTTGAAGGCCGCGCCGGTGCCGATTGCCCCGGCCGTCGCGGTCATCTCGCCGGTCGCGGCGCGCACTTCGGCATAGCTGCGCAGCGCGGTCTCCTCGGGCAGCAGGCCCAGCGGCGCGAGCAGCTCGTCGCGCAGCCGCCGGTCGATCTCGCGCGACAGCGCGGTGGGGAAGGCTAGGCGCAGCCGTCCCAGCCGGCTGCCCGCGCGCTTCATCCCGATCCTGTGCAGGAGCCAGATCACCACCCGCACAAGGAAGGCCAGCCCGGCCAGCAGCACATTGGCCGGCGCGCGCAGCAGATCCCAGCCGAGCGCATGGCGGTGCAGCGACAGCGTCCCGCGCAGGCTGAAATTGCGGCGGATGAAGGCGCGGATCTGCGCCTCGGCTTCCGGAGGAAGAGGAGAGTCGGCTCTGGACATGGCGGATATGCTAGCACGGCATCGCGGCGCGGGCAGGGCGATCCCGCGCGATGGCGGAAATTTGAGTGGCGCGGAATTGGGCCGGGCGGAAAAAAGCCGATGAATTTTAGGGCATTCGTCCGGGAAACAAGCGCGGGGAAATTTGCCCTATGTCGCCTTCCATGAATTGTATAAACAAAAGGGAGGGCCGGTCGGGCCTCCCGTGCAAGCGGGGCGCCGCGGCCGCTGGACAAGCGAGATGCCCCGCGGGGGGCGCACAGGGAGCAAGGACATGCGTAAACAGATTTTCGCGGCTCTGGCCGGGGCGGCCATGGCGCTCGGTTCCGCGGTCGCGGCGCAGGCCGAGGACGCGCTGGAGCGGGTCATGGCGGCAGGCGTCCTGAAGGTCGGCACCGAGACCGCCTTCGCGCCGTTCGACTATATTGACGCGGGCACCCATACCGGCCTGAATGTCGATGTCTTCGCCGAGATCGCCAAGGACATGGGCGTGAAGCTGGAATGGATCACCCTCGACTGGACCGGCGTGCTGCCGGGTCTCGAAGCGGGCCGGTTCGACGTCGTCGCGGGCCCGGCGACCATCACCAAGGACCGCATGGCGCGCTACCGCTTCTCCTCGCCGATCGCCGAGGCGACCGTCGCGCTGCTGGCCTGCGCGAAATGCGAGATCGAGACCCCCGAGGACATCGCGGGCAAGCCGGTGGGCTCCGGCACCGGCACCGCGCAGCTGGCGCAGCTGCAGGCCTTTGCCGAGACGCTGCCGACTCCGCCCTCCGACATCAAGGAATACGTGTCCTTCAACGAGTCCTATGCCGACCTGGCGGCCGGGCGGATCGAGGCCGTGGCAAACTCCCTGCCGAACATCGCCTTCGTCGCCAGCCAGCGCCCCGAGGTCTTCAAGGTTGTGAAGCCGGCCTTCGGCACCCCGACCTATTTCGGCTATCCGGGCCGGATCGAGCCGGAATACGCCTCGCTGATGGACAAGATCGACGAGATCCTGCTGGCGATGCGCGCTGACGGACGCATGGAGGCCCTGCAGGAGAAGTGGTTCGGCACCACCTTCGACATGCCCGAATACGTGACCGAGCCGAATATCTGATCTCCAGCAGCGGCGCGGCAGGGCTTTCCTTCTCTCCTCCCTGCCGCGCCGCGAATTGACGGTGCCGCGCCCATGACCTGGACCCTGTTCGAGCTGCTGCTGCAAGCGTCGCTGATGACGATCTTCGTCAGCGTGACCTCCATCTTCCTCGGCCTCGCCTTCGCCATCGGCCTGTCGGCGATGCGGATGTCGGGGGCGGCGCCGCTGGTGTGGTTCGCGCGGATCTTCATCTCCTTCTTCCGGGGCGTGCCGCTCCTGGTGCAGCTCCTGCTGATCTTCAACCTTCTGCCGGCCATCGGGCTGAGCCTGTCGAGCCTGACGACCGCGCTGATCGGCCTGTCGCTGTGCACTGCGGCCTACCAGGCCGAGAACCTCCGCGGCGGCTTCGAGGGCGTGCCGCGCGGGCTGATCGAGTCGGCCGAGATGGCCGGGCTCTCGCCCGTCCAGAGCTTCATCTGGATCCGCACGCCGATCGCGCTGCGCCTGACCTTCCCGGCGCTGGTGAACGAGGCGATCCTGATCCTGAAATCCTCCTCGCTGGTCTCCGTCGTGGGGCTGATCGAGCTGACCAAGATGGCGCAGAACCTCGCCGCCTCGACCTACATGCCGCTGCCGATCTTCGCCTCTGCCGGGCTGATCTACCTGGCGATCAACTGGATCGTCGCGATCGCCGGGCGCCGCGCCGAGATCGCCCTGCCGGGACTGCCGGCCAAATGAGGACCGCAGGCATGACCCGGCCTTCCGCCGTGGCGCCCGCCGGGCGCTTCCCCGACCTTTCCGCATGTGACCGCCCATGAGCTTCGATTTCGCCGTCATCCTCGCCAAGGGCCCGCAGATCCTCGCCGGGCTCGGCGTCACCATCCTGATCTGGATCGTCGGCACGCTCTTCGGCGCGGTGCTGGGCTTCCTCGTCGCGACCGCGCGCCGCTATGGCGGCCGGCTGGCCGACCTGGCGCTCTCGGTGCCGGTCGAGGTGCTGCGCGGCACGCCCTTCCTGGTGCAGATCTTCCTGCTGTATTTCGGCGGCCCGTATATCGGCCTCCGGCTCGACCCGATCGCGGCGGGCCTGCTCGGCCTCTCGGTCTATGGCGCCGCCTATTACGCCGAGATCTTCCGCGCGGGCTTCCAGTCGGTGCCGCCGGGCCATTCCGAGGCGGCCGATTGCGTCGGCCTGACCCGGCTGCAGACCATCCTGCATGTCCAGCTGCCCGAGATGGCGCTGCTGGTGCTGCCGCCGTCGATGAACATGGCGGTGATCCTGCTGAAGGAGACCGCGCTCCTGTCGCTGATCACCGTCCCCGAGATGACCATGACCGTGCAGGCCATCGGCTCGCAGCAATATGCCTTCGTCGAGTCGATCGTCGTGCTGGCGCTGGTCTACTGGGCGCTCGTGGAACTCGCCAACTTCCTGGGCCGCCTCGCCGAGCGCCGCCTCTCAACCTATAGTGCCTGACATGACCCAGCCTGCCATTTCCGTCCGCAACGTGTCGAAACGCTTCGGCGAAACGCTGGTGCTGAAGGACATCAACCTCGAGGTGCCGCGCGGCCAGGTGTCCTGCCTGATCGGCCCTTCGGGCTCCGGCAAGTCGACGCTCCTGCGCTGCATGGCCTTCCTCGAGGAGGCGAGCGCGGGGATGATCGAGATCGAGGGCGAGCCGCTGGGCTTCTCCGAGAAGGACGGCAAGCGCCGCCGCCAGACCCCGGGCGAGCTGAGGAAAACCCGCTCGAAGATCGGCATGGTGTTCCAGCAGTTCAATCTCTGGCCGCACATGACCGCGCTCGGCAATGTCTCGATGGCGCTGCGCCGGGTGCGCAGGCTCAGCCGCAAGGAGGCCGAGGAGCGCGCGATGGCGCAGCTCGTCAAGGTCGGGCTCGAGGCCCGCGCCGGGCACTATCCCAGCCAGCTCTCGGGCGGCCAGCAACAGCGCGTCGCCATCGCCCGCGCGCTGGCGCTGGAGCCGACGATCATGCTCTTCGACGAGCCGACCTCGGCGCTCGATCCCGAGCTGACCGGCGAGGTGCTGAACGTGATGCGGGCGCTGGCCTCCGAGGGGATGACCATGGTCGTCGTCACCCACGAGATCGGCTTCGCTGCCTCGGTCGGCAACAATGTCTGCTTCCTCGACCACGGGCAGCTCCTGTTCCACGACACGCCGGAAACCGTCTTCGCCGCGCCGCGCCACCCGCGGCTGGAGCAGTTCCTCGACACCTACCTGGACCGCGGGGCGCAGATGCTGCGGTGATGGACCAGGCCCCCGAAGCTCCGAAGTCGCTGCACGACACCATCCTCGGCGATATCGAGTCGAAGATCCTGTCCGGGGAATGGCCGCCGGGGCACCAGGTGCCCTCCGAGCTGGAGCTCAGCGACAGCTACGGCTGCTCGCGGATGACCGTGAACAAGGTGATGACCCAGCTCGCCCAGGCCGGGCTGATCCTGCGCCGCCGCCGGGTCGGTTCGGTGGTGCTGCCGCAGAAGACCCAGCTTTCGGTGCTGGAGATCCACGACGTGCGCGACGATGTCGAGGCGATGGGCGGCAGCTACCGCCACGAGATCCTCGCCCGCGCCTACCGGCCGGTGACCGGGGCCGAAGCGCTGCGCCATGCCGTCCCCGAAGCGGCGCGGGTGCTCGACGTGCTCTGCCTGCACCGCTCCGACGGGCGGCCCTTCTCGCTGGAGGAGCGGCTGATCTTCCTCGACTGCGTGCCCGAGGCCGAGGCGGAGCCCTTCACCGACGCGCCGCCGGGCATCTGGCTGCTCGACCACGTGCCCTGGAGCGCCGCCGAGAACGAGATCTCGGCCGTGGCGGCCGACGCGGACGAGGCCGCGCGGCTGGAGATCGCGCAGGGCGCGCCCTGCCTGGCGATCTCGCGGCGCACCTGGAAGCAGGGCGAGCCGGTGACTGCCGTGCGCTTCCTCTATCCCGGGCAGCTCCACCGGCTGACGGCGCGCTTCACCCCCTCGACGGCCTGATGTCCCGCCTGCCGCTCTTCCGCGCCATGGAAGCCTTCGAGGCGGTCGGGCGGACGGGCAGCGTCGCGGCGGCCGCGGCCGAGCTGTCGGTCAGCCCCGGCGCGGTCAGCCAGCAGCTCAAGCGGCTGGAGGCGCATCTGGGCGTCCAGCTCGTCGAGCGCCGCGGCCGCGGCCTGGCCCTGACCGGCTGGGGGCGGCTCTACCTGGCGGAGCTGAGCCGCGGGATGGAGATCCTTTCCGGCGCCGGACAGCTCTTGGCCGCGGCGCGCGAGGATGCGCCGCTGGTGGTCTCGGGCCTGCCGACGCCGACTGCGAAATGGCTGGGCAGGACGCTCTATGATTGGGCACGCGAGGCGCCGGAGCTGCCGGTGCGTCTAATTGCCAGCGAGGAGGAGCCGGGCGAGGACGAGCCGCTGCTGCGCATGGTCTTCGGCGCCGCGCCGCGCCATGGCCGCCATGCCGAGCTGTTCACCGATCTCGCCGTCCCGGCCTGCGCGCCGGAGCTGGCCGAGGGGCTGGAGCGGCCGGAGGATCTGTTCCGCCTCCCGGTGCTCGACATCGCCTGGGGCCCGCGCTTCGCCCCGCTCGGCACGCCGGGATGGCGCAGCTGGGCCGCCCTGCATGGCGTCGTGCTGCCCCCCGGGCTGCAGCCGGTGCTGAGCTTCGCGCTGACCGCGACGGCCATCGACGCCGCCGCGGCCGGGCGCGGCGTGGTGCTGGGCCAGCTCTCGATGATGGAGGAGGAGCTCGCTTCCGGGCGGCTGGTGATCCCCTTCCGCCTGCCGCTCCAGGTCGCGGCGCCCTACCGGCTGAGCTGGGGCACTGCGGCGCTCGGCCGGCCGGGCGCGGCGCGGCTGCGCGACTGGCTGATCGCCCGCGGCCGCCGCCAGCAGGCGCGTCTGGACAGCTGGGCCGGTGTTTGATCTGGTTCCAGGGGCATCCGTCCCGGACGGATCGCGCAGCACGGAGACGACATGACCACCCAGAAACGACAGACGCGCCACGAGAGCATCACCGAAGAGCTGCGCGGGCGCATCGTGTCGGGGGAGTGGCGGCCGGGGCACCAGCTGCCGGTGGAGACCGATCTGGCCGTCGCCTTCGGCGTGTCGCGCATGACCATGAACAAGGTGCTGACCCGGCTGAGCCAGGAAGGATTCCTGATCCGCCGCAAGAAGCGCGGCACCTATGTCGCCCAGCCGCGCCGCCAGTCGGCGGTGATGGAGATCGCCGATATCGAGGAGGAGATCCGCGCCCTCGGCCAGAAGCACGGCTTCGAGCTGCTGCAGCGCGAGGAGCGCGGGCTCTGCCCGGCCGATGCCGCCATTGTCGGGGCGCCGGAGGGCTCGGACGTGATCTGGCTCGAGGGGCTGCACCGCGCCGACGGCCAGCCCTTCTGCCTGGAGGACCGGCTGGTCAATCCCGGCCGCGCGCCGGGCATCCTCGACCAGGACTTCTCGCGGCACTCGCCCGGCGGCTGGCTGTTGCACACCATCCCCTGGAGCCAGGCCCGCCACCATGTCCGCGCGATCAATGCCGGGCCGGAGCTGGCGCAGAAGCTGGAGCTGACCCCGGGCGAGGCCTGCCTGGAGATCCTCCGCCTGACCCGGATCGAGGGCGACTGGGTGACCTGGGTGCGGCTCAGCTATCCCGGCCATCTCCACCAGCTCGTCGCCGAGTTCGGCCCGCATGGCGGCTGAGCGCGGCTGATCCCGCCGCCGCGCGGGCTTGCCGCAGCCGGAGCGGCGGCTGGTAGCGGTATCATCGCCCGGTATCCGCCAGGGAGGACAAGCGATGAAACTCGGCATCATCGGAGCGGGCGCGGTCGGCGCCACCGCCGCCTACGCGATCGCGCTGCAGGGCCAGGTGCGGGAGATCGTGCTGGTCGACCGCAACGCCGCGCTGGCCCGCGCCCATGCAGAGGACATCTCGCATGCCATGCCCTTCGGCTCGGCCACCCAGGTCCGGGCGGGGACGGCGGCGGATCTGGCGGGGGCGGGGATCGTGATCGTCGCCGCCGGGGTGGGGCAGAAGCCGGGCGAGTCGCGGCTCGACCTCCTGGCGCGCAATGCCGAGGTGTTCCGCGCGGTGCTGGGCGAGTGCATGGCGGCGGCGCCCGACGCGCTCTTGCTCATCGCCTCGAACCCGGTCGACGTGATGACCGGCATCACCCAGCGGCTGACCGGCCTGCCGCCGGGGCGGGTGATCGGCTCGGGCACGGTTCTGGACACCGCGCGGTTCCGCGACCTGCTGGCGCGCCATCTGGGGCTCTCGCCGCGCTCGGTCCATGCCTATGTGCTGGGCGAGCATGGCGACAGCGAGGTGCTGGCCTGGTCCTCGGCGCGGGTCGGCTCGCTGACCCTCGACGCCGCCGCCGATCAGCTCGGCCGCCCTCTGACCGACGCGGTGCGCGCCGGAATCGACGAGGCGGTGCGCCGCGCCGCCTACCGGATCATCGAGGGCAAGGGCGCCACCTGGTTCGGCATCGGCGGCGGGCTGGCGCGGCTGGTCGAGGCGCTTGCCGATGACGACCACTCGGTGCAGTCGGTCTCGGTAATGACGCCTTCGGTCGCGGGCGTCTCCGGCGTGCCGCTGTCGCTGCCGCGGGTGCTGGGCGCGCAGGGCGTGCTGTCAGAGCTGGTGCCCATGCTCTCGGAGGCCGAGACCGAGGCGCTGGCGCAGAGCGCGCGGCTGCTCAAGGACACGCTCGAGGCGGTGCCGCTCGCCCCGCTCTGAGCCCGGCTCAGTCGGCCAGGTGGTCCTCGCGCTTCTCGGCGACGAGCCCTTCTTCCTTCTCCTTGCGGGCCAGGAAGTCGCGGCCGAACCGGTCGTCATGCTCGCGTCCGATCACCTCGCGGGCGCGGGCGAAGACCTCGTCCTCCTCTTCCTCCATGTGATGCTCGTAATCGTGCTTCAGCGTCTTGAACCGGGCCAGCCAGCCGGGCGAGGACATGTCCATCCCGTTCAGCTCTTCGAGGATCTCGTCCATCTCGGCATGTTCCTGCACCGAATGGCGCGCCGCATCCTGTCCCCAGGTCTTCGACATCAGCCTGGAATAGAAGGTCTCCTCCTCGGCGGCCGAATGGGACTTGATGTCCTTGTAGAAGGCGGCCCAGGCCTCGCGGCGCTCGGCGGTGTCGCCCGAGGTTCCGGCGATGGTGTCCAGCAGCTTGCGGTGGGTGTCGTGATCGGCGGTGATGGCATCGTAGATCGAGGTCATGTCGCTCTCCGTTCTGGCTGTCGCCGCGCCAACGTGCCGGGAGGCGCCCGGGTTCCGGGGCCTCAGCCGTAGAGCCCGATCCCGAGCGCCGGGCCGGAGGCGGTCTCCGCCAGGTCCAGCGTCTCGAGGCAGAGCGCGCCTTGCCAGCTCGCCCCGGGCGGCAGCGCGCCGCGCGAGACCTCGGCGCGGAAGGGCGGGCGGCACATCAGGTTCAGCACCGTCATCGGCCCGCCGGCCAGCTCGGCATGGACCTCCGCCGCGCCGTCGAAGCGCAGCGGCGCGATGCCGGGACGGGCGAGGACCTCTCGCCCGTCGATCACCAGCCGCACGGGACCGCCCGCGACCGGGGTGAAGAGCCGCTCCACCCCCGGAAAGGCCGAGAACGGGCCCGAGCGCGCGATCTCCGCCAGGCTGATCCGCCACAGGAAGCTGTCGAGCCCGGCCCCTTGCGGGAAGCTGGCGAGCGTCCGCGTCCGCCCGCCGCCGTTCTTCCAGGGCTCCCAGCCGCTCACCCGAGGATCCGCGGCAGGCGCAGGCCGTTGGCGCGGGCGCAGTCGATCGCCTCCGGATAGCCCGCATCCGCGTGGCGCCAGACGCCCGAGGCCGGGTCGTTCCACAGCACCCGCTCCAGACGCTTGGCGGCCTCGGGCGTGCCATCGGCGCAGATCACCACGCCGGCATGCTGCGAAAATCCCATGCCGACCCCGCCGCCATGGTGCAGCGACACCCAGGTCGCCCCCGAGGCGGTGTTGACCAGCGCGTTCAGCAAAGGCCAGTCCGACACGGCGTCCGAGCCGTCGCGCATCGCCTCGGTCTCGCGGTTCGGCGAGGCCACGGAGCCGGAATCCAGATGGTCGCGGCCGATCACCACCGGCGCCTTCAGCTCGCCCGAGGCGACCATCTCGTTGAATTTCAGCCCCGCCCGGTGCCGGTCGCCCAGCCCGATCCAGCAGATCCGCGCCGGCAGGCCCTGGAAGGCGATCCGCTCGCGCGCCATGTCCAGCCAGCGGTGCAGCCCCTCGTTCTCGGGGAAGAGCTCCTTCATCGCCTGGTCGGTCTTGTAGATGTCCTCCGGGTCCCCCGAAAGCGCCGCCCAGCGGAACGGGCCGATGCCCTTGCAGAAGAGCGGGCGGATATAGGCGGGCACGAAACCGGGGAAGGCGAAGGCGTTCTCCAGCCCCTCTTCCTTGGCCATCTGGCGGATGTTGTTGCCGTAATCCAGCGTCGGCACGCCGGCATTCCAGAAGCCGACCATCGCCGCGACATGCGCCTTCATCGACTGTTTCGCCGCTTTCGCCACTGCCTCTGGCTCGGATTCCTGGCGGGCGCGCCATTCGGCGACGGACCAGCCCGCGGGCAGGTAGCCGCGGAACGGGTCATGCGCCGAGGTCTGGTCGGTGACGATGTCCGGCCGCCCGTTCGGCAGCGGCTCGCCCGCCTCCATCCGGCGCAGGATCTCGGGGAAGACATCGGCCGCGTTGCCGATCAGCGCGACGGATTTCGCCTCGCCCGCTTGGGTCCAGCGCTCGATCATCGCCAGCGCCTCGTCGAGATCGCGGGTCTTCTCGTCGCAATAGCGGGTGCGGATGCGGAAATCGGCGCGGGTCTCGTCGCATTCGACCGCCAGGCAGCAGGCCCCGGCCATGACCGCGGCCAAGGGCTGCGCGCCGCCCATGCCGCCGAGGCCGCCGGTCAGGATCCACTTGCCCTTCAGGTCGCCGCCGTAATGCTGCCGCCCGGCCTCGGCGAAGGTCTCGTAGGTGCCCTGCACGATGCCCTGCGCGCCGATATAGATCCAGGACCCGGCCGTCATCTGGCCGTACATCATCAGGCCCTTGCGATCGAGCTCGTTGAAATGCTCCCAGGTGGCCCATTCCGGCACCAGGTTCGAGTTGGCGATCAGCACGCGCGGCGCGTCGGCATGGGTGCGGATGATGGCGATCGGCTTGCCCGACTGGACGATCAGCGTCTCGTCCGCCTCCAGGTCCTTCAGGCTTTCCACGATCGTGTCGAAATCGTCCCAGGTCCGGGCCGCGCGGCCGATGCCGCCATAGACGACCAGCTCGTGCGGCTTCTCGGCCACGTCCGGATGGAGGTTGTTCATCAGCATCCGGAGCGGCGCCTCGGTCAGCCAGGACTTGGCGTTCAGCTCGGTGCCGGTGGGCGGGAAGACGTCGCGGATATTGTGGCGGGGATTGGTCATCGGATGTCCTTTCAGCGCGCGAGAGACGGCGCGAGGTCGATCAGGTCTTGCAGAATGTCCTTGAGCGTGGCGCGGAGGCGCTCGGCCTTCTGTGCGTCGAGGCCGAAGGGCGGGTCCTCGGACGCCAGATGGGAGGACTGCGCCAGCTCCATCTGCACGGCGTGGAGGCCCTCGCCGGGGCGGCCGTAATGCCGCGTGGTCCAGCCGCCCTTGAAGCGGCCATTTGTGATCACAGTCCGCCCGGACGCGTCGCAGCGCGCGCGGACCGCGGCCGTGATGCGCGGATCGCAGGTCTCGCCCATGTTGTCGCCGATGTTGAAATCCGGCAGCACGCCCTCGAAGAGCCAGGGGATGACCGAGCGGATCGAGTGGCAGTCATAGAGGATCGCGACGCCGTGGATCGCCTTCACCCGCTGCAGCTCGGCCTCGAGCGCGGCGTGATAGGCGGCATGCCAGGTGTCGCGGCGTTCGGCGATCTCGGCCTCGCCGGGCGCGGTCTCCCAGATCGGCGCATTGTCGAAGGTGGTCGTGGGCACCAGCGTCGTCGTGGTCTGGCCGGGATAGAGGCTGACCCCCGCCGGATCGCGGTTGGCGTCGATCACGTAGCGGTGGAAATTCGCCTGCACCGCGGTCACGCCCGGCACCAGGTCGCGGTAGAGGGACTCGATATGCCAGTCGGTGTCGCGCAGCAGCCGGCCTTCGCCGTTCATCTGCGCGCGGATCGCGTCGGGCACATGGGTGCCGGTATGGGGAAAGCCGAGGACCAGCGGGCTATCGCCCCGGGTGACGGTGACGGGATGCATCAGAACACCTCCGGCAGGGCCAGCCCGCAGGCATCGACCAGGACGGCATCGGCGATCAGGCGGCCGGCGGCGTCCAGATCGGGCGCCATGAAGCGGTCTGGGCCGAGCTCGGGCACCTCGTCCCGCAGGGCTGTGATCACATTTGCCAGCGCGGGCGAGGTGGCCAGAGGCGCGCGGAAGGCGATGCCCTGCGCGCTGGTCATCGCCTCGACCCCGAGGATCCAGTTGAGGTTCTCGGTCATCTGCAAAAGCCGCCGCGCGCCGTGGCAGGCCATCGAGACATGGTCTTCCTGGTTGGCGGAGGTCGGGGTGGAGTCCACGCTGGCCGGATGCGACAGCTGCTTGTTCTCGCTCATCAGCGCGGCAGTCGTCACTTCGGCGATCATCAGGCCGGAATTCAGCCCCGGCGCCGGTGTCAGGAAGCCCGGCAGGCCGTAATTCAGCGCCGGATCGACCAGCATGGCGATGCGCCGCTGGGAGATGGCGCCGATCTCGGCCACGGCCAGCGCGATCTGGTCGGCGGCGAAGGCCACCGGCTCGGCATGGAAGTTCCCGCCCGAGACCACCGAGCCGTCGGACAGCACCAGCGGATTGTCGGTGGCGGCATTGGCCTCGATCTCCAGCGTGACCGAGACCTGGCGCAGCAGGTCGAGGCAGGCGCCGGTGACCTGCGGATGGCAGCGCAGGCAGTAGGGATCCTGCACCCGCTCGTCATCCTCGCGGTGGCTTTCGCGGATCTCGGACCCATCGAGCAGCGCACGCAAGCTGGCGGCGACGTCGATCTGCCCCTGATGGCCGCGCAGCGCGTGGATTTCCGGCCGGGTCGGCGCGGTGGAGCCCATCGCCGCATCGGTCGACATCGCGCCTGTGATCACAGCCGCCTGCACGGCGCGGGTGGCGCGGAAGAGCCCGGCCAGCGCCAGCGCGGTCGAGACCTGCGTGCCGTTGATCAGCGCCAGCCCCTCCTTGGCGGTCAGCACCACCGGGGCAAGCCCGGCGCGGCTCAGCGCCTCGGCCCCGGCCATCCGCTCGCCATCGAGAAAGGCCTCGCCCTCGCCGATCATCACGGCGGCCATATGCGCCAGCGGCGCGAGGTCGCCAGAGGCGCCGACGGAGCCCTTCTCGGGGATCACCGGCAGGACGCCCGCCCAGAGCATGCCCTCGAGGAGCCGCACCAGCTCCAGCCGGACGCCGGAGGCGCCGCGGCCGAGCGACATCAGCTTCAGCGTCAGGATCAGCCGGACGATCGCCGGGGCCAGCGGCTGGCCGACGCCGCAGCAATGGCTGAGGATCAGGTTGCGCTGCAGGGTCTCGACATCCTCCGCGGCGATGCGGATCGAGGCGAGCTTGCCGAAGCCGGTATTGATCCCGTAGACTGGGTCCTTGCCCGCGGCGACCTGCGCGATGCGCGCCGCGGCGGCCTCGATGGCGGGCAGGGCGGCCGGATCCAGCGTCGCGGCAGTGCCCGACCAGTAGATATCGGCCAGGGTCTTCAGATCGACCCTGCCGGGGGTGAGCGTGACGGCCATCAGACGAGTTCTCCCTTGAAGACCCGCGCTTTCAGCGGGTTGAAGCCGATGCGGTTGGCGATCTGGGCGACGCTTTCCGCGCGCCAGAGCGCGAAATCGGCCGAGGCGCCTTTTGTGATCACACCCGTTTCGCCGGCGAGGCCGAGCGCCTGGGCGGCGTTGCGGGTGGTGGCGGCGAAGCATTCGCGCACCGTCATCCGGTAGAGCGTCGCGCCCATGTTCATGGTCATCAGCAGCGAAGTCATCGGCGAGGTGCCGGGGTTGCAGTCGGTGGCCAGCGCCATCTTCACCCCGGCCTCGCGGAAGGCCTGCACCGGCGGAACCTGTTCCTCGCGCAGCATGTAGTAGGCGCCGGGCAGCAGCACCGCGACCGAGCCGGCCGCGGCCATGGCGGCGGCGTCCTCCTGCGTGGCGTATTCCAGATGGTCGACCGACAGCGCGCCATGCCCGGCGGCGAAGGCGGTGCCGCCCTGATGGGTCAGCTGCTCGGCATGGAGCTTGACCGGAAGGCCCAGCTCGGCGGCGCGGGCGAAGAGCGGCTCCAGCTCGGCGGCCGAGAAGGCGATGCCCTCGCAGAACCCGTCCACCGCATCGGCCAGGCCTTCGGCATGGGCCTGCTCCAGCCCGGGAATGGCGACTTCGGCAATATAGTCGGCGCCGCGGCCCTTGTATTCGGGCGGCAGCGCATGGGCGGCAAGCCAGCTTGTGATCACACGCACCGGACGCAGCTCGGCCAGCCGCCGCGCGGCGCGCAGCATGTTCAGCTCGGCCTCGATCTCCAGCCCGTAGCCCGACTTGATCTCGACGGTGGAGACGCCTTCGGCCAGCAGGTGGTCGAGCCGGGGCAGAGCGGTCTCGACCAGCGCCTCGACCGGCAGCGCCCGCGTGGCGCGCATGGTGGAGGCGATGCCGCCGCCTGCCCGCGCGATCTCCTCGTAGGAGGCGCCGTCGAGCCGCATTTCCCATTCGAAGGCGCGGTCGCCGCCATGGACCAGATGGGTATGGCAGTCGACCAGCCCCGGCGTCAGCAGCGCGCCGCCGCAATCCGTCACCTCGGCGCCGTCGCGCGGCAGGCCGGTCCCGACCTCCAGAACGCGGCCCGACTCGGTCAGGATCTCCAGCTCTTCGGGGTCCAGGCTGTCCGAAAGCCCTGTGATCACACGGGCATTAGTCCAAATTCTGCGCATCGCGTCCGTTCCGGCTTTCCCTGTTGTCTGCAAAAGTATATACATATCGAAAGGCGGGCAGGAAAGCCCCTGCGGACCGACAGGCGGAGACAGAGCATGAAAATCATCGCGGAGCGGGCGCTTCTGCCCGATGGATGGGCGGAAAACGTGGCGGTGGTGCTGGAGGGCGCGCGGATCGCCTCGGTCGCGCCGGGCGCGGGCGGCGAGGGGCAGCGCGTCGCCTGCCTGATTCCGGGCATGGCCAACCTGCACAGCCATGCGTTCCAGCGCGGCTTTTCCGGGCTGACCGAGGCGCGCGGGCCGGGGCGGGACAGCTTCTGGACCTGGCGCGAGATGATGTACCGCTTTGCCCTGTCGCTCGACCCGGACGAGGCGCAGGCGATCGCCGCCATGGCGCAGGTCGAGATGCTGGAGGCGGGCTATACCCGCGCGGGCGAGTTCCACTACCTGCATCACGCCCCGGACGGGCAGGCCTATGACGACCCGGCCGAGATGTCGGCGCGGATCTTCGCCGCCGCCGCGGAGACTGGCATCGCGCTGACCCATCTTCCGGTCTTCTATGCCCATGGCGGCTTCGGCCCCGCCCCGGCGGTCGAGGGGCAGCGGCGCTTCCTGCATGGCCGCGACGCCTTTCTGCGGCTGGTCGAGGCCTGCGACGGGATGCGCCGCGACGGCGATGTGGTGGGCTATGCGCCGCATTCGCTGCGCGCGGCCACGGCGGAGGATCTGCATGCCCTGGCGGCGGCCCTGCCGGACCGGCCCGTGCATATCCATGTCGCCGAGCAGGTGAAGGAGGTCGAGGACTGCCTCGCCTTCTCGGGCCGCCGCCCGGTGGAGTACCTGATGGGCGAGGTGGAGATCGGCCCGCGCTGGTGCCTGATCCATGCCACCCACCTGATCGCGGCGGAGACCCGGGCGCTGGCGGAAAGCGGCGCAGTGGCGGGGCTCTGCCCGGTGACCGAGGCCAATCTGGGCGACGGCATTTTCCCGGGCCCGGACTTCCTGGCGGCGGGCGGGCGCTTCGGCATCGGCACGGATTCGAATGTCCGCATCGATCTGGCCGAAGAGCTGCGCGTGCTGGAATACGGCCAGCGCCTGATCCGCCGCGAGCGCAACGCGCTGGCCACGGCGCCGGGGTCGACCGGGGCGCAGCTTTTCGCCGGGGCGCTGGCGGGCGGGGCGCAGGCGCTCGGCGGCGAGGCACCGGGCATCGCGGCGGGCGCCGCGGCCGATCTGGTGGGGCTCGGCGATCCGCTGGGGCTGGGGGTGTCGGGCGACCAGATGCTCGATCGCTGGATCTTCGGGCGCGAGGTCGCGGTGGCCGATGTCTGGGCGCGGGGGCGCCATGTGGTCGCCGGCGGCGCCCATCTGGCCCGGGAGGCGGTCGCGGCCCGGTACGCAAAGGTCGTGAACCGGGTTCTGGCGCGATAGAATCTTGCGCCCATGCGTATGCTGCAACGCGGCACTGCCGGCTTGGAGGTGGTTGCAAACCGCGCCTTGGCCTAAGTTGGGTGGCAAGGGAGGAACCCCGATAGTTGCAAACTCACGGAGTTCCAGATGGCACACGCAGCAACGATTTCTCACCGCCCCGGTCTTTTCGCGGGCATCGCAAGCTTCTTCGCAGCCTTCGGCCGCGGCCTGGTGTGGATGGCAGAAGCCAATCCGCGCTTCAAGGAACTGGAGCGTCTCCAGCGCATGTCCGACGAAGAGCTCGACGCCCGCGGCCTGCGCCGCGAGAAGCTGGTCGAGCATGTCTTCCGCAACAGCGCCTGCATCTGAGCCGGGCCGCTGACGACATAGCGGGAACGCGCGCTGCGTTCCCGCCGCCACCCGGCGCCCGCGGCTGAAAAGCCCGGGCGCCGGTTGCGTTCCGGGCCCCGGCGGCCCGCCGCCGCCCCGCGCGCCGAGGGGCGGCGTTAACACCTTTTGGCTTTCCGCGAAGGCCGTTCTCCTGTATTGCAGCGCAATCTGAGACGTGACGCAAAGACCCCGGCGTTGTGGGAAGATGACAGGGGTCGGCGGCAATGGGGCCGCCATACATGAAACGGGATCGATAGGAGGGCCTATGGATTCCAGACAGGATAGCCGATGTTCAACGAAGTGAAGAAATCGATCCAGTGGGGCGAGGAGACGCTCACGCTGGAAACGGGCAAGGTCGCCCGTCAGGCGGACGGCACCGTCATCGCCACCCTGGGCGAAACCAGCGTGATGGCGAACGTGACCTTCGCGAAGGCCGCGAAGGAAGGGCAGGACTTCTTCCCGCTCACCGTGCACTACCAGGAAAAATACTACGCAGCAGGCAAGATCCCCGGCGGGTTCTTCAAGCGCGAAGCGCGTCCCTCCGAGAAGGAGACGCTGACCGCGCGGCTGATCGACCGTCCGATGCGCCCGCTTTTCGTCCCGGGGTTCAAGCACGAAGTGCTCGTGATGTGCACCGTCCTGAGCCATGACCTGGTCAACGACCCCGATATCGTCGCGATGATCGCGGCCTCGGCGGCGCTGACGATTTCGGGCGTGCCGTTCATGGGCCCGGTCGGCGCAGCGCGCGTCGGCTTCGTCGATGGCGAATACGTGCTGAACCCGGCCGTGGACGACATGGACCACCTGCGCACCAAGCCGGACCAGCGTCTGGACCTGGTCGTCGCCGGCACCAAGAAAGCCGTGATGATGGTCGAGTCCGAAGCCTACGAGCTTTCGGAAGCCGAGATGCTGGGCGCCGTGAAATTCGGCCATGACGCCATGCAGCCGGTGATCGACGCGATCATCTCGCTGGCCGAGGACGCCGCGAAAGAGCCCTTCGACTTCCAGGCGCCGGACTATTCCGATCTCTACGCCGCCGTGAAGGCCGCGGGCGAGACCCAGATGCGCGCCGCCTTCGCGATCAAGGACAAGCAGGAGCGCACCGCCGCGATCTCCGCTGCCCGCGACGCGATCAAGGCCGCGCTGACCGAAGAGCAGCTGGCCGACGCCAATCTCGGCTCCGCCTTCAAGAAGCTCGAATCCTCGATCCTGCGCGGCGACATCATCGCCGGCGGCGCCCGGATCGACGGCCGCGACCGCTCCACGGTCCGCCCGATCGTCTCCGAGGTCGGCATCCTGCCCCGGACCCACGGGTCCGCGCTGTTCACCCGCGGCGAGACCCAGGGCCTGGTCGTGACCACGCTGGGCACCGGCGAGGACGAGCAGATCATCGACGCGCTGCACGGCAATTCGCGCTCGAACTTCCTGCTGCACTACAACTTCCCGCCGTATTCCGTCGGCGAAGTGGGCCGCGTCGGTTCCCCGGGCCGCCGCGAGATCGGCCATGGCAAGCTGGCCTGGCGCGCGCTGCAGGCCGTCCTGCCGGCCGCGACCGACTTCCCCTACACGATCCGCGTGGTCTCCGAGATCACCGAGTCGAACGGCTCCTCCTCGATGGCCTCCGTCTGCGGCGGCTCGCTGTCGATGATGGATGCGGGCGTTCCGCTGAAGGCGCCGGTGGCCGGCGTCGCCATGGGCCTGATCCTCGAGGATGACGGCCAGTTCGCCGTTCTCACCGACATCCTGGGCGACGAGGACCACCTCGGCGACATGGACTTCAAGGTCGCGGGCACGGCAGACGGCATCACCTCGCTGCAGATGGACATCAAGGTCGCGGGCATCACCCCCGAGATCATGGAGCAGGCCCTCGCCCAGGCGAAGGACGGCCGGATGCACATCCTCGGCGAAATGGGCAAGGCGCTGTCGGAAGGCCGCCAGGAATTCTCGGCCCATGCCCCGCGCATCGAGACCATGCAGATCCCGACCGACAAGATCCGCGAAGTGATCGGCTCGGGCGGCAAGGTGATCCGCGAGATCGTGGAAACCTCCGGCGCCAAGGTCGACATCAACGACGACGGCGTGATCAAGATCGCCTCCGCCAATGGCGAGGCCATCCAGAAGGCCTATGACATGATCTACTCGATCGTGGCAGAGCCGGAAGAGGGCAAGGTCTACAAGGGCAAGGTCGTGAAGATCGTCGATTTCGGCGCCTTCGTGAACTTCTTCGGCAAGCGCGACGGCCTGGTGCATGTCTCCCAGATCGAGAACCGCCGCCTGAACCACCCGTCCGACGTCCTGAAAGAGGGCCAGGAAGTCTGGGTCAAGCTGCTGGGCTTCGACGACCGCGGCAAGGTGCGCCTCGCGATGAAGATGGTCGACCAGGCCACCGGCGAAGAGCTGGCCAAGGAAAAGGCCGACGCCGAGGAGTGATCTCCGGCCTCAGCCACAAGACCCGCGGGACCCCGGCCTTGAGCCGGGGTCTCTTCGTTTCCGGCCCCCGCAACGGCCGGTCAGGGCGGGAAAGTCAGGGCTTGAACGGCTTCATCCCGGCCCGGGCCAGCGCATCGGCGCGCTCGTTCTCGGGATGTCCGGCATGGCCCTTCACCCAGTCCCAGGTGACGTCATGGCGCTGCCGTGCCGTGTCGAGCCGCTGCCACAGGTCGACATTCTTGACCGGTGCCTTCGAGGCCGTCTTCCAGCCCTTGCGCTTCCAGCCTTCGATCCACTGGGTGATGCCGTTCTTCACATAGGCGCTGTCGGTGACGACAGTCAGCTTGCTCGGACGGCTCAGCGCCTCCAGCGCCGAGATCGCCGCCAGGAGCTCCATGCGGTTGTTGGTGGTCTCCGCCTCGCCGCCATTGAGCTCGCGCTCCTTGACCACCGCATCGCCGTCGCGGGCGATCAGGATCGCCCCCCAGCCGCCCGGTCCGGGATTTCCGCTGCAGGCACCGTCGGTATAGGCAAAGAGGTCAGGCATGGGCTGTCACGATCGCGAAATTGGAGAGGGTGCCGTCAAACCCCTCATCCGCGCCGGTGTCAATCTCCAGCCCGGAAAACCCGCTGTCGCGGAGCAGATCGGCCAGCGCCTTCTCGGTGACATAGGCATAGCGCCGCCCGAGGCTGTCGCGCGCCGTGCCCGTCCCGGTCTTCATCGCGATCAGGAAGGGCGCGCCGGGCGCCAGGGCGGCATGGATATCGGCAATATGGCCGGGCAGGGCCGCCGCCTCGGCATGGAGCAGGCTGAAATGCGCCCAGATCCCGTCGAACCGGCCGAGCTCCGCGATGGCGGAGAACCCGGCGACGGTCACATCGAGCCCGTAGCGCCGCTTCGCCTCGGCGGCCATGCCCGAAGAGGCGTCGAGTGGCAGGGGCAGGAAGCCGCGCTCGCGCATCCGCGCGGCGGCATGGCCGGGCCCGCAGCCCAGATCGAGCACGCGGCCGCCGGGGCGCACACGGTCGAGGAAGGCCTCCAGCCGCGGAAACGGCCGCGTGCCGCCGAAGCGCTCGGCATAGTCGCGCGCCTGCGCGTCATAAAGGGCGAGGGTGCGGGCGTCGGCCCCCGTCACGCCAGCAGCCCGGCGGTCAGGCAGGCGACGGCGGGCAGGGTCAGCAGGTTGCGCAGCCGCATCCACCAGGGCGGGGTCAGCCCCTGGCGGTCGAAGAGCATGTCGAGCCCGAGCTGCAGCACGAAGCCCGCGATCAGCACCACGGCCGCGCGCTCGGCACCGCCGCCGACGAAGAGGAAGGCCCAGAGCGCGGGCAGGGCGCTGAGCGCCAGGCCGGTATTGCGCCAGGGCCCGGCGCTGCGCGAGGCAAAGCCCCAGAGCGCGCCCGAGAGGAAGCAGAGGATCACCGTGCCGTAGGAGACCTGCAGGTGCAGCCCGACGAAGCGCGGCCCCAGCACGTCCAGCCCGAAATCGAAGAGCGCGGGCGAGAGCCCGGTCAGCAGCCCCCAGAGGAAGGGGGCAAGTCCGGCCAGGCCCAGCCAGAGCGCCAGGGGCGGGATCTGGTCGAACCTGGTGCCGTAGGTGTCCTTCATGCAGGCTCCCGCAGCACCCTCGGGATCTTGAACTCCACCGTCTCGGTGGCGGTCTCCACCCCTTCGAGGGTCACGTCGTAGCGCGCGCGGAAGGCGTCTACGACCTCGTTGACCAGCACTTCGGGCGCCGAGGCGCCGGCGGTGATGCCGATCGCGCGGGCGCCTTCGATCGCGCGCCAGTCGATCTGGTCCGCGCCCTCGACCAGCTGCGAATAGCTGCAGCCCGCGCGGCGCGCGACATCGACCAGCCGCTTGGAATTCGACGAATTCGGCGCGCCGACGACCAGCAGCGCATCGACCTTGGGCGCCACCGCCTTCACCGCCTCCTGGCGGTTGGTGGTGGCGTAGCAGATGTCTTCCTTGTGCGGCCCGATGATCGCCGGGAAGCGCGCGCGCAGCGCGGCGACGATATCGACCGTGTCATCGACCGAGAGCGTCGTCTGGGTGACGAAGGCCAGCCGCTCGGGATCGCGCGGCGCGACCCCGGCCACATCGGCGACGGTCTGCACCAGCAGCACCTCGCCCTCGGGGAGCTGGCCCATCGTGCCGATCGTCTCGGGATGGCCCTCATGGCCGATCATGATGATCTGCAGGCCTTCCTCGGCATGGCGCTCGGCCTCGATATGGACCTTGCTGACCAGCGGGCAGGTGGCGTCGACATAGAGCATCTGCCGCTTGGCGGCGGCGGCGGGCACGGATTTCGGCACGCCATGGGCGGAGAACACCACCGGGCGGTCGTCGGGGCATTCGTCGAGCTCTTCGACGAAGACGGCGCCCTTGGCGCGCAGCCCGTCGACGACATAGCGGTTATGGACGATCTCGTGGCGGACATAGACCGGCGCGCCCCATTTCTCGAGCGCCTGCTCGACGATCTTGATGGCGCGGTCGACGCCGGCGCAGAATCCGCGCGGCGCAGCGAGGTAGAGTTTGAGGGGCGGCGTCTGCATGGGGTTTCCGGTCACTGGCTCATGGCATCACTGACCGGAACATAGGCCGGGGCCGCGGACTTGTCACCAGCCCGCGGCCCTGGCTGTTCAGGCTTCGGAGCTTTCCGAGACAGTCGCATTGTCGGAAGGCCGGGCGTCCCGCGGCGGACGTCCGATAACGTCGCGCAGTTCGTCGAGTTCGATGAAGTTGTCCGCCTGGCGACGCAGGTCGTCGGAGATCATCGGTGGCTGTGACCGGATCGTCGAAACCACCGACACGCGCTTCCCCTTGCGCTGCAGGGCCTCGATCAGCGGCTTGAAGTCGCCGTCACCGGAAAACAGGACCACATGGTCCACATAGGGGGCCAGCTCGAGGGCATCGACCGTCAGCTCGATGTCCATGTTGCCCTTCACCTTGCGGCGGCCCTGGCTGTCGATGTATTCCTTCGCCGCCTTGGTGACCATCGTGAAGCCGTTGTAGTGCAGCCAGTCGACAAGGGGGCGGATCGGCGAATACTCGTCGTTTTCCAGGAGCGCAGTATAATAGAATGCACGCAGGAGTTTCCCCCGTCGCATGAATTCCTGCCGCAGCAGTTTGTAGTCGATGTCGAACCCCAGCGCTTTGGCGGCGGCATACAAGTTCGAACCATCTATGAACAGCGCGAGCCGTTCGTCTCTATAAAACATTCAAGTCCCTTCCCAAATGTGTCGCCTGAGCTGTTGCTGGAAGCGTCAGGCCAACGCTGCAAACTTAGTGAAAAGCAAGCTTGCCGCAACCGGATTTGACATTCCGCCGCGTTCGCCCAGGGCGGCAATAAAATACCCCGTAATAAAAATGATAGTCCAGAGGGAGCTTATTTCCCAGCGAGAATTTGCGCATGACTGCGATAGGTCCCAATAATGCATTAAAATCAAGTGAACACCAATCTGCCTTGCGTGCAAGGGACGCAGAGCCTGCACCCTGGGCGGGAGGTAAAATTGCGACGGGAGGTAAAATCGGCGTGTCACCCGCAGCCTTGTGATCCGGACAGAACCTCCTTATAAGGCATGCTTCCCTAAACGAGGATCAAGGACGAATCACATGGCTCGAGTCACTGTCGAAGACTGCGTGGACAAAGTGCCGAACCGGTTCGAACTGGTGATGCTCGCCGCCCACCGGGCGCGGGAGCTCAGCAGCGGATCGCCGCTGACCGTCGATCGCGACAACGACAAGAACCCGGTCGTCTCGCTGCGCGAGATCGCCGAGGAAACGCAGAGCGCCGAGGAGCTCCGCGAGCGGATGATCGCGAGCCACCAGACCCAGATCGAGGTGGACGAGCCGGAGGACGACGCGATGTCGCTGCTCATGGGCGTCGAGAACGACAAGCCCGATGACGACGACATGACCGACGAGAAGCTCCTGCGCGCATTGATGGAAGCCCAATCTGAGCGATAACCTGGTCAGCACGCCGCCGGCACGGCACGAGCCGCTGATGCCGGTGGACGATCTGGTCGCGCGGGTCCGGTCCTACAACCCGCGCGCCGACGAGTCGCGCCTGCGCGCGGCCTATGCCTATGCTCTGGACGCCCATGAGGGGCAGTTCCGCCGCTCGGGCGAGCCCTATATCGTGCATCCCGTCGCGGTGGCGGGCCTCCTGGCGGAGCAGAGGCTCGACGACGCCACGCTGATCACCGCGCTGCTGCACGACACGGTCGAGGACACCACCGCCACCCGCGACGACATCGTCCGGCTCTTCGGGGCCGAGATCGCGGATCTGGTCGACGGCGTCACCAAGCTGACGAATTTCCAGCTCAACTCCACCGAGACCAAGCAGGCCGAGAACTTCCGCAAGCTCTTCGTCGCCATGTCGAAGGACATGCGCGTCATCCTGGTCAAGCTCTTCGACCGCCTCCACAACATGCGCACGATCAAGTCGCTGCCGCAGGAGAAGCAGGTCAAGAAGGCGCGCGAGACCATGGACATCTACGCGCCGCTGGCCGGCCGGATGGGCATGCAGTGGATGCGCGACGAGCTGGAGGACCTCTCCTTCCAGGTGCTCAACCCCGATGCCCGCCTGTCGGTGCTGCGCCGGATGGCGCGGCTGAAGGGCACCGCGGAGAACGAGGTCGAGAAGATCCGCTACGACATCTCGGGCGAGATGACCAAGGAAGGCATCATGGCGACGGTCTACGGCCGCGCCAAGCGTCCCTACTCGATCTGGCGCAAGATGGGCCAGCGCGACACGGAGGAGACCTTCAACCGGCTGTCCGACATCTTCGGCTTCCGCGTCATCACCGAGACCCGGATGGACTGCTACCACGCGCTCGGCGCGATCCACCGCCGCTGGCGCGCGGTGCCGGGGCGGTTCAAGGACTACATTTCCGAGCCCAAGGTGAACGGCTACCGCAGCCTGCACACCACCGTTCTGGGCCGTGACGGCAAGCGCGTCGAGGTGCAGATCCGCACCCGCGAGATGCACGAGGTCGCCGAGAAGGGCGTCGCCGCGCACTGGTCCTACAAGGACGGCGAGCCGATGGAGAACCCCTATTCGGTCGATCCGGCCGCCTGGGTCGGCGGGCTGGCCGAGTATTTCGAGGCCGGGACCGATGTCGCCGAGTTCTTCGAGACGGTGAAGCTGGAAATGTACGCCGACAAGGTGTTCTGCTTCACCCCGAAGGGCGAGGTCATCAAGCTTCCCAAGGGCGCCACGCCGCTGGATTTCGCCTTCGCCATCCATACCCGCATCGGCCTGGCCTGCGTCGGCGCCCGCGTCGACGGCGCGCGCGTGCCGCTGTGGACGCGGCTGAGGAACGGCCAGTCGGTGGAGATCATCACCGCCGAGGGACAGAGCCCGCAGGTGACCTGGATCGACATCGCGGTGACCGGCAAGGCGAAATCCGCCATCCGCCGTGCGCTGCGCGAGGCGCAGCGGGACCGCTTCATCAAGCTCGGCCGCGAACTGGTGCGCGGCGCCTTCGCCAATATCGACAAGAAGGCCACCGACAAGTCGCTGATGACCGCCGCGCGCAATCTCGGCCTGGGCAGCGACCACGAGGAGCTGCTGTCGCGGCTGGGCTCGGGCGAGATCACCGCGCGCAAGGTCGTCACCGCCGTCTATCCCGAACTGGCCGAGGCCGAGGGCGAGCTGGTCGAGATGCGCCGCGCGGTCCTGGGCCTCGACGAGGACCAGAGCTGGGCGCGGGGCAATTGCTGCCGTCCGGTCCCGGGCGAGCGGATCGTGGGCATCACCCAGCCGGGCACAGGCGTGGTCGTGCATGCGATCGACTGCCCCCGGCTGGCGGATTACGAGGACCAGATGGACCGCTGGGTCGACCTCCACTGGCAGCCCGGGCGCCATTCGGCCGCCTTCGGCGTCGAGCTGGAGATCACGATGTCCAACGATGCCGGGGTCCTGGGCCGGGTCTGCACCTTGATCGGCGAGCAGAAGGCCAACATATCCAATGTGGAATTCGTCGCGCGGAAACCGGATTTTTACAGGGCCATGCTTGAAGTCGAGGTCAGCAACGTGGAACATCTTCATCGCGTGATGACCGCTCTCGAGGCAGATACCAACGTGGCAGAGGTCCGTCGGCAACGGGAATCCGGGGAAATCTCCTGAGCCGCGCCTTCCGGTGCGGATGAGGGCTTCGCAGCGGCGGCGCGAAGCACAAGGAAATGAACGGCTTGGGGTGATCCGCCTTCCGGGCGGTCAAGGCGTAGGGTGAAGTTTGGTGTTCAAGCGCCGGGAAAAACGCGGAACGGGACGGATCATCCTCGAGGCGGTCTATCCGCCGGGCGGATGGGGCCGGGCGTTCAACTACATGTACCACAGGCTGAAGCGCCTGCCCGACCCGCCGCACCGGATCGCGCGCGGAATGGCGGCGGGCATCTTCATCAGCTTCACGCCGCTTTTCGGTCTGCATTTCTTCATGGCCGGTTTCATCGCCTGGCTTTTGCGCGGAAATGTGGTCGCTGCAATTTTTTCAACTTTCATCGGCAATCCAGTGACGTTTCCGTTGATTGCCGCCGGAAGCATGTTCACCGGCAATTTTCTCCTCGGGCGGGAGTCGCTTTTCCATTTCCACGTTCTGATGCTGGCCTTCAAGAAAGCCAGCGGCGAACTTTGGTGGAACATGATGTCGATCTTCAATGGCACCGAGGCGCATTGGGAAAACCTTGCCGAATTCAATCACGAGATCTTCGTGCCCTACATGCTGGGCGGGGCGATCAACGGGCTGATCGTGGCAAGCGCGGCCTATGCGCTGGCCCATCCGGTGATCGACGCCTACCAGCGGCGCCGGTCGCGGCTGCTCAAGCAGAAGCTGCAGGCCCGGCTGAAGATCCGCTCGGGCGCCATGGTGAAGTAGCCGGGGGGCAGGGGCCGCTGCGGCGGCCTTGGCGCTTGCCTCCGCCCTTGCTCCCGCGCTACCCGCAAGGCGGCACAAGCAAGGGGATTCCGTCATGGCCACAGAGCGTCTGCGCCTCGGGGTGAATATCGATCACGTGGCCACGGTGCGCAATGCCCGCGGCGGGGCGGTGCCCGATCCGCTGCGCGCGGCCAAG
Organism: Poseidonocella sp. HB161398; assembly: GCF_005870025.1. GTDB lineage: Bacteria > Pseudomonadota > Alphaproteobacteria > Rhodobacterales > Rhodobacteraceae > Mangrovicoccus. Next base: position 27,072 of record NZ_VATA01000053.1, read on the forward strand.
CTGGCCGAGGCGGCCGGGGCGGATGGCATCACCGCGCATCTGCGCGAGGATCGCCGCCATATCCGCGACGCCGATATCGAACGGCTGGCCGCGGGACTGTCGGTGCCCCTGAATTTCGAGATGGCCGCGACGGCCGAGATGCAGGCGATCGCGCTGCGCATCCACCCGCATGCCGTCTGCCTGGTGCCCGAGCGGCGCGAGGAGCGCACGACCGAGGGCGGGCTCGACGTGGCCGGCGACGAGGCACGGCTGGGGGACTACATCGCGCCGCTGCGCGAGGCCGGGTCGCGCGTGTCGATGTTCATCGCCGCCGATGCCGCCCAGATCGAGGCCTCCGCCCGGATCGGCGCGGCGGTGGTGGAGCTGCATACCGGCGGCTATTGCGACGCCCATGCCGAGGGCCGCTTCGCCGAGCGCGATGCCGAGCTGGAACGCCTGCGCGCGATGTCCGCCCATGCCCATGCGCTGGGGCTCGAGGTCCATGCCGGGCACGGGCTGACCTATGACACGGTCGCGCCGGTCGCGGCCTTCCCGGAGATGCGCGAGCTGAATATCGGCCATTTCCTGATCGGCGAGGCGATCTTCGCCGGGCTCGAGGGCGCCATCCGCGAGATGCGCCGCCTGATGGACGCCGCGCGCGCCTGAGGCCCGGAGATGAGCTATTCCTTCCAGCCGCTGCGCTTCGCCCTTTCGCTGATCGGCCTGTCGATCGTCATCGCCATCCTCAACGGCACGCTGCGCCATCTGGCGGGCTTCGGCCTGCCGCAGGCCGCCATCGGCGTGCTGACAATCGCCGCCGCGGTCGGGATCGAGGGCAATCTCTGCGGCCGCCGCTCGGGCGGGGTGCCGCCGGGCGATGCGCTGTGCCGCCGCAGCGCCGTGTCGATGGCGATCTGGGGCACGCTGACTTTCCTCGGGCTCGGGGTGATCGGGCTCTTGCTGGCCGGGGCGACCCCGGGCTCGCTGCCGCCGGGGCTGCTGCTGAAATTCCTCGGGACCATCGCGATCTATTCCGCGACGCTTCTGATCGTCGGCTACCTGCTCTTCCGCGCGGTGGCGCGCCGCGTCGCGGCCGAACGGGCATGATCCTGGGCATCGGCACGGATCTGGCGAATATCGAGCGGATCGCCGGGGTGCTGGAGCGCCATGGCGACCGGTTCAAGACCCGCGTCTTCACCGAGACCGAGCGTGCCAAGTCCGAGCGGCGCCGCGATGTCGTCGGCACCTATGCCAAGCGATGGGCGGCGAAAGAGGCCTGCTCCAAGGCGCTCGGCACCGGGCTCGCCATGGGCATCTCCTGGAAGGACATGGCGGTGCGCAACCTCTCCACCGGGCAGCCGGTGATGGAGCTGACCGGCTGGGCGGCGGAGCGGCTGGCCGCGATGACCCCGCCGGGCCACGAGGCGGTGGTGCATGTCACCCTGACCGACGACCATCCCTGGGCGCAGGCCTTCGTCGTGATCGAGGCGCGTCCCCTGGAAAGCTGACGCCGGGCCAAGCGGTTGTCCTGGGGGTCACGCCCGCTTGACCTGCCGGGCGCGGCAACTTGACAGTGCACTGCCCGGTGCGCAAGAAGCGCCGGGATAATGCGGAGAGGACAGACCGCCATGGCAGCTAAATCGAAGGACGGCGGGATTGTCGAAACCGTCAAGACAATCGTCTACGCCCTCCTGATCGCAGGCGTGTTCCGCACCCTGTTCTTCCAGCCCTTCTGGATTCCCTCGGGCTCGATGAAGGACACGCTGCTGATCGGCGATTTCCTCTTCGTCAACAAGATGGCCTATGGCTATTCGCAGTATTCCTGCCCCTTCGCCTCGATGTGCTCCTTCATCGACGGCCGCATCATGGCCAAAGAGCCCGAGCGCGGCGACATCGTCGTCTTCCGCCATCCGGTGACCGGCCAGGACTTCATCAAGCGGCTGATCGGCCTGCCGGGCGACCAGATCCAGATGAAGAACGGCCGCCTCTGGATCAATGGCGAGGAAGTGAAGACCGAGGATGCGGGCACTTTCGTCGAGACCTTCGAGCCGCAGGGCCCGATGGGCGGCGTGCCGATCTGCTCGAACGGCATGGTCGGGATGGGCGCGGATTGCGTCAAGACCCGCCTGCGCGAGACCCTGCCGGGCGGCCGCAGCCACTATATCCTCGACACGCGCACCACGTCGCTGGACAATACCGGCGTCTATACCGTGCCGGACGGCTATTTCTTCTTCATGGGCGACAACCGCGACAACTCCAATGACAGCCGCGTGCCGCAGACCGCGCATGGCGTCGGCTTCGTCCCCTTCGAGAACCTGGTCGGCCGTGCCGACCGGGTGATGTTCTCCTCCGCGGGCCGGTCCATCTTCTACTTCTGGACCTGGCGCAAGGACCGTTTCTTCAAGGCGCTCGAGTGAGCCAGTCCCAGGATACCAAAGCCTTCTCCGCCCGCATCGGGCACCAGTTCTCCCAGCCCGCCCTTCTGAAGGAAGCGCTGACCCATGCCTCGGTCTCGTCCCAGACCCAGCCGAATAACGAGCGGCTGGAGTTCCTGGGCGACCGGGTGCTGGGGCTCGTGATGGCCGAGGCGCTGCTCGGCGCCGATGCCAAGGCGGCCGAGGGCGTGCTGGCGCCGCGCTTCAACGCGCTGGTGCGCAAGGAGACCTGCGCCGATGTCGCCCGCGAGATCGAGCTGGGCAAGGTGCTGCGGCTGGGCCGGTCCGAGATGCTCTCGGGCGGGCGGCGCAAGGACGCGCTGCTGGCCGATGCGCTGGAAGCGGTGATCGCCGCGGTCTATCTCGACGCCGGCTTCCGCGCCGCGCACGAGCTGGTGCTGCGGCTCTGGGGCGGGCGGATCACTTCGGTCAAGGCCGATGCCCGCGATCCCAAGACGGCGCTGCAGGAATGGGCCCAGGCCCGCGGCCAGACCCCGCCGCATTACGAGATTACCGGCCGCGAAGGACCGGACCACGCGCCCCAGTTCAGGATTGCCGTAAGGCTCGACTCGGGCGAGACTGCGACGGCCAGTGCCGGATCGAAGCGCCAGGCCGAACAGGCCGCCGCGCGCGATCTGCTGGCGCGGCTGAAAGGATCGAAGTCATGACCAGCCAGAGGGCCGGTTTCGTCGCCCTGATCGGCGAGCCCAATGCCGGCAAGTCCACGCTGCTCAACCGCATGGTCGGGGCCAAGGTCTCGATCGTCACCCACAAGGTGCAGACCACCCGCGCGCGGATCCGCGGCGTCGCGATGGAAGGCGACAGCCAGATCGTCTTCGTCGACACGCCGGGCCTGTTCCGCCCGCGCCGCCGGCTTGACCGCGCGATGGTCGCCGCGGCCTGGGGCGGGGCGGCGGATGCCGACCTGATCGTCCTTCTGGTCGAGGCGCATCGCGGCGTCACCGAGGGGGTGGAGCGCATCCTCGAGTCGCTGGCGGAGCGCGGCACCGCGCAGCCGGTCGCGCTGGCCATCAACAAGATCGACCGGGTCGAGGCGCCGGTGCTGCTGTCGCTGACCCAGAAGCTGAACGAGCGCTTCGCCTTCGCCAAGACCTTCATGATCTCGGCCGAGAAGGGCTATGGCGTCGACGACCTGCGCCACTGGCTGGCCGCCGAGCTGCCGAAGGGCCCCTGGCTCTATCCCGAGGACCAGATCGCCGATCTGCCGATGCGCATGATCGCCGCCGAGGTCACGCGCGAGAAGCTGACGCTGCGGCTCCACCAGGAGCTGCCCTACCAGCTGACCGTCGAGACCGAGTCCTGGGAGGACCGCAAGGACGGCTCCACCCGGATCGACCAGGTGATCTATGTCGCCCGCGACGGCCACAAGGGAATCCTGCTCGGCAAGGGCGGCGAGACGATCAAGGCGATCTCCCAGGCGGCGCGGGTCGACCTGGAGGAATTCCTGGAGCGCCGGGTGCATCTCTTCCTGCAGGTGAAGGTGCGGCCGAACTGGCTGGACGAGGCCGAGCGCTATGGCGAGATGGGGCTCGACTTCCGCGACGGCGACCTGTGAGCCGTCTGGCCACCGGGGTCTGGGTCGGCGCCTACATGACCCGCCTGGGGCTGGAGAACATCCCGGCCTATGTCGTCCAGAAGGGCGATGCCACGGCCGGGGCGGTCTGGGTCAAGGTCGCCCGGCTCGACGGCACGGCGGAGCTCTGGGAACGGCAGTACGACCTGATGGCGGACCGGCGCGACTGGGTCCGCACCATGCAGGAGCCGGAATTCGAGATCGACGCGCGGATCGCCCGCGAGACCGGGCGCGACCGCGATCTGTGGGTGATCGAGCTGGAGAGCCGCGACGGCCGCTGCTTGCTCGACGACCCCTCGCTGGCCTGAGGGGCGCCATGTACATCCCGCCGCATTTCGAGGAACGCGACCCTGCCGCCATTGCCGAGGTGCTGGCGGGCGCGCCGCTGGCCGCGGTGGTGGCGATGACGGCGGAGGGGCTGGCGGCGAACCACCTGCCGCTCCTGGCCGCGCCGGACGGGACGCTGATCGGCCATGCGGCGCTGGCCAATGACATGCACCGGCTGATCGCCGAGGGGCAGGAGGTGCTGGCCATCTTCCGCGGCGCCGACGGCTATGTCTCGGCCAATGACTATCCCGGCAAGGCAGAGCACCACCAAGTGGTGCCGACCTGGAACTACCAGGCCGTGCATGTCCATGGCCGGATCTCCTTCTCGCATGAGCCGCAGGCCAAGCGGCAGGCGGTGGCGCTCTTGACCCGGACGCACGAGCGGCAGGCCAATGGCGATGCCGCCTGGAAGATGGCCGATGCGCCCGCCGGCTATATCGAAGGGATGCTCGGCAACATCGTCGCCCTGCGGATCGCGCCGGAGCGGGTGCTGGCGAAGTCGAAGCTCAGCCAGAACCGCGATGCCGCCGACCGCCAGGGGGTGATCGACGGGCTCGGCGCGCGCGGCGCGGCCGATCTGGCGCGGATCATGGCCGGGCGGGGCTGAGCCGCTTCCATCCCCGCAGCCGCGCGCCTATCTTGTCGCCATGGAATGGCAGGGACCGGGCATCCTCATCGCAAGCCGTCCGCATGGCGAGCATGCGGCGATCCTCGAGGTGCTGACCCCCGGGCACGGCCGCCATGCAGGCATCCTGCGCGGCGGGCAGAGCCGCCGCATGTCGCCGGTGCTGCAGCCTGGCAACCTGCTGGCGCTGCACTGGCGGGCGCGGCTCGAGGGCCATATGGGCAGCTTCACCGCCGAGCTGGAGCGGGACCGCGCCGCGCTCCTGATGAACGACCGGATGACGCTGGCGGGGCTTTCGGCCGTGACCGGGCTCCTGGCCTATGCGCTGCCCGAGCGGCTGAACCTGCCGGGCTTCTACGAGCGCACGACGGCGCTTCTCGACGTGATGCCGCTGACCCCGGCCTGGACGCTGGCCTATCTGCAATGGGAGCTCGCGCTGCTCGAGGCGCTCGGCTACGGGCTGGAGCTCGACCGCTGCGCGGTGCGCGGCACCAACGAGGAGCTCTGCTTCGTCTCGCCGCGCACCGGCCGCGCGGTCAGCCGCCAGGCGGCGGGCGACTGGGCGGACCGGCTGCTGCCGCTGCCGGACTGCCTGAAGGGGCAGGGGCCCGCCCCGGATGGCGAGATCGCGCAGGCGCTCTCGACCACGGGGCATTTCCTGAAGAAGCACGTGACGCCGCAATGGAGCGGCCGGCCCTTCCCCGCCTCGCGGGAGCGGCTGGTCGCGCTGCTCGGCCGGGATCACTCGGGCGCGGCGTCCGCGCGGTAGAGCAGCGTGCCGCCCTCGGAAGTGGTCAGCAGGAGCTCGTCGCCGGTCAGCACGCCGGTCTCGACCGCTTCGAGCGCCTTCAGCAGGGTCTTCTCGGCATCGAGATTGGGGCACGCCATCATCGTCGCGACGAGCGGACCGATGGACATGGACTCGCCGTCCCAGACCACGCGGCCCATGAAGCGGTTGCAGGGGCCCTGTCCGGCGATCCGTTCCTCCTCGGGGAAGACCAGGGTCACGTCGCCCTCGTAGGGGGCGCCGTCCATCTCCTCGAGACGGAACTCCGTCTCGGGATCGGGTTGGGTCTGGGCCATCGCCATGGGGGCAGCGGCCAGCGCCGCAGAGAGGACCAGGTATCGCATGTCAATCACCTCCAAAGCGCATTTGGCGCGCCCGTCCGAAGACATGGGGCGCGCCGTCGCTCGAGGCAACCGTGTGGCTCACTCCTTGGCGAGGGTGAGCAGGTACTTGCCGTAATCGTTCTTCTTGTAGACGTTTCCGGCCTCGGTGAGCTGCTCGCGGTCGATCCAGCCCTGCTCGTAGGCGATTTCCTCGAGGCAGCCGACCTGCTGGCCCTGGCGCACGGTCAGGGTCCGCACGAAGTTGCCCGCATCAAGCAGCGAGCCATGGGTGCCGGTGTCGAGCCAGGCATAGCCGCGGCCCATGGTCTCCACGCTCAGCGTGCCGTCATGCAGGTACATTTCCAGCAGCGTGGTGATCTCCAGCTCGCCGCGCGGCGAGGGCTTCACCTGCTTGGCGCGCTCGGGCGCGGTGCCGTCGAGGAAGTAGAGGCCGGTGACCGCGTAGTTGGAGGGCGGCACTTCGGGCTTCTCGATGATCTGCTCGGCCTTGCCGTCGCCGTCGAACTTGACCACGCCATAGCGCTCCGGATCGGCGACGCGGTAGCCGAAGACGGTGCCCCCGACATCCTTGCTGTCGGCCGAGGCCAAGAGCTTCGGCAGGCCGTGGCCGAAGAAGATGTTGTCGCCCAGGCACATCGCGGAGGGAGCGCCGTCAAGGAAGTCCTCGGCCAGGATATAGGCCTGCGCGAGGCCGTCGGGGCTGGCCTGGACGATGTATTCCAGCTTGATGCCCCACTGGCTGCCATCGCCCAGCGTGCGCTTGAACTGCTCCTGGTCCTGCGGCGTGGTGATCATCGCGATCTCGCGGATGCCGGCCAGCATCAGCACGGAAATCGGGAAGTAGATCATCGGCTTGTCGTAGATCGGCAAGAGCTGCTTCGACACCCCGCGGGTGATCGGGTAGAGCCGGGTGCCGGAACCGCCTGCGAGGATGATGCCTTTGCGCTGGGTCACTGAATTTACTCCTACTGGTCGATTGCTCCCCCGGCAAAGCGGGGGAAGAGAACGCTCTCGGTGCCGAATTTCTCGACATAGAGGGAAAGGTCGGCGTGATAGAGATGGGCGACGAGTCCGGCGAGGGTCTCGTCGTAGAGCTGGCGGCCCCGGGGCGCGATGCCCCTGGCCTGCATCGCCTCGATCTCGCGGATCGGGGTGTCTGCATAGCGGCCGTCCGGGGCGGGCTCGAAGCGGCTGGTGTCGTGGCGCAGAAGCGCGCGGGTGTCGAGGATCTCCTGGCCGAGGCGCTGCGACAGGGCGGGCAGGTGCGAGGAGAAGCCCTCCAGCGGAATCCAGCGGTCGTATTCCTCGTAGACGAGGAAATCGACCTGGGGACGCCAGTGGATGTCGGCGCTCAGCTTGGAGCGGGCGAGCCGGTCGACGAACATCCGGAAGGTGACGTCGCCGGGGATGATCGGCCCGTCTTCCTGCGGGAAGGCGAACCAGAAATTGTGGTAGCGGTTGACGATCTTGTCGAGGAAGACCGAGACCAGCCGCCGGAACGGGCAGCGCAGCACGGTGAAGGTGAAGTCCGCCTGCTGCAGCGAGCGCTGGTCCGCCTGGAACGTGTAGTTGTTGTGGTGGATCCAGTCGATCTGCACCGGCGAGCTGACCGCGCCGTTGGCGCGCGCCAGCGCGAAGCGCAGCGTCGAGCAGGCATTCTTCGGGATGAAGGTGTAGACCGCCTTCGCCCGGTAGAATTCCAGCGCGTGCTGCGCCGCGAACCCGTGGGTCAGGTTCTCCGCGATGGGGCGGAAGGTCCCGGCAGCATATCTCAGACTCCGGGACATCCGATCACGCGTCTTGCTCGGCCAGATCCGCCAGGATGTCGGCAAGCCCGGCTTTCCAGTCCGGCCGTTTCAGGCCGAAGGCGGCTTCGGTCGCGCTGTTGTCCATGCGCGAATTCAGCGGCCGCTTTGCCGGCGTGGGGAAGTCCGAGGAGGGGATGTCCGCCACCTCGCAGGTGATCCCCGCCTGCGAGAAGATCTCGCGGGCGAAATCGGCCCAGCTGACATCGGGACCGCCGGAGACATGGTAGGTGCCGGTCTTCGAGGGATCCGCGGCCAGCTGCTCGGCGGCGGCCAGGCAGGCATCGGCCAGTGCGGCAGCCGGGGTCGGCCCGCCGACCTGGTCGGCGACGATGGTCAGCCGGTCCCGCTCGCGGCCGAGCCGCAGCATGGTCTTGACGAAGTTGTTGCCATGCGAGGAGACCACCCAGGAAGTGCGCAGGATCGCATGCGTCCCGCCAGCGGCGCGGATCGCCTCTTCGCCGGCCAGCTTGGTGCGCCCGTAGGCGCCGAGCGGCGCCGTCGGGTGGCCGGTCGCGAAGGGCGTCTCGCCCGTGCCGTCGAAGACGTAGTCGGTCGAGACATGGACGAAGGGAATGCCCTTGGCCGCCGCCGCGGCAGCGAGCCGCGCCGGGGTCTCGGCATTCACCAGCCGCGCGGTGTCCTCGTCGCTCTCGGCCTTGTCGACTGCCGTGTAGGCCGAGGTGTTGATCACCGCATCGGCATCGCTGGCCTCGACGATCGCGGCGCAGGCGGCCGGATCGGTGAAGTCCGCGCTGTCGCTGCCCTGCACGTCAAGGACATGTCCGCCTGCGCGGCGCTGGACTTCCGTCGCGAGCTGGCCGTTGCGGCCGAAGACAAGGAGTTTCATGGGTGTTCCTCAGCCGGCCTTGCCGAGGCGCTCGCCGACGCCCTGGCGGTCCTGCAGGGCACGCCACCAGGTCTCGTTGTCGAGATACCACTGCACGGTCTTTTCCAGGCCTTCCTCGACGGTGACCGACGGGCTCCAGCCCAGCTCCTCGCGGATGCGGCTCGGGTCGATCGCGTAGCGCGCGTCATGGCCCGGGCGGTCGGTGACGAAGGTGATCTGGTCGGAATAGGAGCCCGAGGCCTTCGGCTGCTTCTGGTCGAGGATCGCGCAGAGCGTCTTGACCAGGTCGAGGTTCGATTTCTCGTTCTCGCCGCCGATATTGTAGGAGCGGCCCAGCTCGCCCTTCTCGACGACGAGGAGCAGCGCGTCGGCATGGTCCTCGACGAACAGCCAGTCGCGGACATTCGAGCCGTCGCCATAGATCGGCAGCGGCTTTCCGGCCAGCGCGTTGAGGATGATGACCGGCACCAGCTTCTCGGGGAAGTGGAAGGGGCCGTAGTTGTTCGAGCAGTTGGTCAGCACGACCGGCAGCCCGTAGGTCTCGTGCCAGGCGCGGACCAGGTGGTCCGAGGAGGCTTTCGAGGACGAATAGGGCGAGCGCGGGTCGTAGGGCGTGTCCTCGGTGAATTTCACCTCGGGATCATGCGGCAGCGAGCCGAAGACTTCGTCGGTCGAGATGTGGTGGAAGCGGAAGCTCTCGGGCTTGCCGGCTTCGGTCCAGTAGGCGCGGGCCGCCTGCAGCATCTCGTAGGTGCCCATGATGTTGGTCTCGATGAAGGCGCGCGGGCCGTCGATCGAGCGGTCGACATGGGATTCCGCCGCCAGGTGCATGACCGCGTCGGGCTTATGGGTGTCGAAGATGCGCTTGAGCGCCGCGCCGTCGCAGATGTCAGCCTGCTCGAAGGCATAGAGCGGGCTGTCGGCCACCGAAGCGACGTTGTCGAGGCAGGCGGCATAGGTGAGGGCGTCGACATTCACAACGGAATGGCCGCGGGCGACGGCCAGGCGGACAACTGCAGAACCGATGAACCCGGCACCGCCGGTTACCAGAATTTTCATTACCTTCAACCTTCGTAGACAAACGGACTGTCAAAGTCCTTGAGATACGGCGCCTTGGCATCCTTGTCGGACAGGATGGCCGCGGAGATGTCCATTCCCCAGTCGATGCCGATATCGGGATCGTCGAAGCGAACCGCGCCGTCGCAGTCGGGCGCGTAGACGTCGGAGCACTTGTAGAGCAGCTCGGAATCCGGCTCGAGCGTGGCAAAGCCGTGCAGGAAGCCGGCCGGGATAAACAGCTGGTTTCCGCGCTCGGCGGAGAGTTCCACGCCGACCCATTTGCCGTAGGTCGGGCTGCCCTTGCGGATGTCCACGGCGACGTCGAGCACCCGGCCCGCGCCGACGCGGACGAGCTTGTCCTGGGCGTGGGGGGGCGCTTGGAAATGCAGGCCGCGCACGACACCGACCTCGCGCGAGAGCGAGTGGTTATCCTGCACGAATTCCATGGGAATTCCGATCTCCACGGCCGTCTTCTTGTTATAGACCTCGGAAAAGAATCCACGGCTGTCGCCGAACCGTTTCGGCACCAGGTGCAACACCCCTGGGAGATCGGTCTTCTCTACATGCACAGCGGCACTCCATCTTATTCTCGGCCTAGCGGTAGCAAATAAACCTGCGCTCGGCCCACGGCTAAAAGGACGCACGCGCAGAGAGAGCGCGCCGCTTTGCGCGGCTGGACCAGGTGCTCGCCTTATGTTAACAAAAGGTTAAGTTATTCATGAGGATTGTACGGTGCGTCTCTGGCTCATGCGGCTGCTCCTGCTGCCTGCCTTCGTGCTGCGTGACCTGCTGCGCCGCCTGCGGGGAACCGGGCAGGCGGCCGTGCCGCTCTGGCAGGAGCCCTATCGCGGCGGTCCCGTGGCGCTCGTCGCGCTCTACCAGGACGGCCGCCCGCGAGCCGACACGCTGGGCCTGATCCTCGCACTGCGCCGCCAGGGCGCCTATGTCATCTCCGTCAATGCCGGGTCCCTCGCCTCGGGCGGCGTCCGCCTGCCGGTCGACTGCTATGTCGAGCGGCGCAATTTCGGCCGGGATTTCGGAAGCTACCGCTGCGGCATCCACCTCGTCCGGCGCATCGCCCCCGATCTGGAACGGCTCGTCCTCATCAATGACAGCGTGTTCTGCGTCTCGTCCGGGCTCGACGGCTTCGTCCGCAGGCTGCTCGAGAGTCCCAGCGACATCTGCAGCGCGACCGAGAGCACCGAGCTGCGCCCGCACCAGACCTCCTTCTGCCTGTCCTTCTCCGGCCGCTGCGTCCGCGATCCGCGCTTCCGCCGCTTCTGGGAACGCTACCGCCCGACGGAGCTGCGCCCGGCCACGGTGATCCTGGGCGAGATCGCCCTCTCGCGGCAGCTGGAACGGGCCGGCTTCACGCGCGAGACCATCGCCAGCTGCGACGTGATCCGCCAGAGAGTGGCGGAACGCCCCGAACTTGCTGCCGCGCCGGATCCGGCGCAGGGCCCGGAAATGGCCGCGGAATGGTGCGTCGCGGGCAATGTCACCCACCGCGCCCCCGCCGCCCTGCTGGAGCTCGGCGTGCCGCTCCTGAAACTCGACCTCGCCGAGCGTGCGGAGCTGAGCGAATCATATCTTGCCGGGCTCGGCGCCAGCCTGCCGGAGGAAGACCGGCATGCTTTCGCTGAAATCATGGCAAAAAGGACCCAAAACTTGAGCAGTCCGAACAGGCTCGACCGGCTCGGCGCGCAGGTCGGGCTGTCATGAGCGTCCCTGCGGCAACAAGTTCGCCCAAAACGCCGCGATGAGCCGAAACCTCCGGCAAGCAATCGTTTACTCGAATTACTTTTGTGTTAGTTTATCCTCAAACAGGTCCTATTGATTGGAGTACGTCATGTCGAAGCTTTCAGCACTTGCCCTTCTCGCAGCGATGGCTGCGCCCTGCCTTGCCCAAGCCCAGTCCGCCAACGGCGCAGCGGCGAGCATCGCCGTGACCCAGGCGGGTGCCGGTGACGAGCTCAGCGGCGAAGCCAAGGTCGGCATCAGCACCGCAGCCGCAGCTGTTGCTGCAGCCCTGATCGGCCTGGGCGGCAGCGGTTCCTCGTCGAGCACCACCACCTCGACCACCTCTTCGACCTCCGGCAGCTGATAGCCGCCAGGGCGAACATCCAGGGCCGGGTCCGGAAACGGGCCTGGCCTTCGCATGTCCGGGGCCTGCTGCCGGACCTGACGCCGCGTGTTGGTTAAGCCTGCATTTATTGCTCGCTGATAGTCAGTCGGGCGACAGCGTCAGGTTCTAAACATGTCGACCGAAAATCTCGCACCGATCATCATCAAGAAAAAGAAGGTCGTCGGCGGGCATGGCCATCACGGCGGTGCCTGGAAGGTCGCCTATGCGGATTTCGTCACCGCGATGATGGCGTTCTTCCTGCTGATGTGGCTGCTCAACGCCACAACGGAGAAGCAGCGCAAGGGCCTGGCGGACTATTTCTCGCCGACGATACCCATCAACAAGGTCTCGGGCGGCGGTGACGGCCAGTTCTGGGGCGACAGCGTGTTCTCCGAGGACGTGATGCCCCAGACCGGCTCCGGCGCCTCGCTGGAACGGCCGACCACGGAGAATCAGTCGCGCGGCGCGCTCGGCGTCGATACCAGCGCGAAACCGGTGCAGGAGGGCTCGCGCGAGGCGCGGCTCCAGGATGCCAAGGACCTGCTGGAGCAGCTCCAGGCCCGCGGCGGCGAGAGCATGGCGCAGCTGCAGAAGATGCGCCATGTCATCAGCCGGCTGACCGAGGAGGGCCTCGTCTTCGAGATCTTCGAGACGCCGGAGGTGCAGCTCTTCTGGCCGGGCAGCAACGATCCCACCAACGAGCTGCGCGTCGCGGTCCGCCATATCCTCGAGGCGTCGCGGATCGCGAGCAACGACATTTCGGTATCCGCGCATCTGGCATCCCGGCCCCTGGTCGTGGCCGACAACCCGGTCTGGGAGATCTCCATGGCCCGCGCGCAGGTCGCGCGCGAGATGATCGAGCGCTACGGCTTTCCGGCGAAGCGGATACAGAAAGTGACCGGCTTCGCCGATCGCAAGCACGCCGTCCCGAACCCGATGGCACTGCGCAACAACCGCATCGTGATCACCCTCCTGCGGAATGATATCTGACCGGATTATCGGTCCAATTGTATCCGTTAGCGCGGCATTAAGCTCAAGATTGATAGGTTCAGGGGGACAGTTCCAGCTGAAGCAGAAAGGCGCAGCCGATGACGATTTCCTCCTCCCTGAATGCGGGAGTCATGGGGCTAAACGCGAACGCGACAAAGCTCGCGACGATCTCCGACAATATCGCCAATTCCAGCACCTATGGCTACAAGCGCGCCGATGCGGACTTCCATTCGATGGTCATTTCGGGCACCGGGGGCAGCTATTCGGCAGGCGGGGTGCGGGTCACGACGCGGCGGCTGATCGACGAGGCGGGCCCGCTGATCACCACCAGCAATTCGACCGACCTGGCCGTGCGCGGCCGCGGCATGCTGCCGGTCACGACCGAAACCGCGGTGAAGGTCGACAATGGCGAGTTCCCGATGATGCTCTCGACCACCGGCTCCTACCGGACGGACGAGGAGGGCTATCTCAAAAGCGAGACGGGGCTGGTTCTTCTGGGCTGGCCCGCCGATCCCGACGGCACGATCCCGACCTATCCGCGCGACACGCATGACGGGCTCGAGCCGATCAAGATCAACGTCAACCAGTTTGGCGGCGAGCCGACCACGGAGATGTCCCTGGGCCTCAACCTGCCGGCCACCTCGACGGAGCTCGCGAGCATCGATCCGACCGAGGATTACGAGGTCCTCAATATCGAGTATTTCGATAACCTCGGCACGTCTGAATCGCTGAATTTCGAGTTCCGTCCCACCGCGGCCTCAGGCGGGCTGGCCTCGAATGAATGGTCGATGGTCATCACCGATTCCGCGACGATCCCGTCTTCGACGGTCATCGGCGAATACGTGATGACCTTCAACGACACGCGCACGGCCGGCGGCACGCTTGCCTCTGTGACCACGGTGACCGGCGGGACCTATGACGCCACGAATGGCACGATCGAGATCCCCGTCGCGGGCGGGCCGATCGAAGTGACGATCGGGCAGCTGAACGATGCAGACGGGATCACCCAGCTCGCGGACAATTTCGCCCCGGTCAACATCTCCAAGGACGGCTCCGCGGTCGGCAACATGATCCAGGTCGAGGTCGATGCGAACGGGTATGTCCACGCGCTCTACGACATCGGCATCACCCGCCAGATCTACCAGATCCCGCTGGTCGACATGCCGAACCCGAACGGCCTGGTCTCGCTCGACAACCAGACCTACCAGATCTCGAACGAAAGCGGGTCCTACTTCCTCTGGGATGCCGGCGACGGCCCGACCGGCGACATCGTCAGCTACGCCCGCGAGGAATCCGCGACTGACGTCGCCAACGAGCTGACCGACCTGATCCAGACGCAGCGGGCCTATACCTCCAACGCCAAGGTCATCCAGACCGTGGACGAGATGCTGCAGGAAACCACCAATATCAAGCGCTGAACAGGCCAGCCGGAAGGGCCCTTAGATCATGAGTTTATCAGGTGCGTTATCGAATGCCCTCTCGGGGTTGACCTCGAGCTCCCGCCTGGCCGATGTGGCCGCCTCGAACATCTCGAACGCCATGACCGAGGGCTACGGCGTCCGCCAGGCCGTCCTCGCCCCGCGGTCGGCCGGGGACGAGGGCGGCGTCCAGGTCCTGGGCATCACCCGCATGGTCGACAAGATCCTCATCTCGGACCGGCGCAAGCTCGAGGCGGAACTGGCCTATGCCTCGACCGGCGAGACCTTCTTCACCCGCATGCAGCGCGCCGTGGGCCTTCCGGACGAAGCCGGGTCGCTATCGGACCGGATCGCCCAGCTCGAAGCTTCGCTGGCCGAGGCGACCCGTGCCCCGGAGAGCGCGCCTCAGCTTCTGGCAGTCACGAGCAACCTTGCCTCGGTGGCGGAGCATCTGAACACGCTGGGAAGAGCGGTCCAGACCGAACGCATGCGTGCCGACTCAGATATCGGCACCCAGGTCGAGTCTCTAAATTCCGCGCTGCAGCAGATCGAGAAGCTCAACAAGTCGATCCAGCGCCATGTCGTTCTGGATCATGACGTGTCTGCCATGCTGGATCAGCGGCAGGCTCTGGTTGACCAGGTTGGCAAGATCGTGCCGGTGACGGAGATCGACCGTCCGAACGGCGCGATTGCCCTGATGACGCGCGGCGGACAGTTTCTTCTCGACGGCAAGGCAGTTGCCGTCAGCTTTTCCGAAACCGCGACGATAACGGCCCATATGACGCTTTCCGGCGGAACGCTTTCCGGGCTCGAAATCGACGGCAGGGCAGTCGATACCGGCAGTTCGTCGAGCGCCATCGCCGGAGGAACGCTTCAGGGGCTGTTCGACGTCAGGGATGACTCCTCCGTGGAGCTCCAGGCCAAGCTGGATGGGTTCGCACGCGACCTGATCGAGCGGTTCGAGGACCCGTCGGTCGATGTCACGCTTGCGGCTACGGCGCCGGGCTTGCTGACTGATGGCGGGGCGAAGTTCAATTCCGCGGACGAAACCGGGCTGGCGCAGCGGATCGAGATGAATGCGCTTGTGGACCCGGCTCAGGGGGGACAGGTCTGGCGACTCCGTGACGGGTTGGGGGCAGCGAGCCAAGGTCCCGAGGGGCGATCGGCCCTTTTGATCCGGCTTTCAGGCGCGCTGACCGACCAGGCGATCCCGAGTTCCGGCGCATTCAGCGGCACCGCCCGCACGGCCGCGACCCTTGCCGCTGACCTGAACTCCCATATCGGCAGTTCACTGGAACTTGCCGAGCAAGTTCTGGTGTTTTCGCAGGTGCAGTATGACAGCCTCAAGCAGCTGGAACTGGCCGGCGGGGTGGACACAGACGCGGAAATGCAACGCCTGCTTATTATCGAACAGGCCTATGCCGCAAATGCTCGGGTCGTGGAGACCATTGACGAGATGCTTGACTGGCTGATGAGGATTTAAGATGGGATCGGTCACACTGGGCGATATGGCTCAATTCTTCCTCCTGCGGACGAATATGAACTCCATTCAAAAGTCTCTAAATGACAGGGTGGAAGAGCTAAGCACAAGCGAAGTTGCCGACAAGACCAGTACACTCGGCGGAAACTTCACGGAATTCTCTGCAATCGAACATTCGCTTTCAGTAGGTGAAAGCTTCTTGTCCGTGATAAACTCTGCCGAAACGTTCCTGAGTGGGCCTTGTTGCACAAATCGGGGGCTGAGCGCGGTTCCCCTTTCCCCGGACGGACTTATCCTACGGCCACAGTGACGGGTATGCCGAGCGCGGT
>NZ_VATA01000054.1 GCF_005870025.1 Poseidonocella sp. HB161398
ATTGAAGAGCGTGACCTCGTAGGCATCGGGCGCCAGCGAGAACAGCTCCTCCAGAGCCCGCCCCGACGCCATCCCGGCGCCGATGATCACTAGCTTCTCGGTCATGCCATGGCCTCCGCGCGCCAGGCCGCCGCATGCTGCCCCGGCGCGGGCGGCGGCGAGGCCCAGCGGCAGGGCGTCTGCGCCATCCCGAGCGCCGGAGACAGGGTGCGCAGATCGCCCCAGGGCGTGCCCGGCACCTCGGTCATCCAGGCCACGGCCTCTGCGGCGGAGGGCGCGCCCGCCGCCCCGGCGAAGCCCTCTGTGCGGCCGCGCCGCAGCAGGAACATCGCCGCCTGGCAGAGCGAGACCTGCACCCGGTAGCTGCCGCCCTCGCGCGCGCGCCGCGCCAGGGCCAGCATCGTGCCATAGGCCGCCAGGTAGCCCGCGAGGAAGTCGCAGACGAAGACCGGCATCAGCTGCGGATGGCCCGCGCCGCTGCCCTGCCCGTGCACATGGGCCAGCCCGGTCACCGCCTGCGCCACCTGGTCCCAGCCCGCGCGGCCGCCGAAAGGGCCGCCCGAGCCGAAGCAGTTGACCGAGACATGGACGATCCCCGGGCGCAGGGCCGCCAGATCGGCCGTGCCGAAGCCGCGCGCCGCCAGACGGCCGGGGCGGTAGCCCTCGAGGAAGACATCGGCGCCGCGGACGAGTTCCTTCAGCCGCGCCGCCTCCTCCGCCCGGCCGAGATCTAGGAAGGCGCTGCGCTTGCCGTGGCTCGTGTCGCGGAAGAAGGCCGGGACCTGCGGCAGATGCGCGGCAGTGACGGCCAGCACCTCGGCGCCATGCTCGGCCAGGGCGAGCCCGGCGGTCGGCCCGGCGATGATCCGCGTCAGGTCGAGCACCCGCAGGCCGCCGAGCGGCGCGGCGGCAGGCGGCAGCGGCTCGGGCGCGCTTTCGGCGATCTTCTCCACCTCGACGACCGGGCGCGCGGCCAGATAGGCGCCCTGCGGATGGGCCAGCCAGTCTTCCGGCGAGCGGACCATGCCGCCGCAGCCATGGACCGCGGCGACGCTGTCCTCCAGCTCCGCCGCGCCGCGCCCGGCAATGGCGGCCGAGAGGCTCTCCACCGTGCTGTCGCAGCCGAGCACGCCGAGCACCCGCGCCTCCAGATGCGGCAGGTTGGTATGGGGCAGGAACCAGCCGCCCCCGGCCGCGGGCCAGCACTGGGTCATCTCGATCATGTGGGCGATCTCGGGCGCGGCGGGGATGCCGTGATAGCCCCCGTCGGGCCTGCGCCGCTGGGTCAGCGAGGTGCCGTAGAGCGAGCAGGCGGCGGCATGGCGGCAATCGACGGAGATCTGCTGGCGCGGATGTCCGCGCAGCGCCCAGAGGTCATTGGCGGCGACGCCGCGCGCGGCCAGCGCCAGCGCGGTCGCCTCGCCGATCCTGAGCGGCGTCGGATAGAACGGATCGCCCCCCGTCAGCGCCAACTCGCCCTCCGCCAGCGGCGCGCCGCCGCGGATCGCCATGAGTTCGTCGAACCCGGTTGTCATATGCGGTTCCGTGAGGCCCATCGGGCTGCTCCCAAGTCATGTTGATTGCGGACGGGGCCGGGCTGCCGCCCCCGCCTGGGCCCCGTCGCGGGGGCGGTCCTTGCCGGCAAGAGGCGCGCTCAGACGCCCAGATAGGCCTCGCGGAAGCGCGGATCGCGGGTGATCTGCGCCATCGGCCCGGCCAGCGCCACGCGGCCCTCCTCCAGCAGCAGCCCCTCGCGGATCGCGGGCAGGTCGGCGGGCAGGTTCTGCTCGACCAGGAGAACCGAGATGCCGGTCTTGAGGATCCGCGAGATCGCGGCATGGACCTCGCGCACCATCAAGGGCGCCAGCCCGTGGCTGGGCTCGTCGAGCAGGAGCAGCGAGGGCCGCAGCATCAGCGCGCGGCAGATGGCAACCATCTGCTGCTCGCCGCCCGAGAGCGATCCCGCCATCTGCAGCCGCCGTTCGCGCAGCCGCGGAAAGAGGTGGTAGCATTCGTCGAGATCGGACTGCGCCACCTGGCGGCGGCGGGTCCAGGCGCCGCAGAGCAGGTTCTCCTCCACCGCCATGCCGCCGAAGACATGCCGCCCCTCCGGCACCTGGGCGATGCCGAGGGCGGCGCGGGCATGGGCGGGCAGGCCCGAGATCTCCTCGCCGCGGAAGCGGATCCGCCCCGAGACATGCGGAAGCTGGCCGCTGATCGCCCGCAGGAGCGAGGTCTTCCCGGCCGTGTTCGGCCCGAAGACCGCCAGCGCGGCGCCCTCGGCCAGCTCCAGCGACACGCCCGACAGCACCGGGCGCGGGCCGTAGCCGCCGGTCAGATCCTCAATGCAGAGCATGGTCTTCTCCCAGATAGGCCGACAGCACCAGCGGATCGCGGGACACCTCGGCGGGGGTGCCGTCGGCGATCAGCTCGCCGAAATTCAGCACCAGGATGCGTTCGCAGAGGCCCATGATGGCGCGCATGTGGTGCTCGACGATGACGAAGCTGATGCCCTCGCGGGCGCGCAGGTCGCGGATCTGGGCGATCACCGCCTCCATCTCCTGCGGCGTCAGCGCCGCCATCACCTCGTCGAGGAGCAGCACCTTCGGCCGCGTCGCCAGCGCCCGGGCGATCTCGGCCAGCGCCTTTTCCGGGAAGGTCAGGTCGCCCACCGCGGCGCGGCGGCGATGCGCCAGCCCGACCCGCGCCAGGCAGTCCGCGGCCCGCTCGCGCGCCTCGGCCAGGCTGCCATGGACCACCCCCGGCACGACGATGTTGTCGATCAGCGGCATCGAGTCGAAAAGCGCGGTGTTCTGGAAGGTCTTGGTCATCCCGGCGCGCACGATCCGGTTCGGCGCCGCGCCGGTCATGTCCTGCCCAGAGAGCCGCACCCGGCCGGTGGCGGGCTTCACGAGCCCCACGAGCGTCGAGAAGAGCGTCGTCTTGCCCGCGCCGTTCGGTCCGATCAGCCCGGCGATCTCGCCCGCGCCGAGGCCGAAAGTGACCCCCGAGAGCGCGCGCAATCCGCCGAAGGAGACGCCGAGATCCTCGGCCTTGAGTAGCTCAGGCATTGCGTTTCCTCCATTTGAGCCAGCCCGGACGGACCCCCCCGGGCGCGGGCAGCAGCGACACGATCCCCGCCGGGCGCCACAGCACCGTGGCGATCAGCAGGCTGCCGACCAGCAAGGGCGTCACCCCCGGCGGCAGCGCCGAGAAGCGGCTGCGCGCGGTCTCCTCGAGCACGACCAGCACGACGGCGCCCCAGAGCGGCCCCGAAAGCGTCGCCAGGCCGCCGATGATCGCCACCAGCGCCATGCGCACCGAGATCGAGAGCGGGCTGAAGATGCTGTCGGGATCGAAGAAGTACATGAACTGCGCGAAGACCGTGCCGCAGAGCGCCGAGAGCGCGGCCGAGATGGCGAAGCCCGCGATCTTGACCCGGACGGCGGAGACCCCCGAGAGCTCGGCGGCGTCCTCGTTCTCGCGGATCGCCCGCAGCATGTAGCCCAGCCGGCTGCGCGAGATCAGCGCGAAGAGGCCGAAGACCAGGGCGAAGAGCGCGCCGATCACCGGCAGGTAGCCGCCGCTCTGCGAGAACTGCATCATCGCCGGGGAGTTGCCCATGTAGGGCACCGAGATGCCCTGCGGCCCGCCGGTGATGCCGATGCTGTTGGCGATGACGCGGCAGGCCTCGGCGAAGGCCAGCGTGGCGAGCGCCAGGTAGTGCCCGCGCAGCCGCACCGTCGGCAGCGCCAGCAGCATCGCCGCCGCCACCGCCAGGACCATGCCGATCCACATGCCGATCCAGGGGCTCAGCCCGGCCTCGACCTGCAGGATGGTCGAGGCATAGGCGCCGATCCCGAAGAAGGCCGCATGGCCCAGCGAGATCTGCGCGGCCAGCCCGCCCATGATGTTCCAGCTCTGCGCCATCGCCGCCGTCAGGAAGACCAGGCAGAGGATGCGCATCGCGTAGCCGCCCGGATCGAGCGCCAGCCCCGCCGCCGCCAGCACCGCCAGCGCGCAGAGGATGAAGGTGAGGTCGCGTTTCATGCCCGCTTGCCTCCGAGAAGCCCGTTCGGGCGGAAATAGAGCAGTGCCAGGAACAGCACGAAGAGCGTCAGGTTCTGCATCTGGATCGGCGCGTAGAGCCCGCTGAGCGACTGGATCACCCCCGCCGCCAGCCCGCCGGCCAGCGCGCCCGCGGCATTGCCGAGCCCGCCCAGCACCACCACCAGGAACATGATGACCACGTATTGCGCCCCCGCCGTCGGCGAGACGCTGGAATAGGGCAGGATCACGCCGCCGCCGAAGGCCGACATGCCGGTGCCGATGCCGAAGGCCGCCATGTGGACCAGCCGCGTGTTGATGCCGCTCAGCTCGGCCGCCATCCGGTCCTGCGCGGTGGCGCGGATCGCGCGGCCCAGCCAGCTGCGCATCATCACCAGCCACATCAGCCCCGCGCCCAGAAGCGCGGCGACGAAGGCGTAGAGATAGGGCGCCGAGACGAAGAGCGGCCCCAGCCGGTAGGCGGTGGTCTGGTAGGGCGTCAGCACCGAGCGGTAGTCGCTGCCGAAGAGCAGGAGCGCGCCGTTCTCCAGCACCATCATCAGCCCGACGGTCAGGAAGATCTGCGCCGCGCCGGTGGATTTCATTACCGGCCGGATCAGGCTGGCTTCCACCGCCGCGCCGAGCGCGAAGCCCGCGGCAAAGGAGATCACCGCGCCGAGAAGCGGGTCGATCCCCAGCGCGTGCCACAGGAACCAGGCGACATACATGCCGATCATGGTGAATTCCGCCTGGGCGAAATTGACCACGTTCAGCGTGCCGAAGATGAGCGTCAGGCCGATGGCGATCACGCCATAGACCCCGCCCAGGAGCAGGCCGTCGAGCACGGCCTGCAGGAACTGGAGGAGTTCGGGAAGCACGGTCCGGTCCTCACTCGCCCAGTTCGGCCGGGCCGCGGGCCAGCTCCGGCGGATAGACCGTCACCAGATCCTCGCCCTGCCACTGCACGAAGACCGGCACCGCCTTGACGTTCAGCCCGGTGCCGTCGAATTCCGGACAGCCGCCGGGCATGCCCGCCACGAAGCCCTCGCAGTAGTCGTTCGCCGCGATCTCGTCGCGGATCGCCTGCGGATCGGTGGTCCCGGCATCCGAGATCGCGTCGGCCATCAGCTCCAGCGCGGCGGCATAGCTCTGCGCCTCCTGGGTCATGAATTCGCCATAGGTGTCGAAATAGGCCTCGGCCTCTTCCGGCACGAGGTCGTAATTCGTCGGAGAGATGGAGAAGACGCCCTCGGCCAGATCGCCCAGCCCGCGCTGGAAGTCGGGGATCACGTAGCCCGCCGCGCCGCCGATCGTCGGCATGTCGAGCCCCTGCTGGCGCATGCCGCGGATGATCATCAGGCTGTCATTGAGATAGGAGACCGGGAAGACCAGATCGGGCGCGGCCGCGCGCAGCCGGTTCACCAGCGGGGTGACATCGGTGATGCCCAGCGGATAGGCCTCGTCGACCACGACCTCCACCCCGGCGGCCTCGGCCGCGGCGCGCAGCCCCGCCGCCTGCGAGGTGCCGTAGGCGGTGTCCTCGTAGAGGATCGCCACCTTCTCGACCGGCGCCTCGGGGCGGTCGAGAAGCTCGAGCGCGAAGCCGAACTGCGTCTCGCCGAAGACGCTGCCCGGCGGCGTGATCTGGAAGATGTTGCGGTAGCCGCGCCCGGTGATCTTGTCGGAGAAGGCATGGGTGATCCAGGGAACGCCCGCCCGCTCGGTCACTTCGGAGCCGGCGATGGTGATCGAGCTGACGAAGGAGCCGATCACGCCGACGACCTTGTCCTGCATCACCAGCCGCTGCACCGCCGAGCCGGCCGCGTTCGGGGTGGGCACATCGGCATAGACCAGTTCCAGCCGGGCGCCGCCCAGCCCCTTGATCCCGCCCGCGGCATTGATGCCCTGCAGCGCCAGCTCGATGCCGTTGCGGCTGGTGGCGCCGAATTTCGCATTCGCCCCGCTCAGCGGCAGGACCACGCCGACCTTGACGGTTCCGGGGGTCTCCGCAGCTGCGGCGGCAGCCGCGGCCGCCAGCAGAGGCGCGGAGAGAAGAAGACGGCGCAGGCGCGCCCGGGGGGAGGAGGTTCCGGTCATGTGCATTCCCTGTTTCTGGTTCTCCGCCCGCGGCGGCGTCCCGGCCCGGAACCGGCGGCAGAGACGCGCCCTGCCCGTTCCGCAGCCACGCCAGCCTGTTTTCCGGGCGGTTGCAGGGAAATGTCTAAGGCGGCCCGCCCATCCGCAGAAACGATTATGCAAGATGCAAGCGATCTGCTTTTGGAATGGTAGACGGCATGGACGGCGAGGACAGGGCATGGAACTGCGCGACCTGATGATATTCGACACAGTGGCCGAGCTGGGCGGCGTGACCCGCGCCTCGGGCCAGCTCAACATGGTGCAGTCCAACGTGACCAACCGGATCAAGGCGCTGGAGCATGCGATCGGCACGCAGCTTTTCGTGCGCAAGCGCACCGGGATGGAGCTGACCGATACCGGCGCGGCGCTGCGCCCCTACGTGTCGCGGATCTCGGCGCTGGTGCGCGAGGCGGAACATGTGGTGCGCGATGTCTCGCGCGAGCCATCGGGGACGCTCCGGATCGGCTCGATGGAGACGACGATGGCGATCCGGCTGCCGAAGGTGCTGGTCGCCTACCGCGCCCAGTGCCCCAAGGTCGCGCTGGAGATCGGCACCGGCCCGACCCGGCAGATGGTGGAGCAGGTGCTTGACGGGCGGCTCGACTGCGCGCTGGTGGCCGGGCCGGTCTCGGAGCCCGCGCTCAGCGAGGAAACCGTGCTGCGCGAGGAGCTGGTGATGGTCACCGCCCGCGGCTGGGACACGCTCGAGGCCTATCTGGCCGCCCATCCCGAGCCCACCGCGCTGATGTTCCGCGAGGGCTGCTCCTACCGCGCGCGCTTCCTGCGGGCGCTGTCGGAATGCGCCATCGGCCAGGCGCTGCGGATGGAATTCGGCACGCTCGACGGCATTCTCGGCTGCGTCGAATCCGATATCGGCATGTCGATGGTGCCGCGCTCGGTGGCCGAGGCCGCGGCCAGCCGGCTGAAGATCGACATCCACCGCATGGGCGCCGGGGGCATCTTCGTCGACACGGTGCTGGTGCGCCGCCGCGACGCCTTCGAGACCCGCGCCTTCCGCGCCTTCCGCGACACGCTGCGCGCCGCCTATCCCGCTCCTGTCTGATCCCGTCCCCGAGGAGGACCGCCGATGACCCTGCCCGACCGCCCGATCAAGCTCTACTGGCACGAGAAATCCGGCCATGCCCACCGCGCCCAGCTGATGCTGTCGCTGCTCGGCCTGCCCTGCGAGACCATCCGCATCGACCTGGCCGCCCGCGCGCAGAAGGCGCCGGACTACCTGGCGATCAGCCCCTTCGGGCAGATCCCGGCGATCGAGGATGGCGGCACCGTGCTCTGGGACAGCTGCGCGATCCTGGTCTACCTGGCCAAGCGCTACGGCGGCGACGGCGGCTGGCTGCCCGAGGATCCCGCCGGGGCGGCGGAGGTGCAGCGCTGGCTCTCGGTCGCGGCCGGTCCGCTGGCGGCGGGCCCGGCGGCGGCGCGGCGCGCGGTGGTGTTCCTGCGCAGCGGCGGAGACGAGACCGCCAAGGCCGCCGCCCATGCGCTTCTGGAGGTGGTCGAGGCGGCGCTGGCAGAGCGGGACTATCTGGCCGGCGCGGCCCCCACCATCGCCGATGTGGCGGGCTATACCTATATCGCCCATGCGCCCGAGGGCGGGGTCAGCCTCGACCCCTATCCGGCGATCCGCGCCTGGCTGGCACGGATCGAGGCGCTGCCGGGCTTCACCCCGATGGCGGCGAGCCCGGTCCCGGCCTGAGCACTCAGCCGGAGAGCGCGGCCTCTTCCTCCTCGCGCCGCTCCCGCTCCGCCGGGGCCGGGCGCGGCAGGTCCGAGAAGGTGGCGGGCACCAGCCGCCGCCGGTCGATCTCCAGCCCGAAGATGTCGAAGCGGTTGTAGTAGCCGGTCAGGTCGTGGAACTGCTTCGGCTCGATGCAGTCGGCCAGATCGAGGTCGGCGACGATGACCGCCTCGCGGTCGCGCGCGCTCTCGCCCACGGCCTTGCCCGTCGGGTCGAGGAAGAAGGACTCTGCCTGGTCGGCGCCTTCCAGGATCGCCGCCACGCCCGGATCGCGGCGGACCAGCATCTCCTTGCAGTCATCGCCCAGAAGCGCCGCGCAGACGATGCCGAAGGCCTTGGCCTCGAAGCAGTGCGCCGCCGCGCGGATGCGGTTCGCCGCGAGATTGTCGAAATTGCGCGCGTCGGAGGGCGGCCGGGTCGGCCAGATCGGCGGCCAGCAGGAGATGTGCAGCTCCTCGGCCTGCGCCATCAGCGCGAAGCGCGCCAGCGGGTTGGTGTTCTCGCCGCAGATCAGCCCGCCGACCCGGCCGGTCCGGCCGAGATCGGCCACCTGCAGCCCCGCCCCGTCGCCCGGCGCCCAGACCATCTTCTCGAAGAAGGTCGGCACCAGCTTGCGGTGGTGGACGGCGACGCGGCCGGTCTCGTCGATCAGCAGCGCGCTGTTCCAGATGCCGCCGCAGCTGGCCGGATTGCGCTCGGAGAAGCCGATCCAGACGGCGATCCGGTGGCGCGCCGCCGCCGCGCGGATCTCGGCGATCTCGGGCCCGTCGGCATAGATCGAGGCCTCGACGAATTCCGCATAGAGATCGTGGTTGTAGATCGGCGCCCAGAGCGCCGCCCAGACCGGGAAGCCGGGGATGAAGCTTTCGGGAAAGGCGGCCAGGCTGGCGCCGCGCTCGGCGGCCTCGGCGATCAGCGACACCGCCTTGCGGGTCGTGGCGATCCGGTCGTGGAAGACCGGCGCGGCATGGATGGCGGCCACGCGGACGGGGCGGGACATGGACATTTTCAGGCTCCTTCTCGGGGTCGGCTGCGCCGCCGCCGCGGGGGCGGAGCGGTCGCGATTGTCTGGAATTTGGGCAGTTACCGGCGCTCTGCCGGAAAATCCGGCCGCCGCGGCGGATGGGCGGTTGCAGCATCGGCGGCCAGGCGGCACGTGAGGGGGCGTCGGCGGCAGCCAAGAGGGGCGGAATGACCGCGTTCAACAACCTCAACTGGGACGATATCCGGGTCTTCCTGCTGGTGGCGCGCGCCGGGGCGATCTCCCGCGCGGCGCGGCAGATGGGCATGGACCATTCGACCGTCAGCCGCCGGATCACCCAGTTCGAATACACGCTGGGCGCCAGCGTCTTCGAGCGCAACGCCTCGGGGCTGGTGCTGAACCGGCTGGGCCAGGACCTGCTGGCGCGCGCCGAGGAGATCGAGGCCGGGGTGCTGCGCATGGGCGCCGCGCTCGAGGCGGGCGACCGCGAGGTCTCGGGCACGGTGCGGATCGCGATGATGGAGGGGATCGCCTCGCTCTACCTGTCGCGGCGGCTCCTGCGGCTGACCGAGGCGCATCCGCGGCTGTCGCTGGAAATCGTCACCTCGCCGCAGCATGTCCAGGTCTCGCGCCGCGAGGCGGATCTGTTCCTCAGCTTCTTTCCGGCGGCGGCGAAAAGCGTGCTGTCGCGCAAGATCGGCGAATTCGGCCTGGGGCTCTTCGCCTCGCAGGACTACCTGGACCGGCACGGCACGCCGCGCTGCATCGAGGATCTGCGCGACCACCGCTTCGTCGACTACATCCGCGACCTGATCCATGTCGATCCGGTGCGCTGGCTCGACGACGTGATCGCCGAGCCGCAGGTGGCGATCACCTCCTCCTCGATGATCGCGCAGATGGGCTTCGCCGTCGGCGGCATCGGCATCGTGCTGCTGCCCTATTTCTCGGTCGAGCAGGAAACCCGGCTGGTCCGGGTGCTCGAGGGCGTGACCGACGTGAAACGGGAAGTCTGGCTGACGGTGCATAACGATCTCCGCGGCACGGGCCGCATCCGGGCGGTCGAGCGCTACATCGCGGGGCTGCTCAGAGCGGATCGCGACTATCTGTTCGGACGGGGGCCCTCGACGACCGGCTGCGGGGCACAGCCCGGCGCCGAGGGCTAGGCCGCCGCCGCACAGAGCGGGCGGCAGCGGCCAGGGGCTCAGCGCGGCAGCGCCGGCAGGCCGCGCGCGGCGCGCGGTTCGGGGAAGACGTCGTCGAGATCCTCCTGGAACTCCTTGCGCTTCTTCGCCGCGACCGGCTGGGTGGCGAAGGAGATGCCGTAGAACAGCACCATGCTGACGATCAGCCCCCAGAGCGCCGGCCCGATCGAGCCCGGCAGCGAGACCAGCCCGAACTGCATGGCCAGCATCACGCCCCAGCCGCAGAGCATCGACCAGAAGGCCGCCTCTTCGCTGGCGCGCGGCCAGAAGAGCGCGCCGAGGAGCGGCATCAGGAAGACCAGCGCCATGCCCACGCCGATCGAGGCCAGCGGGATCAGGAGCTGCCGCCCGGCATCGGACAGCGAGAAGAGCACGACCGCGATCACGAAGGCGCCCTCGAAATAGCGGCTGGCCTTCATCTTCTTCGACTGGTCGAGCCGGTCGAAGCTGCCGTAGAGATCCTGGGTGAAGTTCGACGAGGCCGAGATGATCTGGCTGTCGAGGGTCGACATCCCCGCGGCGAAGACCGCCACGACCAGCACCGCGCCCATGACCGGCAGGTACTTGGCGAAGATCATCGGCACCAGCGCGTCGGAAACGAGGCTGGAGGTGTCGCCCAGGTCCATCCCCATCGCCACCATGCCGATCACCGCGCCGGTGAAGGTCACGACGAAGAGCGCGAGGAAGGAGGTGATGACCGAGCCCAGGAGCAGCGTCCGCGGGCTCTCGGCCATGTAGAGCCGCTGCCACAGGTGCGGGGTCAGGATCCAGCCGAAGGTCCACAGGATCAGCAGCGTGACATAGCTGCCCTGGCGGGTGTCGGCGCCGAAGGCCAGCTTGCCCGGCTCCGCGGCGATGGCCGCCTGCCAGCCCGCCTCCCAGCCGCCGGCCCAGTGCACCACCGCGAAGGAGCCGCCGATCAGCAGCGCCGCGAAGATGAAGCCCTGCACCGCGTCGGTCCAGACCACCGCGCGGCTGCCGCCGAAGATCGCGTAGAGCCCGACGCAGATCGCCAGGCCGATGATGCCGGTCTCGTAGGAGATCAGCCCCTCGGAGATCGAGCCGAGCGCCACCGAGATGCCCGAAAGCTGGATCGCGGCATAGGGGAAGAGCACGGCGATGCAGACGAGCCCGGTCAGCAGCCGCAGCCGGCGGCTGTCATTGTAGTAGTGCGCCAGCAGATCCGCCGGGGTGATGAAGCCGAAGCGCTTGCCGAGCGCCCAGACCCGCGGCCCGATGATCATCACCAGCACCGGCCCCATCGAGTTGAAGAAGCCGAAGAGCAGCCAGTCGACGCCCTTGAGGTAGAAGGTGCCCGGCCCGCCGAGGAAGGCGAAGGTGCTGAACCAGGTCGCGAAGAGCGTGCCGACCAGCATGAAGAGATTGGCCTTGCGGCCGACGACGAACCAGTCATCCGCGTCTCCGGCCTTGTTCTGGCGGAAGGCGGCGAAGCCGATGGCAAACATCGCGATCAGGTAGAGGACGATGCCGCCGATGGTCAGCGCGATGGTCATTCGCCCGCCTCCCCGCCGCCGTAATGCGCGTCGAGCACCGCCCAGGCGCGGCCGCGGACCAGGAAGTAGCACAGGCCGAAGACGCAGTTCAGCGTGAAGACCGCATAGCAGTAGAACACGGTCAGCGGCAGGAAGCCCGCCACCATGGCGGTGCCGTTGCCGATGATGTCATAGGCCGGAAGCAGGGCGAGAAGGAAGTTCAGCACCGCCCAGCCGAGGAAGATCTGGCCGGTCGGGCTGCGGGGGATGATGCCGAGAATGGGCATGTGGCCGGGACCGTCATGGCCTGCCGCCATGTCCGGGCTCGCGGCGCTGCGCGCGGTTGTCGTCATGGACCTCTCCTGTTGTTTTGCGTGGCAGCCCCCGGCCGGAGGCCTGCCGGGCCCGGGCGGGCATTGGCCGGTGGCTGCATGTGCAGCATTTCCGGTCCCTGCGCCCGCGGCATCGGGAAATCCTGCACAGGGTTGTGCCGCTGCGCCCGCAGCGCGTCCGCCGCCGGGGTGCCGCCGCCGCGCCATTGAGGGACGGCAGAGGCCCCGCAACCGCAAGCGGAACAGGGGTTTTCGCGCAATCCCGGGACATGTTTCCGGCCGCCCCGGCGGCCGGAGGGCCAAAGGCTCGGCCCCCGGGCGGCAGGGCACGGAAAGTGTCCGCCGCGCGGCGCGGGCGCGGAAAGGGCCTTTCCGTCTGCCTAAAGCGGCATCATTGCGCATATTCCATGGGCAGACGGGCTGCGGCCAGCTCTTCGGCCAGCCGCGCCATCAGCTCGGCGGCGGGCAGGCTGCGGGCGAGCGGCGCCCCCTGCCCCGCCCATTGCGCGCCGAACCCGGACTCGCCCCGGGCCTTCGCGGCGGCGTTCAGCGCCTTGCCCGCGTCATAGGCGACCGGATAGGCCGGGGGCATCGCGTCCGGCTGGCCCTCGGCCAGCGCGGTGAAGCGGTTGGCCAGTGCCCGCGCCGGACGGCCCGAGATCGCCCGCGTCATCCGCGTGGCCGCTGCGCCCGGTCCCGCCAGCGCGGCGCGGTAGGCGGCATCGGCGGCCGACTCCGGACAGGCGATGAAGGCCGTGCCGAGCTGCGCCGCCTCCGCCCCGAGCGCCAGTGCCGCGGCGATCCCGGCGCCGTCCATAATGCCCCCCGCGGCGATGACCGGCAGCCCGGCGCGGCACGCCAGCAGCCGGGTCAGCGCCATCGTGCCCAGTTCCGCATCCGGCCCCTCCGGGTCGAAGACGCCGCGATGGCCGCCCGCCTCGATCCCTTGCGCCACGACCGCGTCGATCCCCGTGCGGCGCAGCGCCTCTGCCTCGGCTAGGCTCGTCGCCGTGGCCAGGAGCAGGATGCCCGCCGCTTTCAGCGCGCGCACCGCCCCGGGTTGCGGCACCCCGAAATGGAAGCTCGCCACGGCCGGCCGCTCCCGCAGGAGCAGTGCCAGCATCTGCGGATCGCCGTTGAAGCTGGGATAGATCTCGCTCAGCCGCGCGGGCGGTTCGGCGCCGAATTCGGCGAAGGCCGGCCGCAGCCGCTCCAGCCAGGCCGCCTCGGCCGACGCATCCCGCACCGCGGGCGCATGCACGAAGACATTCACGTTGAACGGCCGGTCGCTGCGCGCGCGCAGCTCGGCGATCATCGCCGCCGCCCCGGCCGCATCCGTGGCGCCGATGCCGATCGAGCCGAGCCCGCCGGCATTCGACACCGCCGCGGCCAGTGCCGGGGTCGAAACCCCCGCCATCGGCGCCTGGATCACCGGATGCGCAAGGCCAAGCCGTTCTGCCAGCATCTGCCGCTCTCCTTTCATTCCCGATTAGGAAAGGTACATTGACTTTTATTCTCACTAAGGGAATATCAACTTCGGCCAGACTGTCAAAGGAGTCCCTGCAATGGAGATCGCGGCGCTCGAGATCTTCCGCGCCGTGGCGCGCGAAGAGGGGATCACCCGCGCCGCCGGGCAGCTTGGCCGCGCGCCCTCGAATGTCACCACCCGCATCCAGCAGCTCGAGGCCGAGATCGGCACCGCGCTCTTCCAGCGCGACCGCAAGCGCATGGTGCTGACGCCGGAGGGGCGGACCTTCCTCGGCTATGCCGAGCGCATCCTCAGCCTGGCCGAAGAGGCGCGGCAGCAGGTCAATCCCGCCAGGCCTGCCGGAAAGCTGCGCATCGGGGCGATGGACTCCACGGCCGCCGCGCGCCTGCCGCAGCCGCTGGCCGCCTTCGCCCTCGCCTGGCCGGAGGTGGAGATCGCGCTGTCCACCGGGCCGACGCGGCGGCTGGTCGATGCGGTCCTGGAGCACCGGCTGGACTGCGCGCTGATCGCGCTGCCGCCCGGGGAAACGGCCGAAGGGCTGGAGCTGGTGCCGGTCTTCCGCGAGGAGCTGCTGCTGCTGCTGCCGCCGGGCCATCCGCCGGTCGCCGGACCCGCCGATTTGCAGAAGCGGGTGCTCGCCGCCTTCGCGCCGGGCTGCAGCTACCGCCAGATCGCGCTCGACTGGCTGGCGGGCGGCGGCGCGGGACCGGTGGCGGTGCAGGAGGTCGGCTCCTGCCACGCGATGTATGCCTGCACTGCGGCGGGCGCCTGCATCAGCGTCATGCCGCGCAGCACCGCCGAGCGGATGGACCCGGGCGCGGCCGTCGGGATGCAGCCGATCGCCGTCAGCGAGACCCTGCTGGCCTGCCGCCCCGGCTTCGCCACCGCCGCCTTCGCCGAATTCCGCGAGGCGCTGGCCGGAGGCGAGCCGCGCCCCGGTCCTTCGCCCGCATCGAAATCACATATCCAAATCTAATCTATTTTTCGCATTTCTCGAAAAGTTTCTTCGCCATTGCGTCACTGGCGCCTGCCGCGCGGCCGTCCCAATAAGGGCGAGCACCGGGTCTCCGCCGAGCCATCGCCCACCGCCGTCCGATGCTGCTCCCCGGATTCCGGCCCATGCCCTGAAGGGAGCACGACCATGTCCATCGGATCCATCCGGCGGGAAGGGCGCGACGCGGCACCGGCCGCCCCCGCCCCCGCCGGCCTTCGCCGCCGCGATTTCCTGCTGAGCTCGGCGCTGGCCGGGCTCGCCGCATCCCTGCCCTTCGGCGGGACCGCCCGGGCCGCCGGGGCCGCCGATTTCGGCGCGCTCAGCGCTTTCGTCACCGGCCGCAGCGCGCTCGATGCCGCGCTGGCGGAACGCGCCTACGGCCAGCTCGCGGCGCTCGATCCCGGCTTCGACGCCAAGCTCGCCGCGCTGTCGGCCGCGATTGCGGAAACCGGCGCGGAAAGCGTCGACGCCTTCCTCGCCACCGGCCCCGCGCCGGAGCTGCGCGCCACCATGACGACGATCACCGCCGCCTGGTACCTGGGCTATACCGGCACGCCGGACCCCTCGCAGGAAAGCGACAACGCCAAGCTCGTGACCTATCGCGAGGCGCTGATGTGGGAACCCACGGCCGATGCGACGCCGATCCCCACCTATTCGCAGCACCGGCAGAACTACTGGGCGGAACCGCCCGCGAGCATCGCGACGGACTGATCCGTCCCGCCCACGCAAGCCCTTTCCACCACACCGGATTCCCCCCACCCCATGGCACAAGAACATGATGCCGATGTCATCGTCATCGGCTCCGGCACGGTCGGCAGCAACGCCGCCTACGAGCTGGCCAAGCAAGGCAAGTCCGTCATCATCCTCGAGGCCGGCGTCCGCATCCCGCGCTGGAAGCTGATCGAGAGCTTCCGCAACTCGCCGCGGCGCACGGAC
Organism: Poseidonocella sp. HB161398; assembly: GCF_005870025.1. Classification (GTDB taxonomy): domain Bacteria; phylum Pseudomonadota; class Alphaproteobacteria; order Rhodobacterales; family Rhodobacteraceae; genus Mangrovicoccus. The sequence continues at coordinate 15,371 of NZ_VATA01000054.1, forward strand.
TATAACGGCCCCTACCCGGACGCGCCCTGGGCGCATACCTCCGCCTCCCACGCCTATGTCGAGAATGACGGCAGCTACGCGATGGTGGCGAACTTCCTGAAGCTCGTCGGCGGCTCCACCTGGCACTGGGGCGGCGCGACCTGGCGCTTCATCCCCGACGATTTCAAGATGAAGTCGACCTATGGCGTCGGCCGCGACTGGCCGATCAGCTATGACGACCTGGAGCCCTGGTACGACAAGGCCGAATACGAGATCGGCGTCGCCGGCAATCTCGGCGAGGACCAGTCGGGGGTCCGCCCCGGCCGGACCTGGCCGCCCCGCGCGCGCGAATTCCCGATGCCCGCGCAGAAGAACAGCTACATGCTCGACACCTTCGCCAAGGCGATCGGGCCGATGGGCTACGAGATCGTCGCCGAGCCCTCGGCGATGATGAGCGGCAGCTACCGCGGCCGGCCGGGCTGCGTCGGCAACAACAACTGCGCCCCGGTCTGCCCGATCGGCGCCAACTATTCGGGCGTCTTCCATGCCGACCTGGCGATCGAGGCGGGCTGTCGGCTGATCACCGACGCCACCGTCGACCGGATCGAGAAGGGCCCCGACGGCAAGATCGCCTCGGTGCACTACAAGTCCTCCGACGGCTCCGAGGGGCGGCTCTCGGCCAGGGCCTTCGTGCTGGCGGCGCATGGCTACGAGAGCCCCAAGCTGATGATCATGTCCGATGTCGGCAATTCCAACGACATGGTCGGCCGGTTCCTGATGCCGCATCTGGGGCTGGGCGTCGATTTCTTCGCCGAAGAGGCCGTCTGGCCGGGCCGCGGCCCGATCCAGCAGGGCGCGATCTTCAGCCATCGCGACGGCGAGAGCCGCGCGCGCCATTCCGGCATGAAGCACGCGGTCAACAACTTCGTCGCCAACGAGAACATCACCAAGCGGCTGCTGGCGCAGGGCGTGCTGGGCTCCGAGCTCGACGCGCGGATCCGCCATGACAGCGCCCGCTACATGAGCCTCTACTCGATGTTCGAGACCCTGCCCGATCCGGCGAACCGGGTGCAGCCGGGCGACCGGACCGATGCGCTCGGCAATCCCAATATCCGCCTGACCTATGCGGTCGACGACTACTGCCGCGGCGCGATCGAACCCTGCATCGCCGATTTCACCAATTTCGTCACCGCGATGAATGGCGAGACGCTGAGCATGTCCCGCGATCTGGCCAATCACGACCACATCATGGGAACGACCATCATGGGGGACGATCCGGCGGATTCCGTGGTCGACAAGGACTGCCGCAGCTGGGAGCACGAGAACCTCTTCGTGGTCGGCACCGGCAACCTGCCCTCCTCTTCGGTGGTCAATCCGACGCTGACCGCGGTCGCCCTGGGCATCCGCGCCGCCGACACCATCGCCAAGGAGGTCTGAGCATGGCCCTTCCCCGAACCGGCCTCGCCGCCGCCGCGGTCGCCCTCGGGCTCGCCGCCCCGGCCCTGGCGCAGGACAGCGCGGATCCCGTCGCCCATGGCGCCTATGTCGCCCGCGCCGCCGACTGCGTCGCCTGCCACACCGCGCCCTCGGGCGGGGCGCCCTTCGCGGGCGGCTATGCCATCGCCTCGCCGATGGGACCGATCATCGCCACCAACATCACGCCCTCCGAGGAATTCGGCATCGGCGGCTGGAGCGAGGCGGAGTTCGCCCGCGCCATCCGCGAGGGCGTGGCGCCGGGCGGCCGACATCTCTATCCGGCGATGCCCTACCCGTCCTATGCCAAGATGACCGACGAGGATGTCTCGGCGCTCTATGCCTACCTGATGCAGGAGGTGGCGCCGGTCGATGCCGCGCCCGCCGAGAAGACCGACCTGCCCTTCCCCTTCGGCCAGCGCGCGCTGATGGCCGGGTGGAACCTGCTCTTCTCGCCGGATCCCGGCTGGACCGCGCCCGCGGGCCTGTCGGAGACCGAGGCGCGCGGCGCCTATCTGGCCGATGCGCTGGCCCATTGCAGCACCTGCCACACGCCGCGCGGCCTCCTGATGAACGAGACGGCCGGCGACTACCTGGGCGGCGGCAGCCTCGGCAGCTGGCGGGCGCCGAACATCACCCCCGACACCGCCACCGGGATCGGCGCCTGGTCGCAGGAGGAGATCGTCTCCTATCTCGCGACCGGCTCCGCCGCCGGGCGCGGATCGGCGGCCGGTCCGATGGCCGAAGCCGTCGAGCATTCGCTGAGCCATCTCGAGAATGCCGACCTGGCCGCCATCGCCGCCTATCTGAAGACCGTCCCGCCCGTGCGCTCGGCCGTCGACAGCCGCGCGGCGCCGCAGGTCCAGCCGGTGGCGCTGAGCGACTACGAGTCCGCCGGCTGGGTGGGCAATCCGGACCATGCCGCGGCGCTGGCGCAGCACGGCACGACCGACGGGGCGGTGCTCTACAATGCCGCCTGCGCCGCCTGCCATGGCGTCGACGGGCGCGGCTCGGCGGACGGGCATTTCCCCGATCTCGCCCATGCCGCGCCGGTGACTTCGAAGGATCCCTCGAACCTCGTGATGGTGATCGCCGAGGGGATCAGCCGCCATGCCGCCGACGGCTACACGGTGATGCCGGGCTTCGCGCGCGATCTCGACAATGCGCAGATCGCGTCGCTGGCCAGCTATGTCTCCGAGACCTTCGGCGGCGCGAAGACCGGTCCCTCGGCGGGGGACGTGGCGCAGATCCGCGTCGGCGGCGCCGCGCCCTGGATCCTGCGCAACGCGGCCTGGCTGACCTGGGCCGGGATCGCCGCCGCGGTGCTGGTGCTGCTGGTGCTGATCGCGCTGGTGCGGCTCTTGCGCCAGGACGGCCGCCGCGCCGCCTGACGGCGCGGGCAGGCGCGGCTCAGCGCCTGCCCAGATGCCGCAGCAGCTCCTCGGCCGCGGCGCGGCCGGCGCGATTGGCGCCGATGGTCGAGGCCGAGGGACCGTAGCCCACCAGGTGGATCCGCGGATCGGCCGCGACCTGGGTCGCCAGCCGCCCGCTCATGCGGATGCCGCCCTCGGCATTGACGAGGCCGAGCGGCGCCAGATGCCCCAGCGCATTGCCGAAGCCCGTCGCCCAGAGGATCGCATCCGCCCGCTGCCGCCGCCCGTCGGCCCATTCGACGCCCTCGGGCGTGATCCGAGCGAACATCGGCAGCCGTTCCAGCGCGCCGCGGTCCCGTGCCGCCTGCAGCGCGGGCGAGGGCGGCAGGCCCGTCACCGAGACCAGCGAGCCCGGCGGCAGCCCCGCGCGCACCCGCGCCTCCACCCGGGCGACCGCGGCGCGGCCGTCCGCGGCGCGGAAGGCGCCCTCGTGGAAATCCGGCGGCCGCCGCGTGACCCAGGTGGTCCCGGCCACCTGCGAGATCTCGTCGAGGATCTGCACCGCCGAGATGCCGCCGCCGACCACCACCACATGCTGCCCGGCGAATTCCGCGGCCCCGCAGTAGTCATGGGCATGGAGCTGGCGGCCGCGGAAGCTGTCGGCGCCGGGATATGGCGGGATATGCGGCGCGTCCCAGGTGCCGGTGGCGTTGATGATCCCCCTGGCCGAAAGCGTGCCGCGATCCGTCTCGATCCGCAGCCGCGCGCCGTGGTCGCGCACCGCCAGCACCTCGACCGGGCGGTGGACCGGCAGCGCGAAGGCGCGCTCCACCTCGGCGAAATAGCGCGGCACCGCCTCGGCGGCGCGGACATCGCCGGTCTCGCCCGGCGCGGCGCTGGCGGCCAGGGCAATGCCGCCCGGCAGGTCGTGGATGCCGTTGACCGTGCTCAGCGTCAGCGAGGGCCAGCGGAACTGCCAGGCGCCGCCCGGACCGGGGGCGCGGTCGAGCAGGGTGAACTCGCGGTCGGGGACCAGCCCCGCCTGGCCCAGATAGTAGGCGGAGGAGAGCCCCGCCTGGCCGCCGCCGATGACGACGACCTCCATCTTGGGGATGCCCGCTGCGCGCTCTGCCATGGTGCTGCCTTCCCTCATGACCGCTCCGCCCCCGGACGAGCTATGTGCCCGGCCGGGGATCCGCAAGGAGGGCAAGCAGGCTCAGGCGCCGGGCGCGGCCAGCCCCTCGGCCTCGAAGCGCTCGATCTGGGCCAGTTCCGCATCGGTCAGCGGGATGCCCCCGGCAAGCGACGCGGCACGCGCGGCGAAGCGGCGCTGCGAGGGCAGCCGCGCGCCCTGGGCGCCGAAGGCCGAGAGCAGTTTCTCGCCCTCGGCGATCGGATCGCGGCCGCTGCGCGCGGCGAAGACCTGCGGGTCGAGCGCCAGGATCAGCGCGCCATGCCGCGGCAGCAGCCCGCCCCCGCCCATGAAATCCAGCGCCTCGCGGCTCATGAACTCGCCCAGCATCGCCCCGGAGAGGAGCTCTACCATGGTCGAGATCGCCGAGCCCTTATGCGCGCCGAAGGGCAGCATCGCGCCGGCCAGCGCCACCTCGGGATCGGTGGTCGGGTTGCCGTCGGCGTCGACCGCCCAGCCCTCGGGGATCGGCTTGCCCGCGCGGCGGTGCAGCTCGATCTCGCCGCGCGCCGCCATCGAGGTGGCGAAGTCGAAGACATAGGGGTGCTCGCCCTGGCGCGGCCAGCCGAAGGCGAAGGGGTTGGTGCCCAAGAGCGGCTCCTTGCCGCCCGCGGGCGCCACGAAAGCGTAGCTCGGGCACATCGACAGCGCGGCCAGCCCCTCGCCCGCCAGCGTCTCCACCTCGTGCCAGAGCGCCGAGAAATGCAGGCAGTCGCGGATCACCAGCGCGGCGATCCCCGTCTCGCGCGCCCGCGCGGCCAGAAGCGGCCGGGCGGCGTCGAAGGCGGGGTTGGAGAAGCCGCCGCCGGCATCGACCTCGATCACCGCGCGGCCGCTGTCATGGACCTGCGGCACCGCATCGCCCGCGGCCTTGCCCGCGGCCAGCACCTTCAGGCAGCCCTCGATCCGGTAGATGCCGTGCGACTTGCAGGCGTCGCGCTCGCCCGCGACGATCACGCGCGCGACCGAGGCGGCGCTTTCGGGGCGCACCCCGGCGGCCTCGAAGATGCGGGTGACGCGCGCCTCGAGCTCGGCCACGGGGATCAGGTTGGGGGTCGGCATGGATCAGGCTCTCCTGTCTTGTCCAGCGGGCCGCGACCGGCCGCAAGGGCCCGTCCCGGAAGGGTTACTTGTCGACATCGATATAGGTGCAGGCCCAGAAGACGCGGGTCTCGGTCTCGTCGAGCGCGCGCAGCCCATGCTTGAGCGTGCTGTCGAAATAGGCGCAGTCGCCGGTCTCCAGCACCACCGGCTGGTAATGCTCGACGACCAGCTCGACCCGGCCGGAAAGCACGTAGAGCGTCTCCTCGCCGTCATGCGAGTCGAGATCGCCCGGCGCCAGCGGCGCGCGCTGTTCCACCCGGGTCACGAGCGGCAGGATCTTCTTCTCGGCCAGGGCGTTGCACAGCAGCTCGTAATCGTAGCTGCGGCCCCGCACCTTGCGCCCCTGCCCCGCCCGCGTGACCGTCATCCGCGTCGTCGGCCCGGCCTCGTGATCCGAGGCGATCAGCCGCTCGATGCCGATGTCATAGGCCCGCGCGATCCGCACCAGGTTCTCGTAGCTCGGCGAGACGCGGCCGTTTTCGATCTTGTGGATGGTCGACAGCGCCAGGCCAGAGGCCTGCGCCGCCGCCTCGAGCGTCAGTCCGGCCGAGGTGCGCACCGCCTTCATGCGGGCGCCCAGCTCGGCGCGCAGCTGCTGGCGCTCGGCATCCCAGGCGCTGTCCGGAGATTTTTCCGTTTCCATCAGATTTTTCTTTTCTTACCAATCTTGATTGTTTAAGCACATCCTTGTCGCGAGGACAAGGATAGCCCTGCCCTGCGCGCGCGAAAGACCCGAATTCCCCGCAGAGTGCCGCCTCCGGCGGCAGATGACGCCCCATGCCCCGGGCAGAGCGCCCCGCGCCCTGCCGCGACCGCCCTTTCCGCACAGGAGCCCGCCCATGACCGCCCTCGACAAGGACATCTTCCTCGGCACGATCCCCGCCCTGCTGACCCCCTGCCTGCCCGACCGCAGCCCCGATTACGGCGCGCTGGTCGCGAAGGGGCACGAGATGATGGCGGCCGGCATGTCCGGCGTGGTCTATTGCGGCTCCTGCGGGGACTGGCCGCTGCTGAGCGATGCCGAGCGGATGGAGGGCGTGCGCCGCCTGGCGGAGGCCGGGATTCCGGTCGTGGCGGGCACCGGCGCAGTCAATACCCGCGCGGCCGCCGCCCATGCCGCCCATGCGGCGGAGGTCGGCGCCAAGGGACTGATGCTGATCCCGCGGGTGCTGTCGCGCGGCGCCTCGCCCGCCGCGCAGAAGGCGCATTTCAAGGCGGTGCTCTCCGCCGCGCCGGGGCTGCCCGCGATCATCTACAACAGCCCGCATTACGGCTATTCCACCCGTGCCGAGCTGTTCTTCGAGCTGCGCGCCGCCCATCCCAACCTGGTCGGCTTCAAGGAATTCGGCGGCCGCGAGGCGCTGAGCTACGCCGCCGAGCACATCACCCACCAGGACGGGGACGTGCTCCTGATGGTGGGGGTCGACACCGAGGTCTATCACGGCTTCGCCAAATGCGGCGCAGCAGGCGCGATCACCGGGATCGGCACGATCTTCCCGCGCGAGGCGCTGCTGCAGGTGGCGCTGTCGAAGCGCGCCGCGGCGGGCGACCCGCAGGCCGACAGGCTGGCGCGCGAGCTGGCCGAGGCCTTCTCGGTGCTGGCGAAATTCGACGAGGGCGCCGATCTGGTGCTCTATTTCAAGCATCTGATGGTGCTCAAGGGCGAGGAGGCCTACCGTCTGAACATCAACGAGACCGACGCGCTGTCGCCCTCGCAGGCGCGGTTCTGCGAGGCGCAGTTCCACCAGTTCAATGCCTGGTTCGCCGCCTGGTCGACGCAGGGCGGGGCGATCGCCGAATGCATGTGATCGACAGCCATACCGGCGGAGAGCCGACGCGGGTGATCCTCGGGGGCGGGCCCGATCTCGGCACCGGGCCGCTTTCGGAGCGCGCCGCGCGGCTGGCGGAGGCGCATGGCGCCTTCTGCCGCTCGGTCAGCCTGGAGCCGCGCGGACAGCCCGCGATGGTCTGCGCGCTCCTCGTGCCGCCGGTGGATCCCGGCTGCGTGGCGGGGGTGATCTATTTCGACGCCGGCGCGGTGCTGGGCATGTGCGGCCATGGCACGATCGGGCTGGCGGTGACGCTCGGCCATCTCGGCCGGATCGGCCCCGGACGCCACCGGATCGAGACCCCGGCGGGCATCGTCACGGTCGAGCTCCGCGACGCCCATGAGGTCACCGTCACCAATGTCGAGAGCCGCCGCAGCGAGACCGGCGTGACGGTGGAGCTGCCGGGCCACGGCCCGGTGACCGGGGACATCGCTTATGGCGGCAACTGGTTCTTCCTCGTCGAAGACAGCCCCGTCCCGGTCGGGCCGGAGCGCATCCCCGAGCTGACCGCGGCCGCGATCGCGCTGCGCCGCGCCCTGGCCCGGCGGCCGGGCGCGGCGGCGGCGCCGGTCGATCACGTGATCTTCTACGGCCCCGCGCTGGGGCCGGGCGCCCATAGCCGGAATTTCGTGCTCTGCCCCGACGATGCCCATGACCGCTCGCCCTGCGGCACCGGCTCCTCGGCGCGGCTGGCCTGCCTGGCCGCGTCGGGACGGCTGGGCGCGGGCGAGGAGATCGTGCAGGAGAGCATCATCGGCTCGACCTACCGGCTTTCCTGGCAGCCGGGTGCCGCGGGGGGCGTCATCCCCTCGATCACCGGCCGCGCCTGGATCATGGCCGAGGCCCGGCTGCATTTCGATCCGGACGATCCGTTCCGGGACGGCATCCGCCTCTGACGCGCCGCGTCTCCGCTGCCTGCGGGGGCGCCCAACCACGCAAGCCAAGGGAAACGGTCGCATGGAGCCGGAACGGGAGCTCATTGTCATCGGCGCGGGCATCATCGGCGCCACCGCCGCGCTGGCGCTGCAGCGCGCAGGGCACAAGGTGCGGCTGGTCGACCGCAAGGGCATCGCCGCGGAGACCTCGCGCGGCAATGCCGGGGCCTTCGCCTTCTCCGAGGTGGAACCGCTGGCCACGCCGGGGATCCTCCGCAAGGCGCCGAAATGGCTCTTCGATCCGCTCGGGCCGCTGTCGCTGCGCCCGGCCCATGCGGCGCGGATGCTGCCCTGGATGCTGTGCTTCGCCAGCGCCAGCCGGCCGGCGCGCTACGAGGCGGCAGTGGCCGCGCAGGCCGCGCTGATGGCGGTGTCGCAGGATGCGCTGGCGCGGCTCGTCGCCTCCTGCGGGGCCGGGGCGATGCTGCGCCGCGAGGGGCAGATGCAGCTCTACGAGAGCGCCGCCGACTACCGCGCCAGCCTGCCCTCGTGGGAGCTGCGCCGCTGCCACGGCATCCGCTTCGAGCTTCTCGACAGCCCCGGCGCGCTGGCCGAGATCCAGCCCGGCCTGTCGCCGCGCTTCACCCATGCGGGCTTCACCCCCGACTGGACCAATGTCACCGACCCGCTTGCCTGGACCGAGATGGTCGCCGCGCGCTTCCTCGCCGAGGGCGGGACCTTCGAGCAGCGCGAGGTCCGCGCCCTGCGGCAGGTGGACGGCGGCGTGGTGATCGACACCGCGACCGGCCCGATGCGCGCCGCGCAGGCGGTCGTCGCCGCGGGCGCCTGGTCGAAGCGGCTGGCGCGGAGCCTCGGCGACCGGCTGCCGCTCGAGACCGAGCGCGGCTACAACACCACCTTCCCCGCGGCGGCCTTCGACCTGCGCACCCATCTGACCTTCTCCGCCCATGGCTTCGTCATCTCGCGGATCGGCCAGGGGCTGCGCGTCGGCGGCGCGGTGGAGCTGGGCGGGCCGGAGCTGCCGCCCGACTACCGCCGCTCGGAAATCCTGGTGGAGAAGGCCCGCGCCTTCCTGCCGGGCTTCGCGCCGGAAGACGGCACGCAATGGATGGGCTGCCGCCCCTCGATGCCCGACAGCCTGCCGGTGATCGGCCGCGCCCCCGGGGCGGCGCGGGTGCTCTACGCCTTCGGCCACGGCCATCTGGGGCTGACGCAATCGGCCGGGACGGCGGCGATCCTCGCCGATCTGGCCGCCGGGCGCGACCCCGCGATCCCGCTCGCCCCCTATGCCGCGTCGCGCTTCCGCCTCAGCCGGTGATCCGCGGCCAGGTGTCGGACAGACGGTAGCCCGCGGGCCAGGGATCGGCGGGGTCGAGCATGTGCTGATGCGTGCCGGTGATCCAGGCGCGGCCGCTGATCTCGGGGCGGATCGCCCGCTGCCCCGCGACCTCGGTCATGCCGAGGATGCGGCCGTGGAATTCCGAACCGATCACGGAAACGCCGGTGAAGCGGTCGCCCGGGCCCATCTCGCCCCGCGCCTCGAGGAGCGCCATGCGCGCCGAGACCGCCGTGCCGGTGGGCGAGCGGTCGAGCTTGCCGGGCTGGATCGCCACCACGGATTGCGCGCGCAGCTCGCGTCCCGCGCGGCGGACCGGCCCGGCGAAGAGGCAGAAGGAATGGTGGCGCCAGTCGGGTCGGCCGGGATGCTCGAACGGATAGGCGGCATTGGCCGCATTGGTGATGCGGATGCCCAGCTCGGCGAGCTCGCGCGCGCGCCCTTCGGACAGGTCGAGCCCGAGCGCCTCTCCGTCGGCCACCACGAAACTGTCACCGCCGAAAGCGGTGTCGACGGCAATGCGCCCCAGCCCCGGCACGTCGAGCGGCACGCCCAGCCGGGTCGGGAAGGAGGGCAGGTTTTCCACATGGATGCGCTCCGCCTTGCCGTCCCGGCAGTCGGCGCGCACCCGCACCAGCCCGCCCGGCGCCTCCAGCACCAGCTCGGTCACCGGCTCCTGCATCGGCAGGATGCCGGTCTCGAGCAGCACGGTCGCGACGCAGATCGAGTTCGAGCCCGACATCGGCGGCGTGTCCTCGGGCTCCATGATGATCCAGGCGGCCTGCGCCTCGGGATGCGTCGGCGGCACCAGCAGGTTCACATGCCGGAACACCCCGCCGCGCGGCTCGTTCAGCATGAAGCTGCGCAGCGCGCCGTCGCGGGCGATCCAGCCGCGCTGGTCCCAGAGCGTCGCGCCCGGCGGCGGGGCGACCCCGCCGGTGATGACGTCGCCCACCTCGCCCTCGGCATGGCAGGAGACGGCGTGGATGATCTTGCTGCTGCGCATCGGGGGGCCTCCTCGGGGACGTGCCCGGCCATATGGAACCCTGCCCGCCGGGCAGGCAAGTCCCTGTGTCAGAAGCCGAAGATCCGCCGCGGATTGTCCCAGAGGATCTGCTGCTGCAGCGCGCGGTCCGGCACCAGGCTCTCGAAGAGGTCGAGGAGCGGGCCGTAATCCACCCGCGAGGGCGCGCGCAGGAAGGGCCAGTCGGACCCCCAGAGGCAGCGCTCCGGCCCGAAGGCGTCGATCAGCGCGGCGACATAGGGGCGGGCATCGGCGAAGGGATGTGCCTGGGCGGAGAACTTGACCTGCCCCGACAGCTTCACCGCCGCGCGGCCGCTGCGGCCGAGCTCCAGGAGCGCGCGGAAGCCCGGCTGGTCCAGCCCCGCCGCGACATCGGGCCGGCCGCAATGGTCGATCACCAGCGATGCCCCCGAATCGAGCAGCAGCGGCAGGATGCCCGTCAGCTGCGGCCCCTCGACCTGGACCTGCAGATGCATGCCGAGCCGGGCGAGGCGGTCGAAGAGCGGGCCGTAGCCGTCGTAATGGCCCGGCGGGTGGAAGGTCAGGTTGACCGCGGCGCCGACGATGCCCTGCGCCTTCAGCGCGGCGAGCTCGTCCCCGGAGGTGCCGGGCGGCACCACCGCGATCCCCTTCCAGCGCCCGCCACTGCGGGCGATCGCGTCGAGCAGGCAGCGGTTGTCCTCGCCATAGCCGGAATTCGGCTGCACCAGCAGCGCATGGGCGACGCCATGGGCGGCGAAGGCATGGGCCATCTGCGCCGCCGGGGCGATCTCCTGCCCGGCGGGGTGGTAGGGCGAGGCCGGATCGTAGGGAAAGGCGGCCGGGTCGAAGACATGGCAATGGCAGTCGACCTTGGGCATGTCATGGACGGTCATGGCGGCGGCTCCTGTCTGCTGCGGGCACGCCCTTCTCATGCGCCATGGCGGCGGAGGGCGCCAGAGCCCTCCGCCGGTCCCGGCCGGATTCCGCCCGGCCCGGACCGCTCAGACGTGGTCTCGGATGAAGCGCCAGATCTTCTCCAGCTCTTCGGCCAGCAGTGCCTCGCCCGCCTCGAAGGGCCGCCCGTCGAAATAGCGCGCCGCAGTGCCGGGGCCGCCCGGGCTGCCATGGTCGGCGTCGATCGACTCGCGCCATTTCTCGGCATGCGCGCGCCATTCGGCCCGATCCACGAGCTCGGGCGCGGTGAACCAGACATTCCAGGCCAGCGTGTTGCCCTGGAGAAGCAGGTTGCCCGAAGCGGCGTTGAAGATCTCCATCACCAGCTTGTTGAAGGCATCGACCATCGGCTCGCCGGTCGGCTTCACCGCGCCGATCTCCACCAGCAGGTTGGCGACGTCCCAGGCCTCGGGATGGCGGGCGAAATCGGGGCTCTCGAAGGCCCGCGTCTCGCCCGAGCGGACCGGGAAGACCGGCTGGGAGGGATCGCCCTTCAGCGAGGTCGCCACCTCGATCGCATGCGCCTTGTCATGCGGGAAGTCCTTGCCGAGCCCTTCGAAGAGGTGCCACAGCAGCGCTCCGGCGCCCGAGCTCTTGGCCGAGGGGCTGAACCAGACCTTGCCGGTCACGGTCATGTCGGCGGCCATGGTCTTCGTCGTCTCGTCGACCCAGCCGCGCTGGCCGGTCACCGTCACCTCGACATTGAGGCAGCCGAGCGAGGGCGAGCAGGCGCCCTGCTGCGGGCAGATGATCGAATAGACCCGGCCCTCGGACGTGTAGCCGATGCGCGAGATGTCGGGCGAGAACATCTGGAAGCAGCGCGAGGCCTCGTCGCCGGGCACGGTCTGCCAGCTGAATTCCGGCCAGAGCACCGCCTGCTGCCGCTCCAGCTTGTCGATATTGTCCATGTTGTCGAGCAGCGGCAGCGACGACAGATCCGGATCGGGATAGGCGAAGGCCGGATCGGACTGGGCGAAGCCGCCGATCCAGCCCGGCACGGGGACATTGCTGTAGTCTTCGGGCATCGTTTCCTCCCTTGCGTTGCCGCCCCGATCCTAGCCGGGACGGCGCCGCCCTTCTGTGCCGCAGGACACAGAACAGCGAACAAGTGAAGGATCGCCCGGATCAGGTGCCGACCGGTTCGGCGGCGTAGCGCACCGGCGTGGCGTGCCAGCCCTCGGCGCGCTTCTGCCAGAACCGGTCATGCAGCCGCATGGAAAGCGGGCCGGGCCGGTCGTTGTTCATGATCCGCCCGTCGATCCGCGAGGCGGGCATGATCCCCCCGGCGGTGGTCGCCGCGAAGATCTCGTCGGCATCGCGGAATTCGGCCACCGGCAGCGGCCGGATCTCGACCGGGATCCCCAGCTCGGCGCAGAGCTCGAAGACCGAGGCCCGGGTCACCCCCTCGAGCGCGCCGCGGTCCGGCGAGACCACGCGCCCGTCGCGGATGCAGAAGATGTTGAAGCCGGGCCCCTCGGTGACATTGCCCTGCGCGTCGAGCAGGATGGCGAAATCCGCCCCCGCCGCCTCGGCCTCGAACTGGCCCTCGGTCAGGTCGCCCCAGTGGAAGTTCTTGACCCGCGGGTCGAAGCTCTCGGGCGGGATGCGGCGCACCTCGGGGATCATCAGGTGCATGCCGCGCGCGATCATCTCGGGCGAGGCGACCCAGGCCCAGGGCACCGCGTGGCAGACCAGATAGGCCGGGACATGGGCCGGGTGGCGGGGCAGCCCGGGCACCGGCTGGGCGCGCAGGCAGTCCATCGCCACATAGGCCGAGCGCAGCCCCGAGGCCGCGACGATGCGGTGGAGGATCCCCTCGATCTCGGCATCGCTCTGCCCGGGATCCATCCGCAGCCGCTCCATCGAGGCGCGGAAGCGGCGGATATGGTCGCCGAGCCGGAAGAAATTGCCCTCCCAGACGCCGACCACGTCATAGGTCACGTCCGAGCGGCGGTAGCCCCAGTGGGTGACGGGGATCTTCGCCTCGCCGACCGGCACCACCTCGCCGCCGATCCAGGCGGCGCCCTTCGAGAAATCCTGCATCCTGCGCTCCTCAACCTGCCCGCAATGCCGCGGTGGCGGCCTCGTCGACCTTCCATAGCCCGGGCTCGCCCGCGTCTTCCAGTGCCACGCGGTAGACCTCGCGCGCGGCCTCGGGCGAGAGCCAGCCGCGGTTCACCGTCGCCGCCACCCGTGCGGGCGCGCGCTTCAGCGGATCGCCGTAGCCGCCGCCGCCGCAGGCCGCGAATTCGATCTTGTGGCCGCCGGGGATCACCTCTTCGGCGAATTCCGGCAGGGTCACGCGGGCGCCGCCGGGTTCGATCCGCACCGTGTCCGAGCCGCCGCCGTCGCCGCCGCCGAGCACGCCGCGCGGCGGAAAGGCCTTGCCGTCGGCCGCATAGGCCACCGTCATGTCGTGATCGAGTGGGTAGAACACGCCGCCCATCGCCGGGGCGCCCTCGTATTCGCCGAAGCCCTGCGTGCCCGGCAGCACGCCGCGGCTCTCGATCAGGATCGGGTACATGCTCTCGTCGACCTCGACCGAGTCGAGCTGGATCAGCCCGGCATTGGCGGGACCGCAATAGGTCAGCCAGCCGTCATGGCCGTGGTTCGCGCCGCCGCCGCCATAGCCGACGAAGACCTGGTTGATATAGCCGCGCCCGTCCTTGAACGGATCGGCGCCCGAGATCACGCCGACCCCCGCGGGCAGGTGCGAGCCGCTTTCGGCATGGCCGTAGGGCGCGCCCATCTCGGAGAAGACGGCGTTCCCGGCGATCATCAGCCGGTCGTTGACATTGGTCGTGGCCACCGAGGTGCCGACCGGGTAGCGCGGCTTGCCGATCACCGATCCCTCGCGCATCTTCACCCGGACCCGGGATTTCGCGCCCTCGTTATGCGGCACGCTCTCGTCGAGATTGTTGAAGACGCCGATCCGGCAGGAGCCGGTGGTGGTGTTCTCCGAGAGGTTCAGCCCGCCCGGGACATTATCGATATTGTCGGTGACATCGACCAAGATCTCGCCCTCTTCGGGATCGACCGTGACGGTGACGCGCACCGGGATGCCGGCCTCGGCCACGCCCGGCACCGGGTCGTGATGGGTCTCGTAGCTGTAGCTGCCCGCGGGCAGCTTCGCGATCGCCGCCTTGGCGCAGCGCGCGCCATAGGCGAACCAGTCGCGGACGAAATCCAGCACCTCGGCCTCGCCATAGCGATCGATCAGCTCGGCGATCCGCCGCTCGCCGGTGCGGCAGGCGCCGATCTGGGCGCGCACGTCGCCCATCCACAGGTCGGGCACGCGGTTGCGCATCGCGCCGATGCGCAGGATGTCGTCCTTCTCGCGGTAGTTCTCGGCGATGCGCACGCAGGGGAAATGCATGCCCTCCTCGAAGATGTTCTTGGCGAAAGGCAGGTAGGTCGAGGGCGCGGGCGCCCCGGTATCGGCATGGTGCGACAGCGCCACCACCCAGAAGAGCGGCCGGCCGCCCGAGAAGACCGGCATCGCCATGATCAGGTCGGCATGGTGGGTGCCGCCGGTATAGGGGCAGTTGTTGACGAAGATGTCGCCCTGCGAGATGTCGGAGAAGAGCTCGGTCAGCGGCCGGGTCGCCATGTCCATCGACATGACATGGATCGGCAGCGCGTCCTCGACCGTGACCAGCTCGTGCTCGTAGGTCAGGATGGCGCAGCTGAAGTCGCGGGCGTTCTTGATGACCGCCGAGCGGCTGGCGCGCATCACGACAAGGGTCATCTCGCGCACGATCGCCTCGAAGCGGCTCTTGAGCACCGACATCATGAAGGCGTCGGTCTGGCGGCTGCCTGCCTCGGGCGCGTCGGGTTCGTAGCGGGTGTCCATGGGGCCTTCCTCCGGCTCAGGCGACGGTGACGACGAGGTTGCCATGGGCGTCGATCGCGCCCTGGTGCCCCGGTTTGAGATAGGCGGTGAAGGTGGCGGCCTCGACCAGGCAGGGACCCGACAGCGCCGCGCCCTGCCCCAGGCCGGTCATCTCGTAGACCGGGACCGGGCGCATCTCGCGCAGCGTCTCGTTCCAGACCTCGCGGCTGCCCTTCGGCGCCACGGGGCCGTCCTGGACCGCCAGCGTGTCGGTCTTCCAGATGTCCTGGCCCTCGCGCTTGCCGATCGAGCGCAGCTTCCAGGCGGTGAATTCGACCGTGTCGGTGTCGGTGCGGATCGAGTAGATCCGCTCGTGCATGCGGTGGAACTCCTCGACGAGCCGCGGCAGATCCTCCGCCGCGATCCGCCCGTCCGGCGCCTCGAAGGGCACCTCGATCTCGAAGGACTGGTATTCGTAGCGGCCCTGGAAGGAGAATTCGAAGCGCCGCGCCGCGGGGGCGATCCCGGCCTGGGCGAGGAAGGCGTTGCCGCGCTCAAGAAGCCCGGCCAGCGCCGCATTGACCGCGTCCGCGTCGAAGATCCGGTCCGAGGCCAGGAGCACTGTGCTTTCCTCCGAGCGGATGTCGGAGATCAGCCCGCCAAAGGCGGAGAGCCCGGCCATGAAGCGCGGGATCATGTAGCGTTTCAGCCCGAGGATATCGACCATCTCGGCGATGTGGATCGCGGTCGCGCCGCCGCCGCAGACGAAGAAGCTGTCGCGCGGGTTGATGCCCTCTCGCACGGTGATCTCCTCGATCGCGGCGACCATGTTGTGGTTCGAGGTGGTGTAGATCGCGTAGGCGGCCTCCTGCAGCGAGGTGCCGAGCCGCGCCGCGATCTTGCCGACCGCCTCTGCCGCCGCCGCGCGCGAGAGCTGCATCTTGCCGCCCAGGAAGTAGTCCGGATCGACGATGCCGAGGATCACGTTGGCATCGGTGACGGTGGGCTCGGTGCCGCCCTTCATGTAGCAGGCCGGGCCCGGCCTTGCGCCTGCGCTATGCGGCCCGACATGGAGCAGCCCCCCCTCGTCCACCCGCGCGATCGAGCCGCCGCCGGCGCCGACCGAGCGGACATCGACCTTGGGGATGCCGAGGCTGTCCTCGTGGATCATGCTGTCGGGGGTGACGATGATCTGGTGGTCGCGCAGCGCCGAGACGTCGAAGGTCGTGCCGCCCATGTCGCCGACGATGATGTCGGCCTCCTCGCTCAGCGACAGCGCCGCCATCGGCGCCAGCGTCGGGCCCGACATCACCGAGTAGATCGGCTTCCGGATCATGTCCGCCACCGGCATCATGCCGCCGACGCAATTGGCCAGGAGCAGGTCTCCGGCGAAGCCCGCCTCGTCGAGCGCGGTGTTCAGCCGCTCGACATAGGTGCGCACGATCGGGCTGATCGAGGCGTCGATGGCCGAGGCGATCACCCGCTTGTACTCGCGCGGCATCGGGTTGATCTCGTGGGACAGCGTCACCGGCACGCCGGGCAGCTCCTCGCCGAGGATCTCGCGGGCGCGCAGTTCATGGGCGGGATTGACGACCGACCACAGGAGCCCGACGGCGACCGCCTCCGCCCCGGCAGCGCGGAAATGCGCGGCGGCGGCGCGGATGTCGTCTTCGCAGAGCGGTCGCATCTCGCGGCCGCGGGCGTCGATCCGCCCCCCGGCCGTTCGGGTCAGGTGGCGCGGGACATAGGGTTCGGGATAGTCGATCTTCCACTGGAAAGCGCCCTTGCGCGGCCCCTCGCGCAGCACCAGGATGTCCTGGTGCCCCTCGGTCAGGATCAGCCCGACCTTGACGGTCTTGCGCTCCACCAGCGCGTTGGTCGAGACGGTCGAGCCGTGCACGATCATGTCGATCTGGCGCATGAAGGCGTCCTGCGGCAGCCCGTAGCCCTCCGCCGCGACATGCAGCACGTTGACGAAGCCCTTCTCGAACTCGCCCGGGGTGGTGGGCGACTTGAAGATCGAGATCTCGCCCGCCGGGTCGGAGACGAGGCAGTCGGTGAAGGTGCCGCCGATATCGATGCAGATCTGGTAACCCATGGTGCTTTTCCTGGACTGGGAGATCAGCGGCGGCGGGCGCCGCGGCTGAGGACAAGGCTCGCGAGGATGATGAGGCCGAGGCAGATCTGCTGCAGATAGCCGTCGACCTGGACGAGGTTCATGCCGTTGGAGAGGATGGTGATGAAGACCGCGCCGAGGATCGCGGCCGAGATGCCGCCCTCCCCGCCCGAGAGCTTGGCGCCGCCGACCACTGCCGCGGCGATGGATTCGAGCGTCAGGTTGCCGCCGAGATTGGGCTCGCCCGAGCCGGTGCGCGCGGTCATCAGGAGCGCTCCGGCCGCGGCGAGCAGCGAGCAGATCGCATAGGCGGCGACCAGGACCGGCACCGCGCGGATGCCCGCGGCCCGGCCCGCGCGGGGATTGGCGCCCAGGATGTACCAGCTGCGCCCGAGCGGCGTCAGGTGCAGCACGAGGCCGAGCAGCGACAGCAGCAGCGCGGCGCTCCAGATCGGCGCGGGCAGGCCGAGGAACGTGCCCTGGGCGAAGGCCGCGTTGAAGCCCGCGGGCAGGCCCGAGACCGGGAAGCCGCCCGAGACCGTGCTGGCCAGCGCCAGCAGGATGTTGCCCATCCCCAGCGTCGTCACCAGCGGGTTCAGCCCGACCGCGCCGACGAGAAGCCCGTTCGCCAGCCCCACGGCCAGCCCGACCCCGAGCCCGGCGGCCAGCCCCGGCAGGACCGCGCCGGTCGCCGCCATCGCCAGCGCCGAGACCACGCTGACCAGCGACACGGTGAAGCCCAGCGACAGGTCGAAGCCGCGGGTCAGGATCACCACGCATTGCGCCAGCGAGAAGATCATCAGGAAGCTCGCCTGCAGCGCGATGTTGCGCAGGTTGCCGACGGTCAGGACCTGCGGCGAGAAGGCCGCAAAGACCAGGAGCGCGGCGAGGATGGCAAGCGGCATGCGCAGCGCGCGCAGGATCTTCTGCAGCGGCAGCCGGGCGGGCGCGCCGGAACGGGCGGATGCGGTCTGCCCGGTCATGCGGATCTCCTCAGCACCAGCCGCTCGAAGCCGAGCGCCAGGATCAGCACGGCGCCAAGCGCGAGGGTCTGGAACTTGCTGTCGATGCGCAGCAGGTTCATCGAATTGGCGATCACCGTCAGGAAGAGCGCGGCGATGGCGACCAGCTCGGCCCTCGCCACGCCGCCGCGCAGCGAGACGCCGCCGATCACCGCCGCGGCGATGGTCTCGAGCGCCAGCGTGCCGCCGATCGTCGCCTGGCCCGAGCCGATCCGCGAGGTCATCAGGAAGCCGGTCAGCCCGGCCAGCATCCCCGCCGCGACATAGGCCGCGACCTGCACCGGCAGGACCGGCACGCCGGAAAGCCGCGCCGCCTTCAAGTCGCTGCCCGCGGCATAGAGATGGCGCCCGAGCACCGTGCCGCGCTGCACCGCGACCGCCAGCAAGATCACCCCGAGCGCGATCAGCGTCACCGCCGGCAGGCCGAAGAGCCTCCCGCGGCCGATCCGGTCGACGAAGCCGTCGGGAACGCCGTAGACCGGGATGCCCTGGGTCAGGTAGAGCGCGATGCCGGTCAGGATCGAGCCGGTCGCCAGCGTCACCATGAAGGCCGAGAGCTCCAGCCGCGCCACGATCAGCGCATTGGCCAGCCCGATCAGCGCGCCCATGGCCAGCACCGCGGCCAGCGACAGCCAGGGCGCGGCCGCCTCGGCGCCCGGCATCGCGGCCGTCGCCCAGCCCATCGTCGCCGCGGTCAGCAGCGAGCCCGCCGCGACGACGGCGCCGATCGACAGGTCGAACCCGCCCACCGTCATCACCAGCATCTGCGCGATCGCCGGGATCGACAGGAAGGCGAAGTTGCGCCCGACATTGATCAGGTTCAGCCGGCTCAGGAAGCGCGGCTCGGACAGGATCGTGTAGCCGAGCGTCAGGACCAGCAGCGCGATCACCGCGCCGCCATTGGCCAGAATGCGCCGCAGCAGCGCGCGGTCGGCCAGGGACGGGGCCGCTTGGGACGGGGCCGCTTGGGACGGGGCGAAACTCATGCGCTTCTCCTCATTCGCCGAAATAGTGGGACAGGATTTCCGCTTCGCCGGTGCCCTTGCCGGCGATCTCGGTGACCACGCGGCCGGCATGCATGACGTAGATGCGGTCGGCGAGATGGATCAGTTCGGGCAGCTCGGAGGTCGAGACGACCACCCCCGCCCCGCCCTCGACCAGCCGCTTCATCAACCGGTAGACATCGGCCTTGGCGCCGACATCGATGCCGACGGTCGGCTCGTCGAAAAGGTAGACGTCGAAGTCCTGCAGGAGCCCGCGGGCCAGCATCACCTTCTGCTGGTTGCCGCCCGAGAAGGCCCCGGCCGGAAGTTCCGGCGCCATCGGGCGCAGCCCGAGATCCTCGAAGGGCGCGGCGACCACGGCGCCCTCGCGCCAGGTCTTCAGCACCGTGCCCCCGGCGGACAGCGCGGGCAGGCGCAGCGCGGCCATACCGGCATTCTCCCGCGCCGGACGCGCCAGCGCCAGCCCCTCCGCCGCGCGGTCGCCCGGGAAGTAGCAGAGCCCGCGGCGGATCATGGCGTTCGGCGACGGGCGGCGCAGCGTCTCGCCCTTCAGCGCGATCTCCCCCGCCGCCAGCGGGTCGAGCCCGAAGACCGCGCGGCAGAGCTCGGAGCGGCCGCAGCCGACCAGCCCGGCCAGCCCGACGATCTCGCCGCGGCGCAGCGTGATCGAGGCGCCCTCGACCGCGCCATCGGCGGTGGCGAGGCCCTCGACGCGCAGCACCTCTTCGGCGGGGCGGCTGCGGATCGCCGGGAAGAGCTGTTCGACCGGGCGGCCGACCATCATCTCGATCAGCGCGCGGTCGCTGGTGGCGGCGGTCTCGACCGTGCCGATATGGCGCCCGCCGCGCAGCACCGTGACCCGGTCCGAAAGCGCGCGGATCTCGCTCATCCGGTGGGAGACATAGAGGATGCCGACGCCCTTGCCGCGCAGGAGCCCGATGGCGCGAAACAGGTGGCGCGCCTCGCCGTCAGTCAGCGAGGCGGTCGGCTCGTCGAGGATCAGGATGCGCGGTCGCAGCCGCAGCGCCTTGGCGATCTCGGTCATCTGCTTCTGCGCGCGGGAGAGCTCGGAGACCAGCCGGTCGAGCGGCAGCGCGAAGCCGATCTCGGCCAGCAGCTCCTCCGCCTCCCGGCGCATCGCGCGCTTCTGCAGGAAGAGCCCCTGGCGCTTCTCGCGGCCGAGGAAGAGGTTCTCCAGCACGGTCAGGTCGGGGGCGAGGCTGAATTCCTGGAAGACCGGCGCGATGCCCGCGGCCCGCGCCGCGGCGACGGTGCCCGCGCCAAGCGGCCGGCCGTCCATCTCGATCGTGCCCGCGCTCGGCGGGAAGGTGCCGCAGATGAGGTTGATCAGCGTCGACTTCCCGGCGCCGTTCTCGCCCAGGAGCGCATGGACCTCGCCCGCTTCCAGCGTGAAGTCGACATCCTGCAGGGCCGTGGCGCTGCCGAATGTCTTGGTCAGGCCTCTGGTGACTAGCATATGGCACATTTCCTGTCGCGGCCGGCCCCGCTGCCTGCGGAGCCGGGAGAGGCGGAGGGGCCGGAGATCCCCGTTCCCGGCCCCGGCCGGATCAATCGACCGAGAAGACCGGCTGGAAGCCCTCGGGGGCGAAGATCTGCGTGGTGTCGAAGCTGTCGATATTGTCGGCCGTGACCATGCCCGGCGTGACCAGCAGGATCTGCTCGTACTCCTTGCCCTCGAGCGCGCGCACCGCCAGGTCGACGCTGATCCGGCCCATCATCACCGGGTATTCGGTGGCGAAGGCCTTGACGTCGCCGTCCTTGACGAAGCGCAGCATCTGCTGGTTCTCGTAGGAGGCGACGATCAGCGCGTCGTCGAGCCCGGCATCGGCCACCGCGCCGATCGCGGCCTCGGCCGTGGGCGCGCCGCCCCAGATCACCTTCAGGTCGGGATAGGTCTGCAGCGCGTCCTCGACCAGGCGCAGCTGGGCGGGCACGCTGGCCTCGCCGTACATCTCGGCGACGAGGTCGATATTGCTGTCCTTCACCGAGTCGCGGTAGCCCGACATGTAGGTCTCGGCCCAGCCCGAGCCCTGCGGCCCGGGGAAGCCCACCGAGACCGCGCTTTCGCCGTCGAGATATTCCTTGGCGAATTCGCCGGTCTGGAAGCCCTTCTGGTAGAAATCCGGCGTGATCCGCGCGGTGATCGGCGTGTCGAGGATCGGGTTGGCAACCGCGATATTGACGATGCCCTTCTCCATGCCCTCGCCGATCTTGGCGGCGACGCCCGCCTCGGAGATCGCGCCGATCAGGATCGCGTCGGCGCCCGAGGCCACGCAGTCGTCATATTGCGAGATCTGGCGCGGCAGGTTGGAATAGCCGCCCGCCTGGTATACGCTCATAGCGACGCCCTGGCGGCGGGCCTCCTCGACCAGGCCGTAATTGACCGAAACCCAGTAGCTGTCCTGCAGATGCGGCAGCAGCACGCAGAGCTTGAACTTCTGGTCGGCCTTTTCCAGCGGTTCGTACTCGATGCTTTCGACCGCCTCCAGATCGCCGCCCTTGGCCGCCTCGATGGCGAAGGGCCACCAGGGCGCGGCGTCCTGGGCCAGCGCGGCCTGCCCGGCCAGCAGGGCGGTTCCGGAAAGGAGGAAAAGTAGCTTCGCGTTCATGTCAGACTCCATGTCGGGGGAAGGCGGGGCCGGTTGCTCCGGCTCTCCGGGTTGTGTCGGGGACGGCGCCCGCAAGCTCAGGCGGTCTCCAGCGCGAGCGCCGCGATCGTGTCGCGCAGGCAGCCCAGCACCGTGTCGAGCTCGTCTCGGGGGATCATCATCGGCGGGCAGAGCGCGATCGCGTCGCCCATGGCGCGGACGATGACCCCGGCCGCCTGCATCCGGTCGCGGACCATGGGGCCTGCCTCGCCGGGCGCCAGCCCGGCCGCAGCTGCGTCCAGCTCGACCGCCGCCATCAGCCCGATGCCGCGGGTCTGGGCGACCGCGGGCAGCGCGGCAAGCTCCGCCACCTGCGACTGCATCGACGCGCCGAGCCGGGCGGCCCGCGCCACCAGGCCGCGTTCCTCGATGATGTCGAGCGTCTCCAGCGCCACAGCGCAGGGCACCGGATGGCCGCCCGAGGTCAGCCCGTGGCCGAAGCTGCCCTGGCGCTCGCTCTCGTCGGCGACGGGCTCGAAGACCGCGTCATTCATCATCACGGCGGCGATCGGCTGGTAGCCCGAGGCGAGCTGCTTCGACAGGATCATGATGTCCGGGCGCAGGCCGCAGGCCTCGGAGCCGAACATCCGCCCGGTCCGCCCGAAGCCGCAGATCACCTCGTCGGCGACCAGCAGGATGCCGTGGCGCGCCAGCACCGCCTGGATCTTCTCCCAGTAGGTCGCGGGCGGCACGATCACCCCCGCCGCGCCCATGACCGGCTCCGCCCAGAAGGCGGCCACCGTCTCGGGCCCCTCGCCCTGGATCATCGCCTCGAGTTCCTCGGCCAGGCGGGTGGCGAAGGCCTCCTCGCTCTCGCCGGGGCGGCCCTCGCGGAAATGGTCGGGACAGGTCGCGTGCAGGAAGCCCGGCAGCGGCAGGTCGAAGGAGGCATGGTTGACCGGCAGGCCGGTCAGGCTGGCCGCGCCCATCGTCACGCCGTGGAAGCCGCGGTGCCGCGCGATGATCTTCTTGCGCGCGGGCTGCCCCAGCGCGTTCGAGCGGTAGCGCACCAGCTTGACCGCCGTGTCATTCGCCTCCGAGCCCGAGCTGGCGAAGAAGACCTTGCTCATCGGCACCGGCGCCATCCGCACCAGCCGCTCGGCCAGCTCGACCGCCGGGGCCGAGGCCTTGTGGCTGAAGCCGTGATAGTAAGGCAGCTCCAGCATCTGCCGGTAGGCCGCCTCCGCGAGCCGCGGCTCGGAAAAGCCCAGCCCGGCGCACCAGAGCCCCGACATCGCCTCGATATAGCGCCGGCCGGACGTGTCGATCACTCCGGCGCCGTCGCCCTTGGCGATGACCAGCGGGCCGGTGCGCTGATGGCTGCGCGCGGGCGTGGAGGGATGGAGCTGGTAGAGGATGTCCCGGGCTTCGAGAGAGTTCGGATTGCCGTCCACGGCACGTCTCCTGACTGTTCCGAGTCACAACGTGCATTTTATAAATTATACGCGTCAATCACCTTTTTGCGGCAGCGCGGCAAATTCCGGCGCAAGCCACTGGAATCACCCGACTCTCCCGGCAGGAGAGTGCCGCCCGCAGGCGGGGTGCAGAAAATTTAGGCTGGAATGTCGGTAACTTGGGCGCTGGCTGGCGCGCTATTCCACCGAATAGCCGGGATGCGCCTCGAGAAAGCGCAGGAAGTCCTCGCCGCCATCGATGATGTCGCGCCGCAGCGCGCGCCGCGCCGCCTCGGCATCGCCCGCCTCGATTGCCCGGATGATGGTCAGATGCGCCTCCGCCCCGTAGTAGCGGCGGTCGCCATTGGCGAAGAAGGCGGTCAGCATCGGCCCCATCGAGACCCAGAGACTCTCGATATGCGAGGCGAGCAGCGGCATGCCGGGGATGCGGTAGACCGCGAAATGGAATTCCCGGTTGGTCTCGTAGGCGGCAGCCAGATCGGGCGAGGCATCCATCTGCACGTAATCGGCATGGATCGCGTGCAGCCGCTCGATATCGGCCTTGCCCGCGCGCTCTGCCGCCAGCGCCGCCGCGAGCCCCTCGAGCTCCAGCCGCATCATCCGCACTTCCATGTAGCGCTCCAGCGTCATCGGCGGCACGATCGCGAAGCGCCCGGATTTCAGGATCAGCCCGCCCTCGGCCACGAGCCGCATGCAGGCCTCGCGCACCGGGGTGATCGACGTGCCCATCTGCGAGGCCAGTTCCTGCATGATCAGCCGCTGGCCGGGACGGAACTTGCCGGAGGTCAGCCCCTCGCGCAGGGCGATATAGGCGCGCGACGAGAGGCTGCCCTGGACGAGCGGCTCGATGGCGTTGCGGGGCTGTCGTGTCAATGTCTTCGCGGCTCCGGAGCTAGGGTCGGCGGGGTCAGGTGGACAGCGCCCGGTCCAGGCCCGAGAGGAGCTCGTCGCAGTCGCGGTCCGAGAAGCATAGCGGCGGGCGCAGCTTGAGGCACTGGTTCTCTGCGCCGCACAGCCCGGCGAGGATGCCGAGCTGGCGCAGGCGGTTCTGCAGCGCCGCCGCGCGTGGTCCGTCGGGGCGGCCGGACGGGGCCGAGACGACCTCCAGCGTGGCATAGAGCCCGGCGCCGCGCACATCGCCGATCCCTGCGCGCCCCGCCGCGATCTGGCGCAGCCCGTCGAGAAGCTGGCGCCCGGTCGCTTCGGCGCGCTGCATCAGCCCTTCGTCGCGGATCACGTCGAGCACCGCCAGCCCGACCGCCGCCGAGACCGGATTGCCGCCGAACGTGTTGAAATAGCGGGTTTCCCTGCCGAAGCGTTCTAGCAGATCGGGCCGCGCCGCCAT
This sequence comes from Poseidonocella sp. HB161398, assembly GCF_005870025.1. Classification (GTDB taxonomy): domain Bacteria; phylum Pseudomonadota; class Alphaproteobacteria; order Rhodobacterales; family Rhodobacteraceae; genus Mangrovicoccus. The sequence goes on from NZ_VATA01000054.1 coordinate 39,916, forward strand.
GGCCGCCAGCGGATGGCCGCCGCCCAGCGGCTTGCCCATGGTGACGATGTCGGGCACCAGGCCGTGGCGCTCGAAGGCCCACATGCTGCCGCCTGGGCGCCCCAGGCCCGACTGCACCTCGTCGGCGATGAAGAGCCCGCCCGCGCGGCGCACCGCCTCCACCGCCCCGGCATAGATCCCGGGCGTTCCGGGATGCAGCCCGTCGCTGGCGAAGACCGTGTCGAAGAGGATCGCGGCGGGGCGGATCCCCTCGGCGGCGAGGCTGTCGACCGCTGCCTCGGCCGCGGCCGCCATCGCCTGCCCCGGATCGGCCAGGCGGAAGGCGTCCGGCGCCGGGATGGTCCGCACATGCCGCCCGAGCGGGGCGCCCGCGCCGAGCGACGGCGACATCTCCGCCAGCGCCAGGGTGACGCCGTGATAGGCATGGGCCGTGACGATCACCCCGGTGCCGCCGGTCGCGCAGCGCGCAACCCGCAGCGCCAGGTCATTGGCCTCGCTGCCGGTGCAGGTCAGCATGACCTGGCCCAGCTCCGGCGGCAGGGTGCCGACAAGCCTTTCGGCATAGGCGACAACGTTTTCATGCAGATAGCGGGTATGGGTGTTCAGCGCCCCGGCCTGCTCGGCCAGCGCGGCGACAACGCGCGGATGGCAGTGCCCGACCGAGGGCACGTTGTTGTAGGCGTCGAGATAGCGCCGTCCCTCGCGGTCCCAGACCTCGGCCCCGCGGCCGCGCACCAGATGCAGCGGCTCGTCGTAGAAGAGCCGGTAGGCCGGGCCGAGCACCGCCTCCCGGCGCGCCATCAGATCCGCGCCGCTCATGCCGCCGCCCCGTCGATGGCGGTCAGCAGCGCCACCGCCTGGCGGCTGCTGCGCAGGATGTAGTCGCGGTTCTCGGGGAACATCTGCGCGCGCCAGTAGGGCAGCACGATCCGCGCCGCCAGCCGCGCCCGCACCAGGAGCGGCAGGGCCGCGCGCTCCGCCGGCAGCAATGGCTGGACGCGTTCATAGCCCTCGGCCAGCTCGGCGACCTGGTCCCCGAACGCCGTCCCGTCGATGAAATAGCTCGCCGCCACGGCCAGATCCGCAATGCGCGGCGCCAGGACGGCATCGCCGAAATCGATGATGCCGGTGATCCTGACGCCCGTCCCGGCATCGGCCAGCAGGTTGCTCGGGCTCAGATCGCCATGGATGACCTGCCGCGGCAGCGCCGCGAGCACCTCGCGTCTGGCGGCCATCTCCGCGAGGACCGGCCCGACGGCGTGGCGCAGAGCCGGCGGCAGCAGCTCCAGAAGCGGCGCCAGGCGCGGCAGCTGCATCACGTCCCAGAGGAGGATGCGGTCGGCGGCCGGGTCGCGGAAGTCCTTCAGAGCGCAGTGGAGCTCGGCCGCGACCCGCCCCGCCTCCCGCCGGAGCGGGGCAGAGGGCGGCCCCGGCATGCGCCCGTCGAGGCAGGTGATCAGGATCGCGACCCCGCCCTCGCCCTCGCATTCCGCCCCGCCGCCCAGAGCAGGCACCAGCCGCGGCACGGGCAGGCCCGGCGCGGCGGTTTCCAGATGGCGCAGGAGCCCGGTCTGGAAGGCACGGCCGCGCGGATCCTCGGTCGCGTTGAAGACCTTGAAGACGCCGCGGAAGCCGTCAGCGCTGCGGGCCAGGAAATTCAGGTCGCGCTCGCCGCCGAGCAGATCGGCCCGCGCCTCGCACCCCCAGCCCTGCCGCAGCCGCGCTTCGGCCTGCGCGGCCGACAGGACCGGCCGCGGCACGCGCAGGCTCCGCGCGATCTCTTCGAAGCCGGGAATCTCTGCTGTCACTCGCCTGCCCTCGGTTGCGTCATTTTATTATTTATAAATTGTAAGCACTATCAAGCCGATTTTCGGACCGGACGGCACGAGCGGCTTTGCTGCAGACACCGGCGCCGGAACGGAATACCCCTTTCGCCAGTCAAAGTTCGACCACGGGTTCGATCTTGGCGGTGCCGATGCGTTGAAGCAGGTCATGACCGCAATTCGGAGAAGATCTCGGCGGTCAGGGGCTATCGAGGCGATCCCTTCGCCGAAGGTCTTCAGGCACCGCTTCTTCGCCTCGCCCCTGCTCCGGACATCGCAGCCCGACTGCCGATTCCGGACCGTCCGTCGGAGGCGCCGCGTCACCGGCAGAATGCCGTTGCGCGCGAGCGCAGCCGGAGAATGCATTTTCTAACAGGATGCTGAAAAAGTCCGTTTGGCCGAGGAGCTGGGGGCAAAACTGGAACAATCGTCCTGAAAGCGGCTGGACTTGCCCATCCCTGAAGAAATCACCTGACCAGGTCCGGAACGAATTCCTCCACGACGAGGCCTTGGTTTCCTTTTTCAGCAGCCTGCGAAAGGCAGCCGCTCTTCCTCATCGGAATGTCTCCGGTGCCTCCGCGCGCCAGATCGCTGGATGGCGCCGGCGAGTGCCGAAGACCTCGTCCCCGGTGACGGCCGATCTGCACGTCGCCGGAAATACGGACCGGGAGTTCCTGCAGAACCGGGATGCCGCCCTCGCGGCTGGAGGTGACGTCTTCCGCCCGCATGTCGCCCAGTGCCGCATCCATAGCCAGATGGACCTAGTCACCTGGAACTAAAGTTTGTATCATTATTCTGCCTGATGCGGGAGGATGTGATGGGTGGCCGTGTTGCTGTTCCAATTGATCTCAGCGACGAGGAACGCTCATTCCTCGAATCCCAGCTTCGCAGGCACAAGGCGGCCCGATCACTTTCGGACCGCTGCCGCATCGTCCTGCGATGCGCCGAAGGGATGTCCAACAAGGAGATCGCCGTCTCACTCGGCCACAGCCAGCACACGGTGGGCAAATGGCGCCGCCGCTTTGCGGAGCAGAGGCTCGAGGGGCTTTCCGATGAATACCGTGAAGGCCGTCCACGCACGGTTTCGGACGAACAGGTGGCGGAGGTCATCAAGAGGACGCTGGAAAGCACGCCCCGGGACGCGACACACTGGTCGATCCGGTCGATGGCTGCG
>NZ_VATA01000055.1 GCF_005870025.1 Poseidonocella sp. HB161398
CCTTTTTCCGCCTTGAATCAAGGAGAAGACGCCCGCGGGCATGCCGGTTTTCGCGATTGCGGCATGGATCGCCTCGGCGACGATCTCGCCGGTGCCGGGATGCGCGGAATGGCCTTTCACGACGACCGGGCAGCCTGCGGCGAGCGCGGCGGCGGTGTCGCCGCCCGCGGTCGAGAAGGCCAGCGGGAAGTTCGAGGCGCCGAAGACGGCGACCGGGCCGATCGGCCGCTGGATCATCCGCAGGTCCGGCCGCGGCAGCGGCGCGCGGTCGGGCAGCGCCTCGTCATGGCGGCGGTCGAGGTAGTCGCCGGCGCGGATGTGGCTGGCAAAGAGCCGCAGCTGGCCGGTCGTCCGGCCGCGCTCGCCCTGCAGCCGCGCCTCGGGCAGGCCGGTTTCCTGGGAACCGATCTCGGTGATGGCCTCTGCGCGGGCCTCGATCTCGTCGGCGATCGCCTCGAGGAAGGCGGCGCGGGCCTCGCGCGTCGTGTAGCCGTAGGACCAGAACGCCTCTTCGGCGGCTTCGCAGGCGCGGTCGACCAGCGCGACGGTGCCGACGGAGAAGTCATACGCCGGGCCTTGGGCGGGCTCGGAGGCGAAGGTTTGGTCCCCCGCCACCCACTCGCCTGCGATCAGGTGCTTGCCATGCGGCGTGAAAACGGACTTGTCGAGCATCTCGGGATCTCCTTGTCTGGGACGCGCAAGCGCCCGGGATTCCTTGAGTTTCAGGATCGGACGCGGATCAGCCGCGGCCGATGAACGGCATCTTGGTTGCCATGATCGTCATGAACTGGACATTGGTCTCGGGCGGCAGGGTCGCCATCGACAGCACCGCCTGCGCGACATGCTGGACATCCATCATCGCCTCGGCGCGGATCGAACCGTCGGCCTGCGGCACGCCTTTCGCCTGCCCCGCCGCCATGTCGGTCGCGGCATTGCCGATGTCGATCTGGCCGCAGGAAATGTCGAAGGGGCGCCCGTCGAGGCTGAGCGTCCGGGTCATGCCGGTCACGGCATGCTTCGAGGCGGTGTAGGCGATCGAGCCCGGGCGCGGCACATGGGCCGAGATCGAGCCGTTATTGATGATCCGTCCGCCCTGCGGCTCCTGACGGCGCATCCGTGCGAAGGCGGCGCGGGCGCAGTAGAACATGCCGTCGATATTGACCGAGGTGATGCGGCGCCAGTCCTCGACCGACATGTCGTCGATCAGCACGGATTTCAGCGACTGCCCGGCATTGTTGAAAAGCGCGTCGATCCGGCCCCAGGCCGCCATGGCGGTGTCGAAGGCCCCGTCGACGGCCGCGGGATCGGTGACGTCGCAGGGCAGGACCAGCGCGGCCGGGTTGCCCGCGGCAGTCTCTTCCAGGGCTTCGGCGCGGCGGCCGATCAGCCCGACCCGCCAGCCCGCCCCGAGAAAGGCGCGCGCCGTGGCGCGGCCGATCCCGGCGGAGGCACCGGTGACGATGATCGAGGGCGCGCTCACGTGAGACCGACCTCGGCCAGGAACGCCTCCAGCGTTGCCTGCTGGGCGCCGGTCAGCGGCCAGGCGGAGGGCGGACGGGTCGCGCCGCAATCGAAGCCGGTCGCGGCCAGCGCGGCTTTCACGCCGGTCACGTTGGTGCCGTTCAGCTCTTCGGCGCGGATCTCCTCGAAGGGCTTCATCTCGTCGATCAGCTGGTTCGCGGTGACGTAGTCGCCCGCGTCCAGCGCCTTGTGGATCGCGACGGAGCGCTCGGGCCAGACATTGATGAGGCCCGAGGTGAAGCCCCGCGCGCCGACAGCATAGAGCGGCGGCGCCCAGACCTCGGCCAGCCCGCCGACCCAGACGATCGAGGGATCGCAGGCGGCGATGGCATCGGCCAGCTTCAGCGGGTTGGGCGTCGCCCATTTCACGCCCTTGACGCCGGGCAGGTCGCAGAGCGCCTTGATGTTCTTGGTGCCGATCGCGTCATTGCGCAGATACAGCATCATCGGCAGCCCGCCGGAGGCCTCGTGCACCGCCTTGACGTAGTCGACGGTGCCCCGCGGGGAGACGAAGGGATCCGGCGGCTGGTGGATCATCAGCGCCGAAGCGCCCGCCTCGGCCGAGGCCTTCGCCAGGCGGCAGGCGTCGCGGATGCCGCGGCCCACGCCAGCCAGGACCGGCGCGCGGCCGTCGACCATGCGGCAGACCTCGGCGACCATGGTGCAGGCCTCGTCGGTCGTCAGCGCGTAGAACTCGCCGGTATTGCCGTTGACGACCGGGATATGCACCCCGGCCTCCAGCGCGCGGTCGATGATCGGCGCGAGCTTCGCCGGGGCGATTTCCCCGGCCTCGTCATAGGGCGTGACGAGGATGCCGGAGATGCCGGTGAGCGCCTTGTCGAGATCGAATGCCATATGCGGCCTCCTCAGAAGATGTCGGGCTCGCCCGCGGCGCGGCCGAAATCGGATTGCAGGTAGTCGAAATCGCAGCCCTTGTCGGCCTGGGTGACGTGCCTGGAGAACATCCAGCCCCAGCCGCGCTCGTATTTCGGTTCGGGCGGCGTCCACGCGGCCTTGCGCGCGGCGATCTCCTCTTCGGGGACCAGCATGTCGAGGCGGCGGTTCGGCACGTCGAGCCGGACGATGTCGCCGGTCTTCACCAGCGCCAGCGGGCCGCCGACGAAGCTTTCCGGGGCGACATGCAGCACGCAGGCGCCGTAGGAGGTGCCCGACATCCGCGCATCCGAGATCCGCAGCATGTCGCGATGGCCCTGCTTGATCAGCGCCTTGGGGATCGGCAGCATGCCCCATTCCGGCATGCCCGGCCCGCCCAGCGGCCCGGCGTTGCGCAGGATCATGACATGGTCCGGGGTGACCTCCAGATCCTCGTCGTCGACCGCCTTCTTCATCTCCGGATAGCTGTCGAAGACCAGCGCCGGTCCTTCGTGGACATAGTATTTCGGATCGCAGGCGGCGGGCTTGATGACCGCGCCGTCAGGGCAGAGATTGCCGCGCAGCACGGCGAGCGAGCCCTCGTGGTAGACCGGGTTCGAGAGCGGCCGGATCACGTCGTCATTGTAGACTTTCGCGCCCTCCAGGTTCTCGCCCATGGTCTTGCCGGTGACGGTCAGGCAGGTCGTGTCGAGCCGGTCCTCGATCTGCTTCATCAGCGCGCGCAGGCCGCCGGCGAAGAAGAAGTCCTCCATCAGGTAGCCCTTGCCCGAGGGACGGACATTGGCGATCAGCGGCGTGGTGCGCCCCAGCGCGTCGAGATCGTCGAGCGTCAGGTTGACGCCCGCGCGGCGCGCCATGGCGATCAGGTGGACGACGGCATTGGTCGAGCAGCCGGTCGCCATCGCCACGATGGCCGCGTTCTTCACCGCCGATTCGGTGATGATCTGGTCGGGGGTCAGGTCTTCCCAGACCATGTCGACGATGCGGCGGCCGCAATCGGCGCCCATGCGCTGGTGGCCCGAATCGACCGCCGGGATCGAGGAGGCGCCGGGCAGCGTCAGCCCCATCGCGTCGGTGATCGCGGTCATGGTCGAGGCGGTGCCCATGGTCATGCAGACGCCCGCCGAGCGCGCAATGCCGCCCTGGATGCCGACCCATTCCTCGTCGGTGATATTGCCCGCGCGGCGCTCGTCCCAGTACTTCCAGGCATCCGAGCCCGAGCCCAGCCTGTTGCCCGCGTAGTTCCCGGCCAGCATCGGCCCGGCGGGCAGGTAGATGAAGGGAATGCCCGCGGAAATCGCGCCCATCACGAGGCCCGGGGTGGTCTTGTCGCAGCCGCCCATCAGCACCACGCCGTCGAACGGGTGGGAGCGGATCATCTCCTCGCATTCCATGGCCAGCATGTTGCGGTAGATCATCGAGGTCGGCTTGGTGAAGCTCTCGTCGACGCTGAGCGACGGCATCTCGACGGCGAAGCCGCCGCCCTGGAACACGCCCCGCTTCACGTCCTGGGCACGCTCGCGGAAATGGCTGTGGCAGGAGTTGATCTCCGACCAGGTATTGAGGATGCCGATCAGCGGCTTGCCTTTGAAATCCGCCTCCGAATAGCCGAGCTGCATGAGCCGCGACCGGTGGCCGAAGCTGCGCAGATCATCCGGCGCAAACCAGCGTGCCGAGCGCAAGCTGTCCGCGTCCTTGCGGTCCACATCTTTCATGGATCACCCTCCCTAGGCGCAATCGTCTTTGCGTCGATGTATGCGCTTACATTTTCGCTCGTCAATGGGCTTCGCCGAAATTCAATGATATTTTTGTGAGATCAATTCAAAGCTTGACAGCTCGAGCCCCGATATGGTGTTGAGCTGTGTATGCGCTTTCATAGTGCAGCATGGAGCGGTGAGGGGCCGCTCCTCTTTCTCGGGACACCCGTCGCCCGCTCGGGCGACCAATGGGAGGAAAAGACATGACTTTCACCCGCCGGACTCTCCTGGCCGCGGCCTCTGCCGCCGCGATTCTCGCCCAGCCCTTTGCGGCCTCGGCTGCCGATCTGCCGCGCAACATCCGCATGGTGATCGGCTCGACCTCGACCGGGGGCGACACCTACCAGGCCGCCGCGATCGTCGCCGATGCGCTCTCCGACAAGCTCGGCGTGAACATCAAGGTCGATGCCGTCGGCGCCGTGAACGGCTTAAAGGCGCTCGAGCGCGACAAGCGCGGCACCACCATCATGCTGTTCCACGATTTCGCCTATCTGGCCGAGCTCTACGGCGGCAAGGGCTTCGTCAATCCGTTCGACGCCTTCACCGTCGGCGCGACCATCGCCAACAACCCCGGCAATGCCTACCTGGTCGGCGCGAACTCGCCCTACCAGACGATGGAGGACATCCTGACCGCCGCCGAGAACGGCGAGCGCGTGCGCGTCGCGATCCAGCCCGGCGGCGTGTCCGAGATCGGCTTCTCGGCGATGAAGAACGCCGCCAAGGTGCGCGCGCCCGGCTCTGAGGAGAACATCGTCGCGGTCAATACCGGCTCGCAGTCGGACAAGAACCAGGCGATGTGGGACGGGCTTGCCGACGTGATCAACGGCTCCATCCAGGCCAACGAGCAGTTCACCCAGCTCGACGGCGACGACCAGAAGGCGATGCGCTTCGTCTGGATCACCGCCTCGCCGGAGACCCTGGCCGAAGCGCCCGAGGCCGGCATGGGCGCCCTGACCCGCGACGCCATGCTGGACTATGCCAGCCCGAAGACCTCCGTCACCCTCGACGGCACCCAGGACTTCACCTTCGACAAGGAATTCTTCCTCATCTACAACAAGGACATGGACCCGGCGATGATCGACACGATCGACCAGGCCCTGGCCGAGATCTACGAGGAAGGCGAGATCCAGAAGAAGGAAACCGCCGCGTTCTTCACGCCGAACTTCCGCCCCTCCGCGGAAGCGCGCGAGCACCTGATGGAGAAGCGCGAGACCTACAAGAAGGTCATCTCCGACATCTCGGGCTGAGCCTCCCCGGCCTGACGGTCCCTGCCCGCCCGGGCGGGGGCCCCTATCCCGTTCCGGGCTGTGCGCCGCGCGACGCGGCCGCCTAGCCTGCCTTTGCCAAGTTCCGGACCGAAGGGAGACCGCGATGGGCAGCCTGACCCACGTGACCATCAATTTCGAGACATCGCACCTGATCTTCCCGACGCTGATCGGCTGCATCCTGGCGCTCCTCGGCCTGGCCATCGCCATCCGCGACCGCCGCCAGCTTGCCGCCTCGGGGGCCCACTGGCGCAAGATCCTGGGCGAAATGGACAAGATGCGCTTCTTCGGCACGCTCGCCCTGACCGTGCTCTACTTCTCGGCCATGGTGCCGGTGGGCGACATCTGGCCCAATACCGGCATGGGCTTCCTGCTCTGCTCGATCCCGCTCGTGGCGCTCAGCGGACTGCTCTTCATGCGCGAGCGCAGCGCGAGATCCGTCGTGCCGCTCCTGATCGTCGCTGTCGCCGCGCCGACGCTGGTCTGGTGGCTCTTCACCGACCTCTTCTTCCTAACCCTGCCCTGAGATCCGGGACCGCCGCTCATGGACATTCTCGCATTCCTGTCGCCCCTCTTCGTGCTGCTGATCATCGGCGGCACCCTCGTGGGCATCATCTTCGGCGCCATTCCCGGCATGACCGCCACCATGGCCGTCGCCGTCTGCCTGCCGGTCACCTACTCGCTGGGGCTGGAGAACGGCCTGGCGCTGCTTCTGGGCCTCTATGTCGGGGGCATCTCGGGCGGGCTCGTCCCGGCCATCCTGCTGGGCATACCCGGCACGCCATCCTCGATCACCACGACGCTCGACGGCTATCCGATGGCCCGCGCGGGCCATGGCGAGAAGGCGCTGAAAATCGGCATCTGCGCCTCGCTGGTCGGCGGGCTCGTGTCGCTGATGATCCTCTACTTCTTCGCGCCCACCCTGGCCGATTTCGCGATCCGCTTCTCCTATGTCGAGAAGTTCCTGATCATCCTCTTCGCGCTCTCGGTGATGGCCGCGCTCAGCTCCGACCTGCTGCTGGGCATCTTCTCGGGCTTCCTGGGCATCTTCATCTCGCTGATCGGCACCTATGACGTCACCAAGGGCGGCAACGGCGAATGGCGGCTGATCCCGCCGGGGACCGAATACTGGCTGGAGCAGGGCTTCTCGCTGCTGCCGGTGCTGATCGGTCTCTTCGGCCTGGCCGCGATCCTCGACGAAGCCGAGACCGGCATGAAGCCCGGGCTCGGCGGCAAGGGGGTCGATGTCGGCCAGCACGAGCGGTTCTCGCTGTCGATCTTCCGCGGCCAGTGGGTCAACCTGATCCGCTCCAGCTGCATCGGCACCTTCGTCGGCATCCTGCCGGGCGTCGGCGGCTCGGCCGCGTCGATCCTGAGCTATTCGAACGCCAAGACCTTCTCGAAGAACCCGCAGAACTTCGGCAAGGGCGAACCGGCCGGGGTGATGGCCTCGGAGGCCGGGAACAACGGCCTGACCGGGGGCGCGCTGGTGCCGCTGCTCAGCCTCGGGATCCCGGGCGACTCGACGACCGCGCTCCTGATCGGCGCCTTCACGCTGCAGGGCATCCAGGTCGGGCCGCTCTTCATCGGCAACAACCCGGTGACCTGGGACGCGATGATCGTCGCCATGCTGATCGCCAATGTCGCCATGTTCGGGCTGATGTACTTCGCCATCCGCTACTTCGCGATGGTGGTGACGATCCCCAAGCACATCCTCTTCCCCGTGATCCTGATGATGTGCGTGATCGGCGCCTACACGATCAACTACGGCATCATGTTCGATGTCTGGACGCTGCTGATCTTCGGCGTGTTCGGCTGGCTGATGACCAAGATCCGGCTGGAGGTCGCGCCCTTCATCATCGGCTTCATCCTGGGGCCGTCGGCAGAGGTCTATTTCGTCAAGACGCTGGAGAGCTTCGGCGACCTGACGATCTTCTTCACCAAGAGCTGGATCGCGGTCTTCCTGTGGGTGCTCATCGCGCTCTCGGTCGGCGGCTCCGCCTACCTGCAGACCAAGAAGAAGGGCTGATCCGCCCGGGGGCCGCGACAGCGCGGCCCTCTTGCGGCCGCCCGGCCGCTCCGCGAGAATGAGGCGCCATGAAGGACCCCGCCCCGCATAAGAAGACCCGGCGCGCCCCGCCCGAGGGCGGGCCCGTCACCATGGCGACCGTCGGCCGGATGGCCGGGGTCAGCCAGGTCACCGTCTCGCGCGCCCTGTCGAACCCCGAGAAGGTCTCGGCCGCCACCATGCAGCGCATCCAGGAGGCGATCCGCGTCACCGGCTTCGTGCCGAACGCGCTGGCGGGCGCCCTGGCCTCGCGCAAGAGCTCGCTGATCACCGCGCTGGTGCCCTCGATCACCAATGTCGTCTATTCCAGCCTGCTCCACGGCTTCTCCGAGATCATGCGCGCCGAGGGCTACCAGCTGATGGTCTCGGAAACCGGCTTCCTGCCGGAGACCGAGGAGGCGCTGATCTTCACCCATCTGTCGCGCCGCCCCGACGGCATCCTGCTGACCGGCATCCATCACAGCGCCGCGGCGCGCAAGATGCTGCTGGGCGCGGGCATCCCGGTGGTCGAGTTCTGGGACATCACCGAGAGCCCGATCGACTGCTGCGTCGGCTTCTCCCATACCGAGACCGGACGGCGCACCGCCGAGGCCGCCTTCGGCTGGGGCTACCGCCGCGCCGCCACCGTCTCGGCCGGGGACGAGCGCGCGCTGCGCCGCCGCGACGGGTTCCGCAGCCGCTTCGCCGAGCTCTCCGGAGACCGCGACATTCCCGGCATCACCGGCGAGGCCGGGCCTGCCTCGCTGCAGAGCGGGCGGCTGGCACTCTCCGCGCTGATCGCCGAGCATGCCTTCCAGGGCGGGGTGATCCATTGCAGCTCGGACCAGTCGGCGCATGGCATCGTCACCGAGGCCCGCTCGCGCGGGCTGCGCGTGCCCGAGGACATCGCGGTGATCGGCTTCGGCGACCAGGATTACGCGGGCTTCACCGATCCGCCGCTGACCACGGTGCGGGTCGACCGCGACCGGCTGGGCCGCGCCGCCGCCCGCGCGATGCTGACCCGGTTCCGCGGCGAGGAGGACCCCGAGCGCGTCACCGATATCGGCTTCGAGGTGATCCGCCGCGGCTCGGCCTGAGCCTCCGGGCCGCGCCCGTCCATGGAACGCAAAAGGCCCGGGCGGATGCCCGGGCCTTTTGCGTTGAAGGCGTTGTCGCCTGCCCCCGCCTTTCGGCTCAGAAGCCGAAGGCGCGGGGCAGCGACATGGTCAGCGACGGCACGTAGGTGACGAGGAAGAGCAGCGCGAAGAGCGCCAGGTAGAAGGGCGCGAGCCCGCGGATCGCCTGCTCCACCTTCACCTTGGCCACGCTGGCGCCGACGAAGAGCCCGGTGCCCACCGGGGGCGTGATCGTGCCGATCGCCAGGTTGAACACCATGATGATCCCGAACTGCACCGGGTCGACGCCGACCTTCTGCGCGATGGGCAGCAGGATCGGGGTGAAGATCAGGATCGCCGGTCCCATGTCCATGAAGCAGCCGATCACCAGCAACAGCAGGTTGATGATCAGCAGAATCACGATCGGATTGTCCGAGACGCCGAGGATCAGCCCCGAGATCGCCGCCGGGATGCCGGTCAGCGCCATGGCGAAGCTCAGCGTCGCCGAGGCCGCCAGCAGCAGCATGATCGTGCCGGTGATCTGCGCGGTCTCCAGCAGGAATTCCGGCAGCGCCGAAACCGGCCGCGTGCGGTGGATGACGAAGGTCAGTAGCATCGTGTAGATCACCGCGATGCCCGAAGCCTCGACCGCGGTGAAGATGCCGAAGATGATGCCGCCGATCACGATCAGGATCATCAGCAGGCTGGGGATCGCCTCGGCCGTGATCCGCGCCGCGGCGCGCCCGCCCGCCCAGGGCGTCACCGGATAGCCGCGCCGCCAGGCATAGATGCCGGCAATCGCCATGATGACGATGCCCCACAGCAGCCCCGCCACCGCGCCGCCGAGGAACAGCGCCGCGACCGAGGTGCCCCCCGAGACCAGCGAGTAGATGATGAAGGCGGTGGTCGGCGGGATCAGCATGCCGGTCGGCGCCGAGGCGATGTTGACGGCGGCGGCGAAGCCCGGATCGTAGCCCTCCTCCTTCTGCATCGGCACCATGACGCCGCCGATCGAGGTCGAGGCGGCGATGGCGGAGCCCGAGATGCAGCCGAAGAGCATGTTGCCCGCGATATTGGTCTGCGCCAGCGCGCCGGGGATGCGCCCCGCCAGCAGCTTCGCGAAATTCACCAGGCGCAGCGCGATGCCGCCGGAATTCATCATCACGCCCGACAGGATGAAGAACGGCACCGCCAGCAGCGAGAAGCTGTCGAGCGCGGCGAACATCTTCTGCACGGAGGTGAAGAGCGCCATGTCGAGCGGCGCCACCATCGACACCGCGGCCAGTGCGGCGGCGGTCAGCGCCAGCGCCAGCGGCAGGCCGAGCGCGGTCAGCCCGGCGAAGACGCCGACGAGGATCAAGCTGGCAGTTCCGGCCAAGGGTCAGTCCCCCCAGTTGAGCGCCGCTTCCACCTCGTCCGGCCGCGCGCGCCGCTGGCGCAGGAGGTCGGCGAAGTTCAGGAGCGCATAGAGCGTGATGCAGATCCCCGCGGCGGGGATCGCGGCATAGATGGCGGACATCGGCAGCTGCAGCACCGCGGTGCGCTGCCCGGCGGCGATCTCCATCGCCCTGAGCCCGCCGAGCCCCAGCACCACGGTGCCGAAGATGGCGAAGGCGGCCGGGACCAGCAGGTCTAGGATCCGCTGCAGCGGCGGCCGGGCGAAGTCGCGCAGGAGCGTCACCGCCATATGCGTGCCCCGCCCCGTCGAATAGGCCGCCCCGAGAAGGGACAGCCAGACCAGGCCGAAGCGCAGGATCTCCTCGGAGAAGGTCGAGGGGGCGTTCAGCGCGTAGCGGCTGAACACCTGCCAGGCCAGCACCGCCACCATCGCCGCCAGAAGGAGGCAGCAGGCGGTGCCCACGACCCGGTCGAGCAGGCGGCGGGCGGCGGTCATCAGTCGTCCTCGGCCTCGGCGCGGATCGCCTCGAAGAGCGCGTATTTCGCGGGCTCGGCCTTCAGTTCGTCATACATCGGCGCGACGGCCTCCTGGAACTGGGCCACGTCGGTGTCGTAGAACTCGACGCCCATCTCCTCGGCCTTGGTCTTCTCCGCGGCGATCGCCTCGGCCCAGACCTGCTTGTGGAACTCGGTCGACTCCTTCGCCGCCGCGACCACCGCGGCGCGGTCCTCGTCCGACAGGCGCGACAGCGCGGCATTCGAGATCAGCACGATGTCCGGGATGCGGCTGTGCTGGTCGTAGGTGTAGTACTTCGCCACCTCGCCATGGCGGGCGATGGTCAGCGCGTATTCGTTGTTCTCGGCCCCGTCGAGCACGCCCTGCTGGATCGAGGTATAGACCTCGGCCTGCCCCATCGCGATCGGCGCGGCGCCCAGCATCTCGACCATGCGGATCGAGGTCGGGCTCTGCATCACGCGGATCTTCTTGCCCGCGAGGTCGGCGACGCTCTCGACCGGCCCGTCCTTCAGGTAGAAGCTGCGCGCGCCGGAATTGTAGTAGGTCAGCCCGACGAAGCCCTGGTCGGCGGTCGCCTGGTAGACCGGATCCATCACCGCCGGGTCGTCCATCGCCTTGTAGAAATGGTCCTCGCCGTCGAAGAGATAGGGCATGGAGAAGACGCCGTAGACCGGTGCGAAGCTTTCCATCAGCCCGCCCGAGACCTTGGTCATGTCGAGCAGCCCGCCCTTGAGCATCTCCACCAGCTCGCGCTCGCCGCCCAGCTGGCTGTCGGGGAAGAACTGCACGGTGACGTCGCCGCCGGTCTTCTGTTCGACCAGCTCGGCGAATTTCTGCATCGCCTCGACGGTCGGGGTCGCGTTCGAGGCATAGGCGAAGCGCAGCGTCTCGGCCTGCGCAATGGCGGTCGAGGCCAGCAGGGCAGCGACGCCCAGGATCATCCTGGTCATTGAAATTCCTCCCAGATTTCCGTTTTCATTGGGCGCCGCCTCAGATGAAGCTGCGCAGGTATTCCGACAGGGCGAGGATCGCCATGGCCTGGCCGTAGGGCATCGAGGTCAGGGCGATGTCGCGGTAGAATTGCAGGTCGCCGCCCATCGCGGTGCCGAAGCTGACCTGCTTCAGCTCGCCATCGGCGTCGATATTGGCGATCACGCCTTCCATGGCGCGCTCGGCCACGGCGAGGTATTCGGGCGGCAGGTAGCGCTTGCGCACCGCCTTCATCAGCCCGTAGGCGAAGCCCGCCGTGGCGGAGGCCTCCAGGTAGCTGTCCGGATCGTCGACCAGCGTGTGCCACAGGCCCGAGCGGTCCTGCGTCTCCTTCAGGAAGCGCGCCTGCCGTTCCAGCGTCGAGACCAGGTGCTTGCGGACCGGGTCGCCCGCGGGCAGGTCCAGCATCTCGATGATCTCGGGAATGGCGATCGTCACCCAGCTGTTGCCCCGCGCCCAGAGCGCCTCGGCGAAGTTGTGGCGCCCCTCGAAGGTCCAGCCGTGGAACCACATGCCGGTCTTGCGGTCGGCCAGGTACTGGGTGTGGACCAGGAACTGGTACTTGGCCTCGTCGATATAGTCCGGGCGGCCCAGCACCTGGCCGATCCGCGCCAGGGGCAGCACCGACATCATCAGCGTGTCGTCCCACATCTGCTGGTGGTTGACGCTGTTGTAGACGATGTGCTGCAGCCCGCCCTCTTCGGTGCGGGGCATCTCGTGCATCACCCATTCCGCCCAGGCGTCCAGATAGGGCACCCAGGCCGGGTTGCGGTCGCGCTCGTAGAGATTGGCCAGCGTCAGGAAGGGCGCGACGGTGTTGATGTTCTTGGTCGGCGTGCCCTCGGCCAGCCGCGCGTCGAACCAGTCGCGGATGATGCCCATGGTCTTGGCGTCGCCGGTCTGTTCCCAGAACTTGTAGAGCCCGTATAGGCCGACGCCATGGGTCCATTCCCAACCGGCCCAGCCCTTGGTGTCGATCACCCGGCCGTCCTCCAGCCGCAGCAGGAACTCGCCGGTGGTGTCCTCGATATTGACCAGGTTGTCGGTCAGGCAGCCGATCAGACCGGCGACCTCGTCGCGGCTGTGGCGGCGGGCCTTCTGCATCAGTAGCGGGTGCATGGTCATCGTCGGTCTCCTCCCGAACGCGTCCGTATTTTTCCGGAACAGCGTTTCGAAAATCAAGGAACCATAGTCCGGCGAATTATGCAACCGGATTCTTTTTCTGACCAGTTTCGGGAAAACTCATAATTCACGGCGGGTTACGCTAGGCCACTAGACAGGGCGACGATTCTCTGCAAGAAATTCGGAACATAATTCCATAATAATCGGGACAGCCATGACCGCCGGACGCCCTGCGAAAACCGAGAATGTCGCCGCCGTGATGAAGGTCTTTGCGGTGCTCGAGACCCTTGCCGAGAACCGCCATGCCGGGCTTGCCGAGATCGCGCAGACCGCCATGACCTCGAAATCCACGGCGCACCGGCTGCTGCAGACCATGGTCGATCTGGGCTATGTCGAGCAGGATCCCGAGACCGAGCGCTACGGCCTGACGCTGAAGCTCTTCGGGCTGGGCGCGCGGACGCTGCGCGGGCAGGAGGCGCTGCTGACGGTCGCCGATCCCGGCATGGGGCGGCTGAGCCGGGCCTTCGGCGAGTCGGTCAATCTGGGGGTGATGGACAGCCGCGACCAGCGCGTCGCCTATATCCACACCTACGATTCCGCCTTCGCGCTGTCGATGCAGGCGCCTCTGGGCATGCGCAATCCGCTCTACTGCACCTCGCTCGGCAAGGCGCTGCTGGCCTGGCGCGACCCGGTCGAGGTCGAGGAGCGCATCGCCAGCATGGAGTTCGAGCCGCGCGCGCCCAACACGCTGCAGGACGCCGACGCGCTGCGCGCCCAGCTGCCGCAGATCCGCGCGCTCGGCTATGCCGAGGAGATCGAGGAGGCCGAGGCCGGGGTCCGCTGCATGGCCGCGCCGATCCTCGACCATCGCGGCCGCTCGGTCGCGGCGGTCTCGCTGAGCTTCCCCCTCTTCCGCTTCGACGAGGCGAAGAAGCCCGACTACGTGGCGCTGCTGCTCGACGTCACCCGCGAAGCCTCCGAGGGGCTCGGCTACCGCGCCGCCCCGGTCGAGGCGACGCTTCCGGGATAAATTCGAAACTCCATTTCAAAAATATTGCGACTCGGTTCCGAAAGCGTAAGGTGGACCCATCGTTCAAGAGGAGGAAACGATGAAGAGACGCATGCTGCTCGGCCTTGCCGGGGCGGCCGGATCGCTTGCCGCCGCAGGCTTCCCGACCCCCTTCCTTGCCGCCGCGGATGCCGATGACGGCGTCCCGCGCGAATTCCGCGATCCGGTCTCGGGCCAGCTGGTCCGGCGCCTCTCCCGCCAGGCGGGCTCGCATGTGCTCTATTTCCACGACAACGCCTTCACCGCCGATGGCCGCTACATGGTCTATGACGCGCCGAACGGGGTGGACGTGGTCGACATGGCCAGCCACGAGGCGCAGCCGCTGATCGAGGGCCCCTATGAATGCATGATGGTCTCGCGGCAGCAGAACATCGCCTATGTCTACCGCAAGAATTCCGAGGGCGGCGGCAAGGGCGCGATGGGGCTCGACTATTTCGCCGTCTCGATCCCCGACGGCAAGGTCACGCAGATCGCCGAGAAGCTCGATGGCAGCCTGTTCCAGGCGAATGCCGATGACACGCTGATGCTGGGCGTCTGGCAGGAGCGCCCCTTCGAGCTGCAGCCCGGCCCCAAGGTGACGGGCACCGATGGCGGCTACAACGCGGTCGGCCCGGACGGCAAGCCGCTGAGCTTCGCCGCCGCCAAGGAGGTCCGCATGGCCGAGCGCCTGTCGCAGGGCATCCCGATGGAGATCTTCACCCTCGACCTCGCCACCGGCGAGCGCAGGACCGTCACCCGCTCGGACCGCGACTGGCTGAACCACATCCAGTTCTCGCCCACCGATCCGGAACAGATCATGTATTGCCACGAGGGTCCCTGGCACATGGTCGACCGCATCTGGACGATCCGCGCCGATGGCAGCGGCCAGCGCCGGATGCACGAGCGCAGCATGAACATGGAGATCGCCGGGCACGAGTTCTTCTCCTATGACGGCAACCGCATCTGGTACGACCTGCAGACGCCCCGCGGCGAGGATTTCTGGCTGGCCTCGGTCGATCTGGACAGCGGCAAGCGCATCTGGCGGCACATGGGGCGCAACGAATGGTCGGTGCATTTCATGACCGACCGCCAGGGACGGCTGGGCGGCGACGGCGGCGGGCCGGACATGGTCGCCAAGGCCCCCGACGGCAAGTGGCTCTATCTCTATGACGAGGAGATCATCGAGGATCTGGGCGTCTCCGCCCCGAATGCCGAGGATCTGGTCCGCCCCGCGCGGCTCGTCGCGCACAAGCTCGTGGACATGTCCGCCCATGACTACCGGCTGGAGCCGAACCTGCAGTTCTCCGCCGATGGCAGCCTCCTGAGCTTCAAGTCGAACATGCATGGCGAAATCCATGTCTACGCGGTCGAGACCGGGCGCAGCGCCTGAGCCTTCCCCGGCCTGCCGCTTCCGGGCCGCAGGCCGAATAATCTTCTGTTTCCGGTGCGCAAACGGGCTTTTACCCTGCGCGCGCCATGCCATGATGGACCGGGCCGCGGAGGCGGCTCGGCACAATGGCAGGCAAGGACAGGGGCGCATGGCATCGACGGACATCCAGGAGAACGGCACGCAAGGCGCGGTGCCCGGTCCCGGACAGATGATGATCGACAGCTTCCTGGCCACCGCGCACCGCGTCGCGCCCGAGCACCGGCCGCTGCTGCACGAGCTGGCCGTCGGCGTGTTCTGGCCGCACCGCTCGCGCGATCTCGACATGATGATCCGGCTCGGCGAGGGCTATGTCGCCGCCGACGAGATCGGCCGCGCGATGGGCTCGGTCATGTACTTCCCCGCCGAGGACGATTTCAGCTTCCTCGGCATGATGGTCGTGGCGCCGCGGCTGCGCTCCTACGGCACGGGCCGCTGGCTGATGCGCATGGTGCTGGCCGAGAACCGCGACCGCGACCTGCGGCTGACCGCGACCAGGGCGGGCTACCGGCTCTATGAGAGCGAGGGCTTCGAATCCCGCGGCCAGGTCCGCCAGCACCAGGGCCGCGTCCGGCCGATCCGCGCCCCCGATCCGGTCCCCGGGCTCGAAATCCGGCCGATGGAGCCGGGCGACCTGGAGGCGCTGCGCGCGCTCGACGCCCGCGCCTACGGTGCCGGGCGCAGCCGCGCGCTCGACGATTTCCTCGGCGTTTCCGAGGCACTGGTGGCGGTCGATGGCGGCGAGCTGCGGGGCTTCGCGCTGATGCGCGATTTCGGCCGCGGCAAGGTGATCGGCCCGGTCGTCGCCGCCGAGGCGCCGGTCGCCATGCAGCTGGTCGCGCCCTTCCTGCTGGCCAATGAGGGCCAGTTCCTGCGGATCGACACGCTCAGCGACAGCCCGGTCTTCGAGGCCTTCCTCGCCGCCGCGGGGCTCGGCGTCTACGACACGCTGTCCGAGATGGTCCTCGGCGCGCATCGCCGCGCGCTCAAGGGGCCGCAGATCTTCGGCATGGCCTCGCATTCCTTCGGCTGAGCCGGACAGACGCCCGGCGCCCCGGACGCGCTAGGACAGCCGGTCCTTCAGCCCGAACCACAGCCCCACCAGCGGCAGGAACCACGGCTCGCCCGCATGCAGCGGGATCGGCGGCCAGTCGAGCCCGTCAAGCGGATTGGTGTCGCTGCGCCCCATCGCCAGATCGGCCAGCACCTGCCCGAGAAGCGTCGACATCTGCGCGCCATGGCCGGAATAGCCCATGCCGTAGATCATCCCCTCGGCCTCGCCCGCCCGCGGATAGCGGTCCTTGGTCATTCCGACGAGCCCGCCCCAGCAGTAGTCGATGTCGACATCCGCCAGATGCGGGAAGGTCCGGGCCAGCGAGGCGCGCAGGATCTCGCCCGATTTCGCGTCCGAGCGCTGGTCGGAGACCGCCGAGAACCGCGCCCGGCCGCCGAAGATCAGCCGGTTGTCCGGAGAGAGCCGGAAGTAGTTGCCGATATTGAGCGACGTGACATAGGTGCGGTTGCCCGGCACGGTCGCCGCGATCTCCTCGGCGCTCAGCGGCCGCGTGGCGATGATGAAGGAGCCGACCGAGATGATCCGGCGGCGGAAATAGCCCAGCGGCGCGCCCTTCGCCGCCCCGCCATAGGCCCCGGTCGCGGCGATCACGCGGGAGGCCTCGATCGCGCCTTTCGGGGTCTGCAGCCGCCAGCCGCCCGCGGTCTTCTCGCGGCCGGTCACCGGCGCCTCTTCCCAGATCCTGGCGCCATGGCGCGCGGCCGCCCCCGCAAGCCCATGCACGTAGCGGCCCATATGCATCATCGCGGTCTTGCGGTAGAGCGCGCCGCCATGGAAGCCGCCGCCGCCGACCTCCGCCCCCAGCCCCCCGGCCGGGATCCAGTCCGTCTCGGGATCGACCTCGCGGGCGATCAGCTCGATATTCGCCTTCAACCCGTCGGCATGGGAGGCCTTGGAGGCGAGCTTCAGCTTGCCGCAGCGGCGGAAATCGCAGTCGATGCCCTCCTCGGCGATCAGCGCCTCGATCATGTCGATCGAGCGGTCATAGGCGCGGTAGAGCGCATGCGCCCGCTCCGCCCCCAGATGCGCCTTGGCATCGGCATAGCCATGCGCCACGCCGTTGTTGAGATGCCCGCCATTGCGCCCCGAGCCGCCGGCGCCGACATGGGACGCCTCGAGGAGCGCGACAGACACGCCCTCCTTCGCCAGCTTGCGCGCCGCGTTCAGCCCGGTGAAGCCGCCACCGATCACCGCAACATCGCAGCGCCCCGCGACCGGACCGGGTTCGGCGCCGCCGAAACGCGGCGCGGTGTCATGCCAGTAGGATGTGAATTTCACGGCGGTTGTCCTTCCCGGGCGGGCGCGACGGCCCTCTGTGCGAACTCGCCGCCACGCTAGCAGGGCCTGCCCGGCGGGGGATGCGGGCTTTGCGCGCGGGAAAACAGAAAATGCCGTATCCCCGCCCCGATCCGGCGGAAACTGCCGCTCCGCCCGGCAATTCAGCCGCCCGCGCAGAGCGCCCGGCGCGAAGATGGCGGCAACACGACTTGCCTGGCACAGGACCCTGCCCATGACCCTCCTCCTTCCCGTCGACACCGCGCCCGCCTTCGAGCCGCGCTGCACCGAGGCCGCGCCGGACCGGCTGATCGAGGGCGCGCCCGCCTACAGGACCTGGGATCTGGACGCCGCCATCGCCGCCGCCGCGCCCTGGGGCAAGATCCGCACCGGCATCTGGGAGGCCACCCCGGGCACGACCGTGTCGCTGAAGGGCGAGACCTTCGAATTCTGCCACATCCTGTCGGGCCGCTGCCGGATCAGCGAGGACGGCGGCAAGAGCCATGACTTCGGCCCCGGCGACAGCTTCGTCATGAAGCCCGGCTTCAAGGGCAGCTGGCAGACCATCGAGACGGTGAAGAAGATCTTCGTCATCGCCTCCTGACCCCCGATTTCCAACACAGAAGCCAGAGCATATCATGCTGTCCAACTCCCTGGTCGAACTCGACCGCCGCCACCTGATCCACCCCGTCTCCTCGTTCCGCGGCCATGAATCCCGCGGCGTGCGCCTGCTGAGCTCCGCCAAGGGCGCGCAGGTCACCGATGCCGAGGGCCGCACCCTGATCGACGGCTTTGCCGGGCTGTGGTGCGTCAACGCGGGCTACGGCCACGAGCGCGTGGTCGAGGCCGCCGCCGAGCAGATGCGCCGCCTGCCCTATGCCACCGGCTATTTCGACCTCGGCACCGAGGCGCCGATCCGCCTGGCAGCGGAACTGGCCGAGCTGGCGCCGGGCGATCTGAACCACCTCTATTTCTCGCTGGGCGGCTCCGACGCGGTCGACAGCACGATCCGCTTCGTGCGCTACTACTGGCACGCCAAGGGCGAGCCGCAGCGCGACCAGTTCATCTCGGTCGAGCAGGGCTATCACGGCTCCACCTCGCAGGGCGCCGGGCTGACCGCGCTGCCGGCCTTCCACGAGGGCTTCGGCCTGCCCTTCGCCTGGCAGCACAAGATCTCGTCGCACTATGTCTACCGCAACCCGCTGGGCCAGGATCCGCAGACCATCATCGACGCCTCCGTGGCCGAGCTGAAGGCGAAGGCCGCCGAGCTTGGCGAGGACCGCGTCGCCGCCTTCTATGTCGAGCCGATCCAGGGCTCGGGCGGCGTGCTGGTCCCGCCGGCGGGCTGGATGAAGGCGATGCGCGAGGCCTGCCGCGAGCTGGGCATCCTCTTCGTCGCCGACGAGGTCATCACCGGCTTCGGCCGCACCGGCCCGGCCTTCGCCTGCGAGGAAGAGGGCATCGTGCCGGACATGATGACCACCGCCAAGGGCCTGACCTCGGGCTATGTGCCGATGGGTGCCGTCTTCATGTCGGACCATGTCTACGAGACCATCGCCGAGGGCGCGGGCGCAAGGGCGGTGGGCCACGGCTTCACCTATTCGGCGCATCCGGTCTCGGCCGCGGTCGCGCTCGAGGTGCTGGCGCTCTACCAGGGCGGCCTGTTCGAGAACGGGCAGAAGATGGGCGAGCGGCTGATGGCGGGGCTTGCCACGCTGTCCGACCACCCGCTGGTCGGCGATGTCCGCGGCCGCGGCATGCTGGCCGCCGTCGAGCTGGTGACCGACAAGGAGAAGAAGACGCCGCTGCCGGCCGCCCTGCAGCCCGCGACGCGTCTCTTCGACCGCGCCTGGGAGAAGGGGCTGATCATCCGCTCCTTCGCGCAGGGCATCTTCGGCTACGCGCCGCCGCTGTGCTGCACCGCGGAGGAGATCGACGCCATCGTCGAGCGCACCCGCGCGGTGCTGGACGAGACGCTGGAAGACCCGGAAATCCGGGCCGTCCTGGCCTGATGGCACTGCTCTACCTGGAGCCGGACGACCGGATGCCGGTCTGGCAGGCGGCGTTCGAAGAGGCCGGCGAGACGCTGATCCCGGGGCCCGGCGCGCTGGCCGACCCCGCATTGGTGACGCATCTCGCCTGCTGGGTGCCGCCGGATCTGGCGCGCTTCCCCGCGCTCCGGGTGGTGCTGTCGAAAGTCGCGGGCGTGGAGCGGATGCCGCCCATGCCCGCGGGCATCCGGCTCTGCCGCATGGTGGCGCCGGGGATCGAGGCGATGGTGCGCGACTACGTGCTGATGGCGGTGCTGATGCTGCATCGCGACATGCCGGCCTATCTGGCGCAGGCGCGCCGCGGCCAGTGGCAGGCGCAGCCGGTCCGCCGCGCCTCCGGCCGCCGGATCGGCATCCTGGGCATGGGCCGGACCGGCGGGCTGCTCGCCGCCACGCTGCGCGATCTGGGCTTCGAGGTCGCGGGCTGGAGCCGCTCGGGCCAGGGCCCGGAGGGGATCGCGGCCTATGGCGCCGACGGGCTCTCCGCCTTCCTGGCGCGGACGGAGATCCTCGTCTGCCTCCTGCCGCTGACCGCGGCGACGCGCGGGATCCTCGATGCGGGGCTCTTCGCGCAGCTGCCGCAGGGCGCGGCGCTGGTCCAGGCCGGGCGCGGGCCGCAGCTCATCCTCGAAGACCTGCGCGCCGCGCTGGAGACGGGCCAGCTCTCGGCGGCGATGCTCGACGTGACCGATCCCGAGCCGCTGCCCGCGGACCACTGGGCCTGGCGCCATCCGCAGGTGATCGTCACCCCGCATGCCGGCGCCTACACCCCCGCGGAGGAAGGCGCGCGCCACGCGCTGGCGGTGATCCGCGCCGACCGCGCGGGCCTGCCCCTGCCCGGCGAAGTGCCGCCGGAAAAGGGCTACTGAGCGCCGCCGACGATTGTGCCGTGGCGGCGCGGAATTCGGAACAATCTGCCACGGCACGCCCCGCCTTCGGAACCCGGACCCGCCGCGGCAGTGGAAAGATGCAGGCAAGAGGCCCGATCCGCGGCGGCCCGCCCCAGGCGCATCCCCGCAGAGACCGCAGCATTTCCTGCCGACGACCCGAGGTCGCGGCACAGCCGAAAGGACCGCCGCAATGGCACGACCCGCCCCGAAACCGCTGACCGAGTTCCGCTATGTCACCTTCGACGTGGTCGGCACGCTGATCGACTTCGAAGGCGCCATCAAGGAAGGGCTGGCCGAGATCGCCGCCGCCGCGGGCATGGAGATCGACGGCGAGGCCGCGCTGTCGGTCTACCGCGACGCACGCTACGAACCGGAGGCGCTGCGCTTCCCCGACGATCTCGGCCGCTGCTTCTCGAAGATCGCCGCCGTCTTCGGCCTGCCCGATACCGAAGAGAACCGCCAGCACATGATCGACAAGGTCGGCGAGGCCAAGCCCTTCCCCGACAGCGCCGAGGCGATGAAACGGCTGAAGGCCCGCTACAAGCTGATCGCCATGACCAATGCCCGCCGCTGGGCCTTCGACAAATACGCCGAGAAGCTGGGCAACCCGTTCTGGGCGGGCTTCAGCACCGACGACACCGGCTGCGAGAAGCCGGACCCCGACTACTTCCGCCAGGTCTTCGCCCATGTGGAGACGGATGGCGGCACCAAGGACGACATCCTGCACACCGCGCAGAGCCAGTACCACGACATCGGCATCTCGCGCGAACTGGGCATGACCAATGCCTGGATCCAGCGCCGCCACGCCCAGGCGGGCTATGGCGGCACGATCGAGCCGAAGGAATTCACCGAGCCCGACTACCACTTCCACGCGCTGGCCGAGCTCGCTGATGCGGCGGACGCGGCAGCCAAGGCCCCGGCCTGAGCCGTTCCGGCACCTGCCACCGGCCCAGGGCGGCGCCAGACCGCCCGGCCCATGTGATCCTCCAGACAGGGAAATTCGAGATGACCGACAGACTGCCGACCAACTGGACCTCCCGCGATGACGCCATGGTCGAATCCGCGATCCGCCGCGGCGCCACCCGCCGCGACCTGCTGCGCATGCTGATGGCCTCGGGCGTCGGGCTTGCCGCCGGCGGCACGCTTCTGGGCTCCGCCAGCCGCGCCGTCGCCGCCACCCCGGTCGCGGGCGGCTCGATCCGCGCCGCGGGCTGGTCCGCCTCGACGGCCGATACGCTCGACCCGGCCAAGGCCTCGCTCTCGACGGACTACGCGCGGATCTGCGCCTTCTACAACCGCCTGACCTTCCTGGCCGAGGGCGGCGCGCTGCAGATGGAGCTGGCCGAGGAAATCGCCACGGTCGACGCGAAAACCTGGTCGATCAAGCTGAAGTCCGGCGTCCAGTTCCATGACGGCAAGACGCTGAGCGCCGATGACGTGGTCTATTCGCTGTCGCGCCATCTCGACGAGGCGACCGGATCGAAAGTGCATTCGATCGCCGCGCAGATGACCGAGATCGCCAAGGTCGACGAGCTGACCCTGCGCATCGTGCTGGCCGAGGCCAATGCCGACCTGCCGACCATCCTGGCGCTGCACCATTTCATGATCATCGCCGACGGCACCACGGATTTCTCCACCGCCAACGGCACCGGCCCGTTCATCTGCGAGGCCTTCGAGCCCGGCGTGAAATCGGTCGGCGTGAAGAACCCGAACTACTTCAAGCCCGAGGGCCCCTATCTCGACAGCTTCGAGTTCATCGCCATCGCCGACAACACCGCGCGGCTCAACGCGCTGATGTCGGGCGACATCCAGCTGGCCGGGGCGATCAGCCCGCGGGCGCTGCGGATGATGGAGGGCCAGGACGCGGTCTGGGCCAGCACCACGACCGTCGGCAACTACACCGACCTCAACATCCGCCTCGACATGGAGCCCGGCTCGAAGGCCGAATTCATCGAGGGGATGAAATCGCTGATCGACCGCGAGCTGATCCGCAAATCCGTACTGCGCGGGCTCGGCGATATCGGCAATGACCAGCCGGTCTCTCCGGCCAGCCGCTACTACAACCCCGACCTGAAGCCGCGCGCCTTCGACCCGGAGAAGGCGAAGCACCATTTCGAGAAGGCGGGCGTCCTGGGCGCCGAGATCCCGATGGTCGCCTCGGATGCGGCCGCCTCCTCCGTCGACATGGCGACGGTGGTGCAGCAGGCCGGTGCGCAGATCGGCATGAAGCTGAAGGTCGACCGCGTCCCCTCGGACGGCTACTGGTCGAACTACTGGCTGAAGGCGCCGATCCATTTCGGCCATATCAACCCGCGCCCGACCCCGGACATCCTGTTCTCGCTGCTCTACGCCTCCGATGCGCCCTGGAACGAGAGCCACTGGAAATCCGAGAAATTCGACGGGATGCTGCGCGAGGCGCGCGGGATGCTCGACGAGGAGAAGCGCACCGCGATCTACCACGAGATGCAGGCGATGGTCTCGGACGGGGCGGGCACCGTGATCCCGGCCTTCATGGCCAATGTCGACGGCGTGTCCTCAAACCTGGGCGGGCTGAAGCCGAACCCGCTGGGCGGGCTGATGGGCTTCGCCTTCGCCGAATACGTCTGGCTCAAGGACTGACCGCCCTGCGCCGGGCCCGCTCCCGCCCGGCGCATCCTCCCGGCCGCGGCCGCCCCCGGCGCCGCGGCCCCCGTCCATTCCGCCCAAGAGGAGGCGCCGCGTGTCCCCGTCACTGCTCCCCTGGTACTATGTCGGCCAGCGCTTCGCGATCGCGCTGCTGACCCTGCTGATCATCTCCTTCACGGTGTTCTTCGCCACCCAGCTGCTGCCCGGCGATGTCGCCGAGATCCTGCTGGGCCAGGCCGCGACCCCCGAGGCGGTCGCCGGTCTGCGCGAGGCGATGGGGCTGAACGCGCCCGCGCTGAGCCAGTATGCCGGCTGGCTGGCCGGGCTTGCGCATGGCGATCTGGGCACCTCCTATGCCAACCGGATGGAGGTTTCCGAGCTGATCTCGGGCCGGCTGGCGAATTCGCTGCGCCTTGCCGGGGTGACGACGCTGATTTCGGTGCCCTTCGCGCTCGCGCTCGGCATCCTGGCCGCAATGTACCGCGGCTCGGCGCTGGACCGGGCGATCTCGATCTGCACGATCTCGGTCATCTCGGTGCCGGAATTCATGCTGGCCACGCTGGCCGTGCTGGTCTTCGCCGTCTGGCTGGGCTGGCTGCCCGCGCTGAGCATCGGCGGCAATGCCGACACGCTGGGCGGGCTGCTGAAGACCTACGCGATGCCGGTCATCAGCCTGGCCATTGGCGTCTCGGCGCAGATGGTCCGCATGACCCGCGCGGCAGTGATCGAGACCATCCAGACCCCCTATGTCGAGATGGCGCTGCTCAAGGGCGCCTCGCGCTGGCGCATGGTGATCGGCCACGCCCTGCCGAACGCGATCGGGCCGATCGCCAATGCCATCGCGCTCTCGCTGTCCTACCTGGTCGGCGGCGTCATCATCGTCGAGACCGTGTTCAACTATCCGGGCGTGGCCAAGCTGATGGTCGACGCGGTCGCCACCCGCGACCTGCCGCTGATCCAGTCCTGCGCCATGATCTTCTGCGTCAGCTACCTGTCGCTGATCACCCTGGCCGACATCGTGGCCATCCTGTCCAATCCGAGGCTGCGCCGATGACCCTGACCAAGACCCTCGCCGCCGTCCTGCCCACCCCCGGGCGGCTCGGCTACCGCTTCAACCTGGCCGGGCGGACCGGCCTCTGCGTGATCGCCTTCTGGGCGCTGATCGCGGTCTTCGGCCCGCTGATGTCGCCCTATGCCCCGGGCGAGATCGTCGACTGGGACTATTTCAGCCCGATGAGCGGCCAGTTCTGGCTGGGCACCGACTATCTCGGCCGGGACATGCTGTCCCGCATCCTGATGGGCGCGCGCTACACGGTCGGGATCTCGCTGGCGGCGGTGGCGATCACCGTGACCGCGGGCGTGCTTCTGGGCATGACGGCGGCGGTGATCGGCGGCTGGTTCGACATGGTGCTGTCGCGGCTCCTCGACGCGCTCAACGGAATCCCCTCGCTGCTCTTCGGGCTGGTGGTCGTGGCCGCGGTCGGCTCCTCGATCCCGGTGCTGGTCCTGACGCTGGCGGCGATCTACATCCCCGGCGCCTACCGCTATGCGAGGGCGCTCGCGGTCAACATCAACACGATGGACTATGTCACCGTCGCCCGCGCCCGCGGCGAGACGACCTTCTACCTGGCCACGCGCGAGATCTTCCCCAACATCCTCGGCCCGGTGCTGGCCGATCTGGGCGTGCGCTTCATCTTCATCGTGCTGGTGCTTTCGGGCCTCTCGTTCCTCGGGCTCGGCGTGCAGCCACCCAATGCCGACTGGGGCGGGCTGGTGCGCGAGAATCTCGAGGGCATGAGCCTCGGCGCCCCGGCGGTCATCTTCCCCTCGGTCGCCATCGCCACGCTGACCATTTCGGTCAACATGTTCATCGACAACCTTCCCGTGAAAATCCGCGACAGGAGCGAATGATGACCGAGCCCCTCGTTTCCGTCCGCGACCTCCGCATCGGCGCCACCACCGATGCCGGACGCAAGGTCGAGATCATCAAGGGCGTCTCCTTCGACATCGCTCCCGGCGAGATCGTCGCGCTGATCGGCGAGTCCGGCTCGGGCAAGACCACGATCGCGCTGTCGCTGATGGGCCATGCGCGGCCCGGCTGCCGGATCTCGGGCGGGCGGATCGCGATCGGCGGCGACGACGTGACCGCGATGTCCGAAACCGGCCGCGCCGCGCTGCGCGGCACGCGGGTCTCCTACGTGCCGCAATCCGCCGCCGCGGCCTTCAATCCCGCGAAGCGGATCATGGCGCAGGTGATCGAGATCACCGATATCCACAGGCTGATGCCGCGCGCCGAGGCCGAGGCGAAGGCGGTGGAGCTCTTCCGCGCGCTCGCCCTGCCCGAGCCCGAGTCCATCGGCACCCGCTATCCGCACCAGGTCTCCGGCGGCCAGCTGCAGCGGCTCTCGGCGGCGATGGCACTGATCGGCGGGCCCGACCTGGTAATCTTCGACGAGCCGACCACAGCGCTCGACGTGACCACCCAGATCGAGGTTCTGCGCGCCTTCAAGTCCGCCATGGCCCAGGGCGGCGCCTCCGGCGTCTATGTCAGCCACGACCTTGCGGTGGTGGCGCAGATCGCCGACCGGATCATCGTGCTGAAGGGCGGCGAGATCCAGGAGGAGGGCACCACCGGGCAGATCCTGCACGCCCCGGCCCATCCCTATACCCGCGCGCTGCTCGCCGCCTTCGAGCCGCGCCCCCACGCGGCCGTTCCGGCGCCCGGCCATCCCGCCCAGCCGCGGCCGATCATCGAGGTGGCGCATCTGCATGCCGGCTACGGCCCTATCTCGGACGGCGCGCCGCAGGCCAAGGTGCTGCAGGATGTCAGCTTCCGGCTGGAGCGCGGCCGCAATCTCGGCGTGATCGGCGAATCCGGCTCGGGCAAGTCGACGCTGGCGCGCGCCATCGCGGGCATCCTGCCGCCCTATCGCGGCACGGTGCTGGTCGACGGCACCGAGATGCGCCCCGACCTGCGCAACCGCTCGAAGGAGGAGCTGCGCAGGGCGCAGATCGTCTTCCAGCTCGCCGATACCGCGCTCAACCCGGCGCATTCGATCGGCGCCATCCTCGGCCGCCCGCTGGCCTTCTACCACGGGATGCGCGGCCAGGCGGCCGAACGGCGGGTGATCGAGCTTCTCGACATGGTGCAGCTGCCCGCCAATCTGCGCTTCCGCCTGCCCGGCGAGCTCTCCGGCGGGCAGAAGCAGCGCGTCAACTTCGCCCGCGCGCTGGCCGCCGAACCCGAGCTGGTGCTCTGCGACGAGATCACCTCGGCGCTCGACACGGTGGTCGCGGCCGCGATCATCGACCTGCTGAAGGAGCTGCAGCGCGAGCTCGACCTCAGCTATCTCTTCATCAGCCACGACCTCTCGACGGTGGAGGCGATCTGCGACGACGTCCTGGTGATGCACAAGGGCCGGGTGGTCGAGGCGCTGCCGGCGCGCGACATGTCCGCGAAGGCGGCGCATCCCTATTCGCGGCTGCTGATCTCCTCGATCCCGCAGCTCGACACCGGCTGGCTGGCCTCGCTGGAACAGGACCCGGAACTGGTCCGCCAGTTCGCCCTGCGCTGAGCGCCGGCCAGACCGACGGAGAAAAGGCGCCGCGGCTCTCCGGGGCGCCTTCTGCCGTGCGGGACACAGGCCCGGGCCGCTTCCCTCTCCGCCGGACCCCGGATGGGAACGCCTCCAGACCGGCGGGCCCGGACGGGCGCCGGGGAAGCCTCCGATCCGTCGCTGACGGACGCATTCCCGTCCGGATCGCCGGTCGGGCCCGCCGCCTGCCCGTCAATTCGCGGTCCCATGGCCGGATGCTCCAGCCAGTCCCCCCGCACGGAAAAGGGCGGCGAGCGCCGCGCGGACCACCCCGCCGGACACCGCGACAGAGACCGCACGCTGCAGGTCCCGCGCGGAGGCTCCCGCCCTCCGCCCGGGATGACCGGCCTTCCGCTGCGCCGGCAGCGTCGGCGCCGCCCTGTTCTCCGCCCCGGTCTCCGCGCCTTGCTCCAGCCCCGGAGCGCATGCGCGAGGCAAGGATCTGCACCGCCCCCCGGCCCGCATGCCGATCCTGCACAGTCCCGCACACGCGCGGAAGCCGGCCTCGTCCTCGAGCGGCCTCCCCTCGACCTGCAGCTCCGGCGAGGCGACGTCGATGCAGGACAGCCCCTGACCGAAACTTGGTTCGGCGCGCCGCATCAGCGGCGGCCGGCAAGGATGCCAGCCGCTCAGCGCGCCACCCGGTGCCCGCCGGGGAGGGAACGCCAGACCGCCCGCCCGCCGGGACCTCAGCGGATCGGCCATCGCCTCGTCCTCGGCCCGGCCGGTCCACCAGACTCCGACGATGGCCTTCCCGCGGTCGCACCGGGCAGCCGCCGTCACCGCCGAGCCGTTGCGCATCGCCACCAAGCGGAGCACGCTGATCGCGGCCAGGCTATCCGGCAGGCCGCGCAGCCGCCCCGGCAGATCAAGTTCGCTGCGGTCCCGACCCTCGGCCTCATGGACATCGGGCAAGCCGGGCGCGGCAAAGCCCCGGTCCGCCCAAACGGCGCAGGCCGCGGCGTGCACATCCCGCGCCGACAGCACGACATCCCGCCTGCCGACCGGCGCGAAGGCAGGCTGGTCCCCAGCCTCCGAGCCCCTGCGGCAGAGCGCATCAAGCGCACATCCCGCCCGCCCCCGATCGGCCCGCGCACGTCCCGCCCATTGCTCGCACGGGCGGCTGCCAGCTCGCCAATCAAGGCGGTTTTCCGCCCCGGGGCAGGCATGACCGGCAAGCTCCCGCCATTCTCCGGGAACACGGCGGATGCCACCGCCGCCCGCCGCGCCCCTGCGTCGTGCTCGCTGTCGGCGCCCAACCCATCGGGCACAGACGCCGCGCGTCACCCACCCAGCAGCCGGACTCGCACCGCCAGCCGGGAATTGCGCCGCTCCGCCACCTGCCCAGTGGCATGGTCCGCCTGCAGGCGCCCGGTCGCGGGCCGACATCCGGGTGTGGCCCCGGCATTGACGGCCGCGACCGGATTGCAGCCCCCGCCCTCGTCCGGGATCACCACACCGCCGAAGCCCCACTCCCCGCGCAGCACCCCACCCAGCAGCCCGTCATCCTCCGAGGTGCGGGTGCCGTTGACCCGGTTTGAGGAGGTCATCGCTGCCCGAACTCCCGAAGACGATCCGGACGTTGCGCGCGCACATCTCCCGCAGCGTCCGCATGCCCGTCTCGGCGCTGACGTGGCGGTGACAGGCTTCGGGCGGGCGCCGACGCCGCACCTCCGAATGCCGCGGCAGCCGCCCCGGCCAGCGAGGAACGGTGCCTCCGGACAGGACCCGGTTCTCCCGCCGCAGAGCGGGCTGCGCGTCAGGTTCGGACCCGGCCGCGGCAAGACGTCGATCCCCGCCGCCTTCGCCTTGCGGACCGGCACGTCACGGGCACTCTCGATCGGCACCTCGCCCAGGGGAAGGCCAGCACCGGCGCTCACGGAACGCGGGCGGCGGGAAGAGCGCGCCAACTCAGGATGGAGCTGCAGCCGCGCTCCGTCCGGCCCATCGGCAAAGCGCAGGTTGCGGATCCCCCGCACTCAGGCAACCGGGGGTCCGATCTCACTGCCCGGTCGACGGCTGATACCGGAACACCGGTCGTGCCGTCCCCGGCCGTCTCCATCTGCCAAGGGAGATGGGGCGATCGGGGCGCCGGCCCTGCTGGAGGCAGAGCCCGTCCGTATCCGGATCGCCCGCAGCCTGACCGGCCAATCGCGCCTTCCCGCAACAGCGCCGACGCCCCCGCAAGCATTCCCGATCTTCTGCCCCGGCCGCAGCGGGCGGAACAATGTTCCACGCGGCGCCAGCCCCCGAAAGGCAGGTCAAGCCGGACACGCCAGCCGCAGACAAGGGCAAACGGGTTTGAATTCCGCAAGCGGCCCTCGAGCAGGCTGCATATCCTCGCCCGGGCAAGTGTCCCAGCCACCCGCCAGGGCGGCCGCGAGCCTCGGCGGCCCGCGGACCGGAATGCCACGGCACGCGCCGGGCGCCCGCCCGTCATGAACGGCCGCATGCAGCAGACCGGGCGGAGGCCCGGCAGGACCTCTTCCGCCGCACCCGGCACCATCCGCTGGCCAGCGCCTCGTCCAGCGCATGCACACCGATCGCGCCGCCTCAGTTCGGCCGCGCGACGGGCCACCAAGGCCGACGCCCCGACGCCTCCCAGATACCGGCATCCTCGCGCAGCCCCGGCACGGCCCGCCGATGTCCCCGTCTCGCGATCTGCGGGCCCGACCGCCATCGACACATTCCCGATGCACACGCCCTCTCCGCAAGGGCGCGGGGGAGGGTCCGGGAGGGGGCCCGGCCCTCTCCCGGCCTCAGAGCCGCTCGCCGAAGAGACGGTTCAAGGGGGCCTGGGTCTTCACGAAGGGGGTCTTGATGACCACGAAGCTGAAATATTTGTCGATCCCGACATCGCGCTCCAGCAGCCCCTCCATGATCGTCTGGTAGTCGACGATCCCCGCGGTGATGAATTTCGCCAGGTAGTCGTAGCCGCCCGAGACCAGATGGCACTCGACGCAGCTGTCGATCTTCTCCACCGCCTCCTGGAAGCGGGCGAAATCGATCTGGCGATGGTTCTTCAAGGTGAATTCGGTGAAGACCGTCAGGGTCTCGCCCAGCTTCGCCATGTCGATCTGCGCCGAATAGCCGGTGATGTAGCCCGCCTTCTGCAGCTTCTTCACCCGCATCAGGCAGGGCGAGGGCGACAGCGCCACCAGATCCGCCAGCTCCACATTGGTGATGCGGCCGTTGCGCTGCAGCTCGGCGAGGATCCTGATATCGATCCGGTCCAGCTTTTCCCCAGCGCCCATCTTTCCAGCCCCTGCCTCGGATTTGGGCAGGAATGGCGTCCTGCGGGCCCGGCTGTCAAGACGTTTCGCTTCGCCCTTGCAGCCGCGCAATCTTCTGCGCCAGAGAGCGTCGCGCAGCGTTTCGTGCCGTTTCGCCCCCCGCCTTCGGCAGCATCGCGCGCGTTCTGGGCCCTATGATCGGCCCGCAACAGGCAGACCGCCCGGCCGGCGGCCAAGGAGAAGAGAATGACGACCTACAAGCTTGCCCTCATCCCCGGCGACGGGATCGGCGTGGATGTGACCGACGCGACGATGAAGGTGCTCCGCGGGGCGGCAGCGAAATTCTCCTTCGCGCTCGAGACCGAGACCTTCCCCTGGTCCTGCGAATACTACCTGGAAACCGGCGCGATGATGCCCGCCGACGGCATCGCCACGCTGAAAGGCTTCGACGCGATCTATCTCGGCGCGGTCGGCTGGCCCGCCACCGTGCCCGACTCCGTCTCGCTGCACGGGCTCCTGCTGCCGATCCGCAAGGAATTCCGGCAATACGCCAATATCCGCCCGCACCGGCTGCTGCCGGGCGTCGAGGGCCCGCTGAAGTCCGAAGGCTTCGACATCCTGTGCATCCGCGAGAATACCGAGGGCGAGTATTCCGGCGCCGGCGGCCGCGTCCACCAGGGCCAGGACAACGAGGTCGCGGTCGAGACCTCGGTCTTCACCCGCACGGGCGTCGAGCGCATCCTGCGCTTCGGCTTCGAGCAGGCGCGCGCCCGGCGCAAGCACCTGACCTCGGTCACCAAGTCGAACGCGCAGAAATACTCCATGGTGTTCTGGGACGAGGTCACCAGGGAGCTGGCCGCCGAATATCCGGACGTCACCGTCAGCCACATGCATATCGACGCCATGGCGGCGAAGATGGTCATGGCGCCCGAAGACCTGGACGTGATCGTCGCCTCGAACCTCTTCGGCGACATCCTCACCGATCTGGGCGCCGCGATCCAGGGCGGGCTGGGCTTTGCCGCCTCGGCCAATATCTGCCCCGACCGCAGCGGCCCCTCGATGTTCGAGCCGGTCCACGGCTCGGCCCCCGACATCGCCGGCAAGAACATCGCCAATCCGATCGCCGCCATCTGGTCCGGCGCGATGATGCTGGACCACCTGGGCGAGACGGAGGCGGCCACGGCCGTGCTGGCCGCCATCGAGACCGCGACCGGCCAGGGCATCGGCACCCGCCCCGGCAGCCATTCCACCGACGACATCACCGCGGCGATCCTGTCCGCGCTGGAGGCCTGAGACATGACCCTCGACACCCTGCCCGGCCTGCGCGCCCAGCTGGCCGATCCCGATCTGTTCCGCGAAGCCGCGCTGATCGCGGGCGACTGGATCGCGCGTCCCGACATGGAAGTGGCCGATCCCGCCACCGGCGACGCGCTCGGCACCATGCCCGACTGCACCGCCGCAGAGACCGAAACCGCGATTGCCGCAGCCGAGGCCGCGATGAAGGACTGGCGCGCGCGCACCCATGCGGAACGCGCCGACCTGCTGATGGCCTGGCACGACCTGATGCTGGCGCATGAGCAGGACCTGGCGCGCATCCTGACCGCCGAGCAGGGCAAGCCGCTGGGCGAAGCCCTGGGCGAGATCCGCTACGGCGCCTCCTTCGTGCGCTGGTTCGCCGAGGAAGCCCGCCGGATCAACGGCACGATCATCCCCTCGCCGGTGAAGGGCAAGAAGATCCTCGCCATGAAGGAGCCAGTCGGCGTCTGCGCGATCATCACGCCCTGGAACTTCCCGAATGCGATGATCACCCGCAAGGTCGCCCCCGGCCTCGCCGCGGGCTGCACCATGGTGATCAAGCCCTCGGATTTCACCCCCTACTCGGCGCTGGCCCTCGGCGTCCTGGCCGAGCGCGCGGGCATCCCCGCGGGCGTGCTGAACATCCTCACCGGCCGGCCCGAGGCCATCGGCGGCACGCTGACCGCCTCTGCGGTGGTGCGCAAGCTCTCCTTCACCGGCTCGACCCGGGTGGGCGCGCTGCTGGCGGAGCAATGCGCGCCGACGCTGAAGAAGATGTCGCTGGAGCTCGGCGGCAACGCCCCCTTCGTGGTCTTCGACGATGCCGATCTGGACCTCGCGGTCGAGGGCGCGATGGTGTCGAAATTCCGCAATGGCGGCCAGACCTGCGTCTGCGCCAACCGCCTGCTGGTGCAGTCCGGCGTCTATGACGCCTTCGTCGCCAAGCTCGCCGCCAAGGTCGACGCGCTGAAGGTCGGCGCGGGCACCGAGGAGGGCACGGATATCGGCCCGATGATCAACGCCGCCGCGATCGAGAAGATCAACGCCCATGTCGAGGACGCGCTGTCGAAAGGTGCCGAGCGCGCCACCGCGCAGCGCGATCTGGACGCCCGCTTCGCCGATCCGGTGGTGCTGAGAAACGCCACGACCGAAATGCGGCTGGCCGGCGAGGAAACCTTCGGCCCCGTCGCCCCGGTCTTCCGCTTCGAGACCGAGGAAGAGGCGCTGGCCATCGCCAATGGCACGCCCTTCGGCCTGGCGGCCTATTTCTACACCTCCGACATGGCGCGGGCCTTCCGCTTCGGCGAGGCGCTGGAATTCGGCCTGATCGGCGCGAATACCGGCGCGGTCAGCCATGCCGAGGCGCCCTTCGGCGGCGTCAAGGCCTCGGGGCTCGGCCGCGAGGGCGCGCAGGAGGGCATCGAGGAGTATCTCGAAACCAAGGCCTTCCATCTCGGCGGTCTCTGAGACTGGCACGGGCCATGCTCCGCCAGGGGCATGGCCGCCGAGCACCCTTCCCCCTCCGGCCGCCCCGGCCCCGGCTGGCTTGCCCGGCTGGAGCCGGGGCGGCGGCGCGACTACGGCACCGGACAGGCGATCTGCCTGCCCGGCACCGAGGAGAACCGGCTGTTCCTGCTCGAGCACGGCATGGCCCGGATCTGCCTCAATGGCGGCGCGCGCGACCTGACCATCGGCTATCTGCGCCCCGGCGGCATCTTCGTCACCCATACCCGCGCCTGGGTCGCCGCGCTGGAGCCCGTGCGGGTGATGAGCTGGCCGGTGCGCGACCTCCTGGGCCTGATCGCCGCCGAGCCGGAATTCGCCGTCGCCGCGCTGCGCGAGATCGGCGCGGTGCTGCATGGCGCCTTCGACCTGATCGAGGATCTGGCCTTCCGCCCGGTCGAGGCGCGGCTGGCGCGGTTCCTGCTGGCCGAGCGGATCTCGCAGGGCGGCGACCGGCTCTGCCTGCCCGAGCGCACCGAAGGGCTGGCCGAGGCGCTCGGCACCACGCGCCAGACGCTGTCCAGCCTCGTCGCCCGGCTGGTGCGCGACGGCGCGATCCGCCGCGACGGCCGCCGCCACCTCGTCATCCTCGATCCCGCGCGGCTGGAAAAAATCGCCGATCTGTCGGGCGGCTGACAGTTCCGCGGCCCTGCCGCCGCTATCCTGCCCGGGTTCCCTCGGACAGGAGTTCCCGGATGACCGCCACCACGCCCACCACCACCGACCGCTATGTCAGCTTCTGCGGCCTCGACTGCGACGGCGATGCCCGCCGCATGATGCTGCATCTCGACGCCGCCATGGCGCAGGGCGCCTCGAAATGGCGCGACTATTTCCGGAAGAAGCTTGCCGAGAAGACGAAGATGGGCGTCGACGACCTGTTCTTCGTCGGCGCCCAGGTCAACTGCCTGCGCGCCTATCTCGAAGAGGCCGCCGACGGGCCCGGGCTGGCCCTGCTGGACCAGCTGGAGGAGACCTGCTGCTGAGCCCTCAGAGCCCGGCCACGGCCATCAGCACGATCCAGGCCGAGAGGCAGGCGCCGCAGGCCAGCGTGTAGGGGCCGTTCCAGATCAGCCCGACGCGGCGCGCCGAGACCCGGCCGAAGCTGGCCACCAGCAGCGTCGAGGCGGTGAAGGGCGAGGTCGCCCCCGACAGCGCCCAGCCCGAGGTGATCGCCACGACCATCGCCGCGGGCGTCACCCCCAGCGCCTCGGGCGCGGGCAGGATCGGCCCGATCAGCGACACGGCCAGGATCGGGTTCATCCCCAGCTGGCCGGTCAGCGGCACGAACCAGAAGAGCAGCACCAGGAGCAGCGGCGCCGGCACCACCGTCAGGTCGAGCCCGCTCGCCGCCATCAGCGGCGCCGCCAGATGGCCGCCCACCGTGCCGATGAAGGCCGCCATCACCAGAAGCACCGTCTGGTTGCGCAGCTCCGGCATGTCGCCGAAGGCGAAGCCCTTGGCGCGCGACAGCGCATGGCCCGGATCGGGCCGCCCGCCCGGCGCCTGGAAGGCCGCCCAGACGAGCGCAATCACCGGCACCAGCGCCATCACCGTGCCGATGATCCGCACGCCGGTCGCCAGGTGGAGCGCCGCGGTCAGCCCGGCCAGCAGCCCGAGCAGGACCAGAAGCGGGCTCATCCGCTTCAGCCACTGCCCCTCGGCCTGGCCGCGCGGCCGCGGCGGGGTGCTCAGCCGCGGCTTGAAGATCGTGTCGAGCGCCCAGCCGATCCCGGAAAAGAGCAGCACGCCGACCAGGGAATAGGGCAGGACCTGCGCCCATTCCGCGCCGGGCACGATGCTCAGCGTGATCGCCGAGGCGAAGGAGAGCGGCGACCAGGGCAGGGTCGAGACGAAGCCGCGCTGGATCGCGACCAGCATGCGGCGGATGCGGTGGCGCCGGATCTCGGGATCGGGCTCCTTCTCCGCCGCCTCGGTCGCCAGCGTGCCCAGAAGCGCGATGCCGCCATAGATCAGGATCAGCCCGAAGAGATGGCCGCCCACCGTCAGGGCCAGATAGCGCCGGCCGGGCGGCTGCGCGGCCAGGAAGCGGCCGCAGGCGACGATCGGCTCGGAGCCGCCGGCCGCGGCGCGCATCGCGTTGATCGCGGTGAAGAAGGCGGCGATGAAGCCGCCCTTCTGCACGGCATTGACCAGCGTCGGCTCCCAGTCGGCCTGGAAGATGGCCGAGAGCGCCACCAGCCCCGCCGCGATCAGCATGAAGCCGCGGCTGGTCCAGCTGATCCCCGGCCAGAAGCCGAGGCAGCCGGTCAGGGCGAAGACCCCTGCCATCGTCGAGAAGGCGGGCTGGCCGCTGAACTCGCCCGCGATCCCCGAGGCCAGGGCGGC
Source organism: Poseidonocella sp. HB161398 (assembly GCF_005870025.1). Lineage (GTDB taxonomy): Bacteria > Pseudomonadota > Alphaproteobacteria > Rhodobacterales > Rhodobacteraceae > Mangrovicoccus. The sequence continues at coordinate 34,991 of NZ_VATA01000055.1, forward strand.
GATCAGCATCGCGCCGCCGAAACGGGTCAGGCCCGGTGAAAGCGGCTTTACCATGCCGGCCCCATGGGGGCGCGCCCGGTCGTCATCACGGCGTGTTCCGATCGTTACTATGTGCCAACGGTCCCTGCATGGCGCAAATGGCCGGTGCATGGAACCCCGGCCTGCCGCCCCGGGGCGGCAAACCGGCTATGCGTCTCAGTCGAAGCTGAGGAACGCCTCGGCCTCCGCGATCGGCGGCGCGGCGCGCAGCGCGGCCAGATCGGGCCGCGGCAGCGCCAGATCAGGCAGCCCGGCGATCACCGCCTCGATCTCGGCCGCGATGGCCAGAAGCGCCCGGTCGCCATGGCGCCGCCCGACGATCTGCAGGCCGAAGGGCATGCCCTTGGCATCGAGCCCGCAGGGGATCGAGATCGCCGGATGCCCCGCGACGGTGGTCGCATAGGCCAGCGCCAGCCAGTGGAAGTAGGTCTTGGTCGGCGCGCCGTCGATATGGGTCGGGTAGAGCTCGCGCCAGGGCCGCGGGCTGACGGTGATCGCGGGCGAGACCAGCACGTCCCAGTCGCCGAAGAAGCGCTGCCAGCGGCGGTGGTAGTCGCCCTGGCGGAACAGCGCCCTGGCCACGTCCTCGCCGGAATAGCTGCGCCCTTCCAGGACGTTGTCGCGGACATTCGGGCCGACATGCTCGGGCGCGCGGTCCAGCAGATCGGCATGGGTGCCGAGGAAGGAGATGCCGCGCAGCACGCCGAAGATGTCGTCGGCATCGCGGCAGTCGGGCGCCGTGTCCTCGACCCGGCCGAAGAAGGGCGAGAGCTGCGCCAGCGCCTTGCGGAACTGGTCGCGGACAGTGGATTCCGTCGGGGCGAAGCCGAAATCCTCGGTCGCGGCGACCTTCAGCGACGACAGGTCGACCCGCGGCAGCGCGGCGAAGCCCGCCGGATCCCAGGCGGTGCGGCCCTCGACCTCGATCGAGAACGGATCGTCCCGCCCCGGCCGCGACATCACCGAGAGCATCAGCCCGGCATCGGCGACCCTGCGCGCCATCGGCCCCGAGGTCGACAGCGGCAGCAGCGCCGTCGCCCGCGCCTCGCCCGGCACCACGCCGGGGCTGGGACGGAAGCCCACCACGCCGCAATGCGCCGCCGGATTGCGCAGCGAGCCGCCCATGTCCGAGCCGGTGGCCAGCGGCGCATAGCCGAGCGCCAGCGCCACCGCCGAGCCGCCCGAGGAGCCCGCGCAGGTCTTGGTCACGTCATAGGGGTTGCCGGTCGCGCCGTAGACGAGGTTGCGCGAATTGGCGCCCGCGCTCCATTCCGGGACATTGGTCTTGCCCATCGGCAGCGCGCCGGCCGCGGCCAGCTCCTTCACCGGGGCGCCGTCCCGCTTCGGGACATTGTCGCGGAAGGCGGTGGAGCCGAAGGTGGTCGGCAGCCCGGCCATGTCCTCCATGTCCTTCACCGCCAGCGGCAGCCCGTGCAGCGCGCCCAGCGGCCCCTCGGCGGCCACGGCCGCCTCGGCCGCCTTCGCGCCGTCGCGCAGTCGGTCGAAATCGCGGGCCGGCATGGCATTGACCGCATGGTCCAGCGTCTCGGCCCGCGCGATGCAGGCCTCGGCCAGCTCCACCGGCGACAGGCGGCGGCGCGCGATCAGGCGGCGCGCCTCGAGGGCGGAGAGATCGGCGGGATCGGTGGCAGTCATCGTCAGGTCCTTCATGCGGTGTCTTCCTCGGCAACCGCGTCGCCCCAGGGCGACAGCGTTTCGGTCGTGCCGGAGTTATAGCCGTCCTCGCGCAGGACTGCAGCCGGGCAGGCGAAGGCGAAGGGGAACGGCAGCCGCTTGGCCAGCGCGACCGGTCCCTGCGCCTCGAGCGCGCGGGTCACCGGCCCGTCCAGCCGCTCGTCCGCCACCGCCAGATCGCCGCCCGAGACGTCGATCCGCGGCGCCTCGACCGCCTGCTGCAGCGTCGCCCCGGTCTCGAGCAGCTGCGCCGCGATCTGGCCGACCGCCGGCATGATCTTGCGCCCGCCCGAAGCGCCGAGCGCGAAGCGGCGGCGGCCGGTCTCGCCGACAACCGGGCAGACATTCATCAGGCAGCGCTTGCCCGCGCCCAGCGAGTTCGGCTTGCCCGGCTCGGGGTCGAACCACATGATGCCGTTGTTCAGCACCAGCCCGGTCGAGGGCGACACCGTGCGCGATCCGAAGATCGACAGGAGCGTCTGGGTCATCGACACCATGTTGCCCTGGCGGTCGACGATCGAGAAATGCGTGGTGCAGCCCGGCGCCTTCTCGGAATCGTGGTCGCCCATCCCCGAGAGCCTGCGGGCATAGGCGTCGCGCAGCGCGGCGGCGCGGGCGGCATGGGCCGCGGGGCCCGCCGCCTCGGAGGCAGAATAGAGCGCCTGCCACTCCCCGGCCGCATCCGCGAGCGTCGGCCCGGCGGTCAGCCCCGGCACGGCGAGGATCCGGCCCTTGCGGTAGGGGATCTCCAGCGGATCGGCCCAGTCGGGCGCGTAGCCCGCCAGATCCGCCGCGGTCAGGAAGCCGCCCTTCGCGGTGACGTCCTTGACCAGCGCCGCGGCGATCTCGCCCTCGTAGAAGTCGCGCGGCCCGGCCTCGGCCAACCGCTCCAGCGTCGCCGCCATGCCCGACTGGTCGAGCCGCACATCCGACAGCGCCGTCCAGCCGAAGGCCTTGGGCCACTGCCCGTCCTCGAGGAAGAGCGCCGCCGCGTCCGGGTCCTTGGCCAGATCGCGCGCCGAAGAGGCGATCACCAGCGCCGCGTACCAGTCGACCTCCATGCCCTTCTTTGCATGGGCGATGGCCGGGGCCAGCAGCTCGGCCCAGGGCATCCGGCCGAAGCGGCCATGCGCCGCCTCGAGCCCGGCGACCGTGCCCGGCACCGCGACCGAGCTGCCGCCGATGATGTTGCGGTCCTCGACCACCGCCTCCCACGGGAAGAGGTCCGAGGCCTTGCCCGCCCCCGAAAGCGGATAATGCGCGGTATCGAGCGCGGCCGAGGCGCGCATGCCGTAGGTCAGCGCATGGCCCCTGCCCTCGTCCTCGCGCCAGAGCATCATCGCGCCGCCGCCCATCGGGCCGGACATCCAGGGCTCCAGCACGCCGATGGCGAAGCTCACCGCGACCGCGGCATCGACCGCGTCGCCGCCGGCGGCCAGCACCGCGGCCCCGGCCTCGGCGGCCAGCACATGCTGCGCGGCGACGACGCCGCCCTCGACCGAGACGACGCCCGGCTTGGTGACGATCTGGCTGCGGGAAAACGATCCAGCCATGGTCTCAGCCTCCGAATTTCATAGGGAAAGGGCGCATCGCGCCGCGCATCGCCTCATAGGCCTTCGCCATCCGCAGCGCGCCCATGTCGTCGAAGCGGTGCGCCGCGATCTGCAGGCCGAGCGGCACGCCGTTCGAGTCGTAGCCGCAGGGCAGCGAGGCGACCGGCTGCTCGCTCATGTTGAAGGGCACCGAATAGCTGATATGGTCCATCGCCCGCGCGGGATCATTGGTCGGATAGCCCCATTCGGCGGGGAAGCTGATATGCGGCGACAGGGGCGCCAGCACGAAATCGAAGGGCTGCGTCGCCGCGATCGTCCGGCGGCGGATCTCCACCGTCGCGGAATAGGCGTCGAAGGCCTCGAAGCCGCTGAACTCCGTCCCGTGCGAGGCGTATTCGAGGAAGAGCGGCAGCACCTTGGCCCGCTGCGCGTCCGACAGCGCGGCGATGTCCTTGGCGGCGCGGATCAGCCAGAAGCGGTCGAGCCCCTGCAGCAGCTCCGGCGTCATCCAGGGGTCGAGCGGCTCGATCACCGCGCCGGCCGCCTCGAAGAGCTTCGCCGCCGCCTCGACCGGGGCGATCACCTCGGGGTTCACCTCCATGCCGCAGCCCGGATGGAGCTGCAGGCCGATCTTCACGCCCGTCAGATCCATGTCCAGATCCATCCAGCGGATCGTCTCGGGCGGCAGGTTGCGGTAGTCGCGCTCCTCGGGGTCGGGACGCGACAGCACCCCCATCATCAGCGCGGCATCCTCGACCGTGCGGGTCATCGGCCCGGCGCAGCGTCCCATATAGGGCGGGTCGATATTGATGCGGCCCAGCGACGGCTTCAGCCCGGCGAGGCCGCACCAGGCCGCCGGGAAGCGGACCGAGCCGCCGATATCGGTTCCGATATGGAGCGGCCCGTAGCCCGCCGCGCCGCCCGCGCCGGCGCCCGCCGAGGAGCCGCCCGGGTTCATCGCCAGGTTCCAGGGGTTGCGGGTCAGCGCGTGCAGGCTGGAGAGCCCCGAGGACATCGCGCCGTATTCCGGCATGGTGGTCTTGCCGAGGATCACCGCGCCGGCCTCGCGCATCCGCGCGGCGGGCGGGGCGTCCTTGGCGGCGGGGACCAGCGGCGTCGCCGCGGTGCCGATCGGCGAGGGCTGGCCGACGGTGGCGATGTTCTCCTTGATGGTCGAGGGCACGCCGTCGATGCAGATGCCGTCCTTCTCCAGCGGCGTGCCGGCCATCCAGCGCGCCTCCGAGGCGCGGGCCATGTCCCGCGCGCCCTCGGGGTCGAAGATGTAGAAGGCATGGATATGCGGTTCGCAATGCCCGACCTGGGCGATCACCGCCTCGGTCACCTCGACCGGAGACAGCTCCTTGGCGCGATAGGCAGCGACCAGCTCGGTCGCTGTCAGTTCATGCAGGGCGGTGGTGGTGGTCATGGCGTTTCCTCGTCACTGTCGGACCCGGGCGGGCCGCACCGGTGCAGCCTGCCAATTCGAAGAGGAATCAGGCAAGCTGTATTGATTGTTGATACAGTTTCATCATAGAATGGGACAAGAGAACCGGTAAATGAGTTGCTCAGGCCGTAAGCAGATACAAACCCAAAATTGAGCCCGCGGGAGGCCGCATGATTAAATTTAAGGCACTTGCAGAATCACCTCCGGGCGCGGGGCCGGGCGCATGACCGGCTATGTCCGGCGCCCCCCCGCCGCCGATGCCGGTGCCGAGGGCGATCCGCTCTTCGTCCGCGCGGTCGGCCGCGCCATGTCCGTGCTCTCGGCCTTCCACGAAGCCGAGCACCCGCTGAGCCTGACCGAGATCGCCCGCGCCGCCGATCTCGACCGCTCCACCGCGCAGCGCATCGTCCACACGCTGCGCAAGCTCGGCTATATCGCCCGCGACCGCCATGACCGCGGCTTCGTGCCGGGGCTGCGCATCTACGACCACATTTTCGACGCGCAGCGGCTCGACGGGCTGATCCAGCGCGCCGTGCCCTATCTGCTCGACCTGCGCAGCACCGTGAACGAGCGGGTGGACCTGTCGCTGTGGGACGATACGCGGCTGGTCTACGCCTCGCGGCTGCAGCCCAAGCGCGAGGTGCTGCATGACCTGATGGTCGGGCTCTCGGTGCCGGTCTGCTCCACCTCGGGCGGCTGGGCGGTGCTGTCGCGCCTGCCCGAGGCCGAGGCGCGCGACATCATCCGCCGCTCGGAGCGCAAGAGCTACACGCCGCGCACCGTGACCGAGGAAGAGTCGATCCTGGCCAAGGCGCGCGAAGGCCTGGAGATGGGCTATGTCATTGCGATCGAACAACTTCTTCCGGGAGAGATCGGCATTGCCGCGCCGGTGACGGACCCTTCGGGGCGCCCGGTCGGCGGCGTGACGATCACCGCGCTCCTGTCGGACTGGACGCCGGAGGAATTCGAGCGCGCGATGGCGCCGAAGCTGATGCAGACGGTGCGGGCGCTCAGCCGGTTCTAGACCGGCTCGAGCCCGCACCACTCGGCCACGAAGAGCGCGATGGCCAGTGTCACGCGGCGCAGCGACTCGATCTCGACCCATTCGTCGATGCCGTGCAGCACCCCGGCGACCGGCCCGTAATTCATCGCCGGAATGCCCTCGTAGAGCGCGTGGATCCGGGCATCGAGATAGGCCGGCATGATGTGGCTGCCCATCGCCCTTCCGGTCACCGCCAGATGCGCGCGCCCCAGCGCCGCCTCGGCCGCGCTGCCCTCGGGCAGCTCGTAGCCCTCGGCCATGAAGCCGTTCCAGACCAGCTTCGGCGGGTTCTGCGCCAGATAGGGATCGGCGGCGGCGAACTCCGCGAGGAAGCTCTCGATCTCGGCCGCATGCTCGGGCGCGGACCAGCCGGGCAGCAGCGAGATGCGGAAATCCACCGCCGCCGCGGCCGGCACGGAAGACGCCCATTCGCCGCCCTCGATCTTGCCGACATTGAGGTTGATCGGCTTGGCCAGCCCGGCAAAGCGCGGATGCGACACCCGCCGCGCATTCCAGTCGCGCTCCAGCTCGCGCAGCGCCGCAATGGTGCGGATGGCCGCGTCGATGGCGTTCTGCCCCTCGCCCATCTGGCTGACATGGCAGGGAATTCCGGCGAATTCGACGCGGAACCAGATCACCCCGGTATTGGCCCGCACGAGGCTCTCGCCGGTGGGTTCCGGGATCAGCGCCGCCTCGGCGCGGTAGCCCCTGAGATGCGCCGAGAGCGCGCCGTTGCCGGTGCTCTCCTCCTCGACGACCGATTCCAGGTAGAGCGTCGCGGCGGGCTGCCAGCCGCAGGCCCGGAGCGCGTCGAGCGCGGCAATCGCGCAGGCCAGCCCCGATTTCATGTCCCCCGCGCCGCGGCCGTACATCCGCCCGTCGCGGATCTCGGCCTCGTAGGGCGGGCTGGTCCACAGCGCCTCGGGCCCGGTCGGGACGACGTCGACATGGCCCTGCAGGATCAGCGAGCGCCCGGTCTCCGCCTTCGGACGGTGGATGCCGGTGACGATCGGCGCCTCGGAATGGCTGTCGCTCCAGGCGCCCGCGCCGGGATGGCGGGCCAGCGCCGCGCGGTCCATCGCGAAGCGCTCCATCGCCAGGCCGCGGCGGGACAGCTCGGCGAAGACCAGGTCCTGCACCGCATGCTCGGCGCCGCGCTGCGAGGGGCGGCGGACCAGCTCGCGGGTCAGCGCGATCTGGGCGTCGAAGCCGGCATCCACCGCCTCGGAAAGCCGCGGCACCAGGTCTTCGGGCAGGGTCGGGGGCAGGGTCATGGCAGCGGTCTCCGCGCGTCTGGCAGTCCGCGCGACACTGGCGCCGGGCGGCCGGAAAGGTCAATTCCCCGCCCCCGCCGGCGCCGCTCCGCGCCGCGCGGAGCGCCCCGGGCCGGGCCGCCTGCAGCGCGCGGCGGGCCCCCGCCGGCGCTGTCGCGAAAACAGCACAAATTTTGGGCGGTTCGAAAAAAGTCATTCGCGGCTATTGGTTTCGCTTGGGTCGGCCGCGCCGCTGTGCCGTTCTGGCGCCACATTCCCCGAACCAACGGGGAGCGCAAGGAAACGTCCCCGAGGGGCGTCAACAGAGAGGTACGATCATGACCGCCATTTGGAGTGGCCTGCGCAGCGGACTCGCCGCGGCGACCGCCGTGACGATGACCACCGTC
>NZ_VATA01000056.1 GCF_005870025.1 Poseidonocella sp. HB161398
GGCCGCTTCTTCCACGGGCTCTTCACCAGCCCGCTCTCCACCGTGCTCTTCATCGCCGTCGTCCTGATCTTCGTGTCGCAGACGCCGCTCTGGCGCAATCCCTTCCGGATGGCGCAGGGCGTGCGGGAAAAGCACAGCTGAGCAGGGCCCGGCGGAAAGCCGGGGAGGGCGGCCTCAGGCGTTTTCTTTCAGCAGGATGCGGAAGGGCAGGGTCTCGGCCGGGGCAGAGGCGGAGGCGGCGCCGTTCAGCAGCGCCTCGAGCCGGGCGACGGCCACCGGCACCGCCTCGGCGGCCGGATGGGCCAGCACCACGTCGAGCCCGCCATCGGCCAGGGCCAGGCGCGCGCGCTGCGTCGCCTCGAGCGCGACCGTCACCGGGCGCGGACCGGCGCAGCTGCCGAGCCCGGCCAGCAGCCCGTCCACCCCGCCGCCGCAGAGGAAGATCCCGCCCGGCGGCTGCTCCATCGCCATCAGCTGGCGAGCGATCTCGGCGGCGCGCTGGTCCTCCTCGCCGGTGAAGCGGGTGGGCAGGATCTCGGTGCCGGGCATCTCCGCCTGGGCATAGGCGCGGAAGCCCGCCTCGGCGGTCTGCTGGCAGCGGAACAGCCGGTGCCCCGAGATCACCGCGATCCGCTCCAGCGGGCGGGCGGGCAGCCGGTCGAGGAACCACCCGGCGCTGCGGCCGATCTGCCAGTCGCTGGCGCCGACGAAGCCCGCCGCCGCGCCGGCCGAGACCTCGCTGAGCAGCGGCAGGACCGGCACGCCGGCCCCGGCCAGATCGGCGATGGCGCGGTTGACCAGCGGATGGTCCACCGCCACGCAGGCCACCGCGTCGCATTCGGCCCCGAGCTTGCGCAGCGCCGCGGCCACTTCGGCCGGTTCCAGCCCGGGCGCCCGCGCCAGCACGGCCTCGCCCGCGACGCGCCGCAGCGCAGCGGCTTCGCGCATGAAAGCGTCGCAGAGATCGTCGTAGAAGAGCCGGTCGAAGGCCGGGACCAGCAGGCCGAATTTCCGCCGCGCCGCCGTGCGGCCGAGATGGCGCCGGATCGAGCCCGTGGCGTAGAAGTCCATTTGCTCGGCGATTTGAAGCACATGCTCCACCGTGGCCCGCTTCACCCCGCCGCGGCCGGAGAGGATGCGTTCGACAGTCGAGACGCTGAGCCCGGATTCGCGGGCGAGATCGGCGATGGTGTGGCGGGGCATGGGACGGGTCCGGATTGCTTTGCTGCTGCAGCATTAGTGCCGTCGGCGGCCAAGGGGAAGGGGGCGTTCACGAAGCGGCGAGCGCGCCTTCAGCAAAACCGGTCAGCATGAGGGGTTTCGCGGATGAAGGCAGGTTTCGTCCGGGCAGCGGCTTGTGCCGACCCCTCGGGCGGCCCTACCGCGGCGGCGCGAACGGAACGCGATGCGACAGGCGGTCCCGGCGGCCCGGAGGGCCGCGCGGCGGCGCCCGGCGCCCAGTCCAAGGAGATGACGAGATGAACCGCAGAGAAGCGCTGTTCTCGCTGGGGGCTGCGGCGGCCTCCACCGGGCTCGCCGCGACCGGCCGGGCTGCCGAGATCAAGGGCATGCCCGAGGCCACCCAGATGAGCGCCGACCACCTGCCGGTCCCGGCCCGCCAGGGCGGCGCCTTCCGCGTGCTGACCGACGAGACCGACCAGAAGACGCTGGCGGCGGTCTTCGACCGGCTGATTCCGGCCGACGGCAACGGCCCTTCGGCGACCGAGGCGGGCTGCCTCGATTTCGTCGACGACCAGCTGTCGCGCGACTACGGCGCGGGCAAGGCGCTCTATCTCGAAGGGCCGCTGAACCGCGAGAACGAGGAGGCGATCATGGGATCGCCGCAATTCCTGGCCACCCCGCGCGAGCGCTACGCCGCCGGGCTGAAGGCGCTGGACGCCTATGCCCAGAAGACCGACGGCGCCGCCTTCCACGCGCTGTCGCCGGGCCGGATCGACGAGATCCTGACCGGGCTCGAGGCCGGCGAGATCGACCTGGGTGCCGACGTGAACGGCCAGGCCTTCTTCGAGCTGATGCTGCAGAACGTGCGCGAGGGCTACCTGGCCGACCCGCTCTATGGCGGCAACCGCGACATGGCGGGCTGGAAGATGATCGGCTTCCCCGGCGCGCGCTATGACTACCGCCCCTATATCGACCGCCGCGGCGAGGACCTGGCCCTCGCCCCCGTGTCGCTGATCCCGCAGGACTGAGAGGACGACCCAGATGGCGAATGAACGCCCCAAGGCAGATGTCGTGATCGTCGGACTCGGCTGGGCCGGCTCCGTCATGGCCGAGGAACTGACCCGCGCGGGCCTGAATGTCGTCGCGATCGAGCGCGGCGCCTGGCGCGACACCTCGACCGACTTCCCCCCGGCCGTCGACCCTGACGAGCTGCGCTGGCACACCCGCCGCGAGCTGCTGCAGCCGATGAGCGTGGAGACCACCACCTTCCGCAACACCTCCGCCCAGACCGCGGCCCCGGTGCGCAACTGGAACGCCTTCCAGTTCGGCTGGAATGTCGGCGGCGCGGGCACCCACTGGGCCGGCATGTCCTGGCGCTTCCTGCCCTGGGACTTCGAAGTCGCCGGCAGGACGGCGGAACGCTACGGCCAGGCGAAGCTCGACGGGCTGATGGCCGAAGGGCTGATGCTGCAGGACTGGGGCGTCACCTACGAGGAGATGGCGCCGTTCTACGACCGCTTCGAGCGGATCGCGGGCACCTCGGGCAAGGCCGGCAATCTCAACGGCCAGGCAATGCCCGGCGGCAATGTCTTCGAGGGCCCGCGCGAGCGCGACTATCCCACGCCGGAGCTGAAGGACACGCACTGGATGCGGATGTACCGCGAGACGGCCGAGGGCATGGGCTACCATCCCTTCACCATCCCCGCGGGCAATATCAGCCAGGCCTACGTGAACCCGCTGGGCGTCGCGATGGGGCCCTGCACCTATTGCGGCTTCTGCGATTTCCACGGTTGCGGCAACTTCTCGAAATCCTCGCCCCAGGCCTGCATCCTGCCGGCGCTGATGCGCCGCCCGAACTTCACCGTGCTGACCGAGACCGAGGTCCTGCACGCGGTGAAGCACGAGGACGGCAAGACGGTGACGGGCGTGAAATTCGTCACCCGCGACGGACAGGAGGGCTTCCAGCCCGCCGATATCGTCTGCATCACCGCCTACCAGATGGACAATGTCCGGCTGATGCTGCTCTCGGGCATCGGCGAGCAGTACGATCCGGTCAGCCAGCAGGGCACGGTCGGGCGGAACTACAGCTACCAGACCTGCTCTTCGGTCACCGGCTTCTTCTCGGGGGCCAAGATGAACCCGTTCATCGGCGGCGGCGCGCTCGGCGTGCAGATCGACGATTTCAACGGCGACAACTTCGACCACGCGGAACTGGACTTCATCGGCGGCGCCGGGATCATGGGCTATTCGACCAATGGCCGCCCGATCGCCAACATGAACGGCATCCGCCCGGGCTCCAAGCGCTGGGGCTCGGAGTGGAAGGAGGCCTATGCGCGCGACTACCAGGAGGTGGCCAACATCTTCTGCCAGGGCACCTCGATGCCCGCGCGCGACGCCTACCTGTCGCTCGATCCTACCTATACGGACCGCCACGGCCAGCCGCTGCTGCGCCTGACCTTCGACTGGAACCGCAACGACAAGTCGATGATCGAGCATGCCACCGGCAAGGCGATCGAGATCATGAAGGAAGCCGGCGGCGAGGACCTGATGGTCGACAACCAGGCCGAAGCCTCCTGGAACCCCTACAAGCAGCACAGCTCGCACACGATCGGCGGGCTGGTGATGGGCGCGGATCCGGCGACCTCGGCGCTGAACCCCTACCTGCAGAGCTGGGACTGCCACAACGTCTTCTCGGTCGGGGCCTCGGCCTTCCCGAACAATGGCGGCTACAACCCGACCCTGACGGTCGGCGCGCTGGCCGTCCGCGCGGCGCGGGCGATCCACGAGACCTATGTCAACAATCCCGGACCGCTGGTGGAGGCCTGATCCATGGCAAACTGGAAGAAGATCGGCACCGGCGTCGCCGTGCTGGCCGTCATTGCCGCGGCAGGCGCCGGCGGCTGGGCCTGGACCAAGCTGAACACCTCGCGCTCCTCCGTGGCCGATGACAGCGTCGCGCTGGCCGATTTCAAGGCCGATCCCGAGGCGGCGGCGCGCGGCGAATACGTGATGCGGCTGGGCGACTGCGCGGCCTGCCACACCAAGGGGCAGGGCGATTTCGCGGGCGGCTACGAGATCCACACGCCCTTCGGCATGCTCGTCTCCTCGAACATCACGCCCGACCGCGAGACCGGCATCGGCGCCATGACCGAGCGCGATTTCTTCGACGCGATGCGCCATGGCCGGGGCTCGGAGGGCATGCTCTATCCGGCGATGCCCTATACCGACTATGCCAAGCTGTCGGATGCGGACATGCATGACCTCTGGGCCTACATGTCCACCGTGGTGCCGGTCTCGAACGAGATCGACGAGAATGGCGGCATGGCCTTCCCCTACAACATCCGCCTGGCCATGGCCGGCTGGAACATGCTGTTCTTCGACAATTCCGGCTTCTCGCCGGACGCGTCGCAATCGGCGGAATGGAACCGCGGTGCCTATATCGTCGAGGGTCCGGGCCACTGCTCGGCCTGCCACACGCCGCGCAACGCGCTCGGCGCGGAGATCGGCGCGGCCCATATGCAGGGCGCCGAAGTCGATGGCTGGCACGCGCCCGAGATCACCTCGAACCCGCATGTCGGGCTGGGCGGCAGCTCGCTCGAGGATGTCGCGCGCTACCTGCAGACCGGCTCCGACGGGGTGGCCTTCGCGGCCGGCCCGATGGCCGAGGCGGTCGAGGATTCCACGCAGTACCTGAGCGACGAGGATGCCATGGCGGTGGCGACCTACCTGATGTCGCTGCCGGGCTCGGAGGCGCGCGCCTCGGCGCCGATGGCGCTGAACGCCTCGGCGGCGCTGGCCTACGAGGTCAACTGCTCGGCCTGCCACGGGCTCGAGGGCGAGGGGATCGACGGCCTGGCGCCGGGCTTCGCCGGCAATGGCGCGCTGCTCTCGGACAGCACGACCAACCCGGTGCGGGCGCTGCTGACCGGCGCGCGGGCGGCCCATACCGGCGTGCTGCCGACCGGGGCGGGGATGCCGTCCTTCGCCTGGAAGATGAACGATGCGCAGATCGCCGAAGTGCTCGACTTCATCCGCAACAGCTGGGGCAACTCGGCGGCGCCGGTGAAGGTCGAGGATGTCGCCAGCCTGCGCGAGGCGCTCGGCGCGCGCGAGAAGATCGCGGCGCCCGAATGAGGCAATCCCCGGGGCGGTCCGCCGCCCCGGGGGGCCGCTCCGCCGGGCTCAGCCCCGCGGGGAAAGCGCCGCGTAATGCGTCGTTCCGCGCGGCAGGTCGAACGGCTCGGCCAGCGCATCGGTGACCAGATGGTCGATCTCGTCGAGACGGCAGATCGAGACCCGGCTCTCCGTCTCCAGCTTCTCCGAATGGCACAGCATGATGCAGTTCTGCGAGCAGCGGATCATCGCCCGCGCGACCTCGGCCTCGTGCAGCTCGTAGCTGGTCGCGCCGCGCTGGCGGTCGACCGCCACCGGCGAGATCACCGCATGGTCGGCGCGGAACCGGTCGATCTCGGACAGGGTCATCTCGCCATAGGTCGCCGGCACGTCGGTATGCGGCCGCCCGCCCAGCAGCAGCGTGTCGCAATTCGCGCCCTTGACCATGATCGTCGCGATTTCCAGCGAATTGGTCATCACCCGGATATTGCCGCGCGCCGCCAGCGAGGCGGCGAAGGACGAGGTGGTCGTGCCGGCGTCGATGAAGCAGGTGGCGCCCTCGGGGATCAGCTCAAGCGCGGCGCGGCCGATCGCGTGCTTCTGCTCGGAGAACTGCGAGGCGCGCGCGGCGAAGGCCGGTTCCGGCTCCACCGAATGCGAGCCGACGGCGCCGCCATGGACGCGCTGCAAGAGCCCCGCCTCCTCCATCTCCAGGAGGTCGCGCCGCACGGTCTCGCGAGAGACGCTGAAACGCGAGGCGAGGATATGCGCCGAGACCTTGCCGTCCTGGCTGAGCAGGGCGAGGATCTCCGCCTGGCGTTCATGTGACCACATTGCCGTCTCCTTCTGACATCCCCTCCTTGCGGGCCGTCCCGGGGAAAGTCCACATGGAATGTGGCTTTGCGTGGCATTTCTGGCGGTTCTCCGGCGCAGACGCCACAATCCATCTGCGATCTCGCCTGTTTGCGTGCCATTTTGTGGGATTCTGCGCTGAATTTTCCGGCGGAATGTGTAAATGCGTGGAAATGGCTGTGTCTTTGCGTGTTTTTTGCTGCTGATTCTGCGGTTATGGGCCAAAGCTTCCTCAAAAGCGCAGGATATGACACAGAATGACAACTACCCCGGAGACCGACCTGGCAGCCGATGTGGCAGACGGCGCGCGCAAGATGGCGCTGAGCTACTTCCGCAAGCCGCTGGCCGTCGATGACAAGCCCGACAGTTCGCCGGTGACGGTCGCCGACCGCGAGATCGAGGCCTATATGCGCGCCTGCATCGCCGCGGCCTTCCCTGCCCATGGCATCTTCGGCGAGGAGCAGGATCCCGAGCGGCTCGACGCCTCCGAGATCTGGGTGGTCGATCCGATCGACGGCACGAAGTCCTTTGTCACCGGCCATCCGCTCTTCGGCAACCTGATGGCCTTCCTGCGCGACGGCCGCCCGGTGATGGGCCAGATCGAGATGCCCGCCCTCGGCGAGCGCTGGCAGGGGACGAAGGGCCAGCCGACGCTGTTCAACGGCGCGCCCTGCCGCACCAGCGCCTGCACCGATCCCGCCGAGGCGCTGGCCTATACCACCGACCCGCTGCTCTTCGCCGGGGACGACCGCGCCGTCTTCGACATGCTGGCCGCCTCGGTGCGGCTGCTGCGCTTCGGCGGCGACTGCTACAATTACGGGCTTCTCGCCTCGGGCCATTGCGACCTGGTGCTGGAGATCGGCCTGCAGCCCTATGACTACCTGCCGCTGGTGCAGGTGATCGAGGGCGCGGGCGGGGTCATCACCGACTGGGACGGCAGGCCCCTGGGCCTCGGCTCGCGCGGCGACGTGCTGGCCTCGGCCACGCCCGAGCTGCATGACCGCATGCTGGCCCGGCTCGCCGAGCGCGCGCCGGTCCCGGCCTGACGACACGAATAACCAACCAAGAAAACCAGTTCCCGACAGGAGAGTTTACAGTGCTGAACAGACGGTCCTTCCTGAACTATGCCGGCATGGCGGGCGCGGGCGTCCTCATGAACCGCGTCAATCCCGATTTCTTCATTGGCACCGCCCGTGCCGATGTCACCAAGCCGATGACGTTCCTGTCGGCCGAGAACATCACCGGCAACTGGGATCCGACGGCGCATACCACGCTGTCCCAGACCACCATCCAGGGCTTCGTCATGGGCTACCTGGCGCGCGCGCCGATGCGCCCCGAGGACCCGCAGGCGATGGAGATGGAGCTGGCCACCGAGTTGAACCTGCTCGACGCGCACCGCTTCGAGATCAAGCTGCGCGAAGGCATCACCTTCCATGACGGCAAGCCCTTCACCGCCGAGGACGTCAAGGCGACCTTCGAATACGGCGCCCAGCCGGACCGTCCGGCGCAGTGGTATCCGGGCCCGACCGACAGCTTCGAGGTGACGACGCCCGACGACTACACCGTCATCGTCGACACCACCAAGGGCGGCTACGGCGCCCACATGTTCTACTTCCTGACCGCCTATCTGCCGATCATGTCCGCCAAGGACATCGCCGAGGGCCCGAAGGGCGCGCTGACCCAGCGGCTGAACGGCACCGGCCCGTTCAAGTTCGTCGAGCAGCGCGGCAACGACACCGTCATGGAGGCCAATGGCGACTACTGGAAGGGCGAGGTCACCGTCCCGGGCGTGGTCTATTCCTTCGTCGGCGACGCCACCACGCGGATGCTGTCGCTGCTGAACGGCCAGGCCGACGTCATCGAGCGCCTGGAGCCCGAGCAGCTGGAGACGCTGATGGGCAATGACGAGATCAAGCTCTCGAAGCTGGTCTCGGTCGAGAACAAGTACCTGTGGTTCCGCTGCTCGAAGCCGCCCTTCGACAACCCGCTGGTCCGCAAGGCGGCCGCCCATGCCATCGACCGCGAGCTGCTGCTCGAGGTGCTGGGCGATGCCGGTGCGCCGAACTCGAACTTCATCTCGCCGATCAAGTTCGGCTATGTCGAGCTCGACAACTACCCCGAATACGATCCCGACGAATGCCAGCGCCTGCTGGCCGAGGCGGGCTACCCGAACGGCGAGGGCCTGCCCGAGCTGGAATACATCACCTCCACCGGCTTCTACCCGAAGACCAAGGAATACGGCGAGGTGATCACCGCGCTCCTGCAGGAGCAGGGCTTCCCGGTGACGCTGAACGTCATGGAGGTCGCGGCCTGGAACGAGCGGCTCTACGACCGTCCGGGCGGCGGCCCCGGCCACATGATCGACTGCGGCTGGATGGCCGGCTCGCCCGAGCCCGACCTGGTGCTGCGCACGCATTTCCACTCCAGCTCCAAGCGGATCTGCGGCATCGAGGATGCCGAGATCGACGCGGCGCTGGATGCGGAGCGCAACGCGCCCTCGCTCGAGGCCCGCGAGCAGGAGCTGGCCACCAACCTGATGCCGCTGCTCGCGGACAAGGTGCCGGCGCTGTCGCTCTTCACCTCGGTGATGATCCACGCGATGCGCGCCCAGTATGACGGGCTCTTCATCTATGCCGACGGGCTGATGGACGCGTCGAAGGTGACCTCCGCCTCCTGATCCGCTCCCCGGGGCGGCGGCCACGCCGCCCCGTCTCCACCGCCCCGGAAGGGACCGCCATGTTCATTCTCCGTTTCCTGCTGCGCCGTCTTGCCCAGGGCGCGCTGATCATCTTCCTCGTCTCCGCGCTGATCTTCACGCTGCTGCGCGTGGTGCCCGGCGACCCCGTGCGGCTGATGGCCGGCGGCATGGCGCCCGAGGCGCTGATCGAAGAGATCGCCACCGAGATGGGCCTGCGCGACCCGATCCCGGTGCAGTTCACCCGCTACATGTCCGGCGTCGTCCAGGGCGACCTGGGCCAGTCCTTCGTCCGCCCGGCCAACGGCGCCGCGGTCGGCGGCGCCAGCTTCGACGACAGCACCCGCTCGGCCCGCGCCGAGGTCTGGGACCTGATCGCCGAGACCGCGCCGAAGACCATCCAGCTGGCCTGCCTCGCCATGGTCTTCGCGCTGATGATCGCCATTCCCATCGGCGTCTGGGGCGGGCTGCATCCCGGAGGCTGGCCGGACCGGATCGCGCTCTACTGCAGTTCCGTCTTCGTCTCGCTGCCGAATTTCTGGCTCGGCATCATTCTGGCGCTGCTGCTCAGCGTGAAGCTGAAGCTGCTCCCGGCGATCGGCTATGGCGGCTTCGCCTGGACGATCCTGCCCGCGCTGGTCCTCGCGATCGAGATCGCGCCCTTCATCATCCGCTCGCTCACCGTCTCGGTGGCGCAGATCATGGGGCAGAACTTCATCGACATCGCCGGGGTCCGCGGGCTGTCGCGCAACCAGATCATCTTCCGCCACGGCGCCAAGAACGCGGCCGTGCCGCTCCTGAACCTGCTCGGCGTGCAGTTCTCCATGCTGCTCGGCGGGGTGCTCGTGGTCGAGTTCATCTTCGACTATCCGGGGCTCGGCCTCCTGACGATCAACGCCGTGATGCAGCGCGACTTCCCGCTGATCCAGGGCATCGCCATCGTCACCGCCGCCGCCTTCGTCCTGATCAACATCGTGGTCGACCTCCTGTCCACCCTCATCGATCCGAGGCTCGAATACTGATGACCAGCATCGACACCCTTGCCGCTCCGGGCGGCCGCCGCGCCGAAGCCCGGTCGATCTCCTCGCGGATCTGGCGGCTCGCCTTCGCTTCCGTCGAGTTCCGCATCGGCCTGATCGTCTTCGCCGTCCTGCTCTTCGCGGCGCTGCTCTATCCCGAGCTGTCGGGCATCGACCCGACCAAGATGAACATCCGCGCCAAGATGACCCCGCCGCTCTTCATGGGCGAGGATTGGAGCTGGGCGCATCCGCTGGGCACCGACCAGCTGGGGCGCGACATGCTGGCCCGCAGCCTCGTCGGCCTGCGCTACTCGATCCTGATCGGCGTCACCACCACGGTGCTGATGCTGGCGGTCGGCGCGCTGATCGGGCTGGTCGCGGGCTATTACGGCAAGTCGATCGACACGGTGCTGATGCGCCTGACCGACGCGCAGCTCTCGATCCCGATGATCATCCTGGCGATCACCATCCTCGGCGTCTCGCGGCCCACGATCCCGTCGATCATCCTGGTGCTCGGCCTGGCCGGCTGGCCGGTCTATGCAAGGGTCATGCGCTCGACCATCATGGCCGAGCGGAAGAAGGAATACGTCCGCGGCGCGATGGTGCTGGGCGCCACCGACTTCCGCATCATGGTCCTGCTGCTCCTGCCGCTGGTCCTGCCGCCGATGGCCTTCGTCGCCGTGCTCGACGTCGCGCGGATGATGATCTTCGAAAGCGTGCTGGGCTTCCTCGGCCTCGGCGTGCAGCCGCCGACCCCGACCTTCGGCAACATCATCGCCGACGGCCGCAAGTACCTGCTGAACGCCTGGTGGATCGCCACCATGCCCGGCATCTTCCTCTGCCTGACGCTGACCAGCATCAACCTGATGGGCGCTTCGCTGGAGCGGGCCCGCAACACGATCTACGGAGGCGCGTGACATGGACGGCACCAATACCGCAACCCCGCTTCTCGAGGTCTCGGGCCTCTCGGTCGGGGCGGTGACCCCCGAGGGCACGACGCCGATCCTCGAGGACGTCTCCTTCAGCCTCCGCCCGCGCGAGATCCTCTCGGTGATCGGCGAAAGCGGCGCGGGCAAGACCGTGCTGGCGCGCACCCTGGCCAGCTGGCTGTCGGATCCGCTCAAGGTCACCGGCGGGACGATCCGCTTCCGCGGCACCGACCTGGTCAATGACACGGCCGCGGCGCGAAAGCTCGCCGGGCGCGAGATCGCCTATGTCGGCGGCAACCCGGCAGGCGCGCTCGACCCGACCATGACGGTCGGCGCGCAGCTGGTCGAGAAGCTCCGCGCGGTCCGCCCCGAGGTCTCGGGCGCCGCGGCGAAGCAGAAGGCGATCGAGCTTCTCGACGCGGTGCGCATCCCCTCGGCCGCGCAGCGCTTCCATGAATACCCGTTCCAGTATTCCGGCGGGATGATGCAGCGGGTGATGATCGTCGACGCGCTGATCTCGGATCCGGCGCTCTTGATCGCCGACAACATCACCCAGCCGCTCGACGTGACCGTGGCCGCGCAGATCCTCAAGCTGATGCGCGACCTGACCGGGCGGTTCGACAC
This sequence comes from Poseidonocella sp. HB161398, assembly GCF_005870025.1. Taxonomy (GTDB): domain Bacteria; phylum Pseudomonadota; class Alphaproteobacteria; order Rhodobacterales; family Rhodobacteraceae; genus Mangrovicoccus. Next base: position 11,415 of record NZ_VATA01000056.1, read on the forward strand.
CGCGGTCCTGTTCATCTGCTCCTCGCTGCCGGTCGCCTGCGACGCCTCCGACGAGGTGCTGGTCCTCAACAAGGGCCGCGTGGTCGAGCGCCAGACCCCCGAGGCGCTGGTCGCCTCGCCGCAGCACGCCTATACCAGCCAGCTGATCCGCGAGCTGCCGAAGCTCTGGGACACGGCTGCCGCGGCGCCGAAGGAAGAGCGCGGCGAAGCGCGGCCGATCATGTCGGTCCGCGGCGTCGCCAAGCACTACACCGCCAAGAACCGCGCCCAGGGCGGCACCTCGGTGGTGCAGGCGGTGCGCAATGTCGAATTCGACGTCTTCCAGGGCGACAATTTCGGCCTGGTGGGGGAATCCGGCTGCGGCAAGTCCTCGCTGATGCGGCTGCTGACCGGGCTGGAACGTCCCGATGCCGGCACGATCCTGTTCGAGGGCGAGGATATCGGCTCCGCCCGTCCGGCGCGGATCCGCGAGCTGCGCCGCAAGTTCCAGCTGGTGCTGCAGGATCCCTACGGCTCGCTGCCGCCGCAGAAATCCATCGGCGCGATCCTCGAGGAGCCGTTGAAGATCCACCGCATCGGCGACCGGAAGGAGCGCCGCGAGCGCGCCCGTTCGGTGATGTCCGAGGTGGGCCTGCCGGAGGCGCTCTACGAGGAGCTGCCGAACGGGCTTTCCGCCGGGCAGCGCCAGCGCCTGAACGTCGCCCGCGCCATGACGCTGGAGCCGCGGCTGCTGATCATGGACGAGACGCTCTCGGCGCTCGACCAGACCGAGCAGCACAAGATGCTCGACCTCTTCGAGCGGCTGCAGGCCCAGCACGGCTTCACCTACATCTTCATCTCGCACGACCTCGCGATGGTGCGCCGCGTCTGCTCGCGCATCGCGGTGATGTATCTCGGCGAGACCGTCGAGGTGGCGCCGAACGACCGGCTGTTCTTCGATCCCGGCCATCCCTACAGCCGCGCGCTGCTCTCTGCCGCGCCGACGCTGGAGGAGCGGCGCTATGATCCCAAGGACTGCCTGCTCGAGGGCGAGCCGCCGAGCCCGATCGACCTGCCGCCCGGCTGCGCCTTCGCCAGCCGCTGCCCGCAGGCCTTCGACCGCTGCCGCGGCGAGAATCCGGGCCTGACCGCCCGTGGCGGCCGCGCGCTGGCCGCCTGCTTCCTGAACCCGCGCCGGGGCGAGGATGCCCCGTCCATGACGACACCGGAGACGACCCATGCCTGACACCCTCCAACGCGCCGGCTTCGACGCAGCCCTGTTCGAGCGCCTGATGGCGAAGGTCTCGGAATTCGGCGCGACCGCCCTGGGCGGCGTCGACCGCATGGCGCTGACCGATGATCACAAGGCCGCCCGCGAGTGGTTCATGGCCGAGATGGCCTCCCGCGGCTACACCGTGCTGGTCGACGCGATCGGCAATGTCTTCGGCCGGATCGACCTGGCCGGCGGCAATGCCCGCACGGTGATGGTCGGCTCGCATCTCGACAGCCAGCCCTTGGGCGGGCGCTTCGACGGCGCCTATGGCGTGATCGCGGCCCTGACTGCGGTCGAAAGCTACCGCGCCCACTGCGCCGCCACCGGCATCGAGCCGCAATGCAACTTCGTCATCGCCGACTGGATGAACGAGGAGGGCGCGCGGTTCCAGCCCTCGCTGCTGGGCTCTTCGGTCTTCGCCGAGATGCTCGATCTCGACTTCGCGCTGGCGCGCACCGACCGCGAGGGCCGCAGCGTCGGCGACGAGCTGAAGCGCACCGGCTTCGACGGGACGGACAAGGTCGGCATCCCGGATGTCTACCTGGAATTCCACATCGAGGGCGACGACAAGATGGAGAAGGCCGGCACCCGCATCGCGCCTTTCCGCCGCCACTGGGGCGCGCTGAAGGTCAAGATCGAGGTGACCGGCCAGCAGAACCACACCGGCCCGACCCCGATGGAGGACCGCCGCGACGCCGTCCTGGGCGCCGCCTATATCATCGCCGAGGTGCGCCGCCTTGCCGATACCGCGCCGGACACGCTTTTCTCCTCCGTCGCCCGCGTCGACATCTCGCCGAACTCGCCGAATATCGTGCCGGGCAAGGCCGTGCTCTTCGCCGAGCTGCGCGCGCCCGAGGCGGCGACGCTCGACTGGGCCGAGACGGGCCTGAAGGACGCGCTGCCGGGGCTGGCGGCGAAGGCCGCCACCGAAGCCGGGATCGTCTCGATCGACCGCCGCCCGGCGGGCAAGTTCGACACCCGGCTGATCCAGCTGGCCGAGGAAGGCGCCGACCGCCTGGGCCTGGCGCGGATGGATCTGGACACGATCGGCGGGCATGACGCGATCCCGGTGCTGACCCGCTGCCCGGCCATCGTCGTCGCGGTGCCCTCGGTCGGCGGCGTCATCCACCGCCATGACGAGTTCACCAAGCCCGAGGATCTGGCCGCGGGCGGCGAGGTGCTTGTCGACATGATCCGCCGCATCGACGCCGCGGCGGGCGATCTCGACCAGGCCGTGGCATGACGGAGGCGCTGGTTTCCCCCGGAGGGCTCGCCGCCCTCCTCGCCGCCGCGCGGCCCGATCTGGCAGGGGCGCCCATGGCGCCCGGCCCGGCCGCGCTGGCTTCGCCGAGCTATCTCGGCCTCGACAGCGCCTCGGCGCGGATCGCCGCGCCAGAAGGCGGGCTCTTCCTCAAGGTGATCCATCCGGAGATGCGCGGCCGCTACGATCTGGGCGCGGCGATGCAGCTTGCCGCCGGGGCGGGCGCGCTCGGCGCCGGGCCCGAGGTGCTCTGGTCGGATGCGGAGGCCGGGGCCATCCTGATGCGCGATCCCGGCCCGGACTGGCAATCGGCCAAGCAGGACCGGCTGCAGGACGGGGGCTTCGTCGCCGCGGCCATGGCGCAGATGCGCGTGCTGCACGGCGCGGCGCCGCTGGCGCACCGCTTCGACCCTTTCGCCGCCATCGACCGGACCGTGGCCGAGGCGGCGGCGGGCGATGTCGCGCTGCCGCAGGATGCCGGCTGGGTTCTGGCGCTGGTCGAAACGCTGCGCGCGCCGCTGATGGCCGCGCCGGTCGCGCCCTGCCGCAATGACGGCTCGGCCTCGAACCTGCTGGCGGGCCCCGGCGCGGCCGACGTGCTGCTGGTCGACTACGACCGGGCGGGGATGAACGACCCGATGTACGACCTCGGGGTGCTGCTGGCCGAGATCACCGATTTCGAGGCCGGCATGGTCGCCCCGGCCGGAGCCTATATGGGCGCCTTCGACGCGCAGGGCTTTGCCCGGGCGCGGCTCTGGTCGATCGTCGACGACGTGATGCACGCCTTCGAGGCGCGGGTCGCGGGCGCGCGCTCGGTCCGGGGGGGCATCGAATGGCTGAAATATTCCGAATGGCGGATCATGCGCGCGCGGCTCGGCCTGCGCCATCCGCAATTCGAGGAGAAGATCCGCATCATCGGGGGCGACACATGAAAACGCTGGGAGAGGCGCAATCGCCGGAAGAGCGCCAGCTGGAATCCGCCATCCTCGAGGCGCCGCTCTTCGCGGGCGGGCAGGGCGCGCGCTATGCCCCGGTCTCGGGCGGGATCAGCAATTCGAACTGGCGCGTGGCGCTTGCGGGCGGGCGCGACTACTTCGTCAAGCTGCCCGGCAACGGCACCGAGATGTTCATCGACCGCAAGGCGGCGCTCGACGCGTCGCAGAAGGCCGCGGCCGCGGGGCTGGGCCCGGCGGTCTATGACGACCTCGCCCATCACGGCATCGAGATCAACGACTTCATCCCCGACCGGCGGCCCTCGACCCATAGCGACTTCGCCGCGCGCGACCTGCGGATGGAGGCGATGGCGGCCTATGGCAGGATGCACGGCCTGCCCGCGCTGGGGCTGACCAAGACCGTCTTCGACATGATCGACGAGCACAAGGCGCAGATGGCCGAGCTCGGCGCGCCGCAATACCGCGACGCCGCCTGGATCGAGCTGAACGACCGGCTGGCGCGCGAGGCGCTGACAGCCTCCGGCCTCGACCTGGTGCCCTCCTTCAACGATCCGATGCCGGGCAATTTCATGATCGGCCAGGACCGCTCGATCATGCTGATCGACTACGAATACGCCTCGATGAACGACCGCTGCTACGATCTGGGCATCTGGTTCGGCGAAATGTTCTTCACGCCCGAGCAGGAGGCCGAGATGATCGAGGAGTATTTCGGCCGCGTCACGCCGCAGCTCGTCGCCCGGGTCACCATCCACAAGGCGCTGGCCGACGTGAAATGGGGCTACTGGTCGATGGTGCAGCTGATGGTCTCGCGGCTGGATTTCGACTTCTACAAATACGGCACCTGGAAGCTGATGCGCTTCCGCACGATCACCGGCGACCCGTCCTGGGCCACCCATCTGCGCAACGCCTGAGGAACCCCGAATGCCCGTCTACAGCGCCTCCGCCGGGGGCGAGACCTACCGTTTCGGCTCGCTCGCCCGGCTGATGGCAGCGGCCACGCCGCGCCGCTCGGGCGACGAGCTTGCCGGAATCGCCGCCGCCTCCGAGGGCGAGCGGGTCGCGGCGCGCTACGCGCTGGCCGACCTGCCGCTGGCGGAATTCCTCAACGAGGCGCTGGTGCCCTACGAGACCGACGAGGTCACGCGGCTGATCCTCGACAGCCATGACCGCCGCGCCTTCGCGCCGGTGGCGGCGATGACCGTGGGCGACCTGCGCGACTGGCTCCTGTCGGAGGCCGCGGACACGGCGGCGCTGGCGCGGCTGGCGCCGGGGCTGACCCCCGAGATGGCCGCCGCGGTCTCGAAGCTGATGCGCAACCAGGATCTGGTCGGCGTGGCGCGCAAGATCGAGGTGGTCAGCCGCTTCCGCACGACGCTGGGGCTGAAGGGGCGGATCGCCACGCGGCTGCAGCCGAACCACCCGGCCGACGACCTGGCGGGGATCGCGGTGGCGGTGCTCGACGGGCTGCTGCAGGGCACGGGCGACGCGGTGATCGGCATCAACCCGGCCTCCGACAGCATCGCCAACTGCACCGGCATCCTCGAGGCGCTGGACCGGCTGCGGCAGGATTTCGCCATGCCGATGCAGAGCTGCGTGCTGACCCATGTCACCAACACGATCAAGATCATCGAGGCGGGCGGGCCGGTCGATCTGCCCTTCCAGTCGATCGCCGGGACCGAGGCGGCCAATGCCGGCTTCGGCGTCGACCTGGCCGTGCTGGCCGAGGCCAATGACGCCGCGCGCAGCCTGAAGCGCGGCACGGTCGGCGACAACGTGATGTATTTCGAGACCGGCCAGGGCGCGCCGCTCTCGGCGGATGCGCATCACGGCGTCGACCAGCAGACGCTGGAGGCGCGCGCCTATGGCGTCGCCCGCGCCTATGACCCGTTCCTGGTCAATACCGTGGTGGGCTTCATCGGGCCCGAATACCTCTATGACGGCAAGCAGGTGATCCGCGCCGCGCTGGAGGACCATTTCTGCGGCAAGCTCCTCGGCCTGCCGATGGGGGTCGACGTGTGCTACACCAACCATGTGGAAGCCGACCAGGACGACATGGACACGCTGATGACGCTCCTGGCCGCGGCCGGGGTGAATTTCGTCATCTGCGTGCCGGGGGCCGATGACGTGATGCTGAGCTACCAGACGCTGGCCTTCGAGGATGCCGCCTGGCTGCGCCGGGTCTTCGGCCTGCGCCCGGCGCCGGAATTCGAGGACTGGCTGGCGGCGATGGATCTGGGCCCGGCGCGGCAGGCGCTGCCCGATCTGTCGGGGCTGGCCGGACGCATGGGGATCCCGGCATGACGAACGAGATCGGCAGCTTCGCCGGACGGCTGCGGGCGCTGACGCCCGCGCGGGTGCGGCTCGACCCCCGCGGCGGGGCGGCGCCGCTTTCGGCGGTGCTCGACTTCCAGGCCAGCCATGCCCGCGCCCGCGACGCGATCCGCCAGCCGGTCGACTGGGCGGCGGTGAAGGCCGGGCTCGGCGACCGGCCGCTCCTCGAGCTCGAAAGCCGCGCGCCGGACCGCGACACCTATCTGCGCCGCCCCGATCTGGGCCGCCGCCTGTCGCCGGAAAGCCTGGCGCGGGTGCCGCAGGCCAAGCCGGACCTGGCTGTGGTCATTGCCGACGGGCTCTCGGGTTTTGCCGTCGCGCATCACGCCGCGGCGATGGTGGCGGCGCTGGAGGCGGCCCTGCCGGAGACGGATCTGGGTCCCGTGGCGCTGGTCCGCCAGGGCCGGGTGGCGATCGGCGACGAGATCGCCCAGGCGATGGGCGCGCCGCTCTGCCTCATGCTGATCGGCGAGCGGCCGGGGCTCTCGGTCTCCGACAGCCTCGGCGCCTACCTGACCTGGGCGCCGCGCATCGGCACGCCCGACAGCGCGCGCAACTGCGTGTCGAACATCCATGGCAAGGGCGGGCTGAGCCACCGCGCAGCGGCGGAGCTGATCGCCTATCTGGCAGGGCGCGCCCGCGAGATCGGCGCGACCGGCGTGGCATTGAAGGACGAACGCGGGCAGGCAGCGCTGCCGTCCGCGGAGTGAAGTGACCGAAGCGGCCAGAGAGCCGCGCAGGAACGTGACCAGAGGAAGGGGCGGACACCCATGTGGAAACTCAGCGCAACCGAGCTGATCGAGGCCTACCGCGCCGGGACGCTGTCGCCGGTCGATGTCATGCGCTGCACGCTCGAGCGGGCGGCAGAGCTCAACCCGGCGATCAACGCGCTCTACGATATCGACGCCGAGGGCGCGATGGCGGCGGCAGAGGCCTCGGCGGCCCGCTGGAAAGCGGGCGCGCCGATGGGGCCGCTCGACGGGGTGCCCTGCATCGTCAAGGACTCGATCGCGGTGAAGGGCATGCGCATGCTGCGCGGGCTCGCCGCGCGTCATGATGCCGGGCCCGATGCCGAAGACAGCCCGCCCGCCGCGCGGCTGCGCGAGGCCGGGGCGATCCTTTTCGCCAAGTCGACCATGCCCGACATGGGTTTCCTCGGCTCGGGGCTGAGCTCGGGCCATGGCGTGACCCGCAACCCCTGGGATCTGTCGCTGAATACCGGCGGCTCCTCGGCGGGCTCCGCCGCTGCCGTGGCGGCCGGGATCGCGCCCATCGCCATCGGCAGCGATGTCGGCGGCTCGGTGCGCCTGCCTGCCTCGCATTGCGGGCTGGTGGCGCTGAAGCCGACCGCGGGGGTGATCCCGCATCTGCCCTATAGCCGCGACCGCGTTGCCGGGCCGATCACCCGCACCGTGGCCGATGCCGTGCTGCTGATGTCGGTGCTGTCGCAGCCCGACCCGGAAGCCTTCGAGCCCGGCGCCGAGATGCCCGCCGCGCTGGCGCCGCTCGATCTGGCGGGCAAGCGCATCGGCCTGCTGCTCTCGGTCGGCGACGGACCTGCAGTGGCGCCGGAGGTCGAGGCGCTGATCCGCGGCGCGGCGGAGGTCTTCCGCGGCCTCGGCGCCCGGGTCGAGGAGATGCCCGCGCCGCTGGATTTCCCCTTCCTGCGCAAGCTCTCCGCCTATTTCTCGGTCAAGGCCGCGGGCGAGCGCGCCGCGCTGCCCGAAGACCGCCGCGGCCAGATGCTGCCCGTGCTGACTGCCTGCTGCGATGCGGGCGAGGCGATGACGGCGCTCGACTTCGCCTCGGCCATGTCGACCGTCGACAAGGCGCAGCGGCTCTTCGCGCGGGCCTGCGAAGGCTACGATTTCGTGCTGGCGCCGACCATGCCGATGGCGAACTACCCGGCCGAGGCGGCGGGCGCCGATCCGGCGCATCCGCATGACCATGTCGGCTTCACCGCGCTGCTCAACCAGTCCGGCCAACCCGGCGCGACGCTGCCCTGCGGCTTCGCCGGCAGCTCGCCGGTCGGGCTGCAGCTGATCGGGCCCGCGGGCGGCGACATCGCGCTGCTCGCCGCCGCGGCGGCCTTCGAGGCGGCGCAGGGCGCAGGCGCGGCCTTCCCGGCACTGGCCGAAGCGGCGGTGCCCGCATGAGGGCGGCGGCCGATCCCTTCGCGGAGGGCTCCCGCGCGCGCCACGCCGCCGTGCTGGCGCGGTTCGAGGCGGGCGCGCCGGTGCCGCCCCTGGCAATGCCGTCGCATTCCGGGCTCGATGCCCGGGTCAGCTTCGCCACCTGCGGCAGCCGCGCGGTGGCGGTGAAGACCTTCCATCGCGGCGCGCTGGGGCAGGCGGGCTTCGCGGGCGCCGCCGAGGGCCATGCGCTGGCCTCGGAGAGCGGGCTCGGCCCGCAGCTGCTCGCGGCCGAGCCCGGTTCGGCGACGCTGGTCACCGAGCGGCTGGACGCGGGCTGGCGCCCGGCGATGGTGCCCGATTTCGTCACCGGCGGCAGGCTCGGCGATCTGCTGGCGGCGCTGAAGCGCTGGCATGGCGCGGGCAAGGTGACGGCGGTCAGCGATCCGCGCGCGGAATTCGCGGCGCTGGCCGAGGTCGCCGCGGCGCCGGGCATGCTGGCGCTCCCGGCCACGGCCGGGATGGGGCTGGCGCAGCTCGGCGACTGGGTCGCGCGGATCTGCGACGCGCTCGAGGCCGTGCCGGGCGAACCGGTGCTGCTCCATGGCGAGCTGATGGTCTCGAATGTGCTGCTCGGCCCCGAGGGCGGGCTGAGGCTCGTCGATTTCGACCGTGCGGCGATGGGCGATCCCTGGCGCGACCTCGCCTCGCTGGCGCTCGAGCTCTGCGTCGACGATGCCGATCGCGGCGCGCTGCTGGCTGCCTGGCTGGGCCGCGCCGCCACGCCGGCCGAGCTGGCGCGGCTGAAGCTGATGTCGCTGGCCGAGGATGCGATCTGGGGGCTCTGGGCGATCGCCGGCGAGGCCGCGGAGGACCGCGGGGGGCCCGAGCTCTACAAATACGCCTGCAACCGGCTGGTCCGGCTGCGGCTCCACCTGTCGCTCTTCGACATGGCGCAGCTCTTCGGGGAGGTCCGCGGGACATGACCGGCATTCACGAGGCCATTGCCGCCGTCCCGCATTTCGCCGGGCGCCAGATGCAGGCCCACCGCATCAATGGCGGGATCACCAATATCAACTGGCGCGTGGTCGACGATGCCACGGGCGAGACCTTCTTCGTCAAGCTCCACGGCGCCGGGACCGAGGCCTTCATCGACCGCGCCACGGCGAAGATCGCGGGCGAGATCGCGGCCGGGCGCGGGGTCGGCCCGCAGGTGATCCACTATGACGCCGCTGCCGGGATCGAGGTGCACGAATTCCTCGAGGGCTTCCGCAGCTGCGGCCTTCATGACGTGCAGGACGACACCGTGCGGGGCGGGATCATGGCGGCCTACAAGGGCGTGCATGACAGCCTGCGGCTGGAGGCGGCCAATACCGGCCTGTCGCAATTCGAGGATTTCGCCGCCAAGGTCGCCGGTTGCGGCGCGCTGCTGCCGCGCGACGCGGAGCATCTGGTCTGGAACGGCCGCCGCGCCGCGCGGGCGATCGAGGCCGCGGGGGTGGAGCTGAAGGGCTGCTACAACGACAGCTACATCTCCAACTACATGCGCGACGATGCCGGGCGGATCCGGATCATCGACTGGGAATACGCGGCGATGAACGATCCCTACTGGGACATCGCCATGTTCGGGATCGAGAGCTTCTTCGACGACCGCAGGGGCGTGGCGTCGCTCCTGGAGATGTACGAGGGCGCGGCGCGGACCGAGACGGTGGCGCGGACCTATCTCTATGTCGGGATGGCGATGGTGCGCTGGGGCTTCTGGGCGGTCTACCAGAGCGTCAATTCCGACGTGCCCTTCGATTTCGCCAAGTATTCGCGGCTGCTCCTGCTGCGCGGGCGGCGGCAGATGCTCTCGCCCGACTGGGACTGGGCGCTCGGCCATGTCTGACCTGCCCGTCTTCCTCGTCTGGGGGATCGCCGCGACGGCGTTCTCCGATCTGTGGCAGCGCGCGGCGATGCGGCTCTGCGGCCAGCCCGCGCCCGGCTGGGGCTCTGTCGGCCGCTGGGTCCTGGGCTTCGCCGAGGGGCGCTTCGTCGATGCAGAGCTGAAATCCCGGCCCGCGAAGCCGGGCGAAGACGCCGCGGGCTGGGCCTTCCACTATGTCGTGGGGGCGGGCTACGGGCTGCTCTACGGGCTCGCGCTGGCGCTTTTCGGCCTCCCGTCCTCCTTCTGGGCGGCGATCCTCTTCGGCTTCGTCACCCTGGCCGGGCCGATGCTGCTGATGAAGCCGGCCATGGGCGGTGGCCTCTTCGGCCTGAAGGCGTCCAATCCCTGGCCGGGCCTCGCCAAGACGGTCTCGGCGCATGTCTCCTTCGGCCTCGGGCTCTGGATCGCCGCCGCGCTGATCTGAGCGCGGCGCTGCCGAAATCTGCAACTCCCGGGCCCGGCCGCGTGCCGGGCCGCGGGCTCTGGCGCCTGGAAGCTGGCCGAATCCCCAGGAAATGCGGGCAGGGCAGTGTGGGCGGCCGCGCGGCGCCTGTCCCGTCCGCCGCGGCCCGGCACGAAATGTGCAACTTTTTTTCGCCTTTTCTCCATTCAGGAATGCCCGCTTTTCTGTGACCTTCCCGACGGGGCGCGGCACCAGAGGAGACCGTCCGCATCCCGGGAGGACCGTTCCGGCGGACAATCTGGCCATGCCGACCGCGCCCCGGCGCGGACCGCCCTCGGGCGGCGGGCAGGGCCGTGCCGGCGCGCCTCCCTCCAGACGGAGACAGGGAGGATACCATGACACGCGACACGACACTTGCCCCGGCCGGGCTTGCCCTGATGGCAGCGGCAGCGATGGGAACGGCACTGGCGGCTGGGCTGCCCTCGGCCGCGCAGGCGGCGGAGGTGGAGGGGCCCAAGGTCCGCTGGCTGGTCTCGCTCTGGGGCGCGCGGCGCGGCTTCACCGAAGGCGTCGAGGGGCTGAAGGACTATCTCGCCGAGAAGACCGACGGCCGGTTCGAGCTGTCGCTGGAATATGGCGGCGTGCTGTCGGACCCGAAGGAGAATATCGACGGGCTGCAGCTGGGCGCCTTCGAGGCGGCCACGATCTGCCCCTACTACCACCCCGAGAAGACGCCGGCCTCGATGGGGATGAGCCTCGCCTTCCTGCCGCTTCCCGATTTCGCGGCGCAGATCCGCGCCTATGACGCCTTTCTCGCCCATCCGGCGGTGCAGGGCGAATGGGCGAAGTGGAACGCCGTGCCGCTGATGTCGGCGCTGATGCCGAATTACGAGGTGATGGGCCGCGGCGAGGCGCCGGTGGCGGCGGCCGACTGGGACGGGCTGCGGGTCAATGCCTCGGCCGGGCATGCGGTTCTGATGGAGGCGCTCGGCGCGGTGCCCTCGACCATGCCGGCCCCCGATCTCTACACCTCGCTGGAGCGCGGCGTGATCGACGGCATCGTCTATCCCTATACCTACGCCTTCGTCGCCTACCGCTTCCACGAGCTTTCGGACTGGGTGACCGACAGCTGGAACCTGGGCACGATCCAGTGCACCGTCGCGGCCGGCAAGGACGCCTGGGAGGCGCTGCCCGGCCAGTACAAGGCGCTGATGGCCGAGGCGATCCCGGAGGCCTATGCCCGCCAGATCGCCGCCTATGCCGAGATCGACGCCGCGAACGAGGCGCTGTTCGAGGAGCAGGACCTGGCGCGCATCCCGATCACCCCCGAGATCCGCGCCGGGCTCGACGCCGCCGCGCAGCCGAGCTGGCAGGCCTGGATCGACGACATGACCGGCCGCGGCTATCCCGGCCAGGAGCTCTTCGACATCCTCGTCGCCGGCGCCGCCGATGCCCAGCCTGGCCAGTAACCGCACGGCCGGGGCCGCGATCCGGCCCCGCCCCGCAGAGGAGCCGTCCCGGATGCGCAGCCTCATTGAACAGGCGGACCGGGCGCTCGGCCGGGTGGAGCGGCTGGCGGCGCTGGTCGCCGGCATCCTGATCCTGGCGCTGATGGCGCTGGTCTGCGCCGAGGTGCTGGGCCGGGGGATCCTGAACCACGCGATCCGCGGCTCGATCGACATCGTCGAGCAGCTGATGGTCGCGCTGGTGACGCTGGGCGTGTCGTATTGCCAGAGCCATTTCGGCAATGTCCGCATGACGCTGGTCAGCGACCGGCTGAAGGGCCGCGCGAAATGGGCGGGCGAGATCTTCGCGCTCTCGGTCGCGCTCTTCGTGACGGTGGTTCTGGCCAAGGGCAGCTGGCTGAACTTCCAGCGCGCCTGGGGCAATGGCGGCGACACGCCCGAGCTCGGCATCCCGCTCTGGCCCGGCATCCTGCTTGTCACCCTGTCGCTGGCGCTCCTGGCGCTGCGGCTGGCGCTGCAATGGGCCGAGGCGCTGCGGCTGATGCTCCGGAACGGCGACGGCTCGCGCATCTTCGGGCATCCGGCGGATGCCATCGAGACAACCCCCTACGAGTGAGGAGCCCAGATGGACCCCATTACCCTCGGCGTGATCGGCATCCTCGTGCTGGTGCTGCTGGTCGTGACCGGCGTGCCGGTCGCCTATGCCTCGGCCTTCACCGGCATTGCCGGCATGATGATCCTCAGGAACCCGACCGTCGCGACCGGGCTGTCGGGCATCGTGCCCCATGCCAATTCCGGGCATTACGCGCTGAGCGTGCTGCCCCTCTTCATCACCATCGGCTTTCTCGCCATGCATGCGGGGATCACCACCTCGGCCTATGACGCGGCGCGCAAATGGGTCGGGCGCGCGCCGGGCGGGCTGGCCACGGCGACGATCTTCGCCTCGGCGGGCTTCGCGGCGGTCTCGGGCGCCTCGACCGCCTCGACCGCGGTCTTCACCCGGCTGGCCCTGCCCGAGATGGAGGCGCGCGGCTACGACCGCCGCCTGGCCGCGGGCGTGGTCGCCGTGGGCGGCACGCTGGCCGCGCTGATCCCGCCTTCCGCCATCCTGGTGATCTACGGCATCATCGTCGAGCAGTCGGTGGCGAAGCTGCTGCTGGCGGGGCTGGTCCCGGGGGTGATCTCGGTCATCGTCTACCTCCTCGTCATCACCGTCGTGGTGAAGCTGAAGCCCGGGCTCGCGCCGCTGGAGCCCTCGACCACCTTCGGCGAGAAGCTGCGCGCGCTGCCGCAGGTCAGCGGCGTCTTCGCGGTGGTCGGCGTGATCCTCGGCGGCATCTACCTGGGCTGGATGACGCCGACGGAATCCGCGGGCGTCGCCACCGCGATCATCCTGGCCATGGCGCTTTTCAAGCGGATCGGCCTGGGCGAGTTCCGCGACGGGCTCCTCGACACGGTGCGCACCACCGTGATGATCTTCATGGTGATCTGGGGGGTGATGATCTTCGTGCGCTTCCTCGCCTTCACCGGGCTGCCGGGACAGGTGACCGACATGGTGGTCGGGCTCGACACGCCGCGCTGGGTCATCATGGCCGGGATCATCGTGATGTACCTCCTTCTGGGGATGATCCTCGACGGGCTCGGCATGATGATGCTGACCCTGCCGGTCGTCTTCCCGGCGGTGACCGCGCTCGGCTACGACCCGATCTGGTTCGGCATCCTCCTGGTCAAGCTGATCGAGATCGGCGTGGTGACGCCGCCGGTGGGGCTGAACTGCTACGTGGTCAGCGGCATCCGGCCCGACATTCCGCTGGAAAGCGTGTTCCGCGGGGTGACGCCCTTCCTTGTCGGCGAGGTCGTCATCATCGGCCTGATCCTGGCCTTCCCCGAGCTGATCCTCGCCCTGCCGAACCTGATGGGCTGAGACCCGGACCGGCGGCGCGTCCCGCCGGTCCGTCCGCGTCAGCGCAGCGGCGAGAGCGCCAGGGGGCGCAGGATCTCGTGGCGGGCCGCGCCCTCGGCGGTGGCGAAGGGATCCTCGCCCGGCGCATGCGCGAAGAGCGACAGCACCCGCCCCGGCGCCGCCCCCGAGACCGCCCGCCAGCGGCCCAGCTGCTCGCCCGCGGCCGCGCCATCGCCCTCGGCCAGGGTCAGGAGCCGTTCCCCGAACATCGGCGTGCCCTGGGCATCCGGCGGATGCGCCTGGCGCCGCGCCGCCGCCACCAGATCGAGCAGCGGCGAGGAGGCCTCGCAGCGCATCAGCAGGTTCTCCTGCCTGACGATCAGCGGGAAGCCCGCCGGCACGAAGCCCTCGTTCCAGTCGCGGTCCCGGGCCAGCCCGGCCCGCGCCGCCGCGCGCTCTTCCAGCGAGGCGTAGATCCACAGATGGTAGATCCGGTTCAGCGCGCCGCTATCGGTCAGCCAGTAGCCCGCCAGCGGCAGGTGCCGCGTGACATGCTGCACGCCGTTCTTCCGGAAGAGCTCCAGATAGTCGGGGGCCTTGCCCGGCACCAGGTCGTAGATCCGCAATTCATGGAACATCATCTGCCCTCCTCGGCTTGCCTGCGACGGGTCTAGCCCGCCGGGACCGGGCGGAGAATGCAGCTTTGCGGGTTCTTCTTGCAGATTTGCCGCTCAGCCCGCGCGGCTGCGCCCGGCCAGCATCGCCTTGCGGTAGCCGCCCGGGGTCTGGCCGGTGCGGCGGGTGAAGTAGCGGCTGAAATAGGCCGGATCCTCGAAGCCCAGCTCGAAGCCGATCTCCGCCACCGAGCGGTCGAGATAGACGAGATAGCGCTTGGCCTCGACGATGGTCCGGTCATGCAGCAGCGCCGAGGGCGACTTGCCCGCCCGCGCCCGGCAGGCCTGGTTCAGCCGGTGCGGCGTCACGCCGAGCGCGCCGGCATATTCCGCGATGGTCCGCTGGGTGCGGAAGCCCTCCTCCAGCGCCTCGCGGAAGCGGCAGACCAGCGCGTAGTCGCGGTCGCCCGCGGCCAGGGACGGGCCGCCGGTCTCGGCTGCGGCGCGCATCAGCGCCACCAGCATCTGCAGCACCAGGCCGCGGATCGCCGCCCGCCGCCCCGGCGCCGACCAGACATATTCGCGGTAGCAGCCGCGGAAGAGCGCCGCCGCGCCCTCGCCATCCTCGGGCGGGTAGACCGCCGGGCGCGAGAGCGGCGCGAGAAGCCGCGCATCCTGTCCGGCCACCGCGCGCAGATAGCCGGTCGCGGCATTGATGACCCAGCCGTCGGTGCCTGCGGAGAACTCGAACCCGTGGACCAGTCCGGCGGGGACCAGGATCAGGCTGCCCTCGGGCACGGCCAGCTCCTGCCCCTCGACCAGGTAGCGGCCGCCGCCGCGCTCCACCAGCAGGATCTGCACGTGATCGGGATGGGAATGCTCTCCAATAATCCAATCATGCGCCCCGCTGCGTTCGCGGATCGGCTCGATATGCAGGAAGTCCATCTCGACATCCGAAATGGGGTCTCCGTACAGAAAACAAAGGGGAATTTCCAAATCCAGCATCGCGCGCCGCCTCCCTGCCAGCTTGTCCGCGCCTGTCTCCTCCCGGGCGCGGCCATCCAAATATGCAATTTTTGACGGGCTGCGTCCATTCATTCCGGCGCCGGTCCGAACGAGATTGCCGGAGATGGGCGCGGGCCAGGGAGAGGCGGCGCCGCAGATTCCGGGAGGACAGAGGATGGACGAAACGCTCCGAGACGGGCAGCGATGCGACGTGCTGGTGATCGGCTCCGGCGCCGGCGGGCTGGCGACCGCGATCACCGCGGCCGAGCACGGGCTCGACGTGGTGGTGATCGAGAAGGAGCCGGTCTTCGGCGGCAGCACGGCCTTTTCCGGCGGGGTGCTGTGGATCCCGGGCAACCGCCATTGCGGCGGCGCGGACAGCCGCGACGCGGCGCGGCGCTACATGCAGGCCGAGACCGGCAATTTCTACGATGCCGAAGCGGTGGAGGCCTATCTGCGGACCGGGCCCGAGATGCTCGACTTCTTCGAGCGCGAGACCGAGGTCGCCTTCGTGCCGACGCTCTATCCCGACTACCATCCGCTGGCGCCGGGCGGGGTCGATACCGGCCGCTCGGTGCTGGCCGCGCCCTATGATACCTCGGCGCTCGGCAAGGACATGAAGCGGCTGCGCCCGCCCCTGAAGACGATCACCTTCATGGGGATGATGTTCAATTCCTCGAATGCCGACATCAAGCATTTCTTCAATGCCACCAAGTCCTTCGGCTCGTTCCTCTATGTCGCGCGGCGGCTTGCGGGGCATTTCGGCGAGGTCCTCCGCCATGGCCGCGGGACCAAGGTGACATCGGGCAACGCGCTGGCCGCGCGGCTGGCCAAGAGCTGCTTCGACCGCAGGATCCCGATCCATACCGGCTGCGCCGCGACCGAGCTGCTGAGCGGGCCCGACGGCGTCACCGGCGCGGTGATCGCGACGCCCGACGGCACGGTGACGGTCCATGCCGGCAAGGCGGTGGTGCTGGCGGCGGGCGGCTTCGCCCGCGACCTGGAGCGGATCCGGCAGGCCTATCCGCATATGCGCCGCGGTGGCGAGCACCTGACGCCGGTCCCGGAGGGCAGCACCGGCGACGGCATCGAGCTGGGCATCGCCGCGGGCGGGCGGTTCGAGCTGCGCTTCCCCAATGCCGCCGCCTGGATGCCGGTTTCCAAGGTGCCGGACGGCAAGGGCGGGCATATCGCCTTCCCGCATCTGCTTGACCGCTACAAGCCGGGGATCATCGCCGTGCTGAAGGACGGGCGGCGCTTCACCAATGAAAGCGAGAGCTACCACGATGTCGGCGCGGCGATGATCCGCGCCTGCGAGGGCGGGACCGAGACCGCCTGCTGGCTGATCGCCGACCGCAGGGCGCTGTCGAAATACGGGCTCGGCCATGCCAAGCCCGCGCCTGTGCCGCCCGTGCTGTCGCAGCGCACCGGCTATCTCAAGCACGGCCGGACGCTGGCAGAGCTGGCCGCGGCCTGCGGCATCGATCCCGCGGGGCTCGAGGCGACGGTGGCGGAATACAACCGCGGCGCGCAGGACGGGCAGGATCCGGCCTTCGGCCGCGGCGCGACCTCCTTCAACCGCTATCTCGCCGATCCGGAGGTCGCGCCCAATCCCTGCGTCGCGCCGATCGAGACCGGGCCGTTCTATGCGGTCAAGCTGGTGATGGGCGATCTGGGCACGTTCGAGGGGCTCGACACGACGGTGGAGGGGCAGGTCCTGGACCGCGAGGGCGGCACCATTCCGGGGCTCTACGCGGTCGGCAATGACCGTGCCTCGATCATGGGCGGCAACTATCCCGGCGCGGGCATCACGCTGGGTCCGGCGATGACCTTCGGCTATATCACCGGCCGCCATCTGGCAGGTGCGGCATGACCGGCGGCATGGACTGGCTCGGGCTCGGCGGGCGCACGGCGGTCGTCACCGGCGGCGGCGGCGGCATCGGCCGCGCCTGCCTCGAGGGCTTCCTCGCCGCGGGCTGCAACACCGTCTCGCTGGAGATGGGCGCGGCGCGCGGCAAGGCGCTGGCCGCGGATTTCCCCGCCGAGACGGAGGCCGGGCGCTTCCTGGCGCTCGATTGCGACGTGACCTCGCCCGAGAGCCTGGAGCGCGCGGGCGAGGCGGTGGCCGCGGCCTTCGGCGGGGCGGACATCCTGGTGAACAATGCCGGGATCCTGCGCCCGGGGCCGCTGGCGGGGCTGCCGCTGGGCGACTGGAAGGCGATGCTGGCGGTCAATCTGGAGGGCGTCCTGCTGGCCAGCCAGGTCTTCGCCCGGCAGATGGCGGCGCGGGGCGGCGGGGCGCTGGTCCATGTCGCCTCGATCGCGGCCAGCCAGCCGCAGCCCTTCTCGGGCGCCTACAGCCCCGGCAAGGCGGCGGTGGCGATGCTCTCGCGCCAGCTGGCCTTCGAGATGGCGGCCGAGGGCATCCGCTCGAACGTGGTCAGCCCGGGCCTGGTGGTGACGCCGCTCAGCGCCGCCTTCTATGCCGATCCGCAGGTCCGCGCCGCGCGCGAGCGCCATGTCCCGGCCGGGCGGATCGGCACGCCGGCCGACATGGCGGAGGCGGTGCTGTTTCTCGCCAGCGCCCGGGCGGGCTATGTCACCGGCCAGGAGATCGTCGTCGATGGCGGGCTCTCGCAGGGGCTGATGGCGGCGGTGCCGCGCCCGGGCTACACCGCCTGAGCCCGCAGGCGCTGCCTCAGTCGGGCAGCGCCGCGGCGATCCGTCCGGCAATCTCGGCCAGCGGCGCGCCGTATTCGGACAGCGCCTTGCCGGTGCCCATCGCGCTGCGGATCCAGATCAGCGAGATGCATCCCAGAAGCCCGGTCCCGGCGCGGATCGGCGCGGCGATGGAGGCGGTCTCGGCGCGGAACTCGCCGCTGTCGCGGATCGCGAGGCCGCGCGCGCGGGTCTCGGAGATCATCCGCAGGAGCCAGCGCTCCTCGAGGAAGGGCAGGTCCGCCGGATCGCCGAGCCGCCGCAGATGGTCGAGGATCAGCGCGCGCTCCTCGTCGGGGCAGAAGGCGAGATAGGCGCGGCCCGCAGAGGTGCGCAGCATCGGCAGCCGGTAGCCGGTCATGCCGCGGTCGATCGACAGCGGCGAGCGGCCATGGGTGGTTTCCTGGATGACCATCGCGGCGTTGTGGTAGACCGTCAGGTCCAGCGGCCAGACCACCTGCCCGGCATATTCCCCGAAGATCGGCCCGGCCGCCTGGGCGATCTCCGCGGTCAGCGCATGGCCGTCGCCGAGCGCGGCGGCGAAACGGGTGACGCGGACATATTGCGAGGTGGCGGAGAAGGCGACATAGCCCAGCTCTTCCAGCGTCTCGAGCAGCCGGTAGACCGTGGGGCGGGGCAGGCCGAGCGCCCGGGCGATCTCGCCGGGCCGCGCCTCGCCGACCTCGTTGACATGGCGCAGGACGGCCAGGCCCCGTGCGAGCGCGCGCACGGAGCCGGAGGAGGTCTTCGGCAGGGCGGGACCGTCTGTCATGGAAAGCAGCATGTCACGCCCCCGCGCCGGTGTCAGGCGTCTTCGGTCGCCTGGACGGCGGCGCCTGCCTCGGCCTCGGCCCGGACCGGGTTGCGCAGAATGCCGATGCCCGAGACCTCGACCTCGCAGACATCGCCCTCCTTCATGAAGAGCGGCGGATTGCGCCGCGCGCCGACCCCGCCCGGCGTGCCCGAGACGATGACGTCGCCGGGCAGAAGCGGCAGGATGGTCGAGCAGTAGGCGATGAGCCGCGGGATCGAGGTCACCAGCAGCGCGACGGAAGTGTCCTGCACCACCTCGCCGTTCAGCCGGGTCTGCAGGTGCAGGCTGGTCGGGTCGGGGATCTCGTCGGCGGTCACCATCCAGGGGCCGAAGCCGCCGGTGCCCGCGAAGGTCTTGCCCGGCATGAACTGGTGGGTGTGCTTCTGCCAGTCGCGCACCGAGCCGTCATTGTAGCAGGCATAGCCCGCCACATGCTCCAGCGCCTCGGCCTCGGGGATGCGGCGGCCCGGCTTGCCGATGATGACGGCGACCTCGCCCTCGTAGTCGAACTTGTCGGATTCCAGCGGCTTGATCAGCGGCGCGCCGTGGCCGATCTGGCTGCCGGGGAAGCGGGCGAAGAGGACCGGGTTCGGCGTCTCCTCGCGGCCGGTTTCCTCGATATGGGCGTGGTAGTTGAGGCCGACGCAGATGATCTTGTCCGGGTTCGGGATGACCGGCTCATGCGCCACCTCGTCGAAGGCGTAGTCGGGCGCGGCGGAGGCCAGTGCCGCGACCTTCCCGGGATCGCCCGCGGCGAGGAATGCGCGCAGGTCCGGCTCGGCGAAGCGGCGGCCGAGATCGACGATGCCTGCCTCGGTGACGAGGCCGTAGGAGGAGGTTCCGTTCTTGGAGAAAGAGCAGAGTTTCATGGGGTCACACCAGTTCCGGTTGCTGAGTTTCGATGGGATTGGGAAGCGCGAGGGCGAGAAGCTGCGCCAGCTCTGCGGCGGTCCCGGCGCTGCCGAGCGTGTGGCGGTCGGGGCGCAGCAGCACGGCGCGGGTGCCGAGCCGCTCCAGATGCCGGGCGGCGTCGGACTCCGCGGTGGTGACCAGCGCCACGTCCGCGGGCAGGGCGAGCCCCTCGGTCAGCCCGGCCTCGGCGACAAGGACGAACTGGTGGGGGTGGCGGTCGTCCATCCGCGTGCCGTCCGCCAGCCGCGGCTGGCCGAAGAGCCGCCCGGCAAGCGGGCCGGTCCCCAGCCCCGGCCCGAGCGGCGGCGCGATGCTTTCCATCCGCGCGGCGCCGTCCGCAGAGGGCAGGGCAGCGCGCAGCGCCTCCTCGGTGCCCGCGGTGTTGATCAGCCCGCCGAGCCGCACGGCGGTGGCGATGTATTCCCGGGCATTGGGTTTCCGCTCGCTCTCGTAGCTGTCGAGCAGCCGCTCGGCCGCGGCGCCCGCGACCTTGCCCTGGCAGATCAGCGCGAGCTTCCAGTAGAGGTTGGCCACGTCGCGGATGCCTGCGCACATGCCCTGGCCCATGAAGGGCGGGGTCTGGTGGCAGGCATCGCCCGCGAGAAGCAGCCGTCCGCTGCGCCAGTCCTCGGCGACGAGCGAGTGGAAGGTGTAGACGGCGGTGCGCTCCAGCTCGGCCTCTTCCGGCGCGATCCAGTCGGAGAGCAGCGCCCAGACGGAGTCGGGCCTGGAGATTTCGGCGCTGTCCTCGCCGGGCAGGACGGTGATCTCCCAGCGGCGGCGCTTGCCGGGGGTGCGCACATAGGTTGCCGGGCGGCCGGGGCGGCAGTACTGGATCGAATGGTCGCCGAGCCCGGGCTTCTCGCCCTTGAGGATCAGGTCGACCACCAGCCAGCGCTCGTGGAAGCCCAGATCCTCCATGCCGCTCTCGGTATAGCGGCGGATCAGCGAGCGGGCGCCGTCACAGCCGACGACATAGGCGGCCGTCACCCGCTCCACCTTGCCGCGGGACATGTCCTCGAAGCGCAGCCCGACGCGGTCGCCCTGGTCCTCGACATGGAAGACATCGCAGCGGGTGCGGACGGTGACGGTGTCGCGCGTCTCCATATGGCGGCGCAGCAGCGCCTCCAGATCCGGCTGGTGGAAGCGGTAATTGGCGCGCCAGCCCTGCGGACCCTCGCCCTGCGGTCGCGGCCAGTCGAGCAGCAGCTGCCCCGCCCCGTCGACGAAGCGCATGCCGGGATGGACATGGGTCAGCGGCTCCATCTCGGCGGCGATGCCGATCCACTGGAAGACCCGCATCACCTCGGCATCGAAATGCACCGCGCGGGGCAGGTGGTAATGGGCGCTCTCGCGCTCGAGCACGAGGGTCTTCAGCCCGCACTGGCCCAGGAGATGGGCGAGCGTGGCGCCGGCGGGCCCGTAGCCCACGATGGCGACGTCGTAATGGTCCATGGTCATTTCCACTGCTTGGTCAGTTCGGCAAAAAGCCAGGGGCACTCCGCCACCGGCGGCGCGCGGCGGCCGCGGGCGGCGGCGTCGAGGCGCATGTCGCGCAGGCGCTTCCGCCCGCCTTCCTCGGTCAGGTAGAGCCGTTCATGGCCCCAGAAGCTCGGCCCGTCGGTGGTCTCGTGCGGCTCCCAGGTGGCGGGGTCGATCACCCGCCCGCCCCAGCCGTTCTCGACGAAGAAGCCCGAGGGCGAGTTGGCGTAGTAGGAGGTCATGTAGTCGTTGGTGTGCCGCCCCAGCGTGTAGGCGACGCGGCCGTCCTCCTGCTGGGCGAGGTCGAAACCCTGCCCCACGTCGTCGAGATTGCGGAACTCCACCATGAAATGGTGGAAGCCTTCCTGCCCCGAGCCGACCATGGCGAAGGAATGGTGCCGTCCGTTGACGTGGAAGAAATAGAGCCCGTAGGGGTCGAGCCCGTAATCCGAGACGCGGAAATCCAGCAGGTCGCGGTAGAAGGGCATCATCACCTCGATGTCCTTCACATGCAGCACCGCATGGCCCATGCCGTAGGGGCCGGTCTGGAACCCGTCGATCGGGCGGCCCGGCACGAAGGGATCGGCGGCGATCACCGGATCGTGGAACAGCTCCACCCGGTTGCCCATCGGATCCTCGAACCAGATCAGCGCTCCCACCAGCCGCCGGTCGCAAAGCTGGGGTGTCCCCGGATGCACCTGCACTCCGGCCCGGTCGAGCCGCGCGGCATAGTCGTCGAGGTCCGACTTCCGCTCCACCTGCCAGCCCATGAAGGCCAGCGTGTCGCCCGGCTCGTCGGTGACCAAGAGCCGCTGCGCCCGGTCGTCCATGCGGAAGGCCAGCGCCTTGCCGCCGCGGTCGATCCTCTGCATGCCGAGCAGCTTGCCCGCGAAGTCGCCCCAGTCGTCGAGCTTGCCGGAGCGTATGCCGAGATAGCCCAGAGCATTGATTGCCATGGTCGTCTCCATTCATAGGGAATTCGGGATGGCCCAGGCTAGCTGCGCCGGGGAGGCCGGGGGAGCGCCGCGCCCGATCTGTCCGGGGCGCGGACTCCGGCGGAGGGCGTCAGGGCCCGGCGACCTCATGCGCCCGCGCCAGGGCCGCGGCGGCGGCGGCGGGGTCGGGCTGTTCCTCGATCCACAGCTCGGGCGCGGCGGCGAAAGCCTCCTGCCAGAGCGCGGCCTTGCCGGCGCCGGGCTCGGTGAAGGTGACCTTGCCCTCGTCGCGGAAGGCGGCCTCGATCTCGGCATCGGTCGCATCGACCACCCCGGCGATCCAGTCCGCGGTGGCGCGGCCCGACATGGCGTCGATCGCCGCGCGGTCGGCCTCCGACAGGCTGTCATAGCTGCGCCGGTTCATCAGGATCGACATCGGCTGCGCCATGAAGCCGGTGGTCGAGATGCTGGGCGCCACCTCGTCGAGCCGGAAGGTGCGGTAGGCGTCCATCACCCAGGCCGCGCCCGAGACCACGCCGCGTTCCAGGTTCTCGTAGACCTGCGGCGCCGGGATGCCGACGCCCGAGGCGCCCGCCATCTCGAAGAGTTCAGAGCCGAATTTCGACGGCGAGCGCAGCTTCATCCCGGCAAGCTGGGCCGGATCGTCCACCGGATCGCCGGTCAGGAAGAAGCGGTAGGCCGGCGTGGTGAAGAGCGCGATCACCTTGTAATCGGCATATTCCGCGTCGAGCGCGCCCTCCTCCTGCAGGGTGTTGAGGATGTCGGCGCCCATCGCGCCGGTCTTCACCAGCCCGGGCAGCTCGACCACGCCCGAGAGCGGAAAGAGCCCCGGCGTATAGGTCGGCACCACCAGCGCGATATCGGCGACGCCCTTCTTCACCAGCTCCGCCTGCGCGGGCGGCGCGCCGAGGATGGAGCCGGGATAGAGCCTCAGCTGCGCGGATTTCGAGAGCTTGGCGTTCACCTCGTCGATCCAGGGCTGCAGGATCTTCGCGGAGTAGAAGCCCTGGGCCGGTTCGAAGGACGAGACGCGCAATTCGCGGGCCTGGGACGGGGCGGCGAGCGCCAGGGCCAGCAGCCCTGCGGCAGTCAGTCGGGTGAACATGGTTTCCTCCCTGATGTTCAGATGGCGTTGAGCGGCAGCCAGGTCACGATCGCGGGCAGCGCGATGATCGTGGCGACGCGGATGACATCGGCGGCGACGAAGGGCGCGGCGCCGGTCCAGAGCTCGGTCAGCTTCACCTCCGGGACGACGGCCTTCAGCACGAAGAGGTTCATGCCGACGGGCGGGGTGATCAGGCCCATCTCGACGACCATCACCGCGAAGATGCCGAACCAGATCAGGTTGATGCCCGCCGCATCGGCGATCGGCACGAAGAGCGGCACGGTCAGCAGCAGCATGGCCAGGCTGTCCATCAGCGTGCCGAGCAGAAGGTAGATCGCCAGCATCAGCAGGATCACCAGAAGCGGCTGGTCGAGGATCCCCGAGAACAGCCCGGTCAGCGAGAAGGGCAGCCCCGAGAGCGCCAGGAAGAAGTTGAAGAGGTTCGCCCCGATCAGCACCAGGTAGAGCGCCCCGCAGGTCAGCGCCGTGTCCATCAGCGCGGCGAGGAAGCCCTCGGCCGAGAGCCGCCGGGTCAGCGCGCCATAGGCCAGCACCACGGCCGCGCCGATGGCGGCGGTTTCGTTGGCGGTGAAGACCCCGCTATAGAGCCCGCCCATGATCAGCCCGAAGATGCCGACGGGCGGCAGCAGCTCGCGCAGCGCGGCCCGGCGGGTCTCGCGGCAGGCGCGGCCGCGCTCGGGCGCCGAGGACCAGCCCGCCCGGATCGGCAGCCAGACCGCCAGGCAGTAGAGCAGGATCGCCAGCACGATGGGCCCGGCAGTGGCCAGCAGCAGCGCGCGGATCGACTGCTCGGCCATGAAGGCGTAGATCACCAGCACGGTCGAGGGCGGGATCAGGATGCCCAGCGTGCCGCCTGCGGCCACGGAGCCCGCCGAGAGCGCGCGGGAATAGCCGGCTTCCTGCATCTCCGGCAGCGCGATCCGCCCCATCGTGGCGGTGGTCGCCAGCGACGAGCCCGAGATCATGCCGAACCCCGCCGAGGCGCCGATCGTGGCCAGCGCGAGCCCGCCGCGGCGATGGCCGAGCAGCACCGCCATCGAGCGGTAGAGCTTGGCGGAAAGTCCGCTGCGCGCCGCGGCATTGCCCATCAGCACGAAGAGCGGCAGCATGGTCAGCGTGTAGTTGGTCAGGCTGTCCCAGATCGTGGTCGAGCCGATCGCCATCGCCCCGGGCAGGCCGATGATCATGGCCGAGCCGAGAAGCCCGACCAGGCCGAGCGCCACGGCGACCGGGATTTCGAGGAAGATCATGAGGATGGCGGCGCCGAAGCCGATCCCGCCGAGAAGGATGCCGTCCATTACCAGCTCCGGTCGTTCTTCAGCGCCAGGCGCAGCCCCGCCAGCGCGGCGGCGAGGCAGGCGCCGAGCGCAATCGCGGCGATGGCCGTGGCCAGGGGGACGGGCAGGCCGAGATCCGCGGTGGTCTCGGGCGAGCCGATCTTCTCGATCGCGGCCTGGGCCATGATCCACAGGAGCAGTGCGGCGAAGGCCGCCGAGACCGCGGCGCCGGCCAGCCCGAGCGGGCGGCCGAAGCGGTTCGGCATCAGCTCCGAGAGCAGCCGCGCGGTGACATGGCTCTGCATCGCGTAGCAGACCGGCATCGACAGCAGCGCGCCGAGCCCGATCGAGAGCGAGGTCAGCTCGATGGCGCCGGGAATGTTTCGTCCGGCCAGGGCGCGCAGCGCCACGTCGCCGGTGGTGACGGCCATGCCGAAGAGGAAGCAGGCGCCTGCCGCGCCGAGAAAGGCGCGCGAGACGATCTTCCTGGCGGAGAGCCTGCGGGTGCGGGGCGCGGTCATGCCGCTGCCCCGGCAGGGGGTGGGGTGTCGTGATGGTCCATGGCGTTCCTCCCAGACGCGGTCCCCCGGTGATAGGGGACCGGCCGGGGCCGCGACATGGAAAGAACCGGGGTGTCCGTCAGGCGGACACCCGGGGAGGGCTAGGCCTGCGCCGCCCCTGCCGCCAGCGCCTCTTCGACGGCCAGCGCGGCCATGGCCATCACGGCCTCGCGCGACTTCGCGGCGGCGATGAAGCGGCCGTTATGGCAGAAGATCGCGCCTTCGACGCCCGAGACGGCTTCCAGCTCGGCGCCGTTCAGCCCGGCCCAGGCGGCCGGCAGGTCGGCGCGCTGCTCGAAGCCGTCATCGTTCAGCCGGATGCCTCCCAGCGTCCAGTCGCCGCCGCGCGGCGTCACCACGAAGAGCAGATGGTCCGCCCCGGCCTTGATGACCGCCGGACGGAACGGCATGCCCATCGGCAGCTCCAGCACATGGCTGTCGCCCGCGGCCTTCACCGCCTCCTCGGCCAGCACCTCGGCGCGGCGCTTGGCGGCGCTGCGGGCGATGCGCGCCTCGAT
Source organism: Poseidonocella sp. HB161398 (assembly GCF_005870025.1). Lineage (GTDB taxonomy): Bacteria > Pseudomonadota > Alphaproteobacteria > Rhodobacterales > Rhodobacteraceae > Mangrovicoccus. The sequence continues at coordinate 37,025 of NZ_VATA01000056.1, forward strand.
GAAGGCGCGCGCGATCTCCACCGCCTGGCGGAAGGCGCGGATCTCGGCCTCGGGATCGGTGTCGTCGAAGACCGGCTTCAGGCTCTCGATCAGCCCGGGCAGGGTCATGCCGGAAAGCGCGCCGGCCTCGGAGAGGTTCAGCGCGCCGTTGTCGACCAGATCGACCGGCAGCACGAAGCCCGTGTCGAAGGAGGCATGGACCGGATCGACATGCGCTTCGGGCACGCCCGAAGCGGCCAGGTAGTCGCGGCCGAAATGCTTCCACACCAGCCCGAAGGAGCTGTAGGGCGCGCCGTCCTCGCGCAGCGGCGCGCCGCGCTGGTGGTGGTCGAAGATGCCTGCCTCGGGATCGTAGAGCCCGCCGACATCGTAGATGATCCGGTCTTCGGCCGGGGCGATCCAGTCGGGCGCGCGGCTGCGGACGATCTCGGCCTCGGGGAAGAGCCGGGTGAGGATGACGGTGGAGAAGACTTCGTCGGCATGGAAGCCGCCGGAATGGGTGACGAGATAGCTGGGGGTCATGGGGCGCCGTTTGCTGATGGAGCGGTTGCCCGCCACATAGTCCGCCCTGGCCCCGGGGTTCAAGCGCCGCAAGGGAGGCAGGACCATCCGCGGCCGCCGGTCCCCTCGCGCCAAAGGCGCGGTCTGGCCGGTTGTCGCCAAAGGCGCGGTCTGGCCGGTTGCCCGCCTGAGGCGCGGGTTGGCCGGTTTCCGGCCTGAGGCGCGGGTTGGCCGGTTTCCGGCCGCACGCGTGGATTGGCCAGTTTCCGGTGGCAGGCGCGGTCTGGCCGGATTCCCGCCTGGGACACGTGTCAGGCAGTTCCCAACGCCATTGGTGCGGTGTCCGGCCGCCCGCCCGCGCCTGAGGCGCGGCAGCGGCCGGTCCGGCGGCTCAGGCGCGGTTGTAGATGTCCTCGTAGCGGAGGATGTCGTCCTCGCCGAGATAGCTGCCGGTCTGGACCTCGATCAGGTGCAGGTTGACCTTGCCGGGATTCTCCAGCCGGTGGACGGCGCCCAGCGGGATGTAGACCGACTGGTTCTCGGTCACCAGCTTCACCTCCTCGTCGATCGTCACCGTCGCCGTGCCCTTGACCACGATCCAGTGCTCGGCGCGGTGGTGGTGCGACTGCAGCGACAGCTTCTTGCCCGGTGGCACCATGATCTGCTTGACCTGGAAGCGGTCGGCCAGGGCGAGGGTCTCGTACCAGCCCCAGGGCCGGTAGGTGCGGGGCAGGGTCTCGGCCTCGCGCACGCCCTCTGCCTTCATCTCCAGCACGGCGGTCTTGACCGCCTGCAGCTCGGACTTGTCGGCCACCAGCACCGCGTCGCGCATCGCCACGACGGCAATGCCCTTGAGCCCGACGCCCACCAGCCGCGGCCCGTCCTCCTCGGAGCGCAGGAGCGTGTCGGTGCAGTCGACCTCGGTCACCTCGCCGCGCTTCGAGACGCCGTTCGCATCCGGCCCCATCTCGCGCCAGACGGCATCCCAGGCGCCCAGATCCGACCAGCCGCAGGAAAGCGGCACCGCCACCACACCGGCGGCCTTCTCCATGATGGCGTAGTCGATGCTGTCCTCGGGCATGTCGGCATAGGCGGCCGGATCGAGCCGCAGGAAGCCCAGATCGGGCTTCGCCCCGGAGACGGCCGCGCGGCAGGGGGCCAGCATGTCGGGGGCATGGGTTTCGAAAGCCGCGATCAGCGCGTCGGCGCGGAACATGAAGATGCCGGCATTCCACATGAAGTTGCCCGCCTCGACCATCCCGGCCGCCGCCTCGGCGCCGGGCTTCTCGACGAAGCGCTCCACCGGCATCACCTCGATCGCGCCCTCCGCCGGGGCGGCGGCGAGCTCGAGATAGCCGTAGCCGGGCTCGGGCCGGTCGGGCCGGACGCCGAAGGTGACGAGCTTGCCCGCCGCTGCGGCCGGGGCCGCGGCCTCGATGGCGCGCTGGAAGGCGGCACTGTCGCGGATCACGTGGTCCGAGGGCGCGACCGCCATCACCTCGCCGCCCTTGCCCTGGGCGTCCAGATGCAGCGCCGCGGCCAGGATCGCCGGAGCGGTGTTGCGCGCGGTGGGCTCCAGAAGGATCGCCGCCTCGGTGATGCCCAGCTCGGAGGCCTGCTCGGCCACGAGGAAGCGGAAATCGGAATGGGCGACCAGGACCGGGGCGCCGTAGCCGTCGCCGCAGAACCGTTCGAGGCTGCCCTGGAACAGGGTCTTGGGCCCGAGAATGCGGGTGAATTGCTTGGGATAGTCCTTGCGCGACAGCGGCCAGAGCCGTGTGCCGGAGCCGCCGCAGAGAATAACCGGATGAATAATCATGTTGCCGTCCTTGAGCCGAGGGCCTTCACGTCTGCCGCCTTTCCGGCAGCCTTGGCGCAATCGCAACCTGACGCGGGCCGGCACAGTGGCTTTTGTGGCAAGCCCGGGTGGCAGGCAGGAAATGCTGCCGATCCGAAATATTGCCAAAAAACAATTAATTTTCCCGGGCTAAGCTGTCAATGACTGAATCCCGCTGCGGTTGCCGGCGGTCCGCGGGGGCGGCCGCGGGGGCCGAGAAAGCCGTTGACCCTCCGGGCATTTCGCACTTGTATGACATGCCATCCGATGGCGCGGACCTTGCAGAGACGGACATCCCCTTGAGCGCAGACAGCCCCGACACGCCCCCCGCCGCCGCCAAGGGCCGCGAGAGCCTGGTCGCGCAGCTCTGCGCCAGCCTGCGCGCGATGATCGAGAGCGGCCAGTACAAGCCCGGCGACCGGCTGCCCAGCGAGGCGCAGCTGACCCGTGACCATGGCGTCAGCCGCACCGTTGTGCGCGAGGCGGTGGCCACGCTGCGCGCCGACGGGCTGGTGCGGCCGCGCCAGGGGGCGGGGATCTTCGTCACCGAACCGGAAGTCTCGGCACCCTTCTCGCCGCTGGAACTCGACATGACGAGTCTGCCCGCGGTGATGGAGCTCCTGGAGCTGCGCACCGCGATCGAGGTGGAGGCGGCGGGCCTGGCCGCGATCCGCCGCAGCCCGGCGCAGGAGGCGCAGATCCTCGACTGCCTGCATGCGGTGACGGCGGCGGACGGGGCGGAGGGATCGGCGGAGGCGGATCTGGCGCTGCACCGGGCCATCGCCGAGGCGACGAACAATCCGCGCTTCGGCCAGCTCCTGCAGCTTCTGGGCGCGGCGGCGATCCCGCGCCGTTCGCTCGGCGGCGCCGCCAGCGTGCCGCCCGATTACATCGGCAAGATCAATGCCGAGCACGAGGCCATCGTCAACGCCATCCTCGACGGCGACGAGGAGGCTGCCCGGACCGCGATGCGCAGTCACCTCAAGGGCAGCCTCCGGCGCTACCGCGCCCTGCAGCGGCAGGGCGCCTGACGCGGGGGCTGGATCAGGCCGCGGCCAGCAGCCCGTCCTGGGCGTCGATCAGCACCTGCAGCATCGCCTCTTCCTCGGCGGTCAGGTCGTCGAGCGGCGCGCGCACCGGCCCGGCCTCGAAGCCGACAAGCCGGACGCCGGCCTTGATCGCCGAGACCGCATAGCCCTTGCGGCGGGCGCGCAGCTCCATGAAGGGATAGAAGAAATCCTTCAGGATGGTCTCGCAGGTGGCACGGTCGCCGGCGCGCAGCGCCACGTAGAAGCGGTTGGCCAGCGCCGGGACGAAGTTGAACACGGCCGAGCTGTAGGTGGTGAAGCCCGCGCCCAGATAGGCCTCGGCGAAGAGCTCGGCGGTCGGCATGCCGCCCAGATAGGTCAGCCGGTCGCCCATCTTGGCGGTGATCTGGCGCACCAGCCCGATATCGCCGGTGCCGTCCTTGAAGCCGATCAGGTTCGGGCAGTCGTCGCAGAGCCGCGCCAGCGTGTCGGCCTGCAGCACGGCATTGTCGCGGTTGTAGACCATGACGCCGAATTCGACCGACTGGCAGACCGCCTTGATATGGCGGTAGAGCCCTTCCTGCGGCGCGTCGATCAGGTAGTGCGGCAGCAGCAGGATGCCGTCGGCGCCGGTCTTCTCGACCGATTGCGCGATCTCGACGGCCATTTCGGTGCCGTAGCCGCAGCCCGAGACGATGGCGGTCTTGCCCGAGCTTTCCTTGGCGGCCGAGACGATGCCCGGGATCTCGCGCGGGGCGAGCGAGAAGAACTCGCCGGTGCCGCCCGCGGCAAAGAGCACGGGCGCGTCATAGCCCGCGAGCCATTCGACATGGCGGCGGTAGCTTTCGGCGACGAAGCGGCCCTCGGCGTCGAAATGGGTGACGGGAAAGGACAGGAGGCCGGAGCCGAGGGCGGCTTTCAGCTCTGCGGGAGACATGGTCATGGGATTACTCCTCCGGATCGGATGACGGATTGTCGTTGGGGGGGAAGGCTCAGGCGATATCCTCGGGCAGGACGCTTGCGGGGATGTTCTGGAAGCAGACCGGGCGCAGGAAGCGGCGGATCGAGAGGGTTCCCACGGAGGTCGCGCCGAAATTGGTCGAGGCCGGATAGGGCCCGCCATGGACCATCGCGTCGCAGACCTCGACGCCGGTGGGGAAGTTGTTCGCCATCACGCGTCCGGCCTTGCGCTCGAGCACCGGCAGCAGCTGCCGCGCCAGACCCGCGTCGCCCTCGTCCATGTGCAAGGTCGCCGTCAGCTGGCCCTCGAAGCCCTTCGCCAGCGTCACCATCTGCTCCGCCGTGTCAGTGCGGATCACCAGGCCCAGCGGGCCGAAGACCTCCTCGCCCAGGGCGTGGTCCTGCAGGTACGAGTCCGCATCGGTCTCGTAGAGGTTCGGCGAGGCCTCGCGCCCCGCGCTCTCGGTCTCCAGCACCGGCGCGACCGCGTTGCGGCCCTGGAACCGCGCCTTGCCCGCCTGGTAGGCCGCGGCGATCCCGCCCGTCAGCATCACCTGCGGCGCGACCTTGGCCAG
>NZ_VATA01000057.1 GCF_005870025.1 Poseidonocella sp. HB161398
ACCGCGCTCGGCATACCCGTCACTGTGGCCGTAGGATAAGTCCGTCCGGGGAAAGGGGAACCGCGCTCAGCCCCCGATTTGTGCAACAAGGCCGGCCGGCAGCCCCGGCTATGGCAGCCTCCTCTCCCCCTACGGCCAGGACTGGTTCCGGGTCGAGGTCGTGGCGGGGACGAGCTACGGCTTCTACCTCTACGGCAATGACGACCGGCCCAAGCCGCTGGATGACCCCTATCTGCGCCTCTTCGACGGCACCGGCAGCCTGATCGCCGAGAATGACGACTGGGACGGGCTAGATTCCTATATCGGCCACACCGCGGAGGAGACCGGGACGCTCTATCTCGGCGCCGGGGGCTATGCCGGGAATACCGGCGCCTACGTGCTCAGCCTGGGCCCGGTCCTTCCCGCAGCGACGGAGGGTGACGACGTCCTCGAAGGCACGCCCGGTCCGGACTACATCTACGGCTTCGGCGGCAATGACACGATCTACGGCTACCAGGGCGGCGACGACCTCCATGGCGACGACGGCAGCGACCTGATCTTCGGCAATGCCGGCAACGACTATATCGACGGCGGCCGCCAGTGGGACACGCTTCATGGCGGGCTGGGCGACGACACCGTCAATGGGGGGCTCGGCTCCGACCTCGCGCGGCTCGGCGAGGGCGATGACGTCTACTGGGACATGGCCCAGGGCGGCATCCACGGCCGCGACACGGTCCATGGCGAGGACGGCAATGACTATATCGAGACCGGCGGCGGCGACGACCTGATCCTGGGCGGGGCCGGCAATGACGAGATCTGGGCCGGGGCGGGCAATGACAGCATCCAGGGCGGGCTGAACAGCGACACGATCGAGGCAGGCTCCGGCGACGACACCGTCCGCTCCGGCAAGGGCCGCGACGAGGTGCATCTGGGCAATGGCCGCGACATCTTCTGGGACAGCGCCCAGGGCGGCGCGTCAGGCGCCGACTATATCGACGGCGGCAATGGCAGCGACACGCTCTATATCGGCGGCGGCTACAACACGGTGATGGGCGGCAACGGCCCCGATGTCTTCGTCTTCCTCGCCGACAATATCGGCGACGAGGTGCTCGACTACCAGGACGGCGTCGACCGGATCGACATTTCCGCCTGGGGCATCACCTCCATCGACCAGCTGGGCTTCGCCTCCATTGCCGGCGGCGGGGTCGAGTTCAGCCCGGCGGGCTTCGCCAACGAGAGCGTCCATCTCTCCGGCGACATCCACGCCATCTCGGTCGGCGATCTCGACCCGGGAGATTTCATCTTCGCCGCGACCTGAGCCTGTGCCGGCCGGGGCAGGACGCAAGGCCCGGGCGGAAAGCCGGTCCCCCGCGGGACCGGCAGCGCCCTAGTCCTCGTCGTCTTCCGCCGCTGCGGGGCGGCCGCGATAGCCGGTCGCCACCACGAATTTCTCGGAACTGTCCGAGCGGCTCGCCCCGGGCTTCACATGGGCGACCTTCTCGAAGCGCTGCTTCAGGAGCGCCTGCAGCCCCTGCTCTGCCCCGCCGGCCAGCACCTTGGCGACGAAGGTCCCGCCAGGGGACAGCACGTCGAAGGCCAGCTCTGCCGCCGCCTCGACCAGCGCGATGATGCGCAGGTGGTCGGTCTGCTTGTGGCCCGAGCTTGCCGCCGCCATGTCCGACATGACGACATCGGCCTCGCCGCCCAGCCATTCCTTGACCAGGTCGTCGGCGCCATCGGAGAGGAAGTCGAGCTGGTGCAGCTCGGCGCCGGCGATCGGCTCGACCTCCTGCAGGTCGACGCCCAGCACGGTGCCGACGCGCTTGCCGGATTTCTCGCCGAGCGCATTGACCCGCTGCACCGCCACCTGGCACCAGCCGCCGGGCGCGCAGCCCAGATCGACCACGCGGGCCCCCGGAACGAGGAAGCGGTACTTGTCGTCGATCTCTGATATCTTGTAGGCCGCGCGGCCGCGGAAGCCCTCGCGGCGCGCGCGCTGCACATAGGGGTCGTTGAGCTGCCGCTCCAGCCAGAGCGTCGAGCTCAGCTTGCGCCCCCGCGCCGTCTTGACCTTGACCCGCAGGTCGCGCTGTCCGCGCCCGCTGCTTCCCGGTTTCTTCGCCACATCCGCGTCCTTAGATCGTCTTTCCCGCCGCCAGTGCCGGTTTCGGCACGGCAGGCTCCATCACGCCATCGGCGCGCATCTGCGCGTAAAGCAGCCCCTCGCGCAAGCCCCGATCGGCCGCCAGCAGGTGATCGGTCGGCCAGCTGCGCAGCAGCGCCTGCAGAATCGCGACGCCCGGCATGATCAGCGTGTGCCGGTCGCGGCCGATCCGCGGGTCGCAGCGGCGCCCTTCTGGGCCGAGCGACAGGTATTCGCGGATCACCCGGTTGATCTGGTCCGAGGTCATGTCTAGCCCGTCGACCAGCGCCCGGTCATAGCGCTTCAGCCCCAGGAAGGAGGCGGCCACCGTGGTGATCGTTCCCGAGGTGCCGACGATCTGGAACCCCGAGCGGTCATGCTCGCGCCCGTAGGGCAGGAAGTCCGACAGGTGCTCCTCGAAATGGCACGACATCAGCGCGAAGCAGCCGCAGTCATCCTCGACGTCGATGAACTGGTCGCGCAGGGTCGCGACGCCGAGCGGCACCGAGATCCAGTCGACCACCCGCACCGAGCCGGTATCGCCGGTCAGCGAACCGCCATGCATGTCGAGGATCGCGTCGCGGCGCCGCGCCGGCGGCAGGCCGGAAAGGTCGAGCCAGACGAGCTCCGTCGAGCCGCCGCCGATATCGACGACCAGCAGCTGTTCGGTCTCGGGCTTGACCAGCGGCGCGCAGGAGATCACGGCCAGCCGCGCCTCCTCCTCGGCAGTGATGACGTCGAGGCACAGCCCGGTCTCGCGCCGGACGGTTTCGATGAAGGCGCGCGAATTGCTCGCGCGCCGGCAGGCCTCGGTCGCGACCAGGCGCATGTGGCGGACATTGTGCTGGTTCAGCTTCCGGCGGCAGATGCGCAGGGCATTGATCGTGCGCTGGATGGCCGGGCGGGACAGCCGCCCGCTGCCTTCCAGGCCGATGCCGAGCTGCACGGCCTTCGAGAAACTGTCGATCACGTCCAGACCGCCAAGCCTGGGCTGGGCGAGTAGCATGCGGCAGCTATTCGTTCCGAGGTCGAGGGCCGCATAGACCTCGTCCCGGTTTCCATGGGGTACCGGCGGCGCCGCAGTCCTGCGCGCCACGCCGGAAGCCCCGGTCGGCTTTGGCGGCATCATTGCCTCCGATGTCACAAGTTGGTCACGAATCTAGTCCCCAACCGGTCGCGTTGCAAGCATGCAACGGGTCAACTGTCGCGTTATCGGAGGCGGATCTAGTCTTCCCGCTCGGTCGTGAAGGCCAGCGGATAGCCGTGCTCGCGGCCCATTTCGGTCCCCGCCAGCGCCTTGGTCTCGGCGATCTCGCGGGTGAAGACCGCGACCACCGCGGCGCCCTTCCGGTGGGCCGCCATCATCACGGCGAGCGCCTCGCCGTCGGTCATGCGGAACACCGCCATCAGCACCGCCGTCACGAAATCGCGCGGCGTGAAATCGTCATTGAGCAGGATGACCTTGTAGAGCTTCGGCCGCTCCGCCCGCGCCTTGGCGCGTTCCTTCGGCTTGAACACCGTCTCTTCCATCTTCGGGCACTCCCGGGCATGGCAGACAATGCCCGACCCTATCACGGAGCGCCCCCGCGGATCCAGCCGGCAGGCCGGGTCAGGAATGCTCTTCCGCCGCCGTCGCGGCAAGTGCCCGCGAATAGGCCTTGAGTGCGTCGAGATGGTGCAGCGATCCGACCAGCTCGGGCTCGCCCGCGGCATTGGCGCGGATCACCGGCAGGACGGCGGTGCCGCTCTGCTCGAAAAGCGGCATCACCCGGTGCAGCGTCTCGCCCTGGTCGGCCGCCGTCCCGCGGGAGACGAGCTCCTCCAGCGCCTCGCGCGGGGCGGCATTGGGGCTGCCCACCGGCCGCATCACCGCCGAGACCTTGAACATCGCCAGGATGTAGTGCTGCGGCCCGTCGGCCAGCCCGATCCCGCGCCGCTCCAGCTGGGTGAGGAAGAACGACCGCCGCACCATCCGGCTGGCCAGCGCCGAGGCCAGCGAGACCGAGGTCATCACCGCGATCCCGACCTGCCAGTCGCCGGTCAGCTCGAAGACGATCAGCGTGGTCGAGATCGGCGCGCCCAGCACCGCCGCCGCGACCGCGCCGGTGCCCGAGAGCGCATAGACCACCTCGCTGCCCGAGACATTGGGGAAGACCGCCGTGGCGATATGGCCGAAGGCCAGCCCGGTCAGCGCCCCCATCATCAGCGAGGGCGAGAACACCCCGCCGCCCATCCGGCCCGCGAAGGTGATCGAGACCGCCGCCGCCTTGACCAGCGCGAAGGCCACCGCCGTGCCGAGCGCGAGCTGCCCGGTCAGCGCCGCGGCCGTGGTCTCGTAGCCGACGCCGATGATATGCGGGAACCAGATCGCGATCCCGCCCAGCATCGCGCCCGAGACCGCCGGGCGCAGCCAGCGCGGCATGCGCGTCACCGCCTGCACCCGCGCCGCCGCGTCTTCGGCCATGAAGATCGACTTCATCAGGATCACCGCCACCACGCCGCAGACGAGGCCGAGCAGCAGGAAGGCCGGGAGTTCCTCGTAGAAGTTCAGCGCGCCGGGCTCGGGCAGGCGGAACTCGGTGACATTGCCGTATTCGATGCGGTTGACCACCGTCCCCGCGACCGAGGCGATGGCGATCGGCGCGAAGGCATGGACCGCGAAATGGCGCAGCACCACCTCGAGCGCGAAGAGCGCGCCGGCGATCGGCGCGTTGAAGCTGGCCGAGACCGCCGCCGCCACCGCGCAGCCCAGCAGGTCCCGCCCGGTGATGCCGTCCGCCTTCATCTTCGACGAGACCCAGGTGGAGATCGTCCCGGCCATGTGCACCACCGGCCCTTCGCGCCCGGCCGAGCCGCCGGTGCACAGCGTGATGAGCGAGGCCGCGGCCGAGGCGAGCCCGGCGCGGATCTCCACCCGCCCGTCGCGCAGGGCCGCGCCCTCGATCACGTCGGCGACCGAGCGCACCCGGCCGTCCGGGGTGAAGCGGTGCAGGATCTGCCCGACCACCAGCCCGCCGAGCACCGGCACCGCCAGGAGCCAGTACCAGGGCAGCTCGCGCGCCGCCGAATGCAGGTGGATGTCGGAGGTGGTGTAGACCAGCGTCTGGAGATTCTCGATGCCCTTGCGGAAGGCCAGCGTCGCCAGCCCCGAGACGACCCCGACGATGAGCGCGATGAACCAGAACTGGATCCGGTCTGGCCCGCGATGGCGCACGACGTACCAGCCGTCGCGCCAGGCGCTGGCCGCCTCCTCCAGGTGATCGTGAAGGAAGCCGCGCTGCCGTGCCAAGGTCCGTCTCCGCCGTATTGCCTGCATGTCCCGTGCCAAGCGAAGCCGAGCGCGCCGCCAGTGTAAAGGGACAGGGCTGTCGCAGAACCCGGTGCGAATTGCTCAACTGTAGAAAAACCGCGCATTTCTTGGACCTTGCGCGCATCTGTCCCGCCAATGCCCCTGGGGCAGCACCGCCGCCTCCCCGCCTGGCGGCCAAGCGGTTGATGTCGTGCCGCAATCTGCCACCCAAGCGGGAATCGCGGGACGCGGCACCCGGGCGCGCGCCTGTCCAGCCCCGCCGCGTCCCGCCCCGGAAAGGCCGCAGAATTCCGCCGACATGCCGCTTTTTGCTTAATTGCAAGCTTTTTCAGATGACCGGCCACCGGGACCGATGTAAGGTGGCCACACAAGCAGAGCAGTCGCGGGCCGGAGAGCTCGCAGGATAAACAAACAGGCAGATAGAGATATGACTCTGAATCTCGTGATGCCCGACCAGGACGAGCTGAAGCCGAAGATTACGGTGTTCGGCGTTGGTGGGGCTGGCGGCAACGCCGTCAACAACATGATCGAAAAGCAGCTCGAAGGTGTGGATTTCGTCGTCGCGAATACCGACGCGCAAGCCCTCGCCCAGAGCAAGTCGGCCGCGAAGGTCCAGATGGGCGTCCGCGTCACTGAGGGGCTCGGCGCAGGCGCGCGACCGGCCGTCGGCGCGGCTGCCGCGGAAGAGACCATCGAGGAGATCGTCGATCACCTCGTCGGCTCGCACATGTGCTTCATCACCGCCGGGATGGGCGGCGGCACCGGCACCGGCGCAGCGCCGATCATCGCCCAGGCCGCGCGCGAGCTCGGCGTCCTGACCGTCGGCGTGGTCACGAAGCCCTTCCAGTTCGAGGGCTCCAAGCGGATGCGCAAGGCCGAGGAGGGCGTCGAAGCGCTCCAGAAGGTCGTCGACACGCTGATCATCATCCCCAACCAGAACCTGTTCCGGCTGGCCAACGAGAAGACCACCTTCACCGAGGCCTTCTCGCTGGCCGACAACGTCCTCTACCAGGGCGTGAAGGGGATCTCGGACCTGATGGTGCGCCCGGGCCTGATCAACCTCGACTTCGCCGACGTCCGCTCGGTGATGGACGAGATGGGCAAGGCGATGATGGGCACCGGCGAGGCCAATGGCGAGGATCGCGCGATCCAGGCCGCGGAGAAGGCGATTGCCAACCCGCTGCTCGACGAGATCAGCCTGAAGGGCGCCAAGGGCGTTCTGATCAACATCACCGGCGGCTCCGACATGACCCTGTTCGAGCTCGACGAGGCGGCGAACCGGATCCGCGAGGAAGTCGACCCGGACGCCAACATCATCGTCGGCTCCACCATGGACGACACGCTGGACGGCGCGATGCGCGTCTCCGTGGTCGCCACCGGCATCGACGCGATCGCCAAGACCGAGGAAGTGCCGCTGCCGCGCCGCCGCATGTCCGAGCCGCTGACCCAGCAGGTCGCGGGCGAGCATGCCGGTCTCGACGACCCGGCCCAGGACGTTCCGGCGGCCGCCGTCGCCCGCGAAGAGCCGACCCTGTTCCAGGATCTCGAGCCGCAGGCGCCTGCCTCCAAGGTAGTCGACGAGGACGACCTGCCGCCGCCGGCCTACGACCCGGCCGCCGCAGCTGCTGCCGAGCGCCCTGTCCCCGGCACGCCGACGCCCGAAGCGCTGGCCCGCCTGCAGGCCGCTGTCCGCAAGGAGCCGTCCTCCGGTGCGCCCGCCGCGCCGCGCGCCGCCTCGCCGCAGCACCCGCCGCATGCCGACAAGTCGCGCTTCGGCATCAACTCGCTGATCAACCGGATGACCGGCCATGGCGCCGAGCATGGCCGCCCCGCCGCGGCGGCCGGTCCGAAGCTGGTGCAGGACGAAGCGCTGGAAGCCGACGAAGAGCTCGACCGCATCGAGATCCCGGCCTTCCTGCGGCGCCAGGCCAACTGAGCCGGCATCGCCGTCACGGAGTTCGCAGGGGCCGCTCGAAAGACCGGCCCCTTGCTTTTGCGCAATTGCCAAAGCCGCCGGAAGGCGCACCGCCCGGTCGGCCGGAGCGTGAACTTGGGCCCGGCCCGGCAGCTCGCGTCGCGCTGCTTGGGGACTATCGCGGTTCTGCAGCCGAGGTCATCGGATGACAACGCGGTTTCCTCCCGCGCTGAGGGCCGCCGCCCGCTGCCTTCCCCTGAGCCTGCCTGCCCTCGCCCAGGCCGGCACGGCCGATCCGGCCGAATTCCCGGCGCTGCCCCTGCAGATCACCGTCACTGCCTCCAGCTGGCATCAGGCCGCCGCAGATGGCGCGCTGGTCGAGGGCGGGACCTTCGAGCAGGCGCTGACCGAAACCCATGAGATGACGACCGGATTCAGCTGGGTCTCCACCGCGGATGGCGACCATGCCATCCTGCGGGCGGTCGCGCCGGAGACTGTCTCGATCTCGCTGGAGGATGGGCTGCTGCCGCTCGTCGATGCGGATGTCTCCAGCGGCGGGGTCTGACCCACCGAGGGCTATCCGGACATCCGGCTGGTCCGCGAATTCTCCCGGGAGCAGGAGCTGGCCGCGATCTGCTACCAGATCGGCGACGACTTCCTGCGGGACACCGGCATGATCCCCTCCTCCGCCAATCCCGGCCTGCAGATCGCCACGGAGCACTGCATGGCCTGGATGCCGGAGCCGCGCCGGTCCGATGGAACGGTGAGCGTCGCCCTCGGCCGCGAAAGCGCGGATGGGCTTCATCAGCTGGGCGGCTTCGCGCTGCTCTCGCTGATCAATGGGAATTGCGATCTACGGCTGGCTGACGGCGTGATCGTGACACTGAACGCGGAGCTGCCGCAGGCTCCCCTGCCCGGCTCCGGCCTCGCCGCGGCCGGCCGGCGGGTCCTGCTCGCCGAGTCGAAGCGGTGGCAGCGCAGGCGGGGTGATCCCCGCCCGCTGGCGGCAGCCGGAGCCCGGCTGCCTGCCTTTTCAAGGGTCAGCCGCGGCGGCGGCGCGCAACCGCGCCCAGCCCGGCCAGGCCGCCGCCCAGCAGCAGCGCAGCCCCCGGCAGCGGCACGGCGGCCGGCTGGATGGAGACGTCGTAGCTGAAGCTGTTCTGCACCGCGTTCTCCCATTCGAGGATCACGTAGAACAGGCCGGTATCGAGATCCGCGGAGAGATCGAGATACTGCAGGTCGCCCGAGCCTGCGACGGTGAAATAGGTGCCCGAGGCGCTCGCGTCAGCCGCGTCGACAAAGGGATCCGCCGAGATATAGGCGGTGATCGCGCCGTAGAGCTCGGTCTCGGCGAAGTTCAGCGACAGGTCCACCCGCTGCGAGGCGGTGGCGGGCGAGTAGTAGAAGCCCAGGACCGCGTCGGTATCGCCCGCATCGGTGGACACGTCCACCGAGGCCACCTGGCCGACATTGAGGACGGTCCCGTAGGTGCCGCCATCGGCAATGCCGAGCTCGGTCACGGGCGATTGGACGTCAAGGACGGTAGCGGCAGAGGCCGTGCCAGAAGCAGCAGCACCAGCCAGCGCAACTGCCAGGGCGAGCCTGGTAGGAAATGTCATTTCGGATGCTCCGGATTGAATACACACAATGGTTTCTTTGAACAAACAGCGTGTTTGTACAAATTTTTACTAAACGAGTGGTTAACCCGGATTTGATCATAGTTAACAAAGAGGTAGATGGGTACGAAAGGCCCGCCGGAGGCGCCTCAGCCCTGTGTCTGGGCGGCCGGAGCGGTGCCGAATTCGGCGCGGTAGGCCCGGGCGAAATGCGCCCGCGAGACATAGCCCACCTCGGCCGCCGCCGCCCCGCTGGACAGCCCCTGGCCGATCAGCCGGGCCGCCGCCTGCATCCGCTCGCGGCGCAGCAGCGCGGCGAAACTGCAGCCCTCGCCACGCAGCCGCCGCCGCAGGGTCGATTCCGACAGGCCCAGCAGGCGCGCCATCTCCGCGGCCCGCCAGGGCGCCCCGGGACGCGCGCGGATCTCCTGCGCGGCCCGCTCCGCCACCGAGAGCGCGAAGAGCGGCCGCGCCGCGGGTTCTCCGGCCAGGAGCGCCAGCAGCTCGGCCCGCCGCGCCTGCCGCACGGCGCCCGACGCAGGCCCGGCGGCGATGGCGGCAGCCGCATGGACCACCGCCTCGGCCAGATCCGGGCGCAGCGGGATCGCGGGCCCGGCGGATGCGCGGCCCGCCGGCATGGCAGGCGCTCCGCCATGCATCTCCGGCGTGATCTCGAGGATCAGCGACTGGTAGCTGCCGGTCACCGGGTCGGGCTCGTTGACGATGTCGAGCTCCACCCCGCCCGGCAGGGCGAAGAGCGTGCCGGGCGTCAGGCAGTCCTGGTCGAGCCCCCGCCAGATCTCCTTGCGCCCCGACAGCAGAACCGCCAGCACCGGATGCGGCAGCACGACCGAGACCAGCCGCTCGCGTTCCAGCGCGCAGTAGGAGAAGAGCCCCGGCCCGTGCGGCTCGGACCCGGCAAGCTGCGGCCGCCGGTAGCGGCGCAGAGCCTCGAGGAAGGCCGTTTCGGGGGCGGGATGCTGGAAGTCCTTCATTGCGGCAGGATAGCGCCCCGGGCCGGGCGGCGGAAACGCGAATTGACCGGAACGGGTCCATCCCCGGCCGGAGCCGGCGCATCGCCCAGTGGCCCCCGTGGCAGAGCAGAGGGACAACGACCACAGGAGCATTCCAATGTCCCGGCTTCTTCCCGCCCTCCTCCTTGCCGCCGCCGCCCCTGCGGCGCAGGCCTCGGAGCTTCAGGGCTTCGCCAATCCCGAAAGCGTGCTGATCGCCCCCGGCGCGCGCTATGTCTCCAATCTCGGCGCCGCGCTGGCACCGCTCGAAAAGGACGGCGACGGCTTCGTCAGCCTGCTCGACGATGACGGCAAGGTGCTGGAGCGCAGGGCCTTCACCGGCCTCGACGCGCCCAAGGGCATGGCACTGCACGACGGACGGCTCTACGTCGCCGATATCGACCGCGTGGCGGTCTTCGACCCCGAGAGCCGGGCGCAGATCGCCTCGCTCCCGCTGCCCGCGGAGGGGCCGGCGCTGCTCAATGACATCGCCAGCGACGGCACGCGCCTTCTGGTCACCGACACGCTCGGCGGCAGCCTCTGGGCGCTCGATCCCGCCACGCAGAGCTTCGCCAGGCTCGCCGGGGACATGCCCGGCGCCAATGGCGTGGCCTGGGAAAGCGGCAAGGGCCGGGCGGTGATCGTCGCGGTCGGTGCGGAGTTCCGCGGCGGCCGGATCTACACCTGGAGCCCGGAGGACGGGGCGGCGCCGGTGCCGGACAGCCCCCGGGGACTTCTCGACGGCATCGCGCTGCTGCCAGACGGCCGGGTGCTCGTCTCGGACTGGCAGAGCCTCGACCCGCCGATGCCGGGGCGCTTCCTCTCGGTCGATCCGGAGACCGGAGAGACCCGCCCGGCGGAGCTTTCCGCCGCCATCGCCGGGCCGGCGGATTTCGCGCTCGACAGCGGCACGGGGCAGCTCTGGATCCCGGCCATGCCCGAGGGCGCGGTCCATGTCCTGCCCCTGCCCGGCCGCTGAGATACAAGCCGGGGGCGGTGCGCCGCCCCCCGGCCCTAGTCCCCACGGGCGCGGGTGTCAGCCGCGCGCCTCGGAGATCAGCTTCAGCACCTTGGAGGCGGCATCGGGGATGTTGGTGCCGGGGCCGAAGATCGCCTTGACGCCGGCATCGTAGAGGAACTGGTAGTCCTGGGCCGGGATCACCCCGCCGCAGACCACTAGGATGTCGCCCGCGCCCTGCGCCTTCAGCTCCTCGATCAGCTGCGGCGCCAGCGTCTTGTGGCCCGCCGCCTGGGAGGAGATGCCGACGACATGGACGTCGTTGTCGATCGCGTCCTGCGCGGCCTCGGCCGGGGTCTGGAACAGCGGCCCGACATCGACATCGAAGCCGATATCGGCAAAGGCCGTGGCGATCACCTTGGCGCCGCGGTCATGGCCGTCCTGGCCCATCTTGACCACCAGCATCCGCGGCCGGCGGCCCTCCTTCGCGGCGAATTCGCCGATCTCGCGCTGGATGGCGGCGAAGCCCTCGTCGCCCTCGTATGCCGATCCGTAGACCCCTGCCAATGTCTTCACCTCCGCTCTGTGACGTCCGAAGACCTCTTCCATCGCCATGGAGATCTCGCCGACCGAGGCGCGCGCCCGCGCCGCCTCGACCGCCGCCTCCAGAAGGTTGCCGCCCTCGGACGCGCGCCGGGTCAGCTCGGCCAGCGCCGCGGTGCAGGCCGCCTCGTCGCGCGTCGCGCGCATCTTCTCCAGCCGCGCGACCTGCGATTTGCGCACGGCGGTGTTGTCGATATCGAGGATGTCGATCGGGTCTTCCTTGTCCTTGCGGTACTTGTTGACCCCGACGATCACTTCCTCGCCCTTGTCGATCATCGCCTGGCGGCGCGCCGCGGTCTCCTCGATCCTGAGCTTGGGCATGCCCGAGGCGACGGCCTTGGTCATGCCGCCCATCTCCTCGACCTCCTCGATCAGCGCCCAGGCCTTGTCGATCAGCTCGGCGGTCAGGCTTTCCACATAGTAGGAGCCCGCCAGCGGGTCGATCACGTTGGTGATCCCGGTCTCTTCCTGCAGGATCAGCTGGGTGTTGCGCGCGATCCGGGCGGAGAATTCCGTCGGCAGCGCGATCGCCTCGTCCAGCGCATTGGTGTGCAGCGACTGCGTGCCCCCGAGCGCCGCCGACATCGCCTCGTAGGCGGTGCGGATGACGTTGTTGTAGGGGTCCTGCTCCTGCAGGCTGACACCGCTGGTCTGGCAATGGGTGCGCAGCATCAGCGACTTGGGATCCTTCGGCGCGAATTCCTCCATCACCCGGTGCCACAGCGTCCGCGCGGCGCGCAGCTTGGCGGCCTCCATGAAGAAGTTCATGCCGATGGCGAAGAAGAAGCTCAGCCGCCCGGCGAACTTGTCGACATCCATCCCCGCGGCGATCGCGGTGCGCACGTATTCGCGGCCGTCGGCGATGGTGAAGGCCAGCTCCTGCACCAGGTCGGCGCCCGCCTCCTGCATGTGGTAGCCCGAGATCGAGATCGAGTTGAACTTCGGCATCTCGTTCGAGGTGTACTCGATGATGTCGGCGATGATCCGCATCGAGGGCTCGGGCGGATAGATGTAAGTGTTGCGGACCATGAACTCCTTGAGGATGTCGTTCTGGATGGTCCCCGACAGCACCTTGCGGTCATGGCCCTGCTCTTCGCCGGTGACGATGAAATTCGCCAGCACCGGGATCACCGCGCCGTTCATGGTCATCGAGACCGAGATCTTGTCGAGCGGGATGCCGTCGAAGAGGATCTTCATGTCCTCGACGCTGTCGATCGCCACCCCGGCCTTGCCGACATCGCCGACCACGCGCGCATGGTCGCTGTCATAGCCGCGATGGGTCGCCAGGTCGAAGGCGACCGAGACGCCCTGCTGCCCGGCATCCAGCGCCTTGCGGTAGAAGGCGTTCGACTCCTCGGCCGTGGAGAAGCCGGCATATTGCCGGATCGTCCAGGGGCGCCCGGCATACATCGTGGCGCGCACGCCGCGGGTATAGGGGCCGACGCCGGGAATGCCGCCCATATGCGGCAGCTCCGCGGTATCCGCCCCGGTATAGAGGGGCTTGACCTTGATGCCTTCGAGGGTCTGCCATTCGAGGCTCTCCAGCGGCTTGCCGCGCAGTTCCTTTTCGGCAAGCGCCCGCCATTTGTCGAGATTGTCGCTCATCTTCCACCCTTGAATAGATAGGAGCCGGAACCCTCCTCCGGCGAATGGCCTTCCCGCGCCCCGGCCGGAGCGGCTCCGGCGCCGGGGCGCCGGTCCTGCGGAAAGGGAAAGCGGCCCCTGCGCCCGGGCTCAGCCGGGCAGCGGGCCTTCAGACATTGCCGCGCAGGAAGGCCGCGACCCGGTCCGGCCGCGACACCAGGATCAGCGCATTGCCGCCCGGCACGTAGATAAGCCGCGTCCGCGTGCTGACGAACATCTCGATGATGCGCGCCTTCTCCTCGCCCGAGCCCGCGCAGTCCAGAACCGGTCCGAGACCGCTGGACAGAAGCCCGATCCCGCGCGCCAGATCGCGCGTCATCAGCCCCTCGGAGATCTCGGAGGGGCTCATGGCCATCAAGTCGAAATAGACCGGGACGCCGCGCTCGATCAGCGCCAGTCCGGTGGCGGTGCCCCCGGCCCGGCTCAGCCCGCCGGCGAATTGCACCCGCTCCGTCTCCAGCGCGAAAAGCGCCGCCGTGCAGCTGGACCGCGACCGGAAATACAGCGTGTCCTGCAGCGCCAGCCAGGCCGACAGCTCTTCGCGCAGCGCCGCCTCGCGGTCGAGCGTGCAGCCCGGCAGCACGGGAAGAGCCGCGATCAGCATGGCGGCGCGGATGAGCCGGTTCGGCATGGCCAGGTCCCTCCGGAAGACGGTGACGCCCCGGGACCCTAGACGGAGAATATTGACAATCGCCTTTGCCGCGCCGCGGCGAAGGCGGACCGGCCCGCAGCCCGGCCGCGGCACCGGACCCGCAGGCCCGGGCCGCGGCGCAGGAGATGCGGGCCGGGGCCATCATTCGAATTCCATGATGACGTCGTCGACCGCGAGGCTGGCACCGGCCTCGCAATTGACCTTCCTGACCACGCCCTGCTTCTCGGCACGCAGCGTGTTCTCCATCTTCATGGCCTCCACGACCGCCAGCGCCTGGCCCTCCTGCACCTCGTCCCCTTCGGAGACATTGATGCGCACGACGAGGCCCGGCATCGGGCAGAGCAGCAGCTTCGAGGTGTCGGGCGGCAGCTTGACCGGCATCAGCTTCGCCAGCTCTGCCGCCCGCAGGCTGCGCGGGCAGGCCTTCAGGTCGGCCCCGCGCCAGCGCAGCCGCCAGCCCTGGCTGATCGGGTCGACCTTGACCATCACGGTGCGGCCGCCGATCTCGGCCTGGGCAACGGTCTCGCCCGCTCGCCAGGCCAGCGCCATGGAAACGCCGTCCTCGAAAGTGATCCGGCCGCCGTCGCGCACCGAGATCGACAGCGGCACATGCGCGTCGCCGATCGCGACCTCCCAGTCGGCCGCCAGCACCTGCGGCTTGGCGCGCAGCTGCCCGGTGATCGCCGACTTGCGGTCGAACTCGATCGCCGCGAGCCCCAGCGCGACCCGCGCCAGCATCTCCATGTCCGCCGCGGGCAGCGTCACGCCGCCGAAGCCGTCGGGATATTCCTCGGCGATGAAGGCCGTGGAGATCTCGCCCGAGATGTAGCGCGGATGGTCCATCACCGCCGCGACGAAGGGCAGGTTGTGGCCGATGCCCTCGACCTCGAACTGGTCGAGCGCGTTGCGCATCGCCTCGGTCGCCTCCTCGCGGGTCGGCCCCCAGGTGCAGAGCTTGGCGATCATCGGGTCGTAGTACATCGAGATCTCGGCGCCCTCGTAGACGCCGGTGTCGTTGCGCACGATGCAGCCCTCGGCCGTGTCGCCCTCCACCGGCGGCTTGTAGCGGGTCAGCCGCCCGATCGAGGGCAGGAAGTTGCGGTAGGGATCCTCGGCATAGAGCCGGTTCTCGATCGCCCAGCCGTTGATCTTCACGTCCTTCTGCCCGAAGGACAGCGTCTCGCCATAGGCGACGCGGATCATCTGCTCCACCAGGTCGATGCCGGTGATCAGCTCGGTGACGGGGTGCTCCACCTGCAGGCGGGTGTTCATCTCGAGGAAATAGAAGTTCTTCTCGCCGTCGACGATGAATTCCACCGTGCCCGCAGAGGCATAGCCCACCGCCTGGGCCAGCGCGCAGGACTGCTCGCCCATCGCCTTGCGGGTGGCGGCGTCGAGGAACGGGCTCGGCGCCTCTTCCACGACCTTCTGGTTGCGCCGCTGGATCGAGCATTCGCGCTCGTTCAGGTAGAGGCAGGTGCCGTGCTTGTCGGCGAGGACCTGGATCTCGATATGGCGCGGCTGGGTGACGAATTTCTCGATGAAGATGCGGTCGTCGCCGAAGCTGTTGGCCGCCTCGTTCTTCGAGCTCTCGAAGCCCTCGCGCGCCTCGGTGTCGTTCCAGGCAATCCGCATGCCCTTGCCGCCGCCGCCCGCGGAGGCCTTGATCATCACCGGATAGCCGATCTCCTTCGAGATCTTCACCGCTTCCTCGGCATCGTCGATCAGGCCCATGTAGCCCGGAACCGTCGAGACGCCTGCCTCCTGGGCGATCTTCTTCGAGGTGATCTTGTCGCCCATCGCCTCGATCGCGCCAGAGGGCGGGCCGATGAAGGCGACGCCGGCTGCTTCAAGTGCTTCCGCGAAGCCCTTGTTCTCGCTGAGGAAGCCATAGCCCGGATGCACCGCCTCGGCGCCGGTCTGCTTGACCGCGTCGAGGATCTTGTCGACGATCAGGTAGGACTGGTTGGCGGGCGGCGGGCCGATATGCACCGCCTCGTCGGCCATCTGCACATGCAGCGCATTGGCATCGGCATCGGAATAGACCGCGACGGTCTGGATGCCCATCTTGCGCGCGGTCTTGATCACGCGGCAGGCGATCTCGCCGCGGTTGGCGATCAGGATTTTCTTGAACATTCGTCTCTCCGCAGGACAGAGGAAACCCGCCGCAGCACGGGGCCACGACGGGTTCGATTGGTGTCGGTCGCGCGGAGGGACCGCGCGCGGATCTGGTCGGCCGCGCGCGAGGTCGCGCGGATCAGTTGTTCGGACAGGTCCCCAGCGCACGGCAGCTTGCGCCCGCCGCACCGCCGATCAGGGCACCGGTGACCGGGTCGCCCGTGATCACCTGCCCCGCCGCGCCGCCGATCACGGCGCCGGTCGCAGTGCGTTCCAGGTCGGTCTGACCGCATGCCGTCAGGGCCAGCAGCCCGCAGGTCCCCAGGACCAACGTCACTTTCTTCATCTTGAGCCTCATTCGCTTCAGTGGCTTCGCCAAGGTGACGGAGCATTGCGTGATTAACGCTTGCGAGGCAAGGAAAGTTTCGCTGGATTGCCATTTCGGCAGGATTTCCCGCACCCCGGCCCGCGCCGCGGTCTTCCGGCCCGGCCGGAGCGGTCGTGTGGTCAAGGCGGCAGGCGTCCTGCATCGGTCCCATGGTCCTTTCCGTGGTCATCGGATCTGTGGTCGTTCGGGCGTCGGAATTCGCCCGGCGCCTGCCCCTCCCAAGGCGGCGCCGGGTCTCCCGGCTCGTCAGAGCGGGATGTTGTCGTGCTTCTTGTAGGGCACCTCGACATGCTTCGTGCGCAGGGCGGCGAAGGCATTGGCGACCCGGCGGCGCGTCGAGCGCGGCATGATCACCTCGTCGATGAAGCCCCGTTCCGCCGCCACGAAGGGGTTGGCGAAGCGGTCCTCGTATTCCTTGGTGCGCGCGGCGATCTTCTCGGGGTCGCCCAGCTCGGAGCGGTAGAGGATCTCGGTCGCGCCCTTGGCGCCCATCACGGCGATCTCGGCGGTCGGCCAGGCATAGTTGACGTCGGCGCCGATATGCTTCGAAGCCATCACGTCATAGGCGCCGCCATAGGCCTTGCGGGTGATGACCGTCACCATCGGCACCGTGGCCTGGGAATAGGCGAAGAGCAGCTTCGCGCCGTGCTTGATGACGCCGCCGTATTCCTGCGACGTCCCCGGCAGGAAGCCCGGCACGTCGACCAGCGTCAGGATCGGGATGTTGAAGGCGTTGCAGAAGCGCACGAAGCGCGCCGCCTTGCGCGAGCTGTCGATGTCGAGGCAGCCGGCCAGCACCATCGGCTGGTTGGCGATGACGCCGACGGTCGAGCCTTCGAGCCGCATGAAACCGGTCAGGATGTTCTTCGCGAAATCCTCCTGGATCTCGTAGAACTCGCCGCAATCCGCGATCTTCCCGATCAGTTCCTTCATGTCATAGGGCATGTTGGGGTTGTCGGGGACCAGCGTGTCGAGGCTCTCGTCCTGGCGGTCGGGATCGTCGATCACCGGCAGCTTCGGCGGGTTCTCGCGCGCGGAAAGCGGCAGGAAGTCGACCAGGCGGCGGACCTCGGCCAGCGCCTCGACGTCATTGTCGAAGGCCTTGTCGGCGACGGAGGATTTGCGGGTATGGGTCGATGCCCCGCCCAGCTCCTCGGCGGTGACGATCTCGTTCGTCACGGTCTTCACCACGTCGGGGCCGGTGACGAACATGTAGGAGCTGTCGCGCACCATGAAGATGAAGTCGGTCATGGCCGGCGAATAGACCGCGCCGCCCGCGCAGGGGCCCATGATGACCGAGATCTGCGGGATCGTGCCCGAGGCCACCACGTTGCGCTTGAACACGTCGGCATAGCCCGCGAGCGAGGCCACGCCCTCCTGGATGCGCGCGCCGCCCGAGTCGTTGATGCCGATCACCGGCGCGCCGTTCTGCACCGCCTTGTCCATGATCTTGCAGATCTTCTGGGCATGGGTTTCCGACAGCGAGCCGCCGAAGACGGTGAAGTCCTGGCTGAACACGTAGACCATGCGGCCGTTGATCGTGCCCCAGCCGGTGACCACGCCGTCGCCGGTGATCTTCTGGTCCTGCATGCCGAAATCGGTGCAGCGATGGGTGATGTAGGTGTCGTATTCCTCGAAGGAGCCTTCGTCGAGCAAGAGCTCGATGCGCTCGCGCGCGGTCAGCTTGCCCTTGGCGTGCTGCGCGTCGATGCGGCGCTGGCCGCCGCCCAGATAGGCCTCCTCGCGGCGTTCCTGCAGCTTCTCAAGTATCTCTTTCATCGTGACCTCTCGTGCGCGATGTGTCAGGCGGAGCGGCGGGCAAGCACCCAGGCGCCGAGACCGGCGATCAGGGACTTGAAGATGCCGCCGAAGATGAAGGGCGTCAGCCCGTAGTCGAGCACTGGCTTGTCCCAGCCGATGACATTGCCCAGGTGCCAGAGCCCGGTCGGGAAGACGAGCGCGGTGGCGATCAGCGCCACGGCCAGCGCGCCGGGCAGGCTGCGGGTCCAGCCGCGGTCGCGCGCCATCCCGGCGAAGGCGGCCGCGATCACGAAGCCCAGGATGTAGCCGCCGGTCGGCCCGGCCAGCGCGGCCAGCCCGAACTTCGCCCCGGCAAAGACCGGCAGCCCGGCCAGACCGGCGCCGATATAGGTCGCCACCGAGGCCACGCCGCGGCGCAGCCCCAGCGCCAGCCCGGCGCCCGTGACCGCCAGCGTCTGCAGCGTCATCGGCACGGGATAGAACGGAACCTCAATATTGGCCGCCGCCGCCATGGCCGCCGCCGCGCCGAGAATGACGGCCGCCTCCTGCCAGAGCGGGCGGGAACGGGTGTCAGTGCCGTGATGCATGGATGTCCTCCTGGTCCGGGCCCGTTTTGCTGCAGAGCCGCATTTACCGTACCTCCTGCCATCCGGCCGGCGATGCGAGAAGGTCTGGACATGTGTGACTGCCAATGTTTGTATATTGCGAACTGTGAATTGCGAATTTGCGAAAAGGCCAGTGATGGAAGGCAGGAAGCTCTTTGCCGGGGCCAGGCTGCGGAATCTGCGCCAGGCGGGCAAGCTCACCCAGAGGCAGTTTGCCGAACGGCTGGGCATTTCGACAAGCTACGTCAACCAGCTGGAGAACAACCAGCGGCCGCTTTCGGCCGGGGTGATTCTGGCGCTGGTCGACGGATTCGGCGTCGATATCGCCTCCTTCGCCTCCGATGACGGCGACCGGATCGCCAATGACCTGCACGAGGCACTGTCCGATCCGATCTTCGCCGACCGGCGGCCCTCGCGCCAGGAGCTGAAGATCGCGATCTCGAACACGCCCGATTTCGCCCATGCCTTCCTGACGCTGCAGCGCGCCTACCAGGCGGCGAAGGACCGGATGGCCTCGCTCGACGACGCGCTGCAGCAGGAGCATATCGACGCCGCGCCCCTGCCCTATGAAGAGGTCCGCGACTTCTTCAACTACGCCAACAACTACATCGACTGGCTCGACCGCGGCGCCGAGGCCCTGGCCGAGGAGATCGGCGTCGAGGGCGGCAACCACCTGAAGCTCGGCGCCGAGCGGCTGCGCCGCGTCCATGGCATGTCGGTGGTCTTCGAGCGCGGCACGATGGAGGCGGATGTCTTCCGCATCTTCGACCCCGAGAACCGGCGCCTGGTGGTCAATGCCGATGCGCCGCGCCCGACCCAGAGCTTCCAGATCTGGCAGCAGATCGCCCTGGCCGAGGAGAAGGATGCGATCGAGCGCATCCTCGACGACGCCCGCTTCCGCACCCAGGAGGCCCGCGCCATCGCCCGGATCGGCCTCGCGAATTTCTTCGCGGGCTCGGCGGTGATGCCCTATGGCGCCTTCCTCGCTGCCGCCCGCGAGCTGCGCCACGACATCGAGCTGCTGGCCGAGCGGTTCGGCGTCTCGCTGGAACAGGTGGCCCACCGGCTCTCGACGCTGCAGCGCCCGGGCTCGCGCGGGGTGCCGTTCTTCTTCCTCCGGGTCGACCGGGCCGGGACGATCACCAAGCGCCATTCCGCGACGCGGCTGCAATTCGCCCGCTTCGGCGGCGCCTGCCCGCTCTGGGGCGTGCACCAGGCCTTCGAGCGCCCCGAAGAGACCGTTCGCCAGCTTGCCGAGACCCCCGACGGCGAACGCTATATCTGCATCGCCCGCACCATCACCAAGCGCGGCGTCGGTTTCCGCGCGCCGATCCGCCGCTATGCGATCGCGCTCGGCTGCTCGGTCAGCCACGCGCCCGACATGGTCTATGCCGACGGGCTGAATATCGACCAGGCCGGGGATTACGACCTGATCGGCAGCTCCTGCCGGATCTGCGAGCGCACCAAATGCCCGCAGCGCTCGGTCCCGCCGATCCATGCCCAGATCTCGGTCGATGCGCGGGTGCGACGGGTCGTGCCCTTCGAGATCTCCTAGCGCGGTTAACCGCTCCGCAAGTGCCCGCAGCCTAGCCTGCGCCGATCGAGGCAGAGCGGAGGCCGGACCTAGTGGCGCGACGGAAGAAGACGCGGAAGACGGATCCGCTCGCGGGGCCCCTCGCCCGGGCCCAGGCGCTGCGGACGCGCGACCTGCCCGGCGCGGTCCTGACCTGGGGCAAGGTGCTGGAGCGCGATCCCGGCAACGCAAGGGCGCTGGCCGCGCTGCGCGGCACCACCCGGGCGGAGCGCAAGGCGATCCTCGCCGCCTGCACCGCCCTGGTGCGCAGCGGCGCCGCGGCCCATGCGCTGGCGCTCTCGGGCATTCTCGGCCGCGCCAATCCCGGCGACGCATCCCTGGCCGCCTTCGAGGCCCGCGCCCTGGTCGTCCTCGGCGATCCCGAGGCGGCGCTGGCGCGGCTCGCGCCCTTCCTCGGCGGCAATGCCGATGACGCCGAGATCGCCGCCAGCCGGGGCATCGCGCTGGCCTTCGCCGGGTCGCACGCGGCCGCGATCGACCATCTCGCGCCCCTGGCCGCCGCCGGAACCGCCGATCCCGAGGTGCTGAACGTGCTTGGCAGCTCGCTCGCCTTCCTCGGGCAACTCGACGAGGCCCGGTCGCTTCTCTTGGCGGCTGCGCGGGACGGAAAGCTGGCGATTTCAGGTCTCTACAACCTCTCCCGACAGGCCGACCTGTCGGAGGAGCCCGGCATCACCGCGCAGATCGAGGCGATCTTCGAGGCGGAGGCCAGCCCGCGCCAGAGCCGCGAAATGGCCGCCTATGCGCTGTCCCGCATCCGCGAGACCCAGGGAGAGCGCGACGCCGCCTTCCGATACATGGCGCTCGCCAATGCGCTGAAGCCCGACGCCGAGATCCGCCGCTACATGGAAACGATCCGCGACGCCTGCAGCCGCGCGCCCGCAGCCGCGGCCCGCATCCGCCATCCCGCACCGCCCCCGCCCGGCGCCCCGCGGCCGGTCTTCATCCTCGGCATGCCGCGCTCCGGCACGACGCTGGCCGAGCAGATCCTGCTGCGCCACAGCCGCGCCATCTCGATCGGCGAAAGCACGCGGCTCGCAGAGATCTACAACACCCTGTGCACCGGCGACGCGCCCATCGAGGCCGCCGCCTTCCGCGACGCCTATCTCTCCGCCCTGCCCCCCGAAACCGCCGGGGCCGAGGTGGTCTTCGACAAGATGCCCTCGAACGCCTTCCTCTGCGGCCTTGCCCTTGCGGCGATGCCCGAGGCGAAGGTGATCCATTGCCGCCGCCATCCGATGGCCAGCGCCTTCTCCGCCTTCCGCATCCGCTTCGCCGAGGGCTACGAATTCTCCCACCGCTTCGACTCGATCGCGGAATTCCACCGGCTGACAGAGGCCGCCATGGCCCGCTGGAGCATGGATTTCCCCGGCCGGATCCTGTCGCTTCCCTACGAGCCCCTTACCGAAGCGCCGGAGCTCTGGATCACCCGCATGGCCGAATTCTGCGGTCTCGATATGGAGGAGGGCCTCGCCGATTTCCGCGGCAGCGACGCGCTTGTGAAAACCGCGAGCCTGCGCCAGGTCCGCAAGGGCATCTACCGCGGCAGCTCCGAGGCCTGGAAGCTCTACGCCCCCTATCTCGCACCGCTGATGGCCGAACTGATCGAGGAAATCGCCCGCTACGAGGTGGAGGTCGAAGCCCTCATCGCCGCCCAGTCCCCCGGCCCCGTTCCCGCCAGCATCATCGAGAGCGCCTGAATGGATGCTGCGAAGCGGCCCGTGATGCTGTGTGCCACTGGCCACCAATAGCTCTTGCCTGCATGCCACCGCCCGGCCCCGACGCCAAACGCGACGACGGCGGTGCCTCGCGACCGCAAATGGCGCGCCGCGGGATGCGGTTGCAGGAATGCGTGACCGGCACGTGCCAGCAAGGCGCGGCAAGAGCCGCTATCGCCCCAGCGCGCCTGGCAGCTCGACTTGAGCCGCAGGCCATGTTTCCCGCAGTTGCTCAAACCCGGAGACGAGGCCAGGCCACCGTTCCCCGAACGCTGCAGATCATGTCCATCTGTCCTTCCGAATTGGGGAGGTCCGATTCCGGTTCGGATGCATGGCCATCGAGGCGTCCCGCCCGCATTGCCCTCTTCGGCGCTGGCCATGTCCGGGGGCTATCCATGCCCCACGCGGCGCGCGCTGGATTTCGGCAGCGTTAAGGCTTTCGCCGCACCATCCGCTCCGTGCCATCCGCCGGAGCAAGCTGCCCCGCCGGAGGCGCACCGTCCCACATGCCCCCCGCATCCCAGTGCGCGGGCCTCGCGCAAGGAGCAGACAATGTCTGACAAGTTCGACAACCATTCCCCGGGCCTGACTTCCCCTGCAAGCGCCGGCGATGCGGTTTCGCCCAGCGACACCGCCGCGCTGCCCACCCATTCGCGGGCCATCTATGTCGGGACGACCGGCACGCTCGCCGTGGAGCTCACCGGCAGCGCCAATGGGGACGTGCTGACGCTGCAGAATGTCCAGGCCGGGATGATCTACCCGCTGCGGGTGCGCAAGGTGCTGGCCACAGGCACGACGGCCACCGGCATCGTCTGTCTCTGGTAGCCGCTCCGTCCCTTTCCGCCCGCCTTGCCACGGCCCCGTCCGCAACACGCGGCGGGGCCGTTTTCCTGCCGCCGCTCAGTGCATCCGGTTGGCGAACTGCGCCTGCACCGTCCGGGTCAAGTCGTTGAGCGAGAAGGGCTTCGGCAGGAAGACCGAATTCGGGATGCGGCTCTTGTGGTCGGCCAGCGCATCCTCGGCATAGCCCGAGACGAAGACCACGCGCGTGTCCGGCCGCTCTTTCAGAGCCTGCGTCACCCAGCTCGGCCCGTCCATCCCCGGCATCACCACATCCGTGACGAAGACGTCGACCTCCAGGTCGCGGTCCGAGAGCCGGTCGAGCGCCTCTTCGGCATTCTCCGCCTCGAGCACGGTATAGCCGCGCAGCCGCAGCGCGCGGGAGGCGAAGGCGCGGACCGGGGCCTCGTCCTCGACCAGGAGCACGACGCCTTCGGCCTGGCCGCCCCGCTCCTGCTCCTGCGGCTTGGCGATCTCCGGCAGCGGCGCCTCCTTCGGCCGGTGCGCGGGGAAATACAGGATGAAGGTCGTGCCCTGGCCCGGCTCGCTCTCGACGAAGATGAAGCCGCCGGTCTGCTTGACGATGCCATAGGCGGTCGAGAGGCCGAGGCCGGTGCCCTCGCCGGTGCGCTTTGTGGTGTAGAAGGGCTCGAACACCTTGGTGACCTTGTCGGGCGAGATGCCGATGCCGTGGTCGACGACCTTGACCACGGAATAGTCGCCTGCCGGGATCGCAGCGCGGTTGCGCTTGATCTCGCGGTCGAGCGTCTGGGCCTGGGTCTCGATGATGATCTCGCCGCCCTCGGGCATCGCGTCGCGCGAATTCACCACCAGGTTCATGATCACCTGCTCGAGCTGGCGCTTGTCGGCGCGGATCGGCGAGAGCCGCGGATCGTGGCGCAGCTGCAGCGTGATCTTCTCGCCCACCAGCCGGTTGAGAAGATGGGTCAGCTCGGAGAGCGTGTCGCGCAGGTCGACCATCTCGGGCTGCAGCGTCTGCTTGCGCGAAAAGGCCAGCAGCTGCCCCACCAGAGAGGCGGCGCGGTTGGTGTTCTGGTGGATCTGCACCAGGTCGCCATATTCCGGATCGCCCTGATCATGGCGCAGCAGCAGCAGGTCGCAATGGCCGGAAATCGCGGTCAGCAGGTTGTTGAAATCATGCGCCACCCCGCCCGCGAGCTGGCCGATGGCCTGCATCTTCTGGCTCTGGACGAACTGCGCCTCCAGCGTCTTCAGCTCGGTCGCGTCGTTGAGCACGGCGACCAGGTCGGCCTCCTCGTGCTCCGGCAGGGGCTTCAGCGTCACCTGGACGAAGACATCCTTGGTCTGCTTGGTCACCTGCAGGAATTCCGAGCGGTTGAGCCCCCGCCCCTCCGTCGCGTCCTCCAGCCATTCGGTGACCGAGCGGCCCAGCCCCGAGACCAGCTCGGACAGGCGGCGCCCGGGCGGAATCGGGTCCTCGAGCAGCTCGCGCGCGCCGCGATTGGCCAGCACGATCTCGCCCTTGCTGTCGAGCTTCAGCAGCGGCACTGGCAGCGTCTCGAAGAGCCGCGCATCGTCGGAGACGGCGGCCGAGGCGGCCGGGACCAGATAGACGTCCTTGCCGATCTTCGTGTCGTTGAAATAGACCTGCATCGGCACTTCGCCATTGCCGGTCTGCACCAGATGCACCGCGCCCGAGACCAGCGGCAGGCTGCCGAAAACCTGGTCGAGCCGCGAGACCTGCCGGTGCAGCAGCCCCTGCATCGCGCGGTTGGCGGCGACCACCAGGCCCGAGCCCGAGACCCGCATCATCGGGATGTCTAGCGTGTCGAGCCCGGCTTCCTCCTGCGGCGCGACCTCCTCGATCCGCCACAGGAAGGTGCCGTCGGCCCCCTTGAGCACCGAGACATGGACGATCCGGCCGAGCGCGGCGCGGGTCTCCCTCGCATGGCCATGCGTGGCGGCGCGGGCCTGGAGGTCGGCCGTGAACTTGGCATGGTCGGCGACGATCTCGCACAGGAGGCCGGAAATCGGTCCCGCCGGAGGAGCGGGAGATTGCAGCCGCGCCTCCTCGTTGCTCCACAGGATGCGGCCAGCGGCATCGGTGGTGTAGACCGGCACCGGGTCCCAGGCGAGCATCCGGCGCATGGTCTCGAAGACCTCGGCATTGATCCGGGCCTGCTGGGCGGCGAGAAGCAGAACCCCGAGCGCCAGCGCGCAGAGCGTCGCCGCCGCCGTGGCCGCCAGCACCCAACGCGGATGGGGATAGAGCCAGCCGGTCAGCAGCAGCAGCCCGATCCCGGCAGCCAGAACGGGGAAGGCGCCGCCGCGGACGCGGGCGCAGGCCTGGCGGAGCGGCCCGGGCATTTCGAGTGACGTGGCGCTCAACGGCCCCTCCGTTTCCAATTCCTTCACACCACTAAGGCGCGCGCCTGGTTAATGGCACCTTACGAAGATCGTCGGCGGAAAGGGTTAACGGATTCTGTCTGCCGCTGATTTATCCGGCTTTGGAGAAAACCGCCGCGAAATAGCCGTCCGTGCCCTCGTCCGGCAGGAGCGCGGCCTGCGAAGCCGCGGAGAATTCCGGATGGCGGGCGAGGAAGGCCTCGGCCTGGGCCTCGTTCTCCTCGGCGAGGATCGAGCAGGTGGCATGGACCAGATGGCCGCCCGGCCGCACCAGCGCGGCCGCCTTGTCGAGGATCTCTGCCTGCAGCGCGGTGATCTCCTCCAGATCCGCAGGAGAGAACCGCCATTTGGCATCCGGCGCGCGACGCCAGGTGCCCGTGCCGGAACAGGGCACGTCGGCCAGAACCGTGTCGCAGGGGGACAGCTTCGCGCCCGGCGGCGCCAGACGGACGGGGACCCCGGCGCGCTCGGCGCGCTGCGGCAGGTCGGCCATCCGCCGCGGCAGGGCGTCATGGGCGTGGAACACCCCGCCCGGCACCCGCGCCGCCACGGCGAGCGTCTTGCCCCCGCCCCCGGCGCAGTAGTCCATCAGCGCCTGGCCGGGCGCCAGCGGCACCAGGTCGGACACCCATTGCGAGCCCGCATCCTGCAGCTCGAAGAGCCCGTCGAGGAATTCGCCGAGCTGCGCCAGCCCGCGCGGGCGGCCTTCGGCAACCAGTGCCGAGGGGCTGCGCGGATCGGGGCGCGTGGCGATGCCATGCCGCTCCAGCCGTCCGGCCAGCGCGTCGCGGGAAATGCGGGCGAGATTGGCGCGCAGCCCGACCGGCGCGGCCTGCTGCTGGACCTGCCAGGCCGCGGCGGCGCGGGGACCGAGCTGCGCCTCCGTCAGGTCCCAGAGCCAGTCGGGGCAGTCGGCGGCCTCGGCGCCCTCGCGCGGCGCGCGCCCGGCGGTGGCCTCTTCGGGCGACAGCGCCGCGGGGGCATGGCCCAGCCCGGTGAAGACCGCGTCCGCCGCCGCCCCGTCGGCGCGCAGCGCGCCGATCATCAGCCCGCGGCCGGTCTCGCTGCCGCCGAGCGCAGCGAAGCTGCGGCGCCGCCGCAGCGCGCCGAAGACATGGTCGCGGATCGCGGCGCGGTCCTTCGAGCCGGCATAGCGGTTGGCCCGGCCCCAGGTGGTCAGCACCTTCTCGGCCGGTTCCCCCTGCAGGACCCGGTCGAGGATCTCGATGGCGGCGGCGATGCGGGCGGCTGGGATCACGGCGCGAACTCCTCGGGGCAGCGTGCGGAAAAGAAAAGGGCCGGACCCGCGCATGGCGGATCCGGCCCCCGGATCGTCTAGGACTGGATCAGCCCTGGGCAGCCTTGGCGACTTCGGCCGCGAAGTCTTCCTCGACCTTCTCGATGCCTTCGCCGACTTCGATGCGGACGAAGCCGGTGATCTCGACGCCGGCCTCTTTCGCGGCGGCGCCGACGGTCAGGTCGGGATTGATCACGAAGGCCTGGTTCAGCAGCGTGACTTCGGAGAAGAACTTCTTCATCCGGCCCTTGATCATGTTCTCGATGATGTTCTCGGGCTTGCCGGATTCACGGGCCTGCTCGGTCAGGACGGCCTTCTCGCGCTCGACCAGGGCCTGGTCGATATCGGCTTCGGACAGCGACGCCGGGTTGATCGCGGCGACATGCATCGCGACCTGGCGGCCGAAGGCCTCGTTCTCGGCCGACAGGGCGACCAGGACGCCGATCTTGCCCATGCCGTCAGCGGCGGCATTGTGCACGTAGGACACGACCGACGCGCCTTCCAGCGACGCCATGCGGCGCAGGGTCATGTTCTCGCCGATCGTCGCGATCTTGTCGGTCAGCGTGGCCTCGACGGTCTTGCCGCCCAGGTCGGCCGCCTTCAGCGCCTCGATGTCGGACGCGTTCAGCGCCGCGGCGGAGATCGCCTTGACCATCGACTGGAACTCGGCGTTCTTGGCGACGAAGTCGGTTTCGGAGTTCACTTCGACGGCAACGCCCTTGCCGCCGTCGACGGCGACGGCCACCAGGCCCTCGGCGGCGGTGCGGCCGGATTTCTTGGCGGCCTTGGCCAGACCCTTGGTGCGCAGCCAGTCGACAGCGGCTTCCATGTCGCCGCCATTCTCGGTCAGCGCCTTCTTGGCGTCCATCATGCCGGCGCCGGTCTTGTCGCGAAGTTCCTTCACCAGTGCTGCGGTAATCGCCATGGTGCTCTCCTCGTTATCGTCTGGGTCCCCGCGGCACTAGCCGCAGGTCATGTCATTTGTGTAACGGGGGCCGCCAGGGCCCCCGCGACGGATCAGCTTTCGGCAGACTCTTCGGCAAGCGCCGGCTCTTCGGCCGCGCCCAGGTCTTCCTCGGCCAGATCCTCGAACTCGCCCAGGTCGATGCCGGCGGCGCCCATCTGGGCGGTCATGCCGTCCAGGGCTGCGCGCGCGACCAGGTCGCAGTACAGGCCGATGGCGCGCGCGGCGTCATCGTTGCCCGGGATCACGTAGTCGACGCCTTCCGGCGAGCAGTTGGTGTCGACGACGGCGACGACCGGGATGCCCAGCTTCTTGGCTTCGAGGATCGCCAGATCCTCTTTCTTGACGTCGATGATGAACAGCATGTCCGGCACGCCGCCCATTTCGCGGATGCCGCCCAGCGACGCCTGCAGCTTGGCCTGCTCGCGTTCCATGCCCAGGCGCTCTTTCTTGGTGAGGCCTTCGGCGCCCAGGGCCATCTGCTCGTCGATCGCCTTCAGGCGGTTGATCGACTGCGAGACGGTCTTCCAGTTGGTCAGCGTGCCGCCGAGCCAGCGGTGGTTCATGTAGTACTGCGCGCACTTCTCGGCGGCGTCGGCGATCGGCTTCTGCGCCTGGCGCTTGGTGCCGACGAAGAGCACCCGGCCGCCCTTGGCGACGGTTTCCTTGACGGCCTGCAGAGCGGCGTCCAGCATCGGGACGGTCTGGGTCAGGTCGAGAATGTGGATGCCGTTGCGGTCGCCGTAGATGTACTCGGCCATCCGCGGGTTCCAGCGCTGGGTCTGGTGGCCGAAGTGGACGCCCGCTTCGAGCAGCTGGCGCATGGAGAAATCGACGCTCATGTCCTATCCTTTCCGGTTTGAGCCTTGGCGGGGTCTTGAGGGGCGGATGCCCCAACCGGTGGACAACATGAGGATGTCTCCCCCATGGGCCCGTACCCCGCCTGCGAGATAGCGGCGCCTATAGAGCCTCCGGCGGGAAGGTGCAAGCGCATTCGCCCCTGCCTTCGCGCGGACGCCCCGGAACCGGCCGGCAGCCGCGCCGCCTGTGCCCGTTCCGCGCCGGGTCCGTCCTTCTACGCCGTTGCGCCCGCCGGGGGAAGGCAGCGCGCGCAGATGGGAAACAGTCGTGAACAAAACCGGCGGTCCGCGCAGGAAAGCCTTGCAGTCCGGCCGCCGCCCGGTCAGATGATCGGCCATGATCCCGAACAGACATATCCTGTGCATTGGCTCGGCGCTCTGGGACACGATCGGACGCCATGACCACGCGATGGCGGTCGGCCATGACCGGCCCGGCCGGATCCGGCGCGTGCCGGGCGGGGTTGCGCTCAATATCGCCGTCGCGCTGGCGCGGCTCGGCATGTTCCCGCAGGTGCTGACCGTGCTCGGCACCGATCCCGAGGGCGACACGCTGGCCCTGGCCTGCGGCCGGCTCGGCGTCGACCTGTCGCTGGCGGTGCGCCGCAGCGACCTGCCGACCGACGCCTACATGGCCGTCGAGGGCGCCAACGGCCTGGTCGCCGCGATCGCCGACGCGCATTCGCTCGAGGCGGCCGGCGACGCGATCCTCGCGCCGCTCGACGACGGGCGGCTGGGCAGTGCCGCGGCGCCCTATGGCGGCACGATCGCGCTCGACGGCAATCTGACCGCGCCGCTTCTCGGCGTGATCGCCGCCAGCCCGCTCTTCGCCGCCGCCGACCTGCGGATCGCCCCGGCCTCGCCGGGCAAGGCCGACCGGCTGCTCGCCTTCCTCGAGGCGGGGCGCGGGACACTCTATGTCAACCGCGAAGAGGCCAACCTCCTCTCGGGCAGCAACGCCCCCGATGCCGGCGGCGCCGCGCGCGCGCTGCTGAAAGCCGGGGCGGAACGCTGCATCGTCACCGACGGGGTCGGCGAGGCCGTCGACCTCTCGGCCACCAACTGCTACCGCGCGACCCCGCCTTTGGTGGAGCCGCGCCGCATCACCGGAGCCGGGGACACGCTGATGGCCGTGCATATCGCCTCCGAACTCCAGGGCATGGGCCGGGGCGAGGCCCTGTTCCACGCCACCCAGTCCGCCGCCCGCTACGTTGCCGGAGAAGACATCTGATGACCCTCGACATTTCCTATTCCGCCGAGGTTGCCGCCGCCCGCCAGTTCGGCGCGCCGATTGTCGCGCTGGAAAGCACGATCATCACCCATGGCATGCCCTATCCGCGCAATCTCGAGACCGCCCGCGCGGTGGAGGACGACATCCGCGCCGCGGGCGCCGTCCCGGCGACGATCGCGGTGCTCGACGGGCGGCTCCATGCCGGGCTCGACGGCGCCCAGCTCGAGGCGCTGGCGCAGCGCTCGGACGCCGCCAAGCTCAGCCGTGCCGACATGGCCGTCGCGATGGCGCGCGGCATGACCGGCGCGACCACCGTCGCCG
The DNA here is from genome assembly GCF_005870025.1 of Poseidonocella sp. HB161398. Taxonomy (GTDB): domain Bacteria; phylum Pseudomonadota; class Alphaproteobacteria; order Rhodobacterales; family Rhodobacteraceae; genus Mangrovicoccus. Next base: position 29,916 of record NZ_VATA01000057.1, read on the forward strand.
CCACGATGATCGCCGCCCGCGCCGCGGGCATCCAGGTCTTCGCCACCGGCGGGATCGGCGGCGTGCACAAGGGCGCGGAGGACAGCTTCGACATCTCCGCCGACCTGCAGGAGCTCGCCCAGACCGCCGTCACCGTGGTCTGCGCCGGGGCGAAGGCGATCCTCGACCTGCCGAAGACGCTCGAAGTGCTGGAAACCCTCGGCGTGCCGGTGATCGCCTACGGGCAGGATGCGCTCCCCGCCTTCTGGTCGCGCGACAGCGGGCTCGCCGCGCCGCTGCGCCTCGACAGCGCCGCCGAGATCGCCGCCGCCGCGCAGATGCGCGCCCTGCTCGGCGTGCCGGGCGGCCAGCTGGTCGCCAATCCGGTGCCCGAGGCCGACGAGATCCCCGCCGCAGAGATGGCCCCGGTCATCGCCCAGGCCACCGAAGAGGCCGCCGCCCAGGGCATCCGCGCAAAGGCGGTCACGCCCTTCCTGCTCGGACGCATCCTCGAGCTGACCGGCGGGCGCTCGCTGGAGACCAATATCGCGCTGGTGCGCAGCAACGCCCGGCTCGCCGCGGCGATTGCCAAAGAATTCACCAGACTCCGCTGAACCGGGCATCCCTGCCTCGAACTTGGGCAGCGGGCCATTGTACGCCCCTGCCCCAGCGCCTAAATTTGGCCTGACCCGTCCCCAGGACCCCCAGATGCTAGAGCCCTTCGAAGATCCGAACCATAGCCCCAAGCCGCGCAAGCACCGGCTGCTGACCAATCTGCGCGCCAGCTTCCTCACAGGCCTGGTGGTGATCGCGCCGATCGGGCTGACGATCTACCTGATCTGGTCGGTGGTCGGGTGGATCGACGGCTTCGTGCTGCCGCTGGTGCCCGCGCGGTTCAATCCCGAACAGTATATCGGCATCAACCTGCGCGGCGTCGGCGTCATCTTCTTCCTGCTCTTCACCATCTTCGTCGGCTGGGTCGCCAAGGGCATCATCGGCCGCTCGCTGATCAATGCCGCCGAGGAACTCGTCGGCCAGATGCCGGTGGTGCGCTCGATCTACAACGGGCTGAAGCAGATCGCCGAGACCGTCTTCGCCCAGCAGGATACCAGCTTCGACAAGGCCTGCATGATCGAGTATCCGCGCCGCGGCGTCTGGGCGCTCGGCTTCATCTCGACCCCGGCCAAGGGCGAGATCAACCGCCGCGCCCCGACCGAGGACGACCTGCTGTCGGTCTTCGTGCCGACCACGCCGAACCCGACCTCGGGCTTCCTGCTCTACTTCCCGCGCCGCGACGTGATCGAGCTCGACATGTCGGTCGAGGATGCGGCCAAGCTGGTGATCTCCGCCGGTCTCGTCTACCCGCCCGAGCGCGGCGCGGCGCCCACCCCCGCCCCCGATGGCGGCGAGCTCGTGAAGATCAACGAAAAGGCCGTCGCCTCCACCCGCGGCTGAGCCCGCGCCACGCCCCGGCCGATGGCGTCCCGGGATCGCGCCAGCGATCCCATGGGCTCGACGATATCTCCGTGAAAGGAATGCGCGGCCCCGGAGGGGACGCGCTCCGCTGGATCAGGGGCGCGCGCGGACCGGCACCGCGACCGGCAGCGGGTTCTCCACCGTGATCTGGGTGACGTCGCAGACCCCGTTGGCAAAGGACGAGGCGCAGGAGGTCAGGTAGTAGTTCCACATCCGCCGGAACCGCTCGTCGAACCCCTCCCGCGCGACCTCCGTCCAGGCGGCGTTGAAACTGCCGTGCCAGCGGCGCAGCGTCTGCGAGTAGCTCTCGCCGAATTCGAAGCTCCGCGCCACCCGCAGCCCCGCCGCCTCCGCCTGGCGCGCCAGCACCGAGGGGCTGGGCAGCATGCCGCCCGGGAAGATGTACTTCTGGATGAAATCCACGCTCCTGCGGTAGTTCTCGAAGCGCTGGTCCTCGACCGTGATCACCTGCAGCACCGCCGTGCGCCCCGGCCGCAGCCGCGCGCGCAGCGTGTCGAAATAGACCGGCCAGTAGCGCTCGCCCACCGCCTCGAACATCTCGATCGAGACCACCCCGTCATAGAGCCCGGTCTCGTCGCGGTAGTCGCAGAGCCGGATCTCCACCATCTCCTCGAGCCCGGCCCGCGCGATCCGCGCCCGGGCGAACTCCGCCTGGCGCTCCGAGATGGTCAGCGCGGTCACCATCAGTCCGCGCTCGCGGGCGGCATATTCCGCAAAGCCGCCCCAGCCGCAGCCGATCTCCAGGATATGCTCGCCGGGCTGCGCGCCAATCTGGTCCACCATCCGCGCGTATTTCGCGATCTGCGCAGCCTCGGTGCTTTCCTGGCCGGTCTCGAACAGCGCCGAGGAATAGGTCATCGTGCCGTCGAGCCAGAGCTGGTAGAACTCGTTGCCCAGATCGTAATGGCGGGCGATGTTGCGCCGCGCCTGGCGCTTCGAATTGCGCTGCAGCGCGAAGCGCAGCCGCTCCCAGGCGCGCACCAGCCCGATCCCGGGAAAGCCGTTGAGCAGCACGTCATTGTCGGCATGCAGGAAATCCATCAGCGCCTGCAGGTCGGGCGTCGACCAGCCGCCTTCGAGATAGGATTCGGCGAAACCCAGCTCGCCCTCGCGCAGCAGCCGGGCGAAGAGATCGCGGTCATGGATCTCGATCTCGGCCACCGGGCCCGGCGCGGCCCCCTCGACGCGGAACTGCCGCCCGTCGGGCAGCCGCACGTCGAGCTGCCCGGAATTGATCGCCTGCGCCTGGGCGAAGACCCGGGCGAAATACCGGGGCAGATCCGCCTGCCCGTCAATGCTCGTGGGAACCGACATGCCTCTTCCTCGCTGGACATATGGAGAGATACGGACCCGCCCCCCTGCCGGATCATTAAGACCAGTTAATTTTTCCGTGCCGGGCCCCGCCCTGTCAATTCCTCCCGTCGCCATGTCAGAATCCGCGGCCCTGATAGGCCTCGAGCGCCGCCTTCCGCCCCGCTTCGGGCGTCACGACCGGTGCGGGATAGCGGTCGGCGGCGCTCAGCCCCCAGCTCAGCGGCGCGGCGTCGAAATAGGACAGCGCCGTCTCCGTCGGCTCGGCCTTGCCCTCGGCGATCCAGGCATCGGCATAGAGGCGGCGCGGATCGAACTTGTCGAGCTGCGTCACCGGATTGAAGACGCGGAAATAGGGGGTCGCATCCGGGCCCGAGCCCGCCGACCACTGCCAGCCGAGCGCGTTCGAGGCCGGGTCCCAGTCGGTCAGGCAGTCCTCGAACCATCTGAGCCCGACCCGCCAGTCGGTCATCAGGTGCTTGGTCAGGTAGCTCGCCACGATCATCCGGCCGCGGTTGTGCATCGTGCCGGTCACCCACATCTCGCGCATCGCGGCATCGACGAAGCGGATGCCGGTCCGGCCCTGCTGCCAGGCGCGGACCTTGCCGGTGATCTCCTCCGACCAGGGAAAGGCGTCCCATTCCGGCCGCCAGTTCTCGCGCGTGATCTGCGGCGTGTGCCACGCCAGGTGATAGGCGAATTCGCGCCAGACCAGCTCCTTCAGGAAGGTCTCGGCGCCTTTAGAGCCCTCCTCGCGGCGGCGCAGCCCGGCATGCCAGCAGGTCAGCGGGCCGATCTCGCCCCAGGCCAGATGCGGGCTCATGCGCGAGGTGCCGTCCTGCCCCGGGATGTCGCGCGCCGCGTCGTAATCGTCGACCGGCCCTTCCATGAACCAGTCGAGCCGCTCGCGCGCCGCGGCCTCGCCCACGCGCTGGTGGCTTTCGAGGATCGGCTGGGCGCGGCGCATATCGGCGCCGAGCGCCCAGTCGGCGAGCGCCTCCGAGGCGGGCCAGCGCCCGGGGGCGGGCCAGCGCGCCGGGGCGCGTTCGGGCGCCGGCAGGTCGGTGCTGCGCAGCGCCTTCCACATCGGCGTGAAGACCTTGTAGAAGCCGCCGGTCTTGGTCTTCACCCGCCAGGGCTCGAAAAGCAGGTGCCCGGCATGGCTTTTCGCCGCCAGCCCGGCCTCCTCCAGCCCGGCCTTCACGGTGGTGTCGCGGGCGATGCAGTCGGGATCGTAATGGCGCGACCACAGGACCTTGCGCGCGCCGGTCTCCTCTGACAACGCCGTCAGGATCTCCAGCGGATCGCCGCGGCGCAGGACCAGCCGTCCGCCGATCTCCTCCAGGCTCTGCGCGAAGCGCCCCAGCCCCAGCCCCCAGCGGAAGCGCGGCGCCGCGCCCCAGCTTTCATGCAGCGGATCGAGGATCGCCACCGGGATCACCGGCCCGCCCTGCGCGATCGCCGCCGCCAGGCAGGGATTGTCCGCCAGCCGCAGATCCTTGCGCACCCACCAGATCACCGCCTCGCCCATGAAGTCTCTCCGTCACCTTGCCGTGAGAGGTAGCTAGGACGCCGGCGCGAAGGTCAATGGCTCAGGCGTCATCCGGCAGGAACGGAAGGTCGGTCGTGCCCGGCCGCGCCCCCGCCGCGGTCAGCATCGCGTGGATCTGGCCGCGGTGATGGGTCTGGTGGTTGAAGATCTGCATGATGCAGATGGCCCGCGGACGCCGCAGCTCTGCGCCGTCGCCCACCGAGGTCCAGACCAGGTCGCCCTCCAGATCGGCCGGGGTTGCCGCCTCCGCCCAGACGGCGATCACCGCGTCCTGCGCCATCCGCGCGGCCCGGAAGCCCTCCCAGTCCGGGAAAAGCCGCGGGCTGTCCTTCAGCGCGACCTCCGGCCGGTCGTTCCGGCCGAAGCGCGACAGCCAGGTCAGGTCGCCCCAGAGCAGGTGGTTGAACGTGCCCGAGATCGAGCCGAACCAGGCGCCGCGATCAGCCTGCCGCGCCTCCTCCGTCAGCGTGCCGGCCGCGGCCATCAGGCCCGCATTCTGCCAGCGGTTGTAGCGTGCCATGACGCGCATCCAGTCGGGCGTGATCATCGGGCCTCTCCCATTGCTCGCGCCCTGCCTGCGCCCCCGCGGGCGCCCGCGTCAAGGTCCGCGCCGTCACGCCCCGCCGATGATGATCCCCGCCGCCAGCACCAGCGCGCCGCCGACCACGACCTGCAGCGCCGCGCGCAGGAAGGGCGTCTCCATGTACTTCTTCTGGATCCAGGCGATCGCCCAGAGCTCGCAGAAGACCACGCAGAAGGCGATGATCGTCGCCGTCCAGAAATGCGGGATCAGGTAGGGCAGCGCATGGCCGAGCCCGCCGATGGCGGTCATCACCCCCGAGGCGATGCCGCGCTTGAGCGGCGAGCCGCGGCCCGAGAGCTGGCCGTCATCCGAGGCGGCCTCGGTGAAGCCCATCGAGATCCCCGCCCCGACCGAGGCGGCAAGGCCGACGAGGAAGGTCTGCCAGGTGTCGCCGGTGGCGAAGGCGGCGGCGAAGATCGGCGCCAGCGTCGAGACCGAGCCGTCCATCAGCCCTGCCAGCCCCGGCTGCACCCAGGTCAGGATGAACTGCCGGCGCTCGGAATCGTCCTCGGCCTGCCGGGTCTCGGGGTCCAGATGCTCGTGCTCGAGCGACACCGCGGCGCGCACATGGCCCGCCTCGGCCGCGGCCAGGTCGCCCATCAGCTTGCGGGTCGAGGCATCCTCGCAGCGCCGCGCCGCCAGCGCGTAGAAGCGCTGCGCGTCGCGTTCCATGATCTTCGCCTGGTCGCGGATCTCGTCGAGCGGCATCGCCTCGGCCAGCCAGACCGGACGGCGGTTGTAGAAGCCGGTGACATGGGCGCGGCGGATCAGCGGGATCACCTCGCCCCAGCGCGCGCGGAAGAGCTCGATCAGCATGTCGCGATGCTGCGTCTCCTCGCCGGCCATGCCGTCGAAGACGGCCGCCGAGGCGGGGAAGTCGTCGCGCAGCATCTCGGCATAGGAGCGGTAGATCCGCTCGTCATCCTCCTCGGAGGAAATCGCGAGCGCGACGATCTCCTTCTCGGTGAGATCGCTGAAGTGCTTCTTGGCTGGCTGGAAGAATCTCATGGCTGGCCCTCTTGATTTAGAATCATTCCAAACCAGAGCCGGCGGCCTGCCGCAAGCGGTTTCGGCGGGCCCCGGCGCATCTGCCGCGCCGGGGCCACAGCCGTGTCAGACGTCTTCCTTGGCGTCCGCCCAGGCGGCCTTGTCGATGGCCAGGTCCGGGAACTTCTCGGGGTCGAAGACCGGCGTCTTCCCTTCCGCCAGCTGCGCGCGGTAGTCGTTGAGGATGCGCATCGCCGTCGGGAAGAGCATCGCCAGCGCGATCAGGTTGACCAGGGCCAGGATCCCCATCATCGGGTCGGAGAAGAAGAAGACCGAAGTCGCCGCCGGCGCCGTGGCACCGAGGAAGACCAGGAAGATCACCAGGATCCGCAGCCCGTGCAGCGCCCCGGGCTTGCCGGTCAGGAAGCTCAGCGCGTTCTCCCCCAGGTAGTAGTTGTAGATGATCGAGGAGAAGGCGAAGAGCAGCACCGCCGCGGTCAGGAAGTATTTCGACCATTCGCCGACATGGCTGGCCAGCGCCTGCTGGGTCAGCACCACCCCGTCCATGCCCTCGGCGCCCGGCTGGTAGACATCGCTGAGCAGGATGACGAAGGCCGTGCAGGTGCAGATCACCATCGTGTCGATGAAGACCGACAGCGACTGCACGATGCCCTGGTTCACCGGATGCGGCACATAGGCGACCGCGGCGACGTTCGGGGCGGAGCCGAGCCCGGCCTCGTTGGAGAAGAGCCCGCGGCGCAGGCCCTGGGCGATCGCCGCGCCCATGCCGCCGGCCACCGCCTCGCGCAGGCCGAAGGCATTGGCGACGATGTCCACGATCATGCCCGGCACGTGCAGGATGTTGAGCAGGATGACGATCAGGGCCATGCCGAGATAGCCGATCGCCATGATCGGGATGATGACATCCGCGACCTTGGCGATCCGCTTGATGCCTCCATAGACCACGAGCCCGGCCACTGCCGCCAGGGCGATGCCGCTATAGAGCCGCTTGACGCCCAGGCTCTCCTCGATCGCGCCGGCCACGGTATTGCCCTGGAAGGCGTTGAAGCCGAGCGCGAAGGCGGCGATCAGGCAGATCGCGTAGACCACGGCGAGCCAGCGGAATTCCGGCCCGAGCCCGTGGGTGATGTAGCGCGCGGGCCCGCCGCGGTAGGTGCCGTCGGGCTGGGCCTCCTTGTAGACCTGCGCCAGAACGCATTCGAACAGGCTGGTGGCCATGCCGACGAGCGCGATCATCCACATCCAGAACACCGCGCCCGGCCCCCCGAGCGTGATCGCCACCGCGACCCCCGCGATATTGCCGCCGCCGACCCGGCCGCCGACCGAGACCAGCAGCGCCTCGCGCGAGCTGACATGGTCGTGCTTGCCCGCTTCGGGATCGCCCTTCAGCACGGCGAACATCTGCTTGAAAAAGCGGATCTGGACGAAATTAGAGACCAGCGTGAAGAACACGCCGAGAACGACGAGGAACGGGATCAGCGACCAGCCCCAGGTGAGGTCGTTTATCCTGTTGAAAAAGCCTTCCAATAGACCCATTTCGGGCACCTTCCCTGCTATAGATCGTCTCGCCTCCGTCATTGCGGAGCCGCGTAAACCATCCTTAACCCGCAAGTTCCGGCGCCGCAGCCGCGAATTTCGCCATCGGCCTGAATTATCGGCACATGTGTCGCGGGCCCGGGCCCGGTTCCTGCCTGCTTCCGGGCAGCGCTGCCGGTCCGGCAGGCAGTTGGCGAAATCTCCCCTTGAACCTGGGCGCGCGGGCCCCTATCTTCGGCTTGTCCTTCGGGACTATGGGCATAAACGCGCACGTAATAAGCGGATCGGACCCGGGGGCGGTACCCGGCGGCTCCACCAAATATCCCTTGTTGGGGGATCTTGGGGCCGAAATAGGATCGACGGACGTCTAAAGGTGTTAGCTTTGTCCCGGTGAGATACCACCGTTATCGGTTCGCTAAGCATAATTGCCAACAACAATCGTGCTCCGATGGCTCTCGCAGCGTAAGCTGTGCGAAACATCGATCTTTAAGCCCTTGCGCCTAGCAGCGTAAGGCGGGGTTCGCAGGTACCTGGCAACAGAAACCTGCACTCTTCTTTCCACATCTTAACGTCTTGATATTCCATCATTTCCCTTTTCCATTTTTCAAGGGTTTTACAATCTTGGCTTCCTGACGTTCCCGGAATTCCCTCAACACCTCCTGCCCGCTTGCCTTACGGTCTGCATATCGGCAGTAGTGCTCGACCATCTCGACCGACATACCGACCATGTCCGAGATCTGCTCGGCCGTATAACCGGCGAACCGAAGACGGATCACGGCGTTGGCTCGGAGACCGTGCGGGACCGCGCCCTCCAAGATCGGGTGCTTCTTCCGCTCCTTGTTGAAGACCTTCCACATCTGGTTGGGGCCAAACGGCTTGCCTTTGCTCTTGCCTTCCTCCTGCAGAAGATACGGGCCGGGGCGTCGCTCCCATGTCGCCATCTCGGCTTCCAGCTCCGGGAAGATCGGGCACCACGGCCTTACACCGGTCTTCTTCTGGGGAAGGCTGAACCCGCCATCGTCCTCGTCGTTCGGCCCGAGGCGCACCGCGTCACTGATCCGCTGACCGGTGTAGCGGCTGAGAAAGTACCAACGCCGCAGAACACCGGTGAAGTTCTCTTCGGCAAAGGCAAGCTGCTCGGGCGTCCACGGCGGATGCCCCTCGCCCTTCGCGAACCGATGCACGCCCTTGGTCGGATCGTGGATCATCAGCTCTACCGGCCCATTCGCCCAAGCACACATCGCCTTGAAAGCGTCGAGCGTGTTGTTCGCGGCGCCAGGCGTCTCCATCCCGATCTTGCGGATAAGGGCATCGACGTGCTTCGGCCTGATCTCGCTGGCCGGAAGGTTTTCCCACGCAGCGCGGATTGGCCTGAGATAACGTCGGTACTGGTCCTGCGTGCCCTCGCTCAGCTTCCGTTGCAGCGTCGGCCATGCAACCTCATAGGCGTCGATCAGAGCGCCAATCGTACCGGTCGGGGTCGGGCCGAACGTGCCCTGTGCCTGCCGAACCGCGTGCCAAAATTCCGGGGTCTGAGGGTCATTCGGCAGCCGGATCCGTTCGCCTGCATGAGGCGTGCCCCTGCCCTCCTGATAGTAGAAATACTCGCGACCGCCAGACGTTACCTTATGGACATGCGGCGGGAGCGAAACCTTAGACATTGTTGATCCCCGTCATGAAGGGATCTTCGCCGTCCGCACCCTTGGCGCCTGCGTCGAGATACGAGACCACCTCAGCCCAGCACCAGCGAACAGCACCGCCACGCATAACCGGCGGCGGCAGCAACCCGCGCTTGACGTAGGAGTCCACGGTGGACTCGCTCATGTCGAGCTCTGCCGCCAAGGTTGCCTTGCCGGGATATGCCGGCGGGCGATCTCCGAAGATGGGCTTACGCTCTGCCATCTGCCAGTTCTCCTAGTTCCCGTAGGTCTCGGCCAAGATCTCTTGCGGGTCGCGCCCGGGCTCGATCTTGGCGACGAGGCTGTTGAAGACTTCCGACACGTTGAGGGCCAACACCCCGCCCGCGTCGGAGATGTTCATGTGGTCACGAGGCTTCACCGTGTTCGCAAAGTTGCTTTTCCGAACCACCTTGCTGCCCTTGGGCGTGACCACCAACAGCGTCGGGTCGTGCCATTCTTCCCGGTAGGGCAAGCTCGGGTATCGGACCATCTCCGGCTCTTCTTCGTCAGCCGCGCCGAAATGAGCGAATTCCACCGCCATTTCGAAGGCACGCGTGGCATTGATGCCAAACCCATCGATGAGAGCTTTCGCAGTCGCCATGTGCATCAGGGCGGGGAAGTCGCAGGTCTTGCGCTTGCCAGGGCTGCCACCGCCGACGACGGCTCCGCCGGGCAGATGCTTGTTCCACCACGTCTGGACGGCGCGGGGCTCGGCCTCAAGGACTTCGACCACTTTCGCCAAGGTGAATTTGTCTTCGTACATCATGAGCCGATCTCCTATACATAGAACGTAGCAGCGTCGTTTTTGGCTGGCAAGAAAAATACGACGCTCCTACGTTCTTTATTCGGCCCATCAACAGCCCTATTCCAGCGCCCCGGCCTTGCTCGCCATATCCAGCGCTTCCTCTACAAGGCGCTCGATGTGCTCGAACTGGCATTCCAAGGCGCGCATGCGGGAGCCCACGGGGACATCTGCAAGGTCACCATCGCAGGCGCTGCGGCCCACCAGGGCGAGATTTCCAATCTCGCAGAGGGCGTCGGACAGGGTGCGGGCGTTGGGCAAGGAGAAATCGTTCGCGCGGGCGCGGTCTTCGGTCATTGATCTGTTCTCCGGTTGTGGTATCAACAGTTTATGTTGCTACTCTCGCCTCCCTCCACCAGTCAACAGAAAATGTTGAAATGACGCCTGCGCAGTGCCGTGCCGCTCGTGCACTTCTTGAAATGACACAGCCGAAGCTTGCGGAAGCGGCCGGCCTGGGGCTTTCGACGGTCGTTGATTTGGAGAAGAGTCGCAGGGTCGTTTCAAATCAGGCAATCGCAGCCATCCGCGCTGCCCTCGAAGCAGCCGGTGTCGAGTTCATCCCGGAGAATGGCGGCGGGGTAGGAGTAAGGCTTAAAAAATGACTTTGAGCGACTTCTGGAACTTCCTCAAAAATATTTCCCCGGCATTTTCGCTAATTGCAATTTTCGTTGCCGTTCAGTCGTTCCGATTCAACAGCAATAAAAACTTACTTGACCTAAGAATATCTCTTTTGAAATCCTACCATAGAGCGAGAGTTGCAAGCAGACGAGCTGACGTTGAGCTGAGCAGCCAAACAAACCTTTTAAATAGGATAAAGCATTGGGAAGGAAGCAATCCATTCTACTCAAAGAAGCCAGAATTTCAGGATCAACTCGGCCTTGTTGCACAAATCGGGGGCTGAGCGCGGTTCCCCTTTCCCCGGACGGACTTATCCTACGGCCACAGTGACGGGTATGCCGAGCGCGGT
>NZ_VATA01000058.1 GCF_005870025.1 Poseidonocella sp. HB161398
ATCGGCGCGAGGTTGAACCAGACGACGAAGGTCAGGAAGAACGCGAACCAGGTCAGGTGAAGGATTTTCATCTTCCCGCTGAAGGAGAAGATGCCGAGGTCCGCGGACGGCATTGCGGCGCCCGCGATGCCCAACCGGACCGCCGCAGGCCGGGATATGTCCGCGATGCGGGACCTGCCGGGGGCGCGGACCGCCGCCGGCCCGTGCGTCCGGATTGCAGGCGGGTCCGCGACGGCAGGCTGCGCCGCGGCGGTCGGCGTCACTTCAGCTGGCTGTCCTTCGAGCCGCGGCGGTTGAAGCCCGCGCGCTGCACCGGCCGCCGGTCGCGGGCGCCCTGGCAGTCGATGCACAGCTTGACCCCCGGGATTGCCCGGCGGCGCGCCTCGGGGATCGCCTCGTCGCATTCGGCGCAGGTCTCGAGGCTCTCGCCGACCAGCTGGCGGCGCTGCTTCATGCGCTGCAGCTCGTCCTGGATGGACGCCTCGATCTGTTCGTTCACCGCCCCGTCCTGGGCCCAGCCGCCTGCCATTGCCTGTCTCCTTCAAGATGGCCGAGGCTAGCGCCGCGCCCCGGCCGCCGTCAATCTCCGCGCGCTAGCGCGGCAGCGGGATGAACTCCTCCTGGTCGCCCGGCGGCAGGTGGAAGCGGCCATGGGTGAAGTCGCCCTGCCGCCAGGCCTCCTTGGCCGCGTCGATCCGCTCCTGCGAGGAGGCGACGAAGTTCCACGAGATGTAGCGCGGCCCCTCCAGCGTCTCGCCGCCCAGCACCATCAGCCGCGCGCCCGCGGGCCCGGCGGTGACGCTGATCCGGTCGCCGGGGCGGAAGACCATCATCCGGCCGGCCTCGAAGACCTCGCCCGCGACCTCGATCGCGCCCTCGGAGACGTAGATGCCGCGGTCCTCGTGAGTGTCGGGCAGCGGCAGCTGCGCGCCGGGGGCGAGGATGGCATCGGCATAGAAGGTCTCGGTGAAGGTCTTCACCGGCGAGGCCGCGCCCCAGGCATTGCCGAGGATCAGCCGCACGGTCTTGCCGCCCTCCTCGATCACCGGCAGCGCCTCGCGGCCGTGATGCTCGAAGCTGGCCTCCCGGTCCTCTGCCCAGTCGGGCAGCGCGACCCAGGTCTGGATGCCGAAGAGCGATCCGGGCTGGCGGCGCATCTCCTCGGAGGTGCGCTCGGAATGGGTGACGCCGCCGCCGGCGATCATCCAGTTGACCTCGCCGGGATGGACCATCTGGTTGGCGCCGGTGCTGTCGCGGTGCTGGAACTCGCCCTTGTAGAGATAGGTGACGGTGGCCAGCCCGGTATGGGGATGCGGCCGCACGTCGATGCCGCCGCCGGTCAGGAACTCGGCCGGGCCCATCTGGTCGAAGAAGATGAACGGGCCGACCATCTGCCGCTTCGGCGAGGGCAGGGCGCGGCGCACTTCGAACCCGCCCAGGTCGCGGGCGCGGGGGATGATGAGCGTCTCGATCGCATCGAGGCTCTGCGGCGAATGCGGGGTCTGCGTCGGGTTCCAGCTCATGGCACGGCCCTTTCCTTTGGGATGACTCTGGGGATCGGCGGCGGCCCGGTCAAGGCCGCCGCCCGTGGCGTGCCCGCTCAGGCGGGCATGTCGAAGACGAGGAGCGCCCCCTCCGACTGCCAGTCGAGCGCCGGCGGCGTCTCCTCGAGGGCCAGCCCGTCGCCCGCGGCGATGCGCTCGTCCTCCATCCGCGCCAGCCCTTCGAGCACCTGGACGAAGACCGCGCGGCCGGGCGCGACCGGGAGCTCCGTGCGGCTGCCGTCATCGGCGCGCAGGTAGCTGATCCGGGTGTCCGAGCCGAGCTGCAGCGGCCCCTCGCGGGAGGCCAGCAGCCCCTCGGCCAGGGGCGCCGACTGGTAGCCGGGGTCTCCGCCCGGGGCGTCCGGGATCAGCCAGATCTGCAGCGCATGGGCGGTCTCGTCCTGCGAGGCATTGACCTCGGAATGGGTCACGCCGCGGCCCGCCCGCATCAGCTGCAGGCTGCCCGGGGCCAGCTCGGCGCGGTTGCCGAGGCTGTCCTCATGGCGGATCCGTCCCGACAGGACCAGCGTCAGGATGTCCATGTCGGCATGGTCATGCGCGGCGAAGCCCGCGCCGGGGACGATCCGGTCCTCGTTCAGCACCCGCAGCCGGGCAAAGCCCATCCGCGCGGGATCCTCGAAGGTGCCGAAGGAAAAGGTGTGCTGCGCGTCGAGCCAGCCCTTCTGCGAGCGGCCGCGGCTCATGTTCTCGTGGATCAGGATCATGGGACTGCTCCTTCTGTCTGGGACAGGGCGAAATGGCGGGACAGGGCGGCGATCTCGCTGTGCTGCAGCTCGTGGCCGCCCTCGTGCTGGGCCAGCGTCACCTCGGCGCCCTGGCTGCGGTACCAGTCGGCGAGCGTGGCGGTGGCGCCCGGCGGCGTGATCGGATCGCGCCGCCCGGCCGTCAGGAGCACCGGCCGCCCGGACAGGCCGGGCTGCGGTGCCGGGGTCCAGGGGACCAGCGGGTGCAGCAGCGCCAGCTGGTCGAAGAGATCCGGCGCGGCGAAGCTGACCGCGGCCAGGATGTTGGCCCCGTTCGAATAGCCGAAGCCGAAGACCGGCCCCTCGGCATTGCGCCGCGCGCGGATGAAGTCGATCATCTCGGCGGTGCGCGCGGCAAGGTCCTCCATGTCGTAGACGCCCTCAGCGCGGCGGCGGAAGAACCGGTTGGCGCCGTGCTCGGAGACCCCGCCGCGCGGCGCGACAAGGCCCGCCTCCGGCCAGAGCTGCTGCACCAGCCCGGCGAATTGCCGTTCGTCGCCGCCAGTGCCGTGGAAGGCGAAGATCTGGGGCGTGCCCTTGGTCTCGAACGCGTGCATGTCAGTCTCCGATCGGTTCCAGATGGCCTTCCAGCACCTTGCGCAGATGCTCGTGCTGGCGGGGCAGTTTCAGCGCCTCGCCCAGATGGGCGGGGGATTCGTCGCGGTCGAAGCCGGGCGCGTCGGTCGCGACCTCGAAGAGCACGCCGCCGGGGGTGCGGAAATAGACCGCCCAGAAGTAGTCCCGGTCGATCGGCGGGGTGATCTGGTAGCCGGTATCCGCGATCGCCTTGCGGACCTCGTCCTGCGCCGCCCGGTCGGCGACCGAGAAGGCGATATGGTGGACCGAGCCGCCGCCCTGCTGCGCCGCGGGCGCGCCGGGCAGGGTCTCGACATCGATGATGTCCGCGCCGTTGCCGCCGGGCACGCGGAAGCGGGTCAGGTTGCCCTGGGTCTCTTCCGCCTCATAGCCCATGAAGCGCAGCAGCTCGCCGGTGGCGCCGCCATCGCGCAGCCGCAGCGTCGCGCCGCGGAAGCCGCGCAGCGCATGGTCGGCATCGACCTCGCCGGTCCAGCCGTCGCGCCCGTCCGCGGTTTCCACCAGCGAGAACTTGTCGCCATCGGGGCCCGCGAAGTGCAGATGCGTCTCGCCGAAGCGGGCGCTCTCGGTCACGTTGCCTGCGCCGAGCCGCTCTTTCCAGAAGCCGAGGCTGCCCTCGGGCACGGCGAAGACGGTCTCGCCGACCTCGCCCGCGCCGGCGCGGCCCTTGCCGATGCCGGGGAAGGGGAAATAGGTCATCACGCTGCCCGGCGTGCCCGCGGCATCGCCGTAATACAGGTGGTAGACGTCGGGGGCGTCGAAATTCACCGTCTTCTTGACGCGCCGCAGCCCGAGGGTGCGGGTGAAGAAGCCGTTATTGGCGCGGGCATCGGAGGCCAGCGAGGTGACGTGGTGAAGGCCGTTGATCGGAAGGGTCATGGTCTCGCTCCTGTGTTCTGCTGTCCCCAAGATGGCGTGTCAGATCATTTCCGTGAACGGGTATAATTTGGCATTCACCATTTCATTTTCGGCAGTAATATTGCAGCAGGCCACGGGCGGAGGGACAGCGCATGGGCGAGATCGAGGAGCTGCGGGTCTTCCTGGCCGTGGCGCGCGAGGCAAGCTTCGCAGGGGCGGCGCGCACGCTCGGCCTGCCGGCGCCGTCGGTGACCCGGGCGGTCGCGGCGCTGGAGGCGCGGCTGGGGGTGCAGCTGTTCCTGCGCACCACGCGGCGGGTGTCGCTGACGCCCGCGGGGGCGGATTACGCCGCGCAGGTCGCGCCCTTGCTCGAAGGGCTGGGCAGCGCGGCCGAGGAGCTGCGCGAGCGCCATGGCGACCTCGCCGGGCTGATCCGGCTGAACGCGCCGATCGGCTTCGGCGCCGAGACCCTGCCGGCCGCGATCGCTTCCTTCCGCCGCGAGCATCCGCAGGTGACCTTCTCGGTGCTCTTGTCGGACAGTTTCGTCGACAGCGTCGATGACAGCTTCGACCTGGCGATCCGCATCTCCGTCGCGCCGCGCGACGCGGCGAGCATCTGGCGCCGGATCTGCCGGGTCGACCGCATCCTGGCCGCCGCGCCGGACTACCTGGAGGCCCGCGGCGTGCCGGCGCATCCCGACGACCTCGCGGACCATGCCTGCATCGGCCATGACGTCCGCGCTCGCGGCGAAAGCTGGGAGCTGCGCCGCGACGGCGCCGTCGCGCGCATCCGCGCGGGGGCCGAGCTGGCCGCCAACAATGCCGCGCTGATGGCCGGGCTGGCGCTGGCCGGGCAGGGGATCGTGATGCTGCCGCGCTTCATGCTGGAGGCCGACCTGGACCGCGGCGCGCTTGTCCGCGTGCTGCCGGGCTGGCAGCCGCCGGAGCTGTGGCTGACGCTCTACTACCCGCCGCTGGAGCGCATCCCGGCACGGCTGAAGCTCTTCTCCGAACATGTCGAGCGACATGTGACGCAATCGGGCAAGTTCGGCAGCTGACCGGCGCTAGGGCGCCGCGGCAAGGCCGACCAGCAGCATGGCGAGGACCGCCGCGCAGAGCAGAATCGCGATTTTCGTCTGGCTATGTGTCATGGCGCATCTCCCTTCTCCCCCTCCGGCGCGCCGGATCCGGCCTGCCAGTGCGGCAGATCCAGTCTGGCGCAGGTATTACTGTAAGGCGAATCAATTTTCCGGGGCTCGCGGCATAGGTGATAACGCGCAGTCGGCAGAAAGTTCTTGTGCGGCGGCGAACCGCTTGCCTAGATTAACGACGCCATCCGGCCGGGACCCAGCGTCAAGGGGAGGTCCCGCACAGGCTGACCGGACGGGAGCCCCGGAGCGCGCGGCAGAGGAAGGCCGCGCTTCCGGTGTCCGGCAGCGGCGCCGATTGGAGGGAGGAGAATGCCGAGACTCATTGAAATCCTGCCGGTCCTGCCGTTCCGCGCGGCCCCGCCGGCCTGCGCGCGCCTGGGGTGACGGCAACGTCCGGTCCGTCTGCTCTGCCGCCGGGATGGGCGGTCTGGCCGCGGGGCCTCGCCGGGCTGGCGGGGCTGGTCGCGCTGCTCAACCTCTCGGCCGGCTGGGGGTTCGGGACGGATGTCTTCCTGCGCATCCGCCCCGGCTATCCGGCGATGGTGCCGGGCACGGCGGCCTGCCTGCTGCTCGCTGCGGGGGCGGTTGCCGCAGGCGTCGGCGCGGCCCTGCGCCCGCTGCGGATCGCCTTCGCGCTGGCCATTCCGGCCCTGGTGGCGGCCTCGCTGACGGTACCGGCGCTGGACCTCGAGCCGGACGGCATGTCGGTGGCGACGGAGATGATCTGCCTGTTCGCCGCGCTCTGCCTCCTGCTGCCGCGCGGGCGGGCCGGGACCGACCTTGCGCGGCTGGCGGCGGAGACTGCCGGGCTCGGCATCGTGGCGATCCCGCTTCTGGGCTATCTCTTCAATGCCGAGGCGCTGTTCTCGAACCCGGTCTATACCAAGATGGCGCTGCATACCGCGGCGGGGTTCGGCCTGCTCTTCCTGGCGCTGCTGGCGGAAGATGCCCGGCTGGGCTGGATGGCGGTGGTGACGGGGCCGGGCCCGGGCAGCCAGATGCTGCGGCGCCTGCTGCCGGTGCTGGTGCTGGGACCCGTGGCGCTGACCGGCATGGCGCTGGTGGCCTCGCGGCGCGACGCGCTCGCGCCGGATCTGCGGGCGGCGATGCTGACCTTCGCGATGATCGTGCTGGGCAAGTCGGCGGCGATCTTCTTCGCCCATCTCGCCAACCGCTCGGACCTGCGCGCGGCCCATGCCGAGATCATGTGGCGCGACAGCGAGCGAGCGCGGCTCGCCGCCGAGCTGGCGATGGAGCGCGGCCAGCGGATCGAGGCGCTCGGCCGGCTGGTCGGCGGCGTGGCGCATGACTTCAACAACACGCTGGCGGTGATCCTCGGCAATCTGCAGCTGCTGCAGAGCGACCGAGACAGCAGCGCCCACCAGATCTATGTCGACGAGGCGCTGCGGGCGACGGACCAGGCCACGCAGCTGACCCGGCAGCTCCTCGCCTACGGGCGCAAGTCCTATCTCGACCCGGCGCCGGTGGCGCTCGACGCGCTGGTGGAGGACAGCCTGCGGATGTTCCGGCGGCTCTGCCCGGCCAATGTCGCGGTCACGGCGCGGCTTGCGGCGCCCTCGGCGGTGGTCGATATCGATGCCGCGAATTTCCGGCAGGCGCTGCTCAACGTGCTGATCAATGCCCGCGACGCCCAGCCGGGCGGCGGCGCGATCACCGTCTCCACCCGCATCGACGAGCTCGGGCCCGAGGCGGTGGCGGGCTTCGGCCGGGACGAGAGCCTGGCGCCGGGATGGCATGCGACGGTGCTGGTTTCCGATGACGGGCCGGGGATGGAGCCGCGGCTGCTGGCGCGGGCGGCGGAGCCCTTCTTCACCACCAAGCCGCTCGGCGAGGGCACCGGGCTGGGGCTGTCGGCGGCCTCCGGCTTCTGCCGCCAGTCGGGCGGCGGGCTGCGGCTGTCCTGCCCGCCGGGCGAGGGGCTGACGGTCTCGATGGCCTTCCCGCTGGCCGGGGGGGCTTCCGTGCCGGAGACGCCCGGCGCGGTGCCCCGCCCCGCGGCGCAGAGCCGCCGGATCCTGCTGGTCGACGACGATCCGAACGTGGCGCAGGTGATGGCGCGCCAGCTCCGGATGGACGGCCACAGCGTCGATCTCTGCCAGGACGCGGATGCGGCGCTGTCGCTGCTGGCGGCGGGGCCGCTGCCGGATCTGGTGATTTCGGACGTGGTCATGCCGGGCCGGATGCAGGGCCATGCGCTGGCGCGGACGATCGGCGCGCGCCATCCCGGGCTGCCGGTCCTGCTGATGTCGGGCTGCAGCCTGCCGGGCCCGCGCGACGGCACCGAGGATGCCGCGATGCCCGCCCTGCAGAAGCCGGTCGCCTGGTCGGTGCTGCGCGAGGCCGTTGCCGCGGTGCCCTTGCGCGAGGCGCCGCGCCCCGCGCGCAGCGGCCAGCGCCTCGATTCCGCTTGAGCCAGGCGCGATTCTGCGGCTCCATCGGCGTGACCGAAGGAGGCGCAGATGCCCGGTTTCCCCCTGCTGCCCGCGGCGATGCTGGCCGTGATGAGTGCTGCCTTTCCCGCTCTGGCCGGACCGCCGCCGGAGATCACCGCCTATATCGACGAGACCGCCGCCGCCTGCCGCGGCGCCGGCGGCGTGCCGGGCTTCACCGGGGCGTTCCTGTCGGAGGCGGGCGATCTCGATGGCGATGGCGGGACGGACTATGTCACCGACCTTGCCGGGCTGGGCTGCGACGGGGCGGCGAGCTATTTCTGCGGCTCGGCCGGCTGCCCGGTCACCGTCTGGCTGTCGCGCGGCAGCGGGCTGGAGCCGGGCTGGTCGGGCCATGCCCAGGCCTGGTCGCTGGGCGAGGGCGGGGTGGTGCTGTCGCTCCACGGCCAGTTCTGCACGCCGCCCCGGAGCGGAGCTGACGGCTGCCAGCGAGTGCTGCGCTTCGCGCCCTAGCAAGCTGCCGGCAATGTCCGTCCGGCGACGAGAGACGGGAGACGGGGGCAAGACCGGAAAAACGGCCCTCGCGCGGCTAGGCGTGCTCTCCTCCGAAGCGGGTTCAGCGAGCTGAAGAGCTTCTTTCTCATCAGTGAGGCCTCGCCCCCCTGCGTCTTCGGCCCCTGCCGGCGCCGGGGTCAGCGCAGCCTGCCGCGGGCGGCGACCGGGACCTCCTCGCGGCGCCCGTCAGGATGGACGAGGGTCACGGCGGGGAAGAGGTTCGACACGACGCAGACATGGTTCGGGATGATCGAGACCACCGCGCCGATCTGCGGCTGCCAGTCCGTGCCCGAGAGATCGACGATGGCATGCTCCTCCGACAGGCTGGCGATGCGCGCGCCGGGCGCCTCGCGGATCAGGCCGAACCCCTCCAGCCCCAGCAGGTCGGAGCTGAGCGCCTTCGAGCCGGCATCGAGGATCGCCCGCGCGGGCGAGGGGCGCGAGACCACGGTCGCCATCACCACCGCGGCGCAGTCCTCCGCCCGGCAGGCGCCGCGGGCGATCAGCGAGCGGTCGTTGTAGACATAGGTCCCGGCGCGGTGCTCGGTCGCCGTGGCGAAGGCGGAGAGGTCGCCGAGATTGGGCGTGCCGCCGGTCGAGATCCGAGGACAGGCCAGCCCCGCCGCAAGGCAGAGATCGCGCGCCTCGGCCAGCCAGGCATCGACCGCCCCGGCCTCCGCCATCGGCGGATAGGTCATCAGCCCGCCGAAGGCGAGCCCGGGCAGGGCGTCGATCTCTTGCGCCAGCGCGAGGGCCGCGGCCGGGCTCTGGACGCCGCAGCGCCCGGCACCGGTATCGCATTCGACCAGCACCTCGAGCGGGGCGGGCGCATCGGCGAAGGCGGCGGAGAGCCCCTGCGCGACCGGAGCGTTGTCGCAGGTCACCGACAGGCGGCAGCGCCCGGCCAGCGCGCGCAGCCGCGCGAGCTTCTCCGCCCCGAGGATGTTGTAGGTCAGCAGGATGTCCGCGAGCCCCGCCTCTGCCATGACCTCGGCCTCGCCGATCTTCTGGCAAGTGATGCCGACGGCCCCCGCCGCGACCTGCATCTGCGCCAGTGCCGGAATTTTATGCGTCTTGACGTGGGGCCGCGCGGCCAGCCCGGCAGCATCGGCAAGGGCCTGAAATGCCGCGATGTTCCTCTCCACCACGGCAAGGTCGACGACAAGGGCGGGCGTGTCCATCGGGGATGACTCCTCTCGGGCCGGGGCGGTCCCCGGCGGGTTCTTGCAGTTCCGTATTGACACAGGGCGGCAATCCGCAAAAGATGAAATACGCAAGAACGGACTTAAATCCGCTATAACGGACAACGAACAGACCGCCAGCCCCGCTGGCGCAACAGTGGAGACCGACATGAAGACCACTCTCGCCCTGGCTGCCGCGGCGGCCCTTTTCGGCGCGCTGCCCGCCGCCGCCCAGGAGAGCCGCCTGCAGGAGGTGCTGGACCGCGGCCACCTGATCCTCGGCACCGGCTCGACCAACCCGCCCTGGCACTTCATCGGCGAGGATGGCAGCCTGCAGGGCTTCGATGTCGACATGGGCCGGCTGGTCGCCAAGGCGCTGTTCGGCGACCCCGACAAGATCGAGTACGTCCAGCAGTCGGGCGATGCGCGGATCCCGAACCTCGCCACCGGCAAGGTCGACCTGACCTGCCAGTTCATGACCGTCACCGCCGAGCGCGCGCAGCAGGTGGAATTCACCATCCCCTACTACCGCGAGGGCGTCGGCCTCCTGATGATGGATCGCGGCGATTTCGCCGATTACGACGCGCTGAAGGCGGCAGGCGGCGATGTCACCGTCGCCGTGCTGCAGAATGTCTATGCCGAGGAGATGGTCCACCAGGCGCTGCCCGGGGCCGAGGTCGACCAGTACGACAGCGTCGACCTCATGTACCAGGCGCTGAATTCCGGCCGGGCCGATGCCGCGGCGACCGACCAGTCGGCGCTGCGCTGGTTCATGGTGCAGAACCCGGGCCGCTACAAGGATGCGGGCTTCGGCTGGAACCCGCAGAGCTATTCCTGCGCCGTGGCGCCGGGCGACCAGCGCTGGCTGAACTTCGTCAACACCGTGCTGCACGAGGGCATGACCGGGGTCGAGTTCCCGTTCTATAGCGCCAGCTTCGCCCAGTGGTTCGGCGAGGAGCTGGAGCAGCCGCAGATCGGCTTCCCGGTCGAGTACAAGTAACCCAGCCGCATCCCGGACCTGACCCGTGACCTACGACTTCAACTTCGCCGTCGTCTGGCGCAACTGGGACCTGCTGGCCGAAGGGCTGATGCTGGGGCTGTTCCTGGCGCTGGTCTCGATCGCCATCGGCTGCGTGCTGGGTCTGGCCGCGGCGTTCGGGATGCTCTCGCGGCACCGGGCGCTGCGCTGGATCTCGCAATGCTACGTCTCGGCGATCCGCAACACGCCGATCCTGGTGCTGATCCTCTTCTGCTATTTCGCGCTGCCGCAGCTCGGCATCGCGATGGACAAGATCCCGTCCTTCATCTTCACCCTGTCGCTCTATGCCGGCGCCTACCTGGCCGAGGTCTACCGCTCGGGGCTGGTGGCGCTGCCGCCGGGGCTGCGCGAGGCGGGGCTGGCGATCGGGCTGACCGAATGGAAGATCAAGCGCTACCTGATCATCCCGGTGATGTTCCGCAACGTCCTGCCGGCGATGTCGAACAACTTCATCTCGCTCTTCAAGGACACCTCGCTGGCCGCCGCCATCGCGGTGCCCGAGCTGACCTTCTATGCCCGCAAGATCAATGTCGAGAGCTTCCGGGTGATCGAGACCTGGATGGTCGCCTCGCTGATCTATGTCGGCGCCTGCGTGGCGATCGCCGCGCTCCTGCGCCGTCTCGAAGCCCGCCTGTCGATCCCGCGCTGAGGAGCCCGCCATGAATTTCGAGTTCTTCCTCGCCGATCTCTGGGCGGCGCGCGCGAACCTCCTTGCCGGGCTCTGGCAGACGGTGCTGATCTCGGCGGGCTCGGTCGCGCTCGGCACGCTGCTGGGCCTTCTCGTCGGGCTGGGGCTCAGCTACGGTCGGCTGCCGCTGAGGATCGCGCTGCGCATCTATACCGACTTCCTGCGCGGCACGCCGGTCTTCGTGCTGATCCTGGCCTGCTACTACATCTTCTCGGCGGCGGGGCTCGATCTGGATGCCTTCCAGGCCGGCTGCCTGGCGCTGACGCTGTTCTGCTCGTCCCATGTCGGCGAGATTCTCCGCGGCGCGCTGAACGCCATCCCCGCGGGCCAGACCGAGGCGGCGAAATCCATCGGCCTGACCTTCGGGCAGACCTTCACTTCGGTGCTGCTGCCGCAGGCGCTGCGCCAGATGCTGCCGACCTGGGTCAATACCGCGACCGAAATCGTCAAGGCCTCGACGCTGCTGTCGGTGATCGGCGTGGTGGAGTTCCTGCTGGCCGTGCAGCAGGTCATCTCGCGCACCTATCTCAGCCTCGAATTCTACCTTTTCGCCGGGCTGGTCTACTTCGTCCTGAATTTCGCGATCGAGCAGGCGGGCCGCGCCGTCGAGCGCCGCATCGCCATCCCCCGCTGAGGCCTCCGCATGATCCCTGTCCTGAACATCACCGACCTTCACAAGAGCTTCGGCGAGCTCGAAGTGCTCAAGGGCATCGACCTGGCGATGCACAAGGGCGACGTGGTCTCGCTGATCGGCTCCTCGGGCTCGGGCAAGACGACGCTCCTGCGCTGCGTCAACCTGCTGGAGGAGTTCGGCCGCGGCCGGATCGAGATCGCGGGAGAGCCGATCGGCTACCGCGAGGAGGGCGGCCGCCGCCGCCGCCTGCCCGAGCGCCAGATCGCCCGGCAGCGCGCGATGACCGGCATGGCCTTCCAGCAGTTCAACCTCTTCCCGCATCTGAGCGCGGTGAAGAACGTCATGCTGGGGCTGACAAAGACCAAGAAGCTGCCCGCCGAAGAGGCCCGCGCCATCGCCGAGAGCTGGCTCGACCGGGTCGGCATGCTGGCGCGCAAGGACCATTTCCCCGGCCAGCTCTCGGGCGGCCAGCAGCAGCGCGTCGCCATCGCGCGGGCCATCGCCATGGCGCCGCAGCTGATGCTCTTCGACGAGGTCACCTCGGCGCTCGATCCCGAGCTGGTCAGCGAGGTGCTGGCCGTGGTGCGCGACCTGGGCCGCGACGGCATGACCATGCTGCTGGTCACCCACGAGATGCGCTTCGCCCGCGACGTGTCCTCGCGCGTGGTCTTCATGCACCAGGGTCGCATCCACGAGGAGGGCCCGCCCGAGCAGATCTTCGGCGCGCCCGGCACCGAGCGGCTGAAGGCCTTCCTCTCGAATTCCCAATCCTGAATGACGAAAGAACGGAGACCCCCCATGACGATCAAGCGACACGGCGTCGGCGATGCCAAGGGCAATGGCGGCAAGGCGCTGCCCTTCGCCAAGGCCACCGAGGCCGATGGCTGGCTCTATGTTTCCGGCCAGACGCCGATGGTCGACGGCGAAGTGTCCGGAAACGGCATCGTCGAGCAGTCCCATATCGCGATCCGCAACATGCTGAAGATCGTCGAGGAGGCGGGCTATGGCGCAGAGGACATCATGCGCATCGGCGTCTGGCTGGACGATCCGCGCGATTTCTGGTCCTTCAACGGCGTCTTCGCGCAGTACTTCGGCGACAACCCTCCGGCCAGGGCTTGCGTCCAGTCCTCCATGGTGGTCGATTGCAAGATCGAAGTGGATTGCATCGCCTATCGCCGCAGCTGACGGACGGGCAGGCGCGGGCGGGGAACGGATGGCGATGAAGGATGGCACGGAACGCAAGAGGGCGCGCGGGATCGACCGCGCGTTCGACATCCTCGACCATCTGCGCGCCGTCAAGGCGCCCCGCCGCCCCGCCGAGATCGCCCAGGCGATCGGCGCGCCGAAATCCACCGTCTACGACCTCGTCGCCTCGCTGACCGATCACGGCATGCTGGAGGAGACCGGCGATGGCGGCGTCTATCTGGGGCGGCGGCTGTTCTTCCTCGGCCTCGCCTACCAGGACCATTTCGACCTGACCCGCCGCGCCGAAAGCGTGCTGCGCGACCTGACCGGGCGGACGCGGGAGATGTCGCAGTTCTGCATGCTAGACGGCGACAAGTACACGGTCGCGCTGCAGATCGAGGGCAGCCGGCCCTTCCGCATCAGCGCCGATATTGGCCAGCTCACCCCGATCCCCTGGACCGCCTCCGGGCGGCTGCTGCTCGGCGGCCGCTCCGAGCAGGAGATCCTGGACCTGATCCCGCCGGAGGATTTCACCCTTCCCGATGGCGCGGCGATGGACGTGCCCGCCTGGCTGGCCGAGATCCGCCAGGCCCATGCCGAGGGGTTCTTCTCCTTCGACAGCATCGTCGACACCTTCACCCACTGCTTCGCCGCGCCGGTGTCCGATCCGCGCGGGCGCTGCGTCGCCACGGTCTGCATCGTCGCGCCGAAGGAGGACGCGCTGGCGCATTACGGCGACTACCGCCGCGAGCTGATCCGCGCGGGCCGCGAGCTTTCGGGCTTCGTGCCCTGACCCGCTAACGCGCGCTACCAGGCGCGCGCGATGCCGACCCCGCCAAAGAGCTGGCCGCGCGAGGCCGTGACAGGGCTGTCGGCCGCGCCGTCGAGGAGATGCGCATAGAGAAGCCCCGCGCCCACCGCCCAGTGGCGGCTGACCGGCTGGACGTAGATCGCGGTGATCCGCGCGTCGCGCCAGCCCGCCCCGGCAGAATAGCTTGGCAGCCCGCTCAGCGCGGAGGCGCGGGCATCGACCGAGAAATACGTGTCCATGTAGTCCTCCGACGCCCAGCTTGCCGCCAGCCCGAGCCCCAGCGCGCCATAGCGCCCGACCGGCAGCCAGCGGCGCAGGTTCAGGTCGGCGACATAGCCGTCATGGACCCCGGTCGCATCCTGCAGGACCCCCGCGCCGATGCGCCAGCGGTCGCGCGGATCGGCGCCGCCGGTCTCCCAGGCGACAAAGCCGCCGAGATCGACCGAGATGGCGATGTCGGGCAGCGCGTCGATCGCCGGGTCGTCGGCCTCGCCGCGGCCGAAGCGCAGGATGCCCGCCGGGCCCGCCTTCCAGTTCGGCTGGTCGAGCAGGTTGATGCTCAGGTAATTCGCCTCGAGGCTGACATAGCGCGCCCCGAAGCTCTTGCGTGCCGCGGGGACCACCGCCCAGACGGTCTCGTCGGAGCCCGGATAGCGCGGCCCCGCGCCGGTCCCGAGGATGGCGTAGTCGGGGAAGCCCGGCAGGTCGAGCACCGGCCCCTCGGCTTGGGCGGCGGTCGCCATGGCGGCGAGCATGGCGCAAGGCAGCAGTCTCATGCGGTCCTCCTCCGGCAGGCCCGTCGCGACCGGTCGCGGTCCCGTCCCGCCCAGCATAGCGGCAGGACGCCCCGTGCGGCCAGGACGCGGTGGCGCAGGGGCGGGGTTTTCCGCGCGCGCACTGGCCAGGCGGCGCATCGCCCGCTAGCCTCGCCGGATCACCCCGGACAAGGAGACAGACCGATGCCCGATCCTGCGACGCTGATGACCTACATTGCCGTGCTTGCAGGGTTCGTCTTCTTTCCCGGCCCTTCGATCCTCATGACCCTGGCGCGCACGGCCTCCTCGGGGCTGCGGGTCGGCATGGCGACGAGCCTCGGCATCGCCCTGGGCGACCTGTGCCATACCGTGCTGGCGGTGATCGGCGTCTCGGCCATCGTGATGGCCTCCGCCAGCGCCTTCACCGTCGTGAAGCTCGCGGGCGCCGCCTATCTGGTCTATCTCGGCCTGCGCAGCCTGCTCGCCCGGCCCGGGGGCACCGCCCCCGGTGCCGCGGGCCCGTATCTGGCCGTGGGGGCCGCCTTCCGCCAGGCCTGGCTCGCCGAGATGCTGAACCCGAAATCGGCGATGTTCTTCCTCGCCTTCCTGCCGCAATTCGTCACCCCGGAGAACGGCGC
This sequence comes from Poseidonocella sp. HB161398, assembly GCF_005870025.1. Lineage (GTDB taxonomy): Bacteria > Pseudomonadota > Alphaproteobacteria > Rhodobacterales > Rhodobacteraceae > Mangrovicoccus. The sequence continues at coordinate 14,812 of NZ_VATA01000058.1, forward strand.
CATCGCGCTGCAGCTCCTGCTGCTCGGCGCGATCTTCGTGGCGATGGGCACGGTGGCGACCATGGCGGCGGCGCTTGGCGCGGGGCAGCTCGGCCGGGCGCTCGGACGCGCGCCGGGGCTGCGCCGCTGGCTCGACCGGGTCACTGGCGGGATCTACTGCGCGCTGGGGCTGCGGCTGGCGCTGCAGGAGCGCTAGGGCTCAGCCCTCCTCGGACCAGCCGAGCGCGCGGGAAAGCCGCTCGGCGGCCGAGGTCGCCAGCCGGATGATATGCGCCAGCTCTGAATCGCGGATGCGGAAGGCCGGGGCGACCACGTGGATCGAGGCGACGACCGAGGTGTCGAGCGCGTAGACCGGTGCCGCGCAGGAAACCTGGTGCTCGCTGACCTCGCCGCGGCTGACGCAGTAGCCCTGGCCGCGGATCCGTTCGAGCTCGGCCAGGATGGCGCGGCGCGATTTCGGCGTCTGTGCGGTCAGCGCCGGCGGCTTGGCCGGCACGCAGCGGTCGATGAAGTCCGGCTGCTGGTAGGCGAGCAGGCATTTCGGCGACCCGGCATAGAGCGGCCTGCGGCGGCCGACATTGGCATGCACCCGCAGGTCGCGCGAGGGCTCCGCCTTGGCGATGCACAGCGCCTCCACCCCGTCGATGATCCGCAGCTGCACGGTTTCGTTCACCCGCTGGCAGAGCTCTTCGAGGATCGGCGTGGCCAGGCGAATCATGTCGGTCTGCGTGCTGGCGGTGATCCCGAGGATCAGCATGGCATCGCCGAGCCCGTAGGTGCTTTCGCTGGTGCGCTTGACGATCTGGCGCTGTTCCATTGTATGCAACAGACGGTAGGCCCGGGACTTGGTAATGCCGGTTTTCTGCGCCAGTTCCGTGACGCCGACATTCGGCTTGCGCGCCACGGCCATGAGCAGATTGAGCGCTTTATCTACTGAATCTACGACGTAATCCTGCAAATCCGGTCACCTGGTCCTGGGGTATCCGCCGTCAATCCTAGGCGTTTCGTCTACCGAAACAAGATCAAAATGAAATTGACATTCATGTCCCGTCTTTCGTTTTCTCGGCGCATCTGGACCGCTTGCGCGGCCTTGCCGAACCGCCCGGACAAGGACGGACCGGCCTCCAACAAGGGAACCTGACTTTGCTGACCTCCATGACCCGGCGCCGTTTCCATGGCTCCGTTCTCGCTCTGCTTGCCGCCTCTGCCGCCGTCCCCGCCCTCGCACAGCAGGAGGCGCATCTGTCGATCGGCATGGCCGCGCCGATCACCTCGCTCGACCCGCACGAGGATTCCAACTCGCCCAACAACGCGACCAGCCGCCATATCTGGGACAGCCTGATCAACCGCGGCGGCGCCGCCGAGAACAAGCCGCAGCTGGCCACCGAATGGGAGATCGTCGACGACACCCATTGGCGCTTCAAGCTGCGCGAGGGGGTGAAATTCCATGACGGCAGCGATTTCGACGCCGGGGACGTGGTCGCCTCGCTGATCCGCGCGCGCGACAAGGACAGCCAGGCCTTCGCCTCCTATACCCGCAACATCGCCAGCGTCACCGCCGAGGATCCGCATACCGTGCTGGTCGAGACCACGGTGCCGGACCCGATGATCCTCAACTCGCTGAGCCGCATCCGCATCATCAGCGCCGACTATGCCGACGCGTCCGTCGCCGATTTCGAGACCGGCCCCGCCGCGGTCGGCACCGGCCCGTTCAAGCTGGTCTCCTACACGCCCGGCGACCGGATCGAGCTGGAGCGCAACGACGACTACTTCGACGGCCCCGCGGAGTGGAGCAAGGTCACGCTGCGGCTGGTGCCCGACGATGGCGGCCGACTGGCCTCGCTGCTGGCGGGCGACCTGGACCTGATCGAGACCCTGCCCGCGGAGGGCGTCGCGCGGGTCGAGCAGAATGCCGATCTGAAGGTGATCCGCGGCCAGTCGACCCGGCTGGTCTTCCTGGGCATGGACGTGGCGCGCGACGAGTCGCCCTTCGTCACCGCCAAGGACGGCTCGCCGCTGGGATCGAACCCGTTCAAGGACGAGCGGGTGCGCCGCGCGCTCCTGATGGCGATGAACCGCGAAGCGATCGTCGACCGGGTGATGCAGAAGAACGGCACCGTCGCCGACCAGTTCGTCGCCGAGGGCTTCTTCGGCCATTCCGACCTGGTGGAGAAGGTCGGCTACGACCCCGAGGGCGCCAAGGCGCTGCTGGCCGAGGCGGGCTATCCCGACGGCTTCGCGCTGACCATCCACGGGCCCTCGGGCCGCTATGTCAATGACAGCGAGGTGCTGCAGGCCGCGGGGCAGATGCTGACCCGCATCGGCATCGACACCAAGGTCGAGGTGCTGCCCTGGTCGGTCTATTCCGGCAAGTACTCGAAAGGCGACTACTCGCTCTTCCTGGGCTCCTGGGGCGTCAATACCGGCGAGGTGTCGAACCCGGCCCTGGCCGTGGTCGCGGGCCGAGACGCCGAGAAGGGCACCGGGCGCTACAATGGCGGCGGCATCGACGTGCCGGAGATCAACGCGCTGCTCGACGAGGCGACCTCCACCCTGGCCGAGGACGCCCGCGAACCGCTGCTGCAGAAGGTGTCCGAGCTGACCTTCAACCATGTCTGGCTGCTGCCGATGCATTACGAGAATGTCGTGATGGGCGCCAAGTCCAGCATCGAGTTCGCGCCGCGCGGCGACAAGTACACCCTGGCCTACGAGGTGCATGGCAGCACCGAGTGAAACGGCCCGCCGGGGACGGCGCATGTCCCCGGCCCCTGCCGCCCCTCCGGCGGCGCAGACGACCCTTCCCGACAGGAGACCCCATGCAGGAGCTTGCAACGGCCGGGAGCGCAGCGCGCGCCCGGGCCATCTACGACTATGGCGAAACCGCCATCTTCGCCTCGAGCGCGGATCCGCGCTTCCACATGATGCTCTACGTGCCGCCCGCCGCGGCGGACGGGCGCAAGCTGGACCTGCTGGTGGCGGTGCATGGCACCGGCCGCACCTCGGCCTTCGAGTTCCGCGACGGCTTCGCCGAATTCGGGCTCTACAACGACTGCGCCATCCTCTGCCCGGTCTTCCCGGTCAATGTCCGCGGCGACGGCGCGCGCTCGGGCTACAAGTACATGGCCGAGGGCGACATCCGCTATGACGAGCTGGTCCTCGCCATGGTCGCCGAGATGGCGGAGAAATACGGCCAGGACTGGTCGCGCTTCGCCCTGTTCGGCTATTCCGGCGGCGGCCATTTCGCCCACCGCTTCGCGATCCTGCATCCCGAGAAGCTCTGGGCGGTCTCGATCGGCGCGCCGGGCTCGGTGACGCTGCTCGATCCCGCGCGCGACTGGTGGGTCGGCATCCGCGACCTGGCGGAGAAGTTCGGCCGTCCCTTCGACGCGGCGGCGCTGGCGCGGCTGCCGGTGCACATGGTGGTGGGCAGCCTCGACCTGGAGACCTGGGAGATCACCCATGCGCCCGGCGCGGCCTATTACATGGAAGGCGCCAACGATGCCGGCAGCACCCGGCCAGAGCGGCTGCGCAGCCTGCAGAGATCCTTCGAGGCGGCGGGGGCCAGCGTGACCTTCGACGAGGTGCCGGGCGTCTCGCATGACCGGATGAAATGCATCGGCCGGGTCAAGGCCTTCCTGGCCCGCACCCTGAAGGAGCGCCGCGCATGATCCGCAACGCCACCATTGTCGCGCCCCAGCCCGAAGCGGTGGAGGCCGGGGCCGAGGTGCTGGAGCGCGGCGGCAATGCCGTCGACGCGGCGCTGGCCTGCGCCTTCGTGCAGGGCGTGGTTGATCCGCAGATGTCGGGGATCGGCGGCTTCGGCTCGATGCAGGTCTACATGCCCGGGCGCGGCCTCCACGAGGTGCTGGAATTCTACGCGCTCGCCCCGGCGAAGGCGGTGCCGGACATGTGGCTCGACAAGCTCAAGGGCCAGAGCCGCGACGGCTTCGGCTTCATCCTCGAGGACAATATCTCGGAGCTCGGCTACCTGGCCTGCTGCACTCCGGGCTCTCTGAAGGGCTACGAGACGGCGCTGCGCGACTACGGCAGCTGGGACTGGGCCGACCTGATCGCCCCGGCGGTCCGCTATGCCGAGGAGGGCTTCAAGATCCGCCCGCACATGCACTGGTACTGGACCAAGGACCAGAGCGGCGACGGCCAGGTGAATACCCGCGACAAGCTGGCCTTCTCCGCCACCGGGCGGCGGGTCTACTTCCGCGAGGACGGCACGCTGCGCGGCGTCGGGGAGATCCTGCGCAATCCCGATCTCGGCCGCACCCTGCGGCGGATCGCGGAAAGCGGCTCCTCCGACATCTTCTACCATGGCGAGATCGCCGAACAGATCGCCGCGGATTTCGCCGCCCATGGCGGGCTGATCGGGCGCGAGGACCTGGCGCAGTACGCCGTCACCCGCGCGGCGCCGGTCTGGGGCAGCTACCGCGGCCATCCGGTCGCCTCCAGCCCGCCGCCGGGATCGGGCATGCCGATGATCGAGCTCCTGCACATCCTGGAGAATTTCGACCTCGCCGCGATGGGCCATGGCACGGCGGAATACGTGCGCACGCTCTTCGAGGCGATGAAGCACATGACGATCGACAAGGATGCCCATATGGGCGACCCGGCCTATGTCGAGGTGCCGGTGGAACGGCTGCTGTCGAAGGCCCATGCCGCCGCGATCGCGGACCGGATCAAGCGGGGCGAGCGCGCCAATGTCGAGCGGCTGGACCTGTCGCAGCGCGACACGACGCATATCTCGGTGATCGACCGCGAGGGCAATGCCGTGGCGCTGACCCATTCGCTGGGATCGCCCTCGGGCGCGATCACCGACGGGCTGGGCTTCATGTACAACGGCCTGATGGGCCGGTTCGACCCGCGCCCGGGCCGAGCCGCCTCGATCGCCCCGCGCAAGCGCCGCGCCAGCTCGGCCGCGCCGACCATCGTCTTCGACGGCGACAGCCCGGCCATCGTGATCGGCGCGCCGGGCGGCAGCTACATCGCGCCCACCGTCGCCCAGGGGATCGTCAACATGATCGATTTCGGCATGGGCATCCACGAGGCGGTGGCGGCGCCGCGGCTGGTCGGCGTGTCGAACAGCATCGACATCTGCAACCGCATCCGCCGCTCCGTCGCCGCCGAGCTGCGCGCCGAGGGCTATGACGTGGTGCGCTCGCCGCAGACCTATGCCTTTGCCGCGCTTCACGGTATCCGGATCAGCGACGGGATCTCCTCGGGCGCTGCCGATCCGCAGCGCGACGGCATGGCGATCAGCGTCGCGTGACCCCGAAGGACCCAGAGTCATGATCACCACTCTCATCCGGCGCGCGATACAGGCGGGATTCGTCATCTTCGCGATGACGCTGATCGTCTTTCTCGGCGTCAACGTGATCGGCAACCCGGTCGACATCCTGATCAACCCGGATCTGAACCAGGCCGAGCGGCTGCGGGTGATCCAGAATCTCGGGCTGGACCAGCCGCTCTGGCGGCAGTACCTGGGCTTCCTCCACGGGCTGGCCCAGGGCAATTTCGGCGACAGCTTCGTCTATGGCCGCCCGGCGCTGCAGGTGATCGCCGAACGGCTGCCCGCGACGCTGGAGCTGGCGCTCTGCGCGATGGTCATCGCCATCGTCATCGGCCTGCCGCTGGGGCTCTATGCCGGGCTCTATCCCGAGCGGATCTCCTCTCGGCTGATCATGACCGGCTCGATCCTCGGCTTCTCGCTGCCGACCTTCTGGGTGGGGCTGATGTTCATCCTGCTCTTCGCGGTGCAGCTGGGCTGGCTGCCCTCGAACGGGCGCGGCGAGACGGCGGAGTTCCTGGGCGCGAAATGGTCCTTCCTCACCCGCGACGGGCTGGCGCATCTGGTCCTGCCCGCCCTGAACCTCGCGCTCTTCAAGACCTCGCTGATCCTGCGGCTGACCCGCGCGGGCGTGCAGGAGGTGGTGCTGCAGGACTTCGTCAAGTTCGCCCGCGCCAAGGGCCTGCGCGAGAGCCGCATCGTGCTGGTCCATATCCTGAAGAACCTGATGATCCCGGTCATCACCATCATCGGGCTGGAATTCGGATCGCTCATCGCCTTCTCGGTGGTGACGGAAAGCATCTTCGGCTGGCCGGGCATGGGCAAGCTGATCATCGACAGCATCAACCTGCTCGACCGTCCGGTCATCGTCGCCTACCTGATGATGATGGTCGTGCTCTTCGTGTCGCTGAACTTCGTCATCGACATCTGCTACACGCTGCTGGACCCGCGCGTCCGGCTCGACGGCAAGGGATAGGCCGCCATGGACAGCAAGCTTGCCGACACTGCCGGGATCGCCGCCGCCGAGGAGGCGCCGCCGCCCGCCCGCGCCTGGCCCGCGATCCGCCGCTTCTTCGCCGCGCCCTCGGCGCTGGTCGGCGCCCTGGGGCTGGTCGCGATCATCGCAGTCGCGGTCTTCGCGCCGCTCCTGGCGCCGCAGGATCCCTACGACCTGATGCAGCTCGACATCATGGACAGCCGCCTGCCTCCCGGATCCGAGAGCTTCGCCGGGCTGCCCTACCATCTGGGCACGGACGGGCAGGGGCGCGACATCCTCTCGGGGATCATGTACGGGCTGCGCACCTCGCTTATCGTCGGGCTGGCCTCGGCCATCGTTGCGGCGCTGATCGGCACCACCGCGGGGCTGATGGCGGCCTATCTGGGCGGGCGTGCCGAGACCGCGGTGATGCGGCTCGTCGACCTGCAGCTGTCCTTTCCGACGATCCTGATGGCGCTGATGGTGCTGGCGATCCTCGGCAACGGCGTGGCCAATGTCGTGCTGGCGATCATCGTCGCGGAATGGGCGACCTATGCGCGGACCGCCCGCGGCACCGCGCTGGTGGAGCGCGAGAAGGAGTATATCGAGGCCGCGCGCTGCCTGCGCATCCCCGGCCACCGGGTGCTCTTGCGCCACATGCTGCCGAACTGCCTGGCGCCGATCATCGTCATCGCCACCATGCAGGTGGCCCGCGCCATCGGGCTTGAGGCGACGCTCTCCTTCCTCGGGCTCGGCGCCTCGGTTACGCAGCCGTCGCTCGGCATGCTGATCGCCAATGGCTACCAGTACCTGCTTTCGGGGCTCTACTGGATCAGCTTCTATCCCGGCATCGCGCTGCTCCTGACCATCGTTTCCATCAATCTCGTCGGCGACCGGCTGCGCGACGTGCTCAATCCCCGGAGGGCCCGATGACCGCTCTGCTCGATGTCCGCGGCCTCGTCACCGCCTTTCCAGGTCCCGAAGGCGACCTGCGCGCGGTGGACGAGGTCTCCTTCCAGCTCGCCCGCGGCGAGGTGCTGGGCCTTGTCGGCGAAAGCGGGTCCGGCAAGAGCGTCACCGGCTTTTCGATCATGGGGCTGGTCGATCCGCCCGGCCGCGTCGCCGCGGGGCAGATCCTGTTCGACGGGGCGGATCTGGCGCAGGCGGATGCCGACACCCGCCGCTCGCTGCGCGGGCGCCGGATCGCCATGGTCTTCCAGGACCCGATGATGACGCTGAACCCGGTGCTGCGGATCGGCACGCAGATGACCGAGGCGCTGCATGCCCATGTGCAGATCTCGCGCCAGGAGGCGCGGGCGCGGGCGCGCGACGCGCTCGGCCTGGTCGGCATTCCCTCGCCCGAGGAACGGCTCGACGGCTATCCGCATGAATTCTCGGGCGGCATGCGGCAGCGGGTGGCGATTGCCATCGCGCTGCTGCACCGGCCGGATCTGATCATCGCCGACGAGCCGACCACCGCGCTCGACGTCACCATCCAGGCGCAGATCCTGTCGGAATTCCAGAAGCTGACCGAGGAGCAGGGCACGGCTGTCATCTGGATCACCCATGACCTGGCCATCGTCTCGGGGCTCGCCGACCGGATCGCGGTGATGTATGGCGGCCGCATCGTCGAGACCGGCGGCATCGAGGAGGTGCTGCGCGCGCCGCGCCATCCCTATACGCGCGGGCTGATCCGCTCGGTCCCGTCCGAGAACACCCGCGGCACCCGGCTGGCGCAGATCCCCGGCGTCACTCCCAGCCTCGGCCGGATGCCCGCCGGCTGCGCCTTCCGCAGCCGCTGCGGCCGCGCCGATGCCGCCTGCGCCGCCCGGCCGGGCCGCTTCGGCAGCCTCGGCGCCTACCACCGCTGCTTCCACCCGCATGAGGAGACGCTCGCGTGAGCATGACCGATCCCGCCGCCGCCGCGCCCCTTCTCGAGCTGCGCCAGGTCTCGCGCCGCTTCGGCAGCGCGCCCGACCTGGCGCAGCGCCTGGCCATGGCGATCGGCGCCGCCAAGCCCGCCCCGGTGGTCCATGCGCTCGACGCGGTCGACCTGAGCATCCGCAAGGGCGAGGTGCTGGGCCTTGTCGGCGAGTCGGGCTGCGGCAAGTCCACGCTCGGCCGCATCGCCGCGGGCATCCTGCCGCCCTCCGAAGGTGCCGTGCTCTGGAAGGGCGAGGACCGCCGCAAGCTGAAGGGCCGCCGGCTGAAGGAGGCCGACCTGGCGGCGCAGATGATCTTCCAGAACCCGATGGCGGCGCTGAACCCGCGGATGAGCGTCGAGGCGCTGGTCGCCGAGGCGCCGCAGATCCACGGGATGATCGCGGGCGCGCGCGGCGCCTATGTCGACGGCTATCTCAGGAAGGCCGGCTTCGACCCGGCGATGAAGCGGCGGCTGCCGCACCAGTTCTCGGGCGGGCAGCGGGCGCGGGTCAACATCGCCCGCGCCCTGGCGGTGCAGCCGGATTTCCTGGTCTGCGACGAGAGCGTGGCGGCGCTCGACGTGTCGATCCAGGCGCAGATCCTCAACCTCTTCATGGATCTGCGCGAGGCGCTCGACCTGACCTATCTTTTCGTCAGCCACGATCTGGGCGTGGTCGAGCATATCTCGGACCGGGTGGCGATCATGTATCTCGGCCGGGTGGTCGAGGAGGCGCCGGTCGAAGAGGTCTTCGCCCGGCCGAACCATCCCTATACCCGCCAGCTCCTGGCCGAGGTGCCGCGGATCCGCCCGGGCAAGCGGCGCTTCTCGGCCGTCAAGGGCGAGCTGCCGAGCCCGCTCGATCCGCCGCCGGGCTGCCATTTCCATCCGCGCTGCCCGCTGGCGACGGCGCGCTGCCGTTCCGAGGTGCCGGTGATCCGCGAGGTCGCGCCGGGACACCGCGCGGCCTGCCATCTCAACGACGCAAGGGCGGCATGACGGCCGGGCTCCGCCCCAGCTTCGCCATGGCGCTCGCCGCGGGAACGGCGGGCGGGGCGCTCTTCACCTGGATCGGCATGCCGCTGTCGTGGATGCTGGGCTCGATGGCGGCGTCCGGGCTGGCCTCGATCCTGCATCTGCCGGTCAAGGGATCGCGCCGCGCCCGGCCGCCGATGTCGGCGGTGATCGGCGCGATGCTCGGATCGCAATTCGGCCGCGACACGCTGGAAAGCGCCGCGCTCTGGTGGCCGGCCCTGCCGGGGCTCGCCGCCTACCTGGCGGTCTCGGCGGCGATCTGCACGCTCTACCTGCGCCGCGTCGCCCGGCTCGATCCGGTCACCGCCTTCTTCTCGGCGATGCCGGGCGGTCTGATCGACATGGTGATCCTCGGCACCGAGCGGGGCGGGGACGAGCGCACCATCGCGCTGATGCATTCCGCGCGGATCTTCCTGGTGGTGATGTTCCTGCCCCTGGTGATGACGCTGGCGACCGGCGCCGATCCGGTGGCGCAGGCGGCGCAGTGGCGGCCGCTCTCGGCGATGGGCGCGATGGACGCCGCCTATTTCCTCGGGGCGATCGCGGCGGGCACCGGGCTGGGGCGGCTGGCGCGGCTGCCCGCGCCCTTCCTGATCGGGCCGATGCTGGCCTCGATGCTGCTGCACTGGAGCGGCGCCAGCAGCTTCGCCGTGCCGAGCCTGGTCATCGCCGCGGCCCAGGTCGTCCTGGGCACCACGGTCGGCTGCCGCTTCGCGGGGATCTCGACCGGGCGGGTGCTGCAGGTGCTGGCGACCTCGGCCGGGGCGACGGTGATCCTGCTCTGCGTCGCGCTGGCCTTCGCCTTCGGGCTGCATCTGGTGATCGACCTGCCGCCCGAGGGGATCCTGCTGGCCTTTGCGCCGGGCGGGCTGGCCGAGATGAGCCTGCTGGCGCTGGCGCTGAACCTCGAGGTCTCCTTCGTGGTGGTCTGCCATATCAGCCGGATCGGCATGGTCATCCTCGGCGCCGGCCTTCTGTCGCGCCGGCGCCGGGGATGACCGGCCGGGCTCAGGAGGACAGCCAGTCCTCCAGCCGCGCCTCGTCCGGGAGCCCGCCGGCATGGACCAGATGGCCGTCGATGGCGATGCCCGGGGTGGCGAGCACGCCGGCCATGGCGATGGCCCTGGCATTGGTCACCTTCTCGATGCCGACCTCGATGCCCAGCTTGGCGGCGGCGGCCTCGACCATCTGCGCGGTGGCCGCGCAGCGCTTGCAGCCGGGGCCGTAGATTGCAACGGATTTCATGGAAGCGTCCTTTCAGAACAGGAAGTTGAAGAGGTAGCCGACCGCCAGGATGCCGCTGCCGACCACCAGGATGAAAACGGCGATCAGGCGCAGGGTCAGGACCTGGCGGAGGATGACCATCTCGGGCAGGGAGAGCGCGATGACGCTCATCATGAAGGCCAGCACCGTCCCGAGCGCCGCGCCCTTCGACAGGAGCGCCTCGACGATCGGGATGACGCCCGCGGCATTGGTGTACATCGGGATGCCCATCAGCACCGCGGCGGGGACGGACCACCAGGTCCCGGCGCCCATGATCCGGACCATCATGTCCTCGGGGACATAGCCGTGGATCGCCGCGCCGAGCGCGATGCCGAGCAGGATCCAGATCCAGACCCGTCCGAAGATCTCGCGCACTGCCTCCAGCCCGCGGCGGCAGCGCTCGGCGAAGGCCGGCGGCGCGTCTCCGGCCAGGCCCGCGGCGGCCGCGCCCGACTGGATGTCGCGCACCCAGTCCTGCAGCCAGCCCTCGAGCCGCAGCTTGCCGATGACGAAGCCCGCCGCGATGGCGATCGCCAGGCCGAAGCCCAGATAGGCGGCGGCGACCTGCCAGCCCACGAGCCCGAAGAGCAGCACCAGCGCCACCTCGTTGACCATCGGCGCGGCGATCAGGAAGGAGAAGGTCACGCCCAGCGGCACGCCCGCCGAGACGAAGCCGATGAAGAGCGGCACCGCCGAGCAGGAGCAGAAGGGCGTCATCACCCCGAGCCCCGCGGCAAGGACATTGCCCGCCCCCTCGCGCCGCCCCGATAGCAGCGCGCGGGTCTTCTCGGCCGAGAAGTAGCTGCGCAGCACGCCCATGGCGAAGACGATCAGCACGAGGAGCATCATCACCTTGGGCACGTCGTAGAAGAAGAAGGCGAGCGCCTCGCCCGTGCGGCTGTGGCGCTCGACCGGCAGGAGGCCGACCAGCGTCTCGGCCAGCGGCTGCAGCTGCCGGTAGACGAGCCACCAGAGCGTCCCGGCGCCCAGCAGGCCCAGAGGCCAGTGCCAGTCGCGCCGCGGCGCAGGATGTCGGGAGGGGAAGGTGCCGGCGCTCATCTTGCAGTCCTTTCCTGCAGCGCCCAGAGGCCTCCGGATCCGGCGGCCGTATCGGCGGTGGTTGGATCGGGATTTTCGCATGTAAAACGTGGCCGGTCGTTGATGCAGCTCAAGCCCGGCACGGCGCATGCTCCCCCGGGCGGGGTCCCGGGCGGGGCAGGGACCCGCGGCGCCCGGAAAAGCTGCCCGGAAAATGACCAGTTTCGCGCTCCGGCGCCGAAATCCCGGGCATCGGAGCGGATTGGCGGGGCAAATGTAAAATAAGTGTTAAAAACCGACCGAACTGTTTGTTAATGAATCGATCATGACAGTTCAGAAGCGCCGGACCCAGGACCAACGCAGTGCCGAGACCCGCAAGCTGCTGCTTGCCGCGACGATCCAGTCGCTGATGGAGGTCGGCTATGCCAATACCAGCACGGCGGGGATCGCCCGCCGGGCAGGGGTGTCGCGCGGGGCGCAGACGCATCACTATCCCGGCAAGATGGACCTGATCGTCGCCGCCACCGAAGAGATGTTCGCCATCTTCTCCGACGGGCTCGAGGCGCTGGCGGCGGAGCTGCGCGCCGGGCGGCTCGACTATGACGGCTTCTTCGAGGCGGTCTGGGACAATGTCCTGAAGGGCGACTGGTTCTATTCCTCGCTGGAGATCATCGTCGCGGCCCGCGGCGACGAGGAGCTGCGCCGCCACCTGGCGCCGCTGATCCTGGAGCTGCACGAGAAATTCGAGGCCACCTGGTCGCGCAGCTTCGTCGCCACCGCGCCCGGGCTGGTCTCGGCCCGGGTGGCGATGAACCTGGTGATGAATGTCTTCCGCGGCATGGCCGTTCAGGCGGTGCTGCGCCGCGACGAGCGCTATTTCCGCGAGATGCTGCAGGCGCTGAAGACCGTGATCGCCGTCCATGTCCGCCCGGTGGAGCCGGGGAAATGACCCGGAAACATACCGACCGGTCGGCAAATTAGTATTCCGTTAACTATCAAGAAGCGGTGCCAAGCCGCTCTTTCCCGCAAGTCCAACAGGAGCCAGAAGATGCGAAGAATTGCTTCCCTGCTTGCCGCGCTAGCCGTCTCGGCCGCGCCGGCGCTCGCCCAGGATGCCGCCTGGGAGACCGAAGGTCTCACCGATGACGCCATCACCATCGGCGTGATGGGCCCGTTCTCGGGCAATGCCGCCTCCTACAGCAAGGCGCTGATCGGGATGATGGCCTATTACGACAAGATCAATGACGAGGGCGGGGTCCATGGCCGCAAGCTGGTCGCGGTGCAGGAGGATACGGCCTGCGACAGCGCCAAGGGGCTGGCCGCCGCCAAGAAGCTGATCTCGCAGGACAAGGTCTTCATGCTGCAGGGCAATTCCTGCTCGGGCGTGGCGCTGGCGCTGCGGCCGACGATCGAGGAGTCGGGCGTGCCGTGGATCGTCGCCCATGCGGTCAGCGACTCGATCTCGGACCCTTTGGCGAAGAACATCTTCCACGGCGTGCCGACGGGCGGCGCCAATGGACGGGCCATGGCGGCTTTCGTGCTGTCGAAGCCCGACACGAAGAACGTCGCGATCATCGAACATTCCAACGACTGGGCGCATAGCTATTCCAACCCGGCGCGGGCCTATCTGGAAGAGCACGGCGTCACCCCCTCGCTGGAGCTGACCATGGAGCGCGGCCAGACCGATGCCACCGCCCAGGTGCTGAAGCTGCGCCAGGAGAAGCCCGATTTCATCATCGCCGCGCTCTACGAGGCGGAGACCGCGATCTTTCTGCGCGACCTGAAGAAATACGGCATGGGCGACATCCCGGTCATGGGCACCGCGGGCACCGACCTGGAGAACACGCTGAAGCGCACCGGCGATTTCGACACGGTGAAGAACTACTACGTGATCCACTCCTACGTGGACAATCTCGACGGGCCGAAGATGGCGCCCTGGGGCGAGATGATCCACAAGTACTATCCCGACGAGGAGCTTTCGACCTTCTCCTTCGTCTCGATCGGCTCGGCCGAGGCGCTGGTCGCCGCGCTCGAGGCCGCGGGGCCGGACCTGACGCGGTCCAAGCTGATGGCGGCGCTGGAAGAGGTCCGCGATTTCGACACCGGGATCCTCTCGGACCCGATCACCTGGACGCCCGAGGATCACCAGGGCGTCAAGGGCTCGGCCGTGGCGGGCTTCGTCGACGGTTCGCCCACCGTGCTGAAGGCCTGGGGCCAGTCCTACTGACGGCCTGACCGCCGGGCGCGCGCTGCGCCCGGCCCATCCAAGGAGCAGACAAGATGCTGATGCAGCTCACCCTGGGAGGGCTTTCCCAGGGCATGATCTACGCGCTCGTCGCGCTGTCGCTGACGGTGGTCTACCGCTCGACCACGGTGGTGAATTTCGGCCATGGCGATTTCGTGATGGCAGGGGCCTTCCTGTCCTACGTGCTGGTGGTGCTGGCGGGGATCGCCTTCCTGCCCGCCGCGGCGCTGGCGATGATCGCCATGTTCGCCCTCGGCGTGCTCTTCAACCGCGGGCTGATCCGTCCGGTGAAGGGCGGGCCGCATATCGGCCTGGCGCTGATGTGCATCGCCGCGGGGTACCTGCTGCGCGGGATCGCGCGGATGGTCTGGGGCCGCGAGGTCCTGCCGATGCCGCCCGCCTTCGACATGGAGCCGATTTTCATCGGCAATCTCGTCATCACCGGCGACGCGGTCTTCATCATCGGCACGGTGCTGGTGCTGCTCCTCGTCTTCTTCGGGCTCCTCGCCCTGACCGATCTGGGGAAAATGGTGCAGGCGGTCTACCAAAGCCCGCGCGGCGCCCGGCTGATCGGCCTGAATGTCGAGCGCTTCGACGATTTCGCCTGGGGCGTGGGCGCCGCGCTCGGCGCGCTCGGCGGCATCCTGGTGGCGCCGGTCTCGCTCCTGCATCCCGATCTGGGCGCGTCCTTCCTAATCAAGGGCTTCGCCGCGATGACGCTCGGCGGCTTCGGCTCGCTCGGCGGCGCGGTGCTGGGCGGCGTGCTCCTCGGCATCGCCGAGCAGTATGCCGGGGCCTATATCGACAGCGCCCTGATCGAGATCACCGCCTATCTGGTGATCGTCCTCGTTCTCTTCATCCGCCCGCAGGGCCTGTTCGGCCGCAAGGCCGTGGTGAAGGTGTAAGCCGATGTCCAACATGCCCACCCCCCGCCAGCAGAGCCTGCGCACCGTGCTGTTCTGGGCCGTGCCTGCCGCGCTGCTGTTCCTGCCGCTGGCGACCAACGCCTATACCCAGTTCATCGTCAACGGCATGCTGATCTCGGTCCTGGTGACGCTGGGCTTCAGCCTCGTCATCGGCAATCTCGGCCAGCTCGCCTTCGCCAATACCGCCTTCTTCGGCATCGGCGCCTACGCCTCGGCGATCCTCTCGGCCAAGCTCGGCATCCCGTGGATCCTGACCGTGCCGCTGGCCGGCGCCTTCGGCGCGCTCGGCGGCTTCCTCGCCTCGGTCGCGGCGCTGCGCGGCATCCGCAGCTACTACCTGGCGATCATCACCCTGGCCTTCGGCGAGCTGATGCGATGGGCCTATCTGCATGCCAAGCCGCTGACCGGCGGTACCGACGGCATGCCGATGCCGCGCGAGACGATGTTCGGCATCTCGCTCTCGGACGACACGCTGAAATTCTACATCTTCCTCGCCGTCACGGTGCTCCTGGTGAAGGGCACGCTGAACCTGATGCGCTCGCGCTTCGGCCGCGCGGTCATGGCCGTGCGCGAAAACGAGATCGCCACCGCCTCGCTCGCCATTCCGACGGCGCGGGTGATCCTCGCCACCTTCGCCTGGTCGGGGCTGGTCGTCGGCTGCGCCGGCGCGCTCTTCGCCCGCCATGTCGGCCATGTCTTCCCCGAAAGCTTCGGCATGCTGCAGCTGATCGCCTCCTTCGCAATGGTGCTGGTGGGCGGGCTCGGCTCGGTCCTCGGCGCGGTGCTTGGCGCTGTCCTCTTGACCGCGCTGCCCGAATACCTGCGCGCCTTCCCGGGGATGGAGGAGCTCTTCTTCGGCCTGATCGTCGCCGCCGTGCTGGTCGCGATGCCCAGGGGGCTGGCCAGCCTGCTGCGCCGCCTCTCGCCGGTCTTCACCGAACGCTACTACCGGGAGGGCGCATGACCCTGCTTCTGGAAACCACCGGGCTTTCCGTCCGCTTCTCGGGGCTGACGGCGCTCGACGGCGTGTCCTTCCGCCTCGACGAGGGCCAGGTCCGCGCCGTGATCGGCCCGAATGGGGCCGGGAAATCGACCCTTTTCAACGCGATCTCGGGCTATGTCACCCCGACCTCGGGCAGCGTCCTCTTGAAGGGCGAGGAGCTGACGAAGCTCTCCCCGCACGAGATCGCCGAGAAGGGCATCCGCCGCACCTTCCAGAATGGCGGGCTCTTCCCCGAGCTCACCGTGCTGGAAAACGTGCTGACCGGGCTGCATGCCCAGACCGAAGGGAGCTTCCTCGACATCCTGCTGGGAAGGGCGAAGGCGATCGAGTCCGAGGCGGCGATGATCGCCAAGGCGCGCGATCTGCTGAAACTGATGTCGATGGACCACATGGCCGATGCCAGGGCCGGCGACCTTTCGGGCGGGCAGCAGCGCATCGTCGAGATCGTGCGCACCGTCGCCTCCGATCCGCCGGTGCTGCTGCTCGACGAGCCTGCGGTCGGCCTCTCGCCGGTGGCCCGCGCGCAGATGATGGAAATCATCCAGCGGCTCGCCGGCGAGAAGGGCGTCGGGATCCTGCTGATCGAGCACGCGGTGGAGCTGGTGATGGCCGCCGCCGACCGCATCCTTGTCATGGCCGCGGGCGCCCGCATCGCCGAGGGGACGCCTGCCGAAATCCGCGAAGACCGCGCCGTGCTGGAGGCCTATCTTGGACATGCCTGACAAGCCCCTTCTGGAAATCCGCGACCTGCATGTCGGCTACGGCAAGAAGCCGATCCTGCGCGGCGCCTCCTATGACGTGATGCCGGGCGAGTGCCTGACGCTGCTCGGCGCCAACGGCTCGGGCAAGTCGACCTCGCTGAACGCGGTCTGCGGCTTCGTGCGGCCGAGCTCGGGCTCGGTCATGTTCGACGGGACCGAGACCGCCGGGCTGCCGCCGCACCGCATCTTCGCCCATGGCATCGCCCAGGTCAGCCAGGCGCGCGACCTCTTCCCCGATCTCTCGGTGGAGGACAATCTCCGGCTCGGCGCGATGCGCCGCGGCGGGCGGGAGCTGTCGCAGACGCTCGAGGGCATCTATGCCCGCTTCCCCCGCCTGAAGGAGCGCCGCCGCCAGCCGACCCGCACGCTTTCGGGCGGCGAGCAGCAGATGGTCGCCATCGGCCGCGCGCTGATGTCGAGGCCGCGGCTCCTGCTGCTCGACGAGCCCTCGGGCGGGCTCTCGCCGCAATTCTGCGAGGAGATCGCCCAGATCATCGACGCGCTGAAGCTCGAGGGCGTCACCATGCTGATGGTCGAGCAGAACCTGAACCTCGCCTTCCGCGCCGCCGACCGCTTCATCGTCCTGCGCGACGGGCAGGTGGTCGATGGCGGCGATGTCCGCGCCATGGCGGGCGATCACGACGCGATCGTGCGCAATATCTATCTCTGAACCAAGGACCAAGACATGACCACGCTGCACGATGATCTGATCGTCTTCGACGGGCTCATCATTTCCGACTGGGGCCGCCCGGTCTTCGAGGCGATGCAGGCCGGCGGGCTGACCGCCGCCAACTGCACCTGCTCGGTCTGGGAGAACTTCCGCGACACGATGGCGGAGATCGGCCGCTGGAACGGCATGTTCCGCGACCATGGCGACCTGATCGTCAAGGCGAAGACCGTCGCCGACATCCGCAAGGCCAAGGCGGACGGAAAGACCGCGGTCGTGCTCGGCTTCCAGAACACCTCGGCCTTCGAGGACCGGCTGGAGTTTATCGAGCTCTTCAAGGAACAGGGCGTCGGCATCGTGCAGATGACCTACAACACCCGCAATCTCGTTGGCTCGGGCTGCTACGAGTCGGTCGATAGCGGGCTGTCGGATTTCGGCCACGAGGTCGTCGCCGAGATGAACCGCGTCGGCATGCTGTGCGATCTCAGCCATGTCGGCCCGAAGACCTCCGAGGACGTGATCCGCGCCTCGACGCGGCCCGTCGCCTACAGCCACTGCCTGCCCGCGGGCCTCAAGGCGCATCCGCGCAACAAGTCGGACGAGCAGCTGCGCTTCATCGCGGAACAGGACGGCTTCGTCGGCGTGACGATGTTCCCGCCCTTCCTGGCGGCAGGCAACGGCGCGACGATCGACGACTATGTCGCCGCGATCGACTACATCGTCAATCTGGTGGGGGAAGAGCGGACCGGCTTCGGCACCGACTTCACCATGGGCTACGGCGCGAAGTTCTTCGAGTATCTCAACCGCGACAAGGGCTATGCCCGCCAGCTGACCGAGATCTGGGAGGTCGAATTCCCCGACGGGCTGGGCTCGATCGCGGATTTCCCGAACCTGACGGCGGCGATGGAGCGCGCGGGCTGGCCGGAGACCAAGATCCGCCGGATCATGGGCGAGAACTGGCTCTCGCTGCTCGAGCGGGTCTGGTAAACAGGGCAGCGGCGCCCCCGCCGGAAGACGGGGCGCGCCGCAGCAGGCATTGAAGCAGAAGCCGCCGGGGCTTAGCCGCGGGCGGCGTCGGCAGCGATCTGGCCGATGTCGCGGCGGGCGATGCCCAGATCGGCAAGTTCGCGGTCATCCAGCATTTCCAGTTCGGCGCGCGCGATGCGGTAGCTCTGGTAGCGGCGGATGCCTTCGGCGATGCCGGCGAAGAAATGGGCGATGTGGCCTGCGAAGGCGGGGGCGGCGGCGTGGCGGTTGGCTGCGAAATCGGACATTGTGCGTCTCCGTTAACTGGGGGCGGAGGGCTCGTTCTAGCCGCGTCCGCCGGTGTTTGCTGTTAGCGGTAACGTACGCTTTTTCGATGGTCGTACAACGCATAGCTCGGCAATGCCGCCATGCAGAAACTGCATCCTGCGGGACCCGGCGGAAACCGGGACCCGCGGGGTGCCGCTATTGCGCGGCACGGCGCCGCCGCAGGCTGACCAGAAGCATGCCGCCCGCGATGGCCACGGTGACGGCCAGGATCGCCAGGCTCAGCGGACGCTCGACGAAGGTGGCGACATCGCCGCGGGACATCAGCATGGCGCGGCGGAAGTTCTCCTCCATCATCGGTCCCAGGACGAAGGCGATCAGCAGCGGCGCGGGCTCGCATTTCAGGAGCCGCAGTGCGCAGCCAAGCAGCCCGAAGAGCAGCACCAGCAGGATGTCGGCCACCGCGAAGTTGATGCTGTAGACCCCCATGCAGATCAGCGAGATCACCGTCGGATAGAGATAGAGCGAGGGCAGGCGCAGCATCTGCACCCAGATGCCGATCAGCGGGATGTTCAGCACCAGCAGCACCGCATTGCCAATCCAGAAACTGGCGATCAGCCCCCAGAAGATGTCGGCATGCTGGGTCATCATCGCCGGGCCGGGCTGGATGCCGTGGATCATCATCGCCCCGAGCATCAGCGCCATGGTCGCCGTGCCCGGGATGCCGAGGGTCAGCGTCGGGATGAAGGCGGTCTGCGCCGCGGCGTTGTTCGAGGACTCGGGACCGGCAATGCCCTCGACGGCGCCCTTGCCGAAGCGCGACGGGTCGCGGGCCAGGCTCTTCTCCAGCGAATAGCTCATGAAGGTCGAGAGCGTCGCCCCCGCGCCCGGCAGCACGCCCAGGATCGAGCCGATGGTCGAGCCGCGCAGGATCGGCATCACCGCGCGGCGGCGGTCCTCCGGCGTGGGCACCATCGAGCGCAGGCTGACCCGCGGCACCTCGGTACTGCGCCCCGGCGCCATCATGCCGAAGATCACCTCGGTGATGCCGAAGAGCCCCATCGCCACCACGATCACGTTGATGCCGTCATAGAGATGGGTCAGCCCGAAGGTGAAGCGCGGCGCCGCGGTGTTGACGTCCGCGCCGATGCAGCCCAGCAGCAGCCCCAGCACGATCATCGCCAGCCCCTTGGCCGGGCTGCCGCTGCCCATCATCCCCGCCGCGGCAAGGCCGAGGAGCATGAAGGAGAAGTACTCCGCCGGGCCGAAGGACTGCGCCAGCGCCACGAGAAGCGGCGAGCCCGCCATCAGCAGCACGATGCCGATCGTGCCGCCGGTATAGGAGGCCACTGCGGTGATCAGCAGCGCTACCCCCGCGCGGCCCTGCCGCGCCATCGGATTGCCGTCGAGGCAGACCACCGCCGAGGAGGTCGTGCCGGGGATGTTGAGCAGGATCGAGGCGATCGAGCCGCCGTATTCCGCGCCGTAATAGACCCCGGCCAGCATCACCAGCGCCGTGACCGGCTCCAGGTAGAAGGTGCTGGGCAGGAGCATCGACACCGCGGCGATGGCGCCGATGCCGGGCAGGGCGCCGATCAGCGTGCCGAAGAACACCCCGGCGACGCAGACGAAAAGGTTAAGCGGCTGGAAGGCGATGCCGATGCCGCTGTAGAAATTGTGCAGGAGATCCATCCGCGCCTCCTCAGAATGGCCAGGCGAAGGCCGGGGCCTGAAGCCCCAGCGCCGCTAGGAAGATGCCCCAGATCACCCCGGCCGAAACCGCCGAGAGGGCCAGGCGCTGGCGGCGGCCGGCCTCGGGCTGGGAGAGGGTGACGAGGTAGGTCGCCGCGAAGGCCGAGGGCACCATCCCGAAAAGGCCGATGCCGTGGCCGAAGACCAGGATCGCCGCCGCCACCGCGCCGATCACCACAGCGCCGCGGCGGCCGATCCGCATCACCCCTTCGCCCGGGCGCAGCGACACCGCCAGGAGCACCGCGCCGAGTAAGAGCGAGAGCCCGGCGACCAGGGCCGGGAAATAGCCCGGCCCCATCCGCTGGAGGCTGCCCATCGACAGGTCGCGCCCGGCCCAGAGGAACACCGCCCCGAAGGCGATCATCCCCGCGCCGGCGAGCGCGCTTCCGCTATCCTTGATCTGCATGGTCGTCCTCCCTGCCGCGGGCCCGCTCACTGCGGCCTGATGTCATTGTCCTCGACCAGCTTGCCCATCCGCTCCGTCTCCTCGGCGATGAACTGCTGCACCTCCTCCAGGTCGTAGTCCTGGGTGACGAGATCGCGGGCGTTGAGCTGGTCCATGACCTTGTCCGAGGCCATTGCCTCGCGCACCGCCGCGTTGAATTTCTGCAGGATCGCCGGATCGGTCCCGGCCGGGGCCACCAGCACGTTGAACTCGCCGATCGAGACCGGATAGCCGAGCTCGGTCAGGGTCGGCACGTCGGGGAACATCTTCGAACGCTCGGGCGAGGCGGTGGCGAGGATGCGCATCGTGCCGGCCCGGGCATGCTCGCCCACCGTCGAGGTGTTGACGATCAGCAGCGGCAGCTGCCCGGCGATGGCATCGGCGGTGGCCAGCGCCGCGCCGCGATAGGGGGCATGGGTCATCTCCACCCCCGCGGCCTGCTCGAAGAGCTCGGCGGAGAAATGGCTGGCCTGGCCGACCCCGCCGGTGCCGTAGATCACCGCCCCCGGCTCCTGCGCGGCCGCGACCAGGTCGTCGAAAGTCTGGATCGGCGAGCTGGCGGGCACCGACCAGGACACGACCGAGCGCCACATGAAGGCGACCGGCACCAGGTCCTTCTCGGTGTCATAGGGCAGGCTCGGCATCATCGCCGGGTTGGCGGCATGCGAGGTGAAGACGATCCCGAACGTGTAGCCGTCGGCCGGGGCCTTCGCCACCGCATCGGTCGCCACCACCCCGGCGCTGCCCGGCTTGTTCTCGATCACCACCGGCTGGCCGAGCCGCTGCGAGAGCGGCTCCTGCAGGAGCCGCGCGATGCCGTCCGTCGTGCCGCCGGGCGCCACCGGCACGATGATCTTCACCGGCTGGCTCGGCCAGTCCTCCTGCGCGAAGGCCGATGCGGCCGGGACGGCCGCGGCTGCGGCCAGGGCGAGCGCGATCAATGCGCGTTTCGTTACTGCCATGGTATCCTCCCATTTGTGGCAAATGTTCCGGCCCGCGTCAGAACAGGTCGCGGAACTCCGGCGACAGGCCGAGGCCGTGGCCGGGCCGTTCGGACAGGTGGAAGCACCCGTCGCGGAACTCGGGCAGCCCGTCGAAGAGCGGCCAGAGCCATTCCTTGTATTCGCAGATCAGCCCGTTCGGCACGGCGGCCACGGCATGGGCCTGCAGCTCGGGCAACAGGTGCGAGACCACGGGCAGGTTGGCGCCCTCGGCCATGGCCGCGATCTTGCGCCAGGCGGTGAAGCCGCCGGCCTGCATGATGTCGACCATCAGGATGTCGACCGAGCGGTGGCGGATCATGTGCTCGAACGGGGCGACGCCCCAGTTGCTCTCGCCCGCCATCACCGGCGCAGCCAGCGCATCCGTCACCCGCGCCAGCCCGGCGAAATCGGTGTAGCGCACCGGATCCTCGAGGATCGACAGGCGGATGCCCGCCTCCTGCAGCTGGTGGCCGGTATCGACCGCCTCGTGCACCGACCAGAGCTCGTTGGCATCGACCTGCAGCCGCACGTCCGGGCCGAGCGCCTCGCGGGCGATCCGCGCGCGCGCCACCTCGCGGGCCGGGTCGTGCCCGCCGGGCAGCGCCAGGTGCAGCTTGGCATGGCGGAACCCGTCGGCGGCGATTTTCGCCGCGGACTCGGCCAGCACCTCGTCGGTCAGGCCGCGATGGAGCTGGCCCGAGGAATAGGCCGGGATGCTGCTCCGCGCCCCGCCGAGGAGCTTCCACAGGGGCAGGCCGGCCGCCTTGCCGATGATGTCCCAGCAGGCCATGTCGATCGCCGAAAGCCCGACCCGGAAGAGCCCGACATCCTCCAGCTTGTAGACATGGCGCATCAGCTGCGCGGCGATCGCCTCGGGGCGCGCGGCATCCGCCCCCGGAAGCTGTCCCGCCAGCTCTTCGGTCGCCGAAAGCAGCGCGGCGGTCAGCCCGCCATGCAGGAAGCCCACGCCCAGCCCCTCGATCCCGCCGGCCTCGACCTGCACCGCCACGACCTGGCGCGTCTTCGGCTGGCGCGCGGCGGCCAGCGTGGCCCCGTCGGCGTCATGGACCTCGGCCAGGCGGACCCGGACATTCGATATCTTCACGTCTCTTTCCTCTTTTCGATGCATCCGCGCGGCTCAGGCGCAGGTCTTTCCGGTCACGCGGCGACCGAGATCGGGCCGCGCCAGCACCTCCGGGCTCAGCGCCGCGCCGATCCCCGGCGTCCGGGTCGGGCGGATATGGCCGTTCTCCACCTCGGGCAGCGCGGTCATCGCCGCGCGGTAGAACCCCTCTAGATGCGAGCGCACGGTCTCGGCGAAGATCGCGTTGGGCGACGCGGCCATCAGCTGGAGATTGGCCAGCAGCGTCACCGGCCCGGTGCAGTCATGGGGCGCGATGCAGCGGTTGTGGATCTGCGCCAGATGGGCGATCCGCTGGCCCTCGGTCAGCCCGCCTACCCAGGCCATGTCGAAATTGGCCACGTCGATGGCGCCGCGGGCGAACATCTCGCGGTACCAGGCGGTGGTGCCAAGCGCCTCCGACCCCGCGAGACGGCTGCCGGTGGCGCGGTGATAGGCGGCCAGGTCGTCGAAATTGTCGGTGGCGAAGGGGTCCTCGTGCCAGAAGATCCCGTACGCCTCGGCGGCCCGCGCGATCTCCAGCGCCGCGGCAGGCTGCCAGAGGCCGTGATACTCGATCATGACATCCATCGCGTCGCCGGTCTCGCGGCGGATCTCCTCGATCGTCCAGAGCGCGTCCTTCATCCCGGCGGCGTCGATATAGCGGCCCCGGCTGCGCAGCGCATGCACGTCGAAGGGCCAGATCTTCATCGCGGTGATGCCCTCGTCGAGCAGTTCGCGGGCCAGCCGCGCGGGCTCGTAGACCTGCATCAGCAGATCCTCGTGCCGCCCGATGCGGCCGGGCGCCGGATCGCTGCGCGAATAGATCTGGCTGTTGTAGCCGCTGCGGACCTTGTTGTTGTAGGCGGAGTTCGCGCAGGTGTTGTAGAGCCGGATCTCGCTGTTGACGAAGCCGCCGAGCAGCATCGCGACCGGCTGGCCCATCGCCTGGCCGCAGAGATCCCACAGCGCGATATCGACCGCCGAATTGCCCCTCAGCTCGACCGAGCGGGTCGGGAAGCCCTGGAAGTGGTTGCCGATGTCATGGCGGATCGCCTCGTGCAGCGCGGTGCGCTGCATCGGGTCCTTGCCGATCAGGAAGGGCGCGCAGGTCTCGTGCACATAGGCCGCCACCGCCTGCGGGTTGCGGAAGGTCTCGCCCAGTCCGACCAGCCCCTCATCCGTGTGCAGGCGGACCCAGAGGAGGTTGCTGAATTCCTCGATCTGGATGGTTTCGACGCCGGTAATCTTCATGTACTGCAGTCCTCCCTGGTGCGGAGATTAGTTTTAATTAGTCCTAATGAGTCAATGAGTCTTTCTTGGAGAACCGACGGTTCGCGTTTTAATGGCTGTAATTGCGTGAGAAAAATTCCATGGACGGGACGAGGGTTTACTGATATTTACTAATTAGGAAACAACCGGAGGAAGAATGCCCGACGATTTCGCCGCCATGGCCTATCGCCGCCTGTCCGAGATGATCGCGGGGCCCGACTGGGCGGAGGGGGGCAGGCTGCCGCCCGAGGACGCGCTGTCGCGCAGTGTCGGCGTGTCGCGTCCGGTGCTGCGCCGCGCCCTGGCAGAGCTGCGCGCCGAGGGGCGCATCACCTCGCGGCGGGGCTCGGGCAATTTCGTCCGCCCGCGCGAGACGGAGGTCCCGCCGGAGGAGGGCGAGGGCACGGTGCGCAATCTCGGCGAGCTGGAGCAGTGCCTGCTCTTCCGCCAGGTGGTCGAGGCCGAGATCGCTGCCGCCGCCGCGCTGCGTGCCACCCCCGCCGATCTGCGCCGGCTAGCGGAGGCCAATGAGCGGCTCTCGGTCAGCTCAGGCACCGGCAGCCTCTTCGAGGAGGATTTCGCCTTCCATCTGGAACTGGCCCGGGCGACCGGCAATGTCTTCTTCGAGCGCGCTCTGACCGGGATCAAGCCGCAGGTCCGGCTGGCCTACGAATTCGGGCGCAAGCTGCGCACCGTCGCGCTGAACGAGACCTCGACGCGGGTGGTGGCGGAGCATTCCAAGGTGCTCCGGGCGATCCGCGCGGGTGATGCCGAGGCGGCACGCGCGGCGATGCGCGACCATCTCGGCGCCGGCATCGCCCGGCTCTTCGGCAACGAGCCCTGACCGCGCATCCCCCGCCTCGGCAAGCGCCGGCACGGGTGCTCGCGTCCCCAGGCATCCCGGGCGGAACGCCCATTGGCCAAAGCTCCGGCCCCGCTCGCGCGGGGCTTTTATTTTAGCAAGTCATTACTTGACAAAATGGGTGGAAAAGTTTTCAAAGTACGTACTTGTTAAAAGTACTGGCGCCGCGCCCGCGGCCGGCCGGGAAAGGAGACCTCCCATGGCATTCGATCTGCCCGCCCTCGACTATTCCGCCGCCGCCCTTGCCGGGCGCGGCATGAGCCAGGAAACGCTGGAACTGCATCACGGCAAGCACCACCAGGCCTATGTCACCGCGCTCAACGGCTTCGTTGCGGCCGATGACAGCCTCAAGGGCAAGACCCTCGAGGAGATCGTCACGGCCACCTATGGCGACGCCGCGCGCCAGGCCGTGTTCAACAATGCGGGCCAGCACTGGAACCACACCCATTTCTGGCAGGCGCTGGCCCCCTGGGGCGGCACTGTCCCGGGCAGGCTCGAGGCGAAGCTGAGCGAGGATTTCGGCTCGGTCGCGGCCTTCAAGGACGCGTTCAAGGCGGCAGCGACCGGCCAGTTCGGCTCGGGCTGGGCCTGGCTGATCCAGAAGGAGGACGGGCGGCTGGCGGTGACGAAGACGCCGAACGGCGCGAATCCGCTGGCCACCGGCGAGGGCAGGGCGCTTCTCGGCCTCGATGTCTGGGAGCACAGCTACTACGTCGATTTCCGCAACCGCCGGCCCGACTACGTGACGAACTTCCTGGACCAGCTGGCGAATTACGATTTCGCCGAGGCCAACCTCGCCTGAGACGGGTCCGGGGCGAAGGTGAGTTCTAATCCGGTTGCGACATAGGTTCGGGTTCAGATTAGCCTGGCGAGTTCCTCGCGGAAAGCCTCGGCCGGGGTCCGGTAGCCCAGGCACTTCCTCGGCGTTGCGTTGAGGCGGTCGCAAATCGACCTCATGGATCGGTTTGGGAGCGCCGACACCGCGGTGTCGCGGGGCAGGTAGCGGCGGACGCGGCGGTTCAGGTTCTCGACCTGGCCCTTCTGCCACGGCGCCTGGGGATCACAGAACCATGCCTCGGTGCCCATGCCGGTGCCGAGTTCGCGCCACGAAGTG
>NZ_VATA01000059.1 GCF_005870025.1 Poseidonocella sp. HB161398
CGATGGCCCGGGTTGGCGGCGACATGTAGAGCGCGACGACGTCATGGACCTTGTCGACGAACAGCGGATCGGTGGAGAGCTTGAAGGTCTCGCGGCGATGCGGCTGCAGGCCGAACGCGTTCCAGATCCGGCGGACCGTGGCGTGCGACAGCCCGGTCTTCGCAGCCATCGACCGGATCGACCAGTGTGTCGCGTCCCGGGGCGTGCTTTCCAGCGTCCTCTTGATGACCTCCGCCACCTGTTCGTCCGAAACCGTGCGTGGACGGCCTTCACGGTATTCATCGGAAAGCCCCTCGAGCCTCTGCTCCGCAAAGCGGCGGCGCCATTTGCCCACCGTGTGCTGGCTGTGGCCGAGTGAGGCGGCGATCTCCTTGTTGGACATCCCTTCGGCGCATCGCAGGACGATGCGGCAGCGGTCCGAAAGTGATCGGGCCGCCTTGTGCCTGCGAAGCTGGGCTTCGAGGAATGAGCGTTCCTCGTCGCTGAGATCAATTGGAACAGCAACACGGCCACCCATCACATCCTCCCGCATCAGGCAGAATAATGATACAAACTTTAGTTCCAGGTGACTAGCCAATATGGATATAGACGTTCCAGGGCTCGCATCGCCGGCTCTTTTTTGCCCGCCGCCGTGCATGCTTATGTGCTGCCTGTGCATGCTTATGCCTTGCGGCGCTATGGGTGATTCTCAACGCTCTGGAATCCATGGTGAATTTGCCAATCCCATCGACCCCAGATCATTTGGGTGTGCAAACTTATGGGACATTGGCATCATGTTCCGCCACGCGCGCCATTGGACCAGCCTGCCGTGCCTGCTGGGCCGCGGGCGCGGGCCTTCGGGGGGCCGGGCATCCCGGCGGGCCGGGGCGGTGATGACGGGGAACTGATGCGCTTCGGGCGACAATTCCCGCAAACATGGCCGACATCGGCCGGAATCTGCCTTTTCCCGGCCGCAGCGGTTGACACCTCCGGACCGCCTTCGGACAAGACCCTGAGGGGGAGCATTGCCGGGCGGAACCTCTCCGCCGCAGGCGCGTTCCCGTGCGAGGCCCTCGTCCAGAGCGAGCGGCAGAACCAAGACGCCTGACGCGAGAGAAGAGCAGAAATGATCCCTTACTTCGGCAACGCATGCCGAGACGCCCGTGCCGCGGACGCAGGATGTCCGCATTTCCGACACCCCCGCCCCGGAGCCCGCGCATGAAGGCGGTGCTGATGCGGATCCTGCCGATCCTGCTCATCGCCCTGCATGCCGGGCAGGTGCCGGCGCAGTCGCTGCTCCCTTCCGCCGGAAATTCCGCCCAGGAATCCTCCAGCGCCGGGGACGGCGGCAATGCAGATGGCAGCAGCTCGGGCGATGCCGCGGCCTCCGGCGACGCCGCCACGGAGGCCGCCGCAGCAGCCGGCAACGAGCTCGGCGCCCTGCTCGAAGTGCTGCAGGACGATACCGCGCGCAAGAAGCTGATCGACTCGCTGGCCGCGGCCGCCCCGGCTGCCGATGGCAGCGCGGCCGCCCCCGCCGAGGGAAGCGACGGCGGCAGCGGCAGCGGCACCTCCGAAGCCGATGCCACGGCCGAGGCCGCCGCCTCCGAAGGGCTCACCCGCCCGAATTTCCAGGGCATGGCCCAGCAGGCGGCCGAGATCATGACCGATTTCGCCAATGACCTGCGCACCCGCAGCATGTCGCTGCTGGCCGATGTGCAGCGCCTGGCCGCCATCCCCGAGACGCTGTCGGAATCGCGCCGCGCCCGGATCATGTCCGAGGCGCCGCGGCTGTTCATGACGATCATCGCCACCGTGCTGATCTACCGGCTGCTGCGCGTCGCCGCGCGCCGCGTGGTGCGGCCGCCGCAGACCCGCACGATCCGCCGCATCGCGGTGGCCGTGGCGCTGCAGTCCGTGATGCGCGCCGTCGGCCTGGTGCTGGCCTGGATCGCGGGCTACGCGCTGGCCTCGGCCTTCGGCGGCGGCGAGGTCGCGGTGGTGCAGGCCTACTACCTGAACGCCTTCCTGCTGGTCGGCGTCTTCACCATGGTGCTGAGCCTCTTCGTCTCCTACCACTCGCGCGACGTCACCTTCTCGGGGATGCCGCAGGAGATCGACGCCACGATCTTCCGCAGCATGAAGCGGGTCGTCGGCCTGCTGACCTACACGCTGGTCGCCGTGGTGCCGATCGCCCGGGTCTGGACGAATTTCACCATCGCCTCCTCGCTGCGCTCGGTGCTGCTGACCGTCGGCCTGATCATGGCGCTGTTCGCGATCCGCAGGATGCACCACGCGATCCAGGGCTGGCTCGACGAGGTGAAGGCCGAGGAGGAGAAGCACGGCAGCCCGGGCGGGGATGACGAATTCGCCGATGTCGTGCTCGACACCACCCAGACCATCTGGAACAAGGCCTGGCCGCCGCTGGCGACCCTCTACGTGCTGGTCTGCTACTGGATCGCGCTGACCCGCCCCTACAGCATGATGGAAGTGCTGGGCCGGGCGACGCTGTGGAGCGTCGGCGCACTGAGCCTGCTGCTGATCTGCCTGCGCATCCTGGCCAAGGCCGGGGATGCGGCGCTGCCCGTGCCGAAGGCCAAGGGCCGGCTGCTCCAGCTCTTCATCGAGCGCATCAACGGCTTCCTGCCGACGCTGTCGGTGCTGGCGGGCCTCTCGGGCATCATCGTCGCCATCGTCTGGGAGCTGGCAGCCTGGAACCTGGCCGATTTCCACGACCTCGTCGAGGGCGACCGGCTCTGGGGGCTGGGCAATGCGCTGGTCATCGTGCTGATCGGCCTGCTGATCTGGGCCGCGGTCAGCGCCTGGATCGACGACCGGCTGACCAGCTCCTCGCCCTACCGCACCGTCTCGGCGCGGCAGCGGACGCTGCTGAGCCTCCTGCGCAACGCCATCACCATCGCGGTGATCGTCTTCGCCGGGATGATGGCGCTGGCCGAGCTGGGGATCAACATCGCGCCGCTCATCGCCGGTGCCGGGGTCATCGGCCTTGCCATCGGTTTCGGTGCGCAGAAGCTGGTGCAGGACATCATCACCGGCGTGTTCATCCAGCTGGAGAACGCGATCAACGAGGGCGACGTCGTCACCGTCGCGGGGATCTCGGGCTCGGTGGAGAGCCTGACCATCCGCTCGGTCGGCATCCGCGACCTCTCGGGGACCTACCACCTGGTGCCGTTCTCGGCGGTGGACACGGTGTCGAACTTCATGCGCCGCTTCTCCTACCATGTCGAAGTGGCCGGGATCAGCTACGGCTCGGATATCGACAAGGCGCGCGACGCCATGTTCGAGGCCTTCGAGAACGTCAAGAAGGGCGAGTTCGGCGGCTTCATCCTGGGCGACCTGGAGATGCACGGCGTGGTCGGGCTGGGCGACAGCTCGGTCAATATCCGCGCGCGGATCAAGACCCTGCCGGGCCAGCAATGGGGCGTCGGCCGTGCCTATACCGAGCAGATCAAGAAGGTCTTCGACAAGTACGGCATCGAGATCCCCTTCCCGCATCGCGAGCTGAAGATGCCGAACGAGCTGTTCGAGAAGCTGCACGAGATGGCGGAGATGTCCTCGCGGCGCGAGACCATCATCACCACCCAGGCGACGCCCGTCCCGGAGTCGAGCCCCGACCACAAGCCCCAGGTGCTGGGGCCGAGCGCGGGACCGACGCCGGACGGCGACTGAGGCTGAGGCCTGACGGAAAAGGAAAAAGGCAGGGCGGTCCGACCGTCCTGCCTTTTTTCATGTCCCGGATGTCCCGTCCGCCAGGAACGCGGCCGCGCTCAGCGGCGCGACAGGCGCTTGCGGTTGACCCAGGCCCAGATCACCGTGGCGATATAGGCCAGGCTCGCCAGGATCAGCATCTGCCAGGCGAAGGTCGCCAGCGCGGCGCCGAAGGCGGCCATTCCGACCAGCACGTATTTCACGTTCCCGCGCGAGATCCGCGTGGTCTTGAAGGACCAGGTCGGCAGCGAGGAGATCATCAGGAGCCCCATCACGATCATGTGGAGGCTGATCACCAGCGGCGGCACCACCGGCCCGTCGGCGAAGGCGAAGGAGACATAGAGCGGCAGCATCACCACCATCGCGCCCGCCGGCGAGGGCACGCCCTCGAAATAGGCGCCGCCCAGCCCGCCGCCGGTCTTGCTGCCGACATTGAACCGCGCCAGGCGGAAGACGCAGCAGATCGAGAAGACCAGCACCGCGATCCAGCCGATGCCGCGGAAATCCTGCAGTGCCCAGAAATACAGGGTCAGCGGCGTCGCCACCCCGAAATTGACGAAATCCGCCAGCGAGTCGAGCTCCGCCCCGATCTTGCTGGCCGAGCCGAGCGCCCGCGCCAGCCGCCCGTCCAGCCCGTCGAGGATGCTGGCCACGATGATCAGCTGCACCGCCAGCTCGTAATTGCCGTGGACGCCCGCGCGGATCGCGGTCAGCCCGGCGCAGATCGCGGTGACGGTCAGCATGTTGGGCAGCAGCAGGATCAGCGAGAAGGCCTGGCGCTCCTTCTGGGGACGGGTCGGCGGGGTCGCCATGGCTCAGCTCCTTTCGAGATCCGCGATGACCGTTTCGCCCGCGACCATGGTCTGGCCCAGGCTGACCAGCGGCTCCACCCCTTCGGGCAGGTAGACATCGAGCCGCGAGCCGAAGCGGATCAGGCCGAAGCGCTCGCCCGTGCCCAGCCGCGCGCCCGCCGCCACGAAGCAGACGATGCGCCGCGCCACCAGGCCGGCGATCTGCACCACCGCGACCTGGCGGCCGTCATCCATGCGGATCGCCAGGCTGTTGCGCTCGTTGTCCTTGCTGGCCTTGTCGAGCGAGGCGTTGAAGAACTTGCCCGGGCGGTAGGCGACGGCGGTGATCTCGCCCGCGACCGGCATCCGGTTCACGTGGCAGTTGAAGACGCTCATGAAGACGCTGACGCGGGTCAGCGGCACATCCGCCATGCCCAGCTCGGCCGGGGGCACGGCCGGTTCGATCAGCGACACGATCCCGTCGGCCGGGCTGACGATCAGCCCCGGACGCGCCGGCGTCACCCGCTCGGGATCGCGGAAGAAATAGTAGCACCAGACCGTCAGCCCGACCCCGATCCATCCCAGCGGCTCGAAGATCAGGAACAGGACAACCGTGACGGCGGCGAAGATGCCGACGAAGCGGCGCCCCTCCGGGTGCATCGGCTTGATGAATGTGTCGCGCATCCGCATGGAGTGCAGTCCTCTTCGATGTCGTTCGCGTCACAGTCATAGGGAGATTGGCGCGACGCACAAGCCCGGCAGGCCGCTCTGCCCCCGCCTCTGGCGGATGCGCGGCCCGGGGACTCGACTCCGCCCTCCGACTCCCGCTAGATGGGAACATAAACAGAACATCGTGCTGCCACACTGATGCCCGCCAAACGGATTCTCTCGCTCTGGTTCCCCCGGATGGGGGCGGAGCGGTGCCTGCGCCTCGAACGGGGGACGCTTCTGGCACCGCTCGTCGTGCTCTGCGACCAGAATGGCGCGCAGGTGATCTCCAGCCTGTCGGAGGAGGCCTCCGCCGCCGGGCTTCGCCCCGGCCAGCCGCTGCGCGACGCGATGGCGATGTGCCCGGCGCTGGTGACGCGGCCGCAGATCCCGCAGGCCGAGGCCGCCTTCCTGGCCGGGCTGCGCCGCTGGGCGGGGAAGTTCTCGCCCTGGGTGGGCGAGCTGCCCCCCGACGGGCTGGTGATGGACATTTCCGGCTGCGCGCATCTCTTCGGCGGCGAGGACGGCATGATGGAGCAGGTCCGCGCCGAGGCGCAGGACCTGCGGCTGAGCCTGCGCGCGGCGATCGCCGACACGCCCGGCGCGGCCTGGGCGCTGGCGCGCTACGGCGGCACCCGCCCGGCGAGCCTGCGCAGCGGCGACGCGATCGACCAGGAGGCCCGCGCCACCCGCTCGCGCGCCGCGCGGCGCCATCCGCGCAGCGGCGCCCTGGCCGCCCTGCCCCCCGGGAGCTCGCCGCAGATCGCGCCCTCCGGCGGCAGCCTGCAGGCGATCGCCGATCTGCCGGTCGCGGCGCTGCGGCTCGGCGAGGCGGAGGCGGCCGGGCTGGCGCGGCTGGGGCTGTCGCGGATCGGCGACCTCGCCGGGGTGCCGCGCGCGGCGCTGGCGCGGCGCTTCGGCCGCGAGGTCGGGCTGCGGCTGGACCAGGCGCTCGGCATCGTGCCCGAGCCAGTCTCGCCGGTCGGCGCCGATCCGGTCTTCGCCACGCGGCTGACCCTGCCCGAGCCGATCGGGCTGCGCGAGGACATGGAGGCGGCGATCGACCGGCTTCTGCCGCCGCTCGGCGCCCGGCTGGAGCAGGCCGGGCGCGGCGCGCGGCGGCTGCGGCTGCAGGCCTTCCGCGTTGATGGCGGGCTGGCCGAGGTGGAGATCGGCCTGGCCCGCCCCTCGGCCGATCCGGCGCGGATGCGGCCGCTGCTGCTCCTGAAGCTCGACGGCATCCAGGCGGAATTCGGCATCGACGGGCTGCGGATCGAGGCGCATGTCACCGAGCCGGTGCAGGCCCGCCAGGCGCGCGGCCATCTCGACGCCGCCCGCGACGCGGCCGAGCGGCTGGCCCGCGGCCCCGGGCTCGACGACCTGATCGCCCGGCTCGGCGCGCGGATCGGCAGCGAGGCGGTCACCCGGCTGCACCCCGCCGAGAGCCATATCCCCGAGAAGACCGCCCGGCGGCTGATGGCGGCCTGGTCGGAGCCCGCCGCCGCCTGGCCCCCCGCCCCGACGCCGCGCCCGGTGACGATGTGGCGCCCCGAGCCGGTGCAGGCGCCCGAGCGGCCGCGGCTCGAGGGCCCGTTCCGCTGGCGCCGCCGCGCCTGGATCCCCGCCGAGGCCCGCGGCCCCGAGCGGATCTCGCCGGAATGGTGGCTCGACGATCCCGCCTGGCGCAGCGGCGTGCGCGACTACTGGGAGGTGGTGACGGCCGACGGCGTGCGGCTGTGGCTGTTCTTCGCCCATGGCGGCGCGCTCTCGCCCGGCTGGTTCTGCCAGGGCAGCTTCGACTAGCAGGGTGCTGAAAATTGCTCTGAGGCGTCGCCAGGGAGGAAACTGTTCCGTATTCGGCTGAAGCATCCCCGGGAGAAGATCACGTACAGCCGCATTCCGGACAAATTTTCCAGTCTTGCCCTGCACTCCGTCGCCGGACGGGATTTTTCAGAACCCTGCTAGAGCCGCCGCCCGGCCCTGGCTTGGGCCTCGAGGCAGCGCCTGCCGCGCCTCGAGCCGCGCCGCAGCTCCGCTCCGGCGCCATCGGGACAGACTGCCCGGAGGGCCGACCGCGGATGTCCCCCGCCCCGGTCCGCGGCATTTGCGCTAATTCCCCGGCGCTTGCCGCTTGCCCGGACCCTGCCTCAGAGCCGAGAATGACCATGGCGGCACGGAGAGGTCTCCGCCGCGGACGGTTTGCCTCGATGTGCTGCGGTGGGGGCTGCAAGACATCGCATCGGGGCAGGCCGCCAGGCCCGGAACCTCCCGGCTGCCGCCGCCCCGCATTCCGCCCCGCCCGGCCCGTTGCGGCATCCCGCCCGCCGGAAAACAGCCGCTTGATTTGCCGCCGCCCCCGCCCCAAGATGTTCGAATGACGCTACATCCTCCCTCGTTCCCGGCTTCCGGGGCAGCCCCAGATGCCGTCGCCTTCCAGCGAGACGAACTCTCCGTCATCCTCACGCTCTACGGCCGCATGGTCGCTGCGGGCGAATGGCGGGACTACGGCATCAGCACGCTGCGCGACCGGGCCGTCTTCTCCGTCTTCCGCCGAACGGCGGAACACCCGCTCTACCGCATCGAGAAGCAGCCGAAGCTGCGCGGCCGGCAGGGCATGTACTCGGTCACCGCCATGGACGGGCAGATTCTCAAGCGCGGCCATGACCTGCGCCAGGTGCTGCGCGTGCTCGAGCGCAAGCTGATCCGGCCGGTCGGGGACTGACCCCGCCCGCTCCGCGGACCGCGCCGGGCTCAGTCCTGCTTGAAGAGGTTGATCCGCCGCCGCGCCAGAACCTTGCCGCCGCCCTGCTTGGCGATGCGCTCCACCGCGCGGTCCATCGGCTCGGAGACGACCGCCATGTGATGGGCATTGGCATGGACGATCCGGTCCGGCCCGCCGACCCAGGCGACATGGCCCTTCCAGAACAGCAGGTCGCCGCGGCGCAGCTCCGCATCCTCCGCCAGCGGCACGCCGAGCTCCTGCATCTGCTCGCCGCTATCGCCCGGGCAGTGCAGCCCGCAAGCCAGCGCCGCCGCCTGCACGAGCCCCGAGCAGTCGATCCCCAGCCGCGAATTGCCGCCCCAGAGATAGGGCGTGCCGATGAACATCTCGGCCACCGCCACCGGATCGCCGAAGCGGGCCGCGGCCATGCGGCAATGCGACAGCGGCACGAATCCCCCGGTGGTCAGCTGCAGGAAGGGCTTCTTCTCCTCTTCCATGTCAAGCAGCGCGCCGAAGGACAGCGTCATCAGCTCGGGCGACTTGATGTCGGGTTCGGAATAGACATGCGTCGCCAGCGTCACGATCCGGTGGGTCTGCCCCAGCAGCGGGCCCAGATCGGCCCGTGCCATGACGCCCTCGTAGCCGTCGCGCGAGGCCTCGATCTGGATGTGCTCGCCCTTGTCGCGGACGATCTTGACCGGCTCGCCGAAGAGAAGCTGGCGCTGCCGCGCGCCGCCGGGCTTGTCGCGGATATCCGCGACCGGGACGGTGACCTGCAGGTATTCCGCCGGCGACTTCTTCTTCTTAAACAGCATCGCGCCCGCCCAGTCCCAGGATCTCCGGCAGCGCGGCGAAGAGCGCCCGCGCCCCCTGCCCGGCGCCGCCCATCGGCCGGGCCGGCGCCGCCGAGGGCTGCCAGCCGTAGATGTCGAAATGGGCATAGTCCTTCGCCCCGCCCGCGAAGCGGCGCAGGAAGAGCGCGGCGGTGATCGATCCGGCGAAGCCGCCCTTCGGCGCATTGTCGAGATCGGCGATCCCCGGCTCGATCATCGCCTCGTAGGGCTCGTGGAAGGGCATGCGCCAGACCGGATCGCGCACCTCGGTCCCGGCGGCGGCAAGCGCCGCGGCGGCGGTCTCGGAACTGCTGTAGAACGGCGCCAAATCAGGCCCGACCGCGACCCGCGCGGCGCCGGTCAGCGTTGCCATCGAGACCATCAGATCCGGGCTCTCCTCGCCGCCATAGGACAGCGCGTCGGCCAGGACCAGACGGCCCTCGGCATCGGTGTTGTTGATCTCCACCGTCAGCCCGGCGCGCGAGTCGAGCACGTCGCCCGGGCGGAAGGCCGGGCCGCTGACGGCGTTCTCGGCCACCGGCAGCAGCACCCGCAGCCGCAGCGCCATGCCGGTCGCCATGATCATGTGCGCCAGGCCCAGCACCGTGGCCGCGCCGCCCATGTCCTTCTTCATCAGCCCCATCGAGGCGCCGGGCTTCAGGTTGAGCCCGCCAGTGTCGAAGACGATGCCCTTGCCGACCAGGGTCAGCGAGGGGCCGGACCCGCCCCAGCGCAGGTCGATCAGCCGCGGGCTGCGGTCCGAGGCGCGCCCGACCGCATGGATCATCGGGAAGTTCCGCTCCAGCAGTTCCGCGCCCTCGATCACCGCGACCGAGGCTCCATGCTCGGCGGCCAGCGCTTCTGCCGCGGCCTGCAGCTCGGCCGGGCCCATCCGGTTCGACGGCGTGTTGATCAGCTCGCGCGTCAGGCATTCGCCCTGGGCGATCGCCGTGATCCGCGCCGCATCCACCCCCTCGGGCGGCAGCAGCGACGCCATCTTCGGCGCCTCCGCGCCCGATTTCAGCGAATAGGCATAGCCCGCCAGCAGCCAGCCAAGCGCCGCCTCGTCGCGGGCGCCGGGATCGAGCGGGGTCGCGATGCGCCAGGCGCCTGCGGGCAGGCGCGGCACGGCCTGGGCCACGGCAAAGCGGCTGCGCGCCGCCAGGGCCGCCGGGCCGAGCCCGAGCGCGGCCGCCGCGACGCCCTCGTCGCCCGGCAGGAGCAAGAGCTCGCCAGGCGCGGCGCGGAACCCCGTGGCCTCGAGCCAGGAGGCCGCGCCGGGCGGCAGGGTCGCGGCGAAGGTGGACAGGTCTTCGGCGGAAACGAGATGCAGAGGACGGGCAGCGTCTTCCGGGGCGGCAAAGGAAGCCATCGGCAGATCAGGCAAGGAGGAACCTCACGGGACTTGGGTCTTGGCCTCCAGTCTATCGGCTGGCCCCTGCCCCGCAAGCATAATCCTCCGCCCGGGCGCGCAGGCCGCGCCCGGCTCCGGCCCGCGGGCCCCGGGACTCAGAGCATCATGCCCTGCGGATCCCAGATCGCGGACAGCGACTTGTCGCCCATGCGCGACAGCCGCGCCAGGGTGGCGGCAAAGCCCGCCAGGTCGCCGTTGCGCACGCAATCGGCCACCGCCCGGGCGACATTGCCCAGCCCGGCAAGGCCGATCTGCTCGGCCTTGGGCGCGATGCGCTCGGCGATTTCCCGGACATCGTCGAACTTCGCGCGGCGCCCGAGCTTCTCGATGCGCACGAGCTGGATGGTCAACTCCTCCATCGTGTCGCACAGGACGTTCTCGGCGCCGATCTCGCCCATTGTGCGGTACAGATCGGCAAGCTTGCGGGAATCAAAACGCACAGCTTCGTCGAATTTCATCGAGATTACGGACACTGGATATACCCCGTCGCAGAAAGTACGCCCCCACAGCGTGCGATCCTGATAGCGCGACCAGCCTCAAGAAACGGTTGAAGCACTTCGTCAAACTACGTGGATTTTCCGCTAAACTCTCGGATTATTCATGGTTATTACTGGCCGCGCATATCTATGGAGGACCGAACATGGATGACCCCAGCCCGCAGCTCGCCCGGATCAGCAAGCTACCGGCCTATCTGAGCGAAAGGTACCATGGCTGGCGCGCGACCGACCACCAGGAGAACAAAGCCTGGTACCGCCGCCTGGCCGAAGAGGGCCAGCGCCCGCGCACGATGGTCATCTCCTGCTCCGACAGCCGGGTGCATGTGACGAATCTCTTCGGCGCGCATCCGGGCGAGTTCTTCATGCACCGCAATGTCGCCAACCTGGTCCCGCCCTTCGAGCCCGACGGCCAGCATCACGGCACCTCGGCGGCGATCGAATACGCGGTCACCGCGCTGAAAGTGTCGAATCTCATCATCATGGGGCATTCCTTCTGCGGCGGCGCCGCGGGCTGCACCGAGATGTGCCGCGGCCATGCCCCCGAGCTCGACATCAAGGAAAGCATGCTGGGCCGCTGGCTCGACGTGCTGCGCCCCGGCTACGAGCGGGTGAAGGGCGTCGAGGACGGCGATGCCCACCGCATCGCCATGGAGAAGCAGACCGTGGTCGTCTCGCTTGAGAACCTGATGAGCTTCCCCTTCGTGCAGAAGGCGGTCGAAGACGAGCTGCTGGCGGTGCACGGGCTCTACATGGACATCGCCTCGGGCCAGCTCAGCCAGTTCGAACCGGCCACCGGGGAATTCTCGGCGATTTAGCTGCCCCGGAAACGGCCCCTGTGACGGCAGCCATGCGATGGCGGAGGGCGCAGAGCCGCCCCCGCGCCCTCATTCCAGCGCCGCGTCGAGCCAGTCGAAGGCGGCGTCCTGCATGTCGGCCGTGAAGGTGTGGCCCTTGCCCTCCCAGACGCGGGTGGTCAGGGCCGCATCCGCGCCATAGGCGTCCCAGACCGCGTGCATCTGGCCGAAGGCCGCCTCGACCGAGGCCTGCGGGAAAAGCGGATCTTCCGCCCCGGCATGGACCAGCATCGGCTTCGGCGCCGCCAGCGCGGCGACATCGGGATAGTCCATCAGCTGCGGCAGCCCGGGATGCAGCATGTACCAGGCCGACTGGCCCTTGAGCTGGTTGTTGCCCGGCACCATCAGCCCGTCGAGCGTCGCCATCCAGCAATTCGCCACCGCCGCCGCCACATGCGGCGAGAGCGCCGCCACCTGCCAGGCGCGGAACGCCCCCATCGAGAAGCCGACCGCCGCGACCCGGTCGGGATCGGTCTCGGGCAGCCCCGCCAGGAATTCCGCCGCGCGCATGTCCTCCAGCGCCATCAGCCCGGCCAGCGAGGAGCCCAGGTTGAAGAGATTCGCCGCCAGCGCCTGCTGCGCCTCGTAGCCATTGCCCTCCCGGTCGCCCCAGCCGAGCGCGTCGGTCGCCAGCACGACATAGCCGCGCTTCGCCAGCTCCTCGCCCGGATAGCGGCCCGAGAAGTACTTGCCCGCCCATTCCTCCGCCGAGGCGGCGCGGGTCCCGTCATACCAGGGGGAGACCCATTTCTCCTTGCCGATGTCGAAGCGCGCGCCGTGGTCGTGCAGCATCAGCGCGGCCGGAAACGGCCCCTCGCCCGCGGGCACCAGCAGGATCGCGGAAACCCGGCTCTCGTCGGTGATGTTGAAGGCGATCCGGCGGGCGGTGTAGCTGCCGCGGTCCTCCTCGTCGATCACCTCGGGGGCGAAGGGCGCCTCGGCCTCGTAGGGCAGCATCAGCGGCGCCGCCGCGGCCATCGCGCGCTCGTGCCACTCCGCCGGATCGCCGCCGTCATAGCCCAGCGGGAAATTCAGCCGCGCCTTCAGCGCCTGGTAGAAGACCGGCAGGTTCTTCTCGTCCACGATCTCCGTCTCGAAATCATCCGCCGCCGCCATCGTCGCCGCGCCCGCCAGAAGCGCCATCGCCAGTCCCCTCATTGCGTTTCCTCCGCCATGCCGGCGGTCATGCCAATCGCGCCCAGCCAGTCCGAGAGCAGCGCGGGCCATTGCAGGACCGGCTTCTCCCCCGCCCCGCGGATGCCGAAGCCATGCCCGCCATCGCGGAAGATGTGCATCTCGGCCGGGACCCCCGCGCGGTGCAGCGCCATGTAGAAGCGCACCGAGTTCTCGGCATCGACCGAGCCGTCGTCATCGGCATGCAGAAGGAAGGTCTGCGGCGTCTCGGCCGTCACATGCCGCTCGGGCGACCAGGCGGCGATCTCTTCGGGGGTCGGCGCCTCGCCCAGCAGCGCCTCGCGCGACCCCTTGTGGACCGGCCCGTCTTCCATCGTCATCACCGGATAGACCAGCGCGACGAAATCCGGCCGCGCCGAGACGCCCGCATCTGCATCGTCAAGATCATAGACCTCGCGGTCGTACATCGTGGCGATCGAGCCGCCGAGATGCCCCGCCGCGGAGAAGCCCAGAAAGCCGATCTTCGCCGGGTCGAGCCCCCATTCCGCGGCATTGCGCCGGACCATCCGGACCGCGCGCTGCGCATCGGCCAAGGGCGCCCCGGTCGCGTTCTCGTGCCCCTCGCCCGGCAGGCGGTAGCTGAGCAGGAAGGTGGTGATGTCCTCGGGCGCCAGCGCCCGGGCGATCTCGATCCCCTCCTTGTCGAGCACCACCCGGCGGTAGCTGCCGCCGGGCGCGACGATCATCGACACGCCGCTGGGATGCTCGGGCAGGAACACCGTCAGGCTCGGATCGGCGATCCCCGTCAGCGCCCGGTCGGCGCGGTAGAGGCTCTGCGAGCGCTCGTCGATCACCTGCTCCAGCTCCGCGGGCGCGCCCGGAGCACGGCCGCCCCAGAGGCTCAGCGTCGCTTCGTGGCTCAGCGGCTCGGCCATGGCGGGCCCTCCGGTCGACAGGCAGATGGCAAGGGCGATCAGGCGCCCGCGGGCGCGGATGGCTTCGTTCGGCACCGGGTCTCCTCCCAGAAATTCGGTTCCCTGCGGCCAGTCTCGCCGCCGGTCCCTGCCATGGCAAGGATTCTCCTCTGCTAATATGCTAGTTAATCAATTTGCCGCAGACAGGCCCGGCTGACCGGCCGGCGCCGCCGGGAAATGCCGGAACCGCGAAGGATCAGAACGCGTGGCGCAGCCCCAGCACGACGGCGTTCGAGCCGGTGTCGAAGGGCGCGAAGATGAACCCGTCCGAGCGGTGGTGGATGCGCAGGAAAGGCGCCACCTCCCAGGAGGGCTTGCCGAATTCCAGCTCCATGAACCAGTAGGGCAGCACCTGCTGGCTCTGCCCCTTGCGCTCTTTCTCCAGCTCCGGCGCCTCGCTGGCGAAAGACGCCCCCAGCCCGAAGGCCGCGCCCTGCCAGGGCAGGACCGGATCGGCGGCGCGGTAGCGGATCGTGGCCGGCAGGTTCACTGCGACATGGTTGCTGACGCCCTCATGCGCCACCAGCTGCGCCTCCCAGCCGATGCGGACCCCGTGCCCGCCAAGCGCCCGGTCGCGCGAATAGGCAAGCCCGTAGAGCCGCGACTCCGCCCAGTCGATCGAGCCAGGCGCATAGGCGATGGTGCCGTAATCCCCCCAGGTCATGCGTCCCGCAAAGGCCGACAGGGCCGAGCTCCAGCCCCCCTCTGACGCCGCCGCCACCCCCGCGGCGAGCACCGCCCCCAGAAATGCACTTGCCGCAAGGACGTTACGCACAATCTATCCCCTTGAAAAAGAACGCCGGGCCGGGGCTATCAAGCTCCGGCCCGGCTGACGATAGGGGACGGGGCCCAAGCCCCTGGCATCACGCTTTCTTGAGGACGCGATTGCCCAGCGTTTCGGCGATCTGCACGGCGTTCAGTGCCGCGCCCTTGCGCAGGTTGTCCGAGACGCACCAGATGTTCAGCCCGTTCTCGATGGTCGAGTCCTGGCGGATCCGGCTGATGAAGGTGGCATAGTCGCCCACGCATTCGACCGGCGTCACGTAGCCGCCGGCCTCGCGCTTGTCGACGACCATGATGCCCGGCGCCTCGCGCAGGATCTCGCGGGCCTCGTCCTCGTCGAGGAATTCCTCGAACTCGATATTGATCGATTCCGAATGGCCGACGAAGACCGGAACGCGCACGCAGGTGGCCGTGACCTTGATCGACGGATCGACGATCTTCTTGGTCTCGGCGATCATCTTCCACTCTTCCTTGGTGGTCCCGTCCTCGAGGAAGACGTCGATATGCGGGATCACGTTGAAGGCGATCTGCTTGGGATAGACCGACGGCTCGACTTCCTGGCCGGGCACGTACATGCCCTTGGTCTGGTTCCACAGCTCGTCGATGGCCTCCTTGCCCGAGCCCGAGACCGACTGGTAGGTCGAGACCACGACGCGCTTGATCTTCGCGCGGTCATGCAGCGGCTTCAGCGCCACCACCATCTGCGCGGTCGAGCAGTTCGGGTTGGCGATGATGTTCTTGTTCTTGTAGTCGTGGACCGCTTCGGGGTTCACTTCCGGAACCACCAGCGGCACCAGCGGGTCGTAGCGGTAGAGCGACGAGTTGTCGATCACCACGCAGCCCGCCGCGGCGGCCTTCGGCGCATAGACCTTCGTCGCGTCCGAGCCGATCGCGAACAGCGCGATGTCCCAGCCGGTGAAGTCGAACTGCTCCAGATCCTGGGTTTTCAGGGTCTTGTCGCCATAGCTCACCTCGGTGCCGAGGCTCCGGCGCGAGGCCAGCGCGGCAATCTCGTCAACGGGGAACTGGCGCTCGGCCAGGATATTGAGCATCTCGCGACCCACATTGCCCGTGGCGCCGCAGACGACGACTTTATAGCCCATTTCGGGTTTCTCCTTGGTTCGACGGGGGCCGCATACAGAAAACTGCGGCAAATAGGAAGGGGGCGCAGGAAAATGACCATGGCAGCCCCGCCTGCCACGGCGCGCCCGGCCGGGCCCTGCAGGCTGGCCGGACCGCGGCCGCGCGGGCCTCCGGGCGCAGCGGCAGCCGGGTCCGGCCTGCGACGGATCAGGCGAAGCGGCCCGAACGCTCCAGCACCTCGATCTGGTAGCCGTCGGGATCGGCGACGAAGAAGAACCGCGCCACGGTCTCGCCGGCAGGCGCGAAATCCACCAGCTTGCGCGGCGCCAGCCCGAGATCCTCGAAGCGGGCATGCTCGGCCACCAGATCCTCGACGCTCACCGCCAGATGGCCATAGCCGTCGCCGAGGTCATAGGGCTCGGTGCGGCCCTTGTTGACCGTCAGCTCCAGCTCGAAGCCGGTCTCGGGATTGGACATGTAGACCAGCGTGAAGTCCGGGAAATCCAGCCGCTGCGCGACCTCCAGGCCAAAGGCGGTCCCGTAGAATGCCACCGAACGGTCCTCGTCCAGCACCCGGATCATGCTGTGGATCATCTTTGCCATGACGGCTCCTTCTCCCTTTCGGGGTTACATCCTGTCCGGCTCTACCTATGTCGGAAGGGAACAGATGACGAGGCCCCCATGCTCCCCTATTCGCTTCTCGACCTCTCGCCGATCCCCGAAGGCGCGACCCCGGCCGACGCTCTGGCCAATACGCTCGACCTGGCGCGCCATGCCGAGGCCCTCGGATACACCCGCTACTGGCTGGCCGAGCACCACAATTCCACCGGCATCGCCTCGGCCGCGACCGCCGTCGTGATCGGCCAGGTCGCGGCGCATACGAAAACCATCCGCGTCGGCGCGGGCGGCATCATGCTGCCGAACCATTCGCCGCTGGTCATCGCCGAGCAGTTCGGCACGCTCGAGACGCTCTTTCCCGGCCGCATCGACCTGGGCCTCGGCCGCGCGCCGGGCACCGACCAGCTCACCGCCCGCGCGCTGCGCCGCGGCCAGGACCGGTCCGACCAGTTCCCCAATGACGTGGTGGAGCTGATCGGCTATCTCGGCGAGCCCGATCCGGGGCAGAAGATCGTCGCCGTGCCGGGCGCGGGCACCCAGGTGCCGGTCTGGATGCTCGGCAGCTCGCTCTTCGGCGCCCAGCTCGCCGCGCATCTCGGCCTGCCCTATGCCTTCGCCAGCCATTTCGCCCCCGACGCGCTCGAGGACGCGGTGCAGGTCTACCGCTCGTCGTTCCGCGCCGGCGCCATCCGGCGGCC
This sequence comes from Poseidonocella sp. HB161398, assembly GCF_005870025.1. GTDB lineage: Bacteria > Pseudomonadota > Alphaproteobacteria > Rhodobacterales > Rhodobacteraceae > Mangrovicoccus. The sequence continues at coordinate 16,818 of NZ_VATA01000059.1, forward strand.
GCATTTCATGCTTGCCGTCAATATCTTCGCCGCCGAGACCGACGAGGAAGGCGCCCGGCTGCGCAGCTCGATGCAGCAGGGCTTCATCAACCTGCGCCGCGGCCGCGCCGGCCCGCTGCCGCGCCCGGTCGACGATCTCGCCACCGTCGCCACCGAGCCCGAGATCCGCATGGCCAACCACCAGCTGCGTGTCTCGGTCGTGGGCTCGAAGGCCACCGTCAAGGAACGTCTGCGCGGGCTGATCGAGATCCTCGGCCCCGACGAGATCATCCTGACCGGCCATATCCACGACCACGCGGCGCGCAAGCGCTCCTTCGAGATCGGCGCCGAGGTCATGCGCGAGCTGGCCGGCGAGGTCCCCGCCCGCGAGGCCTGCTAGGACGCGCAGGCCCGGGACCGGAGGGTCACCTGCCGCGCATCGCCTGCGCCTGGGCGATCTTCGGCAGGACCTTCTCCGGCGCGACGGAGGCCTTGCCGCCGTCGTGGATCATCTCGGGATAGTAGACCCGGTCGAGATAGTTCATGAACGCGTCCCGCGCCGCCGCGTCGTAGCCGAGCGATGCCGGGTCGGAGAAGATGCGGTAGAGCTCGGCGAAGCTGTCCGCCGGGCTGACGATCTCGGGCATGCGGAAGAAGCACTCGCCCAGCACCACCACCGGCCGGTCGTACCAGAAGCTCTGCAGCCCGACCGAGGAATTCAGCGTCACCACTGCGCGGCTGGCCGCGACCTGCTGGAACGTGTCGGTGGCGTTGTCGATGACGATCTTGCCCGGCACCGCTTCCGCCGCCAGCTCCAGCATCTCCGTCAGCGGTATCTTCGAGCTGGGATGCTCCTTGAAGCGCAGGTGCCAGCCCTCGGGCAGCGCGCCCGCGGCGAATTCCAGCATCTCGATGAAGCGGTGGATATTGCGCACCCAGCCGCCGAAAAGCTTGATCTGCGTGTCGTCGGGCACCTGCAGCGGGCAGAACAGGAAGGGCTGCGCCGCCAGGTCGCCGGCCGCGTCGGTCTGGCCGACATCGGTGCGCTTCTTCGCCTTGCGCGAAACCAGCGTCTCCTTCAGCGCGCGCCAGCCGTCATCCTGGCCGTTCTCCGCCGCCGCCCAGTCGCGGTAGAAGCCGATCTCGCGCGGCAGCGAGTTGAGCTGGTTGACGCCGACCGGATCGACGGTGACGCGGCCCGGCAGCGGCGCGCGCTCCAGGTAGAGCTGCGGCGTGCCGGTGTCCTTGGCCGCGGCCATGAAGGCGCGGCGCGAGCCGGTCAGCCCGTTCCAGGCCACCGCCACCGCCTCGCGGTCCGTTTCGAAGCGCTCGCGGGCCCAGTTATACTGCGCCTTGTAGAGCCGGGTCTTCAGCGCGCGGGTGGCGGGCGAGGTCGACTGCCGCTTGGCCAGCTTCAGCGACTCGGCGGCGCGCGTTCCGGTGGCGTCGCTGTCGCGGAAGCTCCAGCGCAGCGAGTTGACGCAGACGGTCTCGCCGCCCATGGCGCAGACCGATGCCATCATGCCGTCGATCTCGGGATCGCCATCCTTGAAATAGTAGAACATCGCCGCCTCCGCGCCTGCCGTCACCGGCGGGTTAGCAGGCCGCGCCGGGATTGGCAAAGCCCCCGCATGCTCAGCCGCGCCGGGCCGCCGCAACCGCCTCTTCGGCAGGCACGGCGCCGTCGGTCAGCTCCAGGATCTCCCGGCAGATGGAGGGCGTGCCGATCAGCGCCGCCAGCACCCGCGCCACGTTCCCGCGCGCGACCGTGCCATAGGGCAGCGCCGCGCCGAGGCTGACCCGCCCGTCGCCATCCTCGTGCACCAGCGTGCCCGGGCGCAGGATCACCCAGTCGAGACCGCTCGCCGCCAGCGCCGCATCGGCCTCCTTCTTGGTGCGCATGTAGAGCTCGAACCCCTCCCGGGGCTCCTTGCCGCGCCCGGCCTCGGGGAAGGCCGAGACCAGGTAGATGCGGCTCAGCCCGGCCGCGCGGGCGGCCTCGATCAGCTTGACCGGCCCCTGCCCGTCGATCATCCGCGTCCGCTCCGGACCGCTGCCCGCCGCACCGGCCGAGAACACCGCCACGTCATGGCCCGCGAGCATCGCGGCCATCTCCGCCGCGCTGATGTCCATCAGGTCGCCCTCGACGGGATCCGCGCCCATGGCGCGCAGCGCCTCCGCCTGCCCGGGCTTGCGGACCAGTCCCGAGACCTGGTGGCCGGCCGCCGCCAGCATCGGGCAGAGGCGGTGGCCGACGCCGCCGGTGGCGCCGAGAACGAAGATGCGGGACATGGGGTGGCTCCTTCTTCCTGCCGGTGCCCTTCAGCTAGGCCCCGTCCCGCCCGCGGGCAAGCCCGGGCTCAGTGGCCGTAGAGCCGGGCGCCCTCGCAGGCATGGCGGGCGCATTCGGTCTCGATCATGCCATGGCCGATCCCGTGGGCCGCGCGCAGCCGGTCGCGCACCGCCTGCTTGATCGCGTCGGCCCGGCCCCAGGCGCCGTCCTCGATCACCACATGCAGGTCGAGCGAGGCGCCCTTCTCGTCCATCAGCCACAGATGCGCATGGTGGACGCTTGCGACGCCCTCGGTCGCGCGCACCGTGTCGAGCACCCGGTCGGTGTCCAGCTCCGGCGGGCTGCCCAGCATCAGGATGCGGATCACCCCGCCGATCTCGGCGAAGCTCATCCACAGCATGTAGCCCGCGATCCCCAGCGTCACCAGCGGGTCGACCATCCACCAGTCGAAGAGGATCACCACCGTCCCCGCGACGATCACCGCCACCGATCCCAGCGCATCGGCGATGTTGTGCAGGAAGGCCGCGCGGATGTTCACGCTGTCCTTCGACATCGCATAGGTCAGCGCCGCCGTGACCAGGTCGATCGCCAGCGCGATCGCCGCGACGATCACCACCATCCAGCCCGCCACCGGCTCTGGCGCGAAGAAGCGCATCACCGCCTCGTAGGCCAGCACCAGCCCCAGCACGATCAGCGTGGTGTAGTTGACCAGCGCGGCCACCACTTCGGCCCGGCCGTAGCCGAAGGTCATCGCCGCATCCGCCGGGCGGCGGGCGATCTTGCGCGCGGCGAAGGCGATGATCAGCGCCATCGCGTCCGAGAGGTTGTGCAGCGCGTCGGCGATCAGCGCCAGGCTGCCCGAGAACACGCCGCCGATCACCTGTGCCACGGTCAGCGCCAGGTTGACCGCCACCGCCCAGGCGACGCGGGCATCGCCGGCCTCGGGATCGACATGGTGGTGATGGTGATGGCCATGGCCGCTGCCATGGCCGTGCTCGTGCTGATGCGCCATTTGCGCGCCTCCTGCCAGCCTCTGTGCCTCGGACCGCAAGCTAGGGCAGCCGGGCCCGTGATACTATCACGGCCCCGGAGTCTTTCCCGCGCTCAGGCGGTCTCGGGCGCCAGCGCCACCTGCGACAGCACCTTGCGGGCGATCTCGCGATAGGCCTGGGCATGGGCGCCCTCGGGATCGCTTGCCACGACGGGGGTGCCGGCATCGGCATTGCGGCGGATGTCCATGTGGAGCGGGATCTCCCCGAGGAAGGGCACGCCGAGCTTGCCCGCCTCCTCGCGCGCGCCGCCATGGCCGAAGATGTCCGAGCGGTCACCGCAGGAGGGGCAGAGGAAGTAGCTCATGTTCTCGATGATGCCGAGGACCGGGACCTCGACCTTGGTGAACATGTTCAGTCCCTTGCGGGCGTCGATCAGCGCGATGTCCTGCGGGGTGGAGACGATCACCGCGCCCGCCAGCGGCACCGACTGGCACAGCGTCAGCTGCGCGTCGCCGGTGCCCGGCGGCATGTCGACGACCAGCACGTCGAGCGGGCCCCAGTCGACCTCGCGCATCATCTGGGTCAGCGCCGACATCACCATCGGGCCGCGCCAGACCATCGGCGCCGCCTCGTCGACGAGGAAGCCCATCGACATCACCTGCAGCCCCTGCGCCTCGACCGGCTTCATCCGCTGGTCGACCGACTCGGGCCGCATCGAGGAGCCCAGCATCCTGGGCAGCGAGGGGCCGTAGATATCGGCGTCAAGCAGCCCCACCCGCTTGCCCTCGGCCTGCATCGCCAGCGCCAGGTTGACCGAGGTGGTGGACTTGCCCACCCCGCCCTTGCCGCTGGCGACCGCGATCACCGCGCCGACATTGGCGATCGGCGCCTTCGGCTTCAGCCCGCCATGGGGCGGCGCCTTCCTGGCGCCCGCGGGCTTCAGGCTGGGCACCGGCGGCGGCGCGGCATTCGGGTCGCGCTCGGCGGTCAGCACGGCGGTCACGCCGGCGATCCCCGGCAGCTCGGCGACGACCGTCTCGGCCGCCTGGCGCATCGGCTCCAGCTCGCGGGCGCGCGCCGCGGGCACCTTGATGACGAAGGTCACCCGGTCGCCGCGGATCGAGAGGCCCTCGATCAGGCCGAGCGACACCAGGTCGCCCTGCTTGTCGGGTCCCGTGACAAGGGCAAGCTTGGCCTTCACGTCTGCTTCGGTCACCATCGGAGCGTCTCCTTTGCCGGTCCCGGGCGGCGCGGCCGCCGCCGGGTCGATATCAACCTGTTTTACTAGGACAATGCGCCCAACGCGGCGCGGGCACAAGGCCGTGGCCGGACAGAGCGGGACGCATTTGGCACAGCGGCATATTTGGGTCGCTTTCCGGGGTCCGTTTGCGCTAAAGCGGCCCCGTTTGCAGACAGAGCGAGGTGTGGCCCGTGACGGCATCGGTATTCGACAATCTCCGGCAGGACTGGCTGGGCAATGTCCGCGCGGACCTGCTGGCCGGGCTGGTGGTGGCCCTGGCGCTGATCCCCGAGGCGATCGCCTTCTCGATCATCGCCGGCGTCGACCCCAAGGTCGGTCTCTACGCCTCCTTCTGCATCGCCGTGGTGACCGCCATCGCGGGCGGGCGCCCGGGGATGATCTCGGCAGCCACCGCCGCCACCGCCGTGCTGATGGTGACGCTGGTGCGCGACCACGGGCTGGAATACCTCCTGGCCGCCTCGGTGCTGGCCGGGGTGATCCAGGTGGGGCTGGGCGCGCTGAAGCTCGGCCAGGTGATGCGCTTCGTCTCGCGCTCGGTGATGACCGGCTTCGTCAACGCGCTGGCAATCCTCATTTTCCTGGCGCAGATCCCCGAGATGAACCCGGCCACGCCCGGGGTGAACTGGCTGACCTACGTGATGATCGCGGGCGGCCTGGCGATCATCTACCTGTTTCCGCGGATCACCACCGCGGTGCCCTCGCCGCTGGTGAACATCGTCGTGCTGACCGCGCTGGCGATGGGTCTGGGGCTCGACGTGCGCACGGTGGGCGACATGGGGCAGCTGCCCGACAGCCTGCCGGTCTTCCTGATCCCCGACATCCCGGTCAGCCTGGAAACCGTCATGATCATCCTGCCGGTCTCGGCGGCGATCGCGGTGGTGGGCCTGCTGGAAAGCCTGATGACGGCGCAGCTCGTGGACGACCTGACCGACACGACCTCGGACAAGAACCGCGAATGCGTGGGCCAGGGCCTGGCCAATATCGCCTCGGGCTTCATCGGCGGGATGGCCGGCTGCGCGATGATCGGCCAGTCGATGATCAACGTGAAATCCGGCGGCCGCGGGCGGCTGAGCTGCTTTGTCGCGGGCGTCTTCCTGCTGATCCTGGTGGTGATCCTCGGCGACGTGCTGGTCTCGAAGATCCCGATGCCCGCGCTGGTCGCGATCATGATCATGGTCTCGATCGGCACCTTCTCCTGGTCCTCGATCAAGGCGCTGAAAGAGCATCCGACCTCTTCCTCGGCGGTGATGCTGGCGACCGTGGCGGTGACCGTGGCGACGCATAACCTGGCCTATGGCGTGCTGACCGGCGTGCTGCTCTCGGGCATCTTCTTCGCCGCCAAGATCGCCCAGCTCTTCGGGGTGGAAAGCAGCCTGTCGGAGGATGGCCGCACCCGCACCTACCGCTTCCGCGGGCAGATCTTCTTCGCCTCGGCCAATGCCTTCTCGAAGAGCTTCGACCATGGCGAGGCGCTGGAGAAGGTGGTCATCGACGTGTCGAACGCCCATATCTGGGATATCTCCTCGGTCCAGGCGCTGGACATGGCGGTACTGAAGTTCCGCCGCGACGGCGCCGAGGTCGAAATCGTCGGCATGAACAAGGCTTCCGAGACCATCGTGGACCAGCTTGCGGTTCATGATAAACCGGGAGCGATGGAAGACCTGCTGGGACATTGATGATGACGAAGCTGATCGCGCTGGTGGACGGCTCCACCTATTCGGAAAGCGTCTGCGACCTGGCGGCCTGGGCAGCCGAACGCATCGGCGCCGGCGTCACCGCCGTGCACGTGATGGGCCACCGCCAGGGGGTCAAGCAGGATCTGTCGGGCAATATCGGGCTGGGCGCGCGCACGCAGCTCCTGGAGGAGCTGGCCGAGCTGGATGCCGCCAAGGCGAAGCTCGCGCAGAAGCGCGGGCGGGCGATCCTGGAAGACGCGATGACCCGGATCGAGCATGCGGGCATCGGCGATGTCGAGGTGCGGCTGCGCTCGGGCGACCTCGTGGAGGCGATCCAGGAGCTGGAGAGCGACGCCGATTTCGTGCTGATCGGCAAGCGCGGCGAGGCGGCGGATTACGCCAAGCTGCATCTGGGCTCGAATTTCGAGCGCGTGGCGCGCTCCTCGAGCAAGCCGATCATCGTCGCCGCCCGGGCCTTCAAGCCGATCTCGAAGGTGATGATCGCCTTCGACGGCAAGCCCGCGGCGCTGAAGGCGGTGGACCATGCGATGCGCGACCCGATCTTCGCCGGGCTCGACTTCCAGGTGATCATGGCCGGAACCGAGTCGGTCGAGGGGCGCCGCCGCCTCGACGGCGCGCTCGCCATGCTGCGCGGCGCGGGGCACACGGCCGAGGGCGACATCCTGCCCGGCGCGCCCGACGAGGTGATCGCCCGCGAGATCGCCAATCGCGGCGCCGACATGCTGGTGATGGGCGCCTATGGCCATTCGCGGATCCGCGGGCTGCTCCTGGGCTCCACCACCTCGGAGCTGGTGCGCAGCTGCCATGTGCCGGTGCTGCTGATCCGCTGACCGGAAAAAGGGGGAGAGGGCGCGCCCTCTCCCCCTGCCCCTCTCCCGCGCGGGCTCAGGCGGCCTGCGCAGGCAGGTAGCGGGCGTAGAAGCCCTCGCCCTTTTCCGCCAGATCCCGCAGGAGCGCGGGGGCGGCGAAGCGGGCGCCGAATGCCGCCTCCAGCCGGTCGCAGATCTCCACCGCCTTCGCGGCGCCGATCATGTCGAGCCAGCTCAGCACCCCGCCCGACCAGGGGGCGAAGCCCCAGCCGAGGATCGAGGCGACATCGCCCTCGCGGACATCCATCAGCACGCCCTCTTCCAGCGCCCGGACCGCCTCGAGGCACTGCGCCATCAGGAGCCGCTGCTGGATCTCGGTCAGCTCCGGCTGCTCGCCGGTCGCGTCGAAGCGGTCCGCCAGGCCCTTCCAGAGCCCGGTGCGCTTGCCCTTCTCGTCATAGGCGTAGAAGCCGGCACTGGATTTGCGCCCGAGCCGCCCCTGCTCTTCCATCCAGAAGATGACGTCATCGGTATTGTCCGCCGGATAGGCGTCGCCCATCGCCGCCTTCGTCGCCCGCGCGATCTTGGCGCCGAGATCGATCGAGACCTCGTCGATCAGCTGCAGCGGCCCGACCGGCATGCCGACGAGCTTGGCCGCGTTCTCGACCAGCGCCGGGAGCACGCCCTCGCGCACCATGCGCACACCTTCGTCGACATAGGGCAGGATGCAGCGGTTGGCGTAGAAGTAGCGCGCATCGTTGACCACGATCGGCGTCTTGCGGATCTGGCGGACGAAATCCAGCGCCTTGGCCACCGCGCGGTCGCCGGTCTGCTTGCCCTTGATGATCTCCACCAGCATCATCTTGTCGACCGGCGAGAAGAAATGGATGCCGATGAACTGCGCCGGGTCGCGGCTGGCCTTCGCCAGGCCGGTGATCGGCAGGGTCGAGGTGTTGGTGGCGAAGATCGCCGTTGCGGGCAGATGCGCCTCGGCCTTGGCGGTCGCCTCGGCCTTGACCTGCGGATCCTCGAAGACCGCCTCCACCACCAGGTCGCACTCCGCGAGATCGGCGAAATCATCCGTGGGAGCGATCCGGCCCAGCACCTCGGCCATCTTCTGCGGCGTCGCCTTGCGGCGGCTCACCGCCTTCTGCAGGAGCGCCTCGGCATGGGATTTGCCCTTCTCGGCGGCCTCCCGGCTCTGGTCGATGAGCACGACGCGGATCCCGGCCATGGCGGCGGCATGGGCGATCCCCGCCCCCATCATGCCCGCGCCGAGCACGCCCAGCGTCCTGACGCTCTCGTCCGGGACGTCGGGACGCCGGGCGCCCTTCTCCAGCGCCTCCTTGTTGATGAAGAGCGAGCGGATCATCGCCTCGGAGGAGGGGTTCATCAGGATGCTGGTGAACCAGCGCGCCTCGATCCTCAGCGCGGTGTCGATATCGACCTGCGCGCCCTCGTAGACCGCCGAAAGCAGCGCCTTGGCCGCGGGATAGACGCCCTTGGTCTTGCCGTTGACCATGGCGGAGGCGCCGACATAGGTCATGAAGCCCGCCGGATGGTAGGGCGTGCCGCCGGGGATCTTCTCGCCCTTGGCGTCCCAGGGCTTGACCAGGTCGGCCTCCTTCGCTTCGAGCACCCAGGCCTTCGCCCGCGCCAGCAGCTCGCCTGCCGGGACCACCTCGTCGACGATGCCCGCGCCCTTGGCCTTGTCCGGGGCGAAGAGCCGCCCCTCGAGCAGGATCGGCGAGGCGGCCATGGCGCCGAGCTTGCGCGAGAGCCGCGTGGTGCCGCCCGCACCGGGGAAGATGCCGACCATGATCTCGGGCAGGCCGATCTTGGCCCTGGGATTGTCGGCGGCGAAGATGCGGTGGCAGGCCAGCGGCAGTTCCAGCCCCAGGCCCAGCGCCGTGCCGGGAAGCGCCGCGGCGATCGGCTTGCCGCCCTTGCGGGTCTTCGGGTCGCGCCCGGCCAGCTCGACCTTGCGCATCATCGCATGGATGCGGGTCAGCCCGTCGAAGAGCCCCTTGGCCGGATTGTCCCCGGCCTCGGCCTTCATCCGGGCGATGATGTTCAGATCCATGCCGCCGGCGAAGCTGTCCTTGCCGGAGGTGAAGACCACGCCCTTCACCGCGCCGTCGCCCAGCGCCCGGTCGATCAGCGCCTCGAAGAGCTCGAGCCCCTCGAGGCTCATCACGTTCATCGATTTCCCCGGCACGTCCCAGGTGATGGTGGCGACCCCGTCGCCATCCAGGTCGTAGCTGAACTCAGCCATCGCTTTCCTCCCGTTCATAGGGCCGCCCGTCCTTGCGGGTGAATCTGGCGGACCCGTCCTCTATCTCGACCACGAGGTCGATATCGCTGTAGGTCCCCGTCTCGCGCGGGGACTTGCTGCCGATCACCAGGAAGCGCGCCACCTCCTGGCTGCGGTTCTCGAAGCAGTGGCCATTGGGATCGCCCGCCGGAAAGGCGGCGCAGTCGCCGGGGGCCATCGCGTGCTCGCCCGTGTCGTCGATCATCACCAGCGCGCCCTCGGTGACCATGACGAATTCGTCCTCCCGCAGGTGCCAGTGGCGCAGCGACGAGACCGCGCCGGGCTCCAGCGTCACCAGGTTGACGCCGAATTGCGTCAGCCCGCCGGCCTCGCCGAGCCGGAGCGAGGAGCGCCCCGCCATCATCGCGTCATAGGGGGCCGGATAGATCGAGCCGGTCTTCACCGGCGCCTTGGCAGGGTCGAGCTTGGGCATGTCAGTCCTTTTCCTCGGGGGGCAGGAGGTCCCAGGGCGGGGCCTCTTCGCGGTAGACGACGCGGCCGGGCGCGATCTGGCCCGGATCGTCGAGGGAGCCCGCCGCGACCATCGCGGCCCAGGGCGCGCGCTCGGGCAGGCCGTAGAGCGGGCAGCCGCAGGCCGGGCAGAACACCTTGGTCACGCCGAGCCCCGAACGGCCGGCGCGGCGCCAGGAGGCGGTCTCGCCCTCGACCTCGAACCCCGCCCGCGGCAGCGCCACATGGGTGCCGTGTCCGCCGCCGGAATCCCGCTGGCAGGACCGGCAGGCGCAGCGCAGCGCGAATTTCGCCGGACCCGGGCTCCGGTACCGGACCTGCCCGCAGGCGCAGCCGCCTTCGATCACTTCTGGGTCTCCTCAGGATTTCTTCGGACGCTCGTCCAGGACATAGGTTTCCGTCTGCGGCACCGGGTTCGCGGGGTCGACGCGCAGGTAGAGCGAGGGTTCGGCATTCTCCACGCCCGCCAGGACCTGCTCCACCCGCCAGACACCGTCGCGGCGGCGCAGCATCATCCAGTTGGTGAAGGTCGGCAGCACCTTCTGCGCCTTGCAGAGCAGATCGGTGTCGTAGTCGACCATCAGCGAGTCCGGGCCGAAGCATTCGATCCGCAGCGGACGGTGGATCAGGGCGGTGGCCATGTTCACCTCGATCGTGCGCTGCCAGAGGTCGAAGCTCTTGTGCAGGTCCTCGCGCTCGGTGGAGATGAAGCGGTAGCGGCGCGTCTGCACCACGAAGGGCAGCTGGATCATCGCGGCATAGCCGTCGAAATCGCCATGCAGCAGCACATCCGCCAGGCGGTCCAGGAACCGGCGCACCATGTCGATGGTGATCACCTCGGCTGCCGCCCCTGTCTCCAAGCCCTAGACCCTTTCGATCACCGTCGCTGCCCCCATGCCGCTGGCAATGCAGAGCGTCGCCAGGCCGATTTCCTTGTCCTGCCGCTCCAGTTCGTCGAGGAGCGTGCCGATGATGATGGCGCCGGTCGCGCCCAGGGGATGCCCCATGGCGATGGCGCCGCCATTGACGTTGACCTTAGCAGGATCCGCACCGAAAGCCTGCATGAATCTCAGGACAACTGCGGCAAATGCCTCGTTCACCTCGAAGAGGTCGATATCCGAAATCGCCATGCCGGTCTCGGCCAGGACCTTCTCGGTCACCGGCACCGGGCCCGTCAGCATGATCGTCGGATCGGTGCCGATCTTGGCGGTGTGGCGGATGCGCGCCCTGGGCACCAGCCCGTGCGCCTCGCCGAAGGCCTTCGAGCCGATCAGGACGGCCGCCGCGCCGTCGACAATGCCCGAGGAATTCCCGGCATGGTGGACATGCTCGATCCGCTCCAGATGCGGGTATTTCATGATCGCGACCTGGTCGAAGCCCGGCATCACCTCGCCCATGTCCTTGAACGAGGCCTTCAGCGCGCCCAGCGTCTGCATGTCGGTCTCGGGGCGCATGTACTCGTCGCGGTCGAGGATGGTCAGCCCGTTCCGGTCGGTCACCGGCACCACCGAGCGGGCGAAGCGCCCGGCATCCCAGGCCGCCTTGGCGCGGCGCTGGCTCTCCACCGCCAGCGCGTCCGCGTCGTCGCGGGAGAAGCCGTATTCGGTGGCGATGATATCCGCCGCGATCCCCTGCGGCACGAAGTAATGCGCCATCGCCACGGTCGGATCGACCGCCACCGCCGCGCCGTCCGAGCCCATCGGCACGCGGCCCATCATCTCCACCCCGCCGGCGACATAGGCCTGCCCCGCCCCGGCGCGGATCTGGTTGGCGGCAAGGTTCACCGCCTCCATGCCGCTGGCGCAGAAGCGGTTGATCGAGAGCCCCGGCACCTGGTCGGAGAACTCCGAGGCCAGCACCGCCGTGCGCGCCAGGCAGCCGCCCTGCTCGCCCACCTGGGTGACATTGCCCCAGATCACGTCCTCCACCGCCGTGGTCTCCAGGTTGTTGCGCGCCTTGATCGCGTCGAGCGTCAGGGCCGAGAGCCGCAGCGAGGTCACCTCGTGCAGCGCGCCGTCCTTGCGCCCCCTCCCGCGGGGCGTCCGGATGGCATCGTAGATATAGGCGTCGGTCATTGTGTCACCGCTTCTTTGAGATATGTCTTGCGGACTTCCGGATGGGCCGGGGTCATCAGCTCGTAGGGATGCTTCCATCCCGGCAGGCCGGAGAGCCGCGACAGCCAGGCGTCGATCGCGGGCCAGGCGGTCCGCTCGAAGCCGAATTCCTCCGGGTAGTAGAGATAGCCGGCACAGGTCAGGTCGGCATTGGTCGGACCGCTCCCCACGATCCAGTCGCGCCCCTCGAGATGCTTGTCGAGGATGCGCAGCGCGTCGGTCATCCGCCCCTGCAGGAAGGCGATCACCTCGGGCACCCGCTTCTCCGCGGGCAGGAAGTTCATCTGGAACCGCACGATCCCGGCGATCGAGCTGAGCTTGTGGTTGTCCCAAAGCACCCAGCGCAGCACCTCGCGCGCCTCGTCGCGGGTCTCGCCGCCCAGCTTGCCGCTGAGCTCGGCCACCGCCTGCTGGATCACCCCCGACTGGCTCAGATGCAGATCCCCGCCATCGGTCAGGACCGGCGCCTCGCCCATCTCGTTGACCTCCGAGCGGTAGGCGTCGCCGCGGGTCTCGCCCTTGAAGAAATCGACGAAGACCGGTTCCCAGGCAAGGCCCGACAGCTGCAGCGACAGGGCCGCCTTGTAGGAATGGCCGCTTTCGCCGAAGCAGTAGAGTTTCAGGGTCATGGCATCCTCCGGTCCCGTCCGTCGGGGCCACGCTAGCGCCAGGCGGCGTTGGCTTGGAAGGGAAATTTCCGTGAGCCGGGGCGGAACGTTGCGTTCCCGCCGGAGGCCGCGAGCGCGACGCGGCGTCGTGCGGGCGGGCGCGCGCCGGGCGGTTTCGTGCGGGCTGGCACACGCGGGCGAGGGTCGTGCGGGCTGGCGCGCTCAGGCGGGGTTCGCGCGGGCTGGCGTGCGCAGGCAGGCACTGCGCGGGCGGGTGTCGTGCGGGCGGGATCCGGCCGGATGTCCTGCGGTGGCGTGGTCCCGGGCGCGACGCGCCCGGCCCTGTCGGCAGAGCGGCCCGGTCCGGCACCGCGCGGCATCCGGCCGGCCCGGCCCGCAGCGCCATCTGGCGCGAACTTGGTTAACGAATCGTTTAGCCCGCCGCGGCGGCGGGCGCGCGGGCATTGCCGCAGCGTCCGCGCCATGGCATAGCCGCCCCGACCCCTCCCCAGCGCAGCGCACCGACATGCCCTCCCAAGACACGCCGCCCCCCAGGCCGAAGCTGCTCGGCTGGCCCACCGTCATCGGCATCGCCGTCACCGCGGTCACGGCCTGCATAGCGGGCTACCTGGCCTTCGGCGCCATCGCCGTCCCCGCCCTGGCCGGCGGCGTGCTGCTCGGCATGGCCGGGACGATGCTCGGCAGCAGCGGGCGCGCCGCGGCGGGCGGGATCCTGGTGCTGGCGCTGATGCTGCTGCACCTGGCCCTGCCCGCCATCGACATCCGCCTGGTCGCTCTGGCGCTGCCGGCCGCGGCCGGATGGGAGACCGCGCGCCGCGGCGGGCGCGCCTTCACCCTGGCACTGATGTCCATGGGGCTCCTCGTTGCGACCCACCGGGCGGGCGCGGCGGCCACCCTGTCGCTGCCGCTCTATGCCGCCGGGCTGGCCTACGGGCTGGGCTGCGCGCGGCTTTTGAAGCTGCAGGACTGGCCCGCCGTCCCGGCCGAGGGGCTGCATGGCGGGCTGCGCCACGGGCTCTTCCTGGCGATCGGCCTGGCGCTGGCGGTCTCGCTGGCCGGGCACCTGCGCTCGGCGCATTCGATCTGGATCGTTCAGTTCTTCGTGATGCGCGGGCTGGCGCCGGGGCACATGGCGCTGCCCTCGGCACTGAAATTCGCGGCCGGAGTGCTGGCCGGGACCGCCGCGGCGATCCTGCTGGAGATGGCCGGGCTGAGCCGCCCGCCGGTCTCCTACGCGATCGCGCTCGCGGCCTTGCTGGCGGGGCTGCGCAGCATGCCCTCGGGGCCGCCCTGGACCCCCGCGGCGCTGACAGTCGGGCTCCTCCTGATGACCGCGCCGACCCCCGGAGCGGCGGTCTTCCGCGGCGAGGCCGCGCTGATGGCGGCGGGGCTGGCGATCGCCCTGGCCACCCTGCTGGGACGGCTGATCCGCAACCCCGGACCGCCACGCGGGCAATAGACGAACGCTGCGGCATCGGCTAAGCGTAGGAAAACGGCAAGGACGAGCAGTACCGGCCCATGACCGCCCTTACGCAGTACCAGCGGCTCGAGGCCGCCGGGGTCTGGCATGAAAGCCCCGACAGCCAGCGCAAGGACGTGTTCGTCTCGCTGGGCGAGGCCACGCTTGTCATTTCCGACCGTTCCGCCGCGCTGACCCACTGGTCGCTGGCCGCGATCCGGCGCGTCGCGCCCGGCAACGATCCGGCCATCTATGCCCCCGGCCCCGAGGATGACGAGCGGCTGGAGCTGACCGATCCCGACATGATCGCCGCCATCGACACGGTGCGCCGCGCGGTGGCGCGCAGCCAGCCGCATCGCGGCACGCTGCGCCTGGTGATGACCGTCGGCATCTTCGCCGCCGCCTTCGCCGCCGCGGTGATGTGGCTGCCCGGCGCGCTGGTCCAGCACACGGCCGAGGCGCTGCCCGAGGCGACGCGCCAGGATATCGGCCGCCGCATGGTGATCGCGCTCGAACCCTATTCCGGGCGCCCCTGCCGCGACATCGCCGGGCGCAACGCGCTCGGAAAGCTGCAGAAGCGGCTCTTCGGCGACGCGCCCTGGGAGCTCAGGGTGCTGGAGAACGGCACCGACGTGAAGGCGCTGCCCGGCGGCATCCTGGTGATCGGCGGCGGGCTCCTCTCCGAGGAGGACTCCCCCGACGTGGTCGCGGGCCATCTGCTGGCCGCCGCGACGCTCTCGACCGAGCAGGATCCGATGCTGTGGTTCCTGGAGATGGCCGGCTCCTGGCACACGTTCCGCCTGCTGACCACCGGTCAGGTCCCGCAGGAGCTGATGGGCCAGGCCGCAGACGCGCTGGCGCTCGGCCAGGTGCCCGCGCTTTCCGATCCCGCGCCGCTGCTGGCGCGCTTCACCGAGGCGCAGCTTTCCTCGCGGCCCTACGGGCTCGGCGCGCTGCCCGGCGGCGGCGCCTGGATCGAGATGATCGAGGACGATCCCTATCCGCAGGGCACGCCGGTTCCGGTGCTCAGCGATGCCGACTGGCTGCGGCTGCAGTCGATCTGCGGCTGAGCCCCGCGCCTCAGCGCCGGTCCCAGACGAAAGCGTCGCGGAATCCCAGCCGCCGCACCTCGGCCATTGCCGCCGAGGCCGCCTCCGGATCGGCGAAGGGCCCGGCATAGATCACCCGCAGCGCGCCGTCATAGCGCGGAAAGTCCTGGCGCAGGGCCGAAAGCCCGCTGCCGCGCAGCCAGATCACCGCCTGGGCGGCATTCTCCATCTCGCGGAAGGCGGCCACCTGGATGTAGATCCCCGGCACCGGGAATTGCGGCGAGCGCGCCCGCGAGGGCCGCGCCTCTTGCGAACCGTCGGCCGCGGCGGCCACCGGCGGCGGCGCCTCCTCCAGCGAGGCGCAGAGCTGCGCGCCCTGCGGGCCGATCATCATCGCCCAGTAGGGCGCGCCGCCGATCTCCAGCTTGCGCCAGGCGCAGCCCGCCGCATCCAGATAGCTGCCATCGGGGCCCGGCTGCGCCTCCGGGGCGGGCTCCGCCCATCCCGGCGCCGCGGCCAGCGCCAGCAGTCCGGCGAGCCGTGCCGCGCTCATGCCGCCTGCCCCGCCGCCGCGCCGAGCCGCTCCAGCACGCGCTCGCGGGTGGCCGCGTCGCAGAAGGCCGCCTCCGCCGCCACGCGGTTCAGCCCGGCAAAGACCTCCTCGTCCCAGCCGAAGGCGCGGTTCAACTGCTCGTACTCGCCCGAGAGCGTGGTGTGGAAAAAGGGCGGATCGTCGGTCGAGACCGTGACCTTCACCCCGCGCTCCCAGAGCTGGCAGACCGGGTGGCGGTCCCATTTCGGATAGAGGCCGAGCGCGATGTTCGAGCCCGGGCAGACCTCCAGCACGATGCCGTCCTCGGCCAGCCGGTCGACCAGCGCCAGATCTTCGATCGCACGCACGCCATGGCCGATCCGCGAGACGCGCAGATCCTCGACCGCCTCCTTCACCGAGACCGGCCCGCCCCATTCGCCGGCATGCGCGGTCAGGCCCAGCCCGGCCTCGCGCGCGAGGTCGAAGCTCCAGGCGAAATCCTTCGGCCGACCCATCATCTCGTTGCCCGCGATGCCGTAGCCGGTGACGAAATCGCCCATCGTCTCGGCGGCGCAGAGCGCGGCGCGCTTGGCCTTTTCGGGGCCGAAATGGCGGATGCAGGTGACCACCCCGCGCAGGATCGGGCCGCCCTGCGCCTCGACGGCCAGCGCCGCCTCCTGCATCGCCGCCACGTAGTCGCGCCAGGCGGAGACATCGCCGCCGCCGCAGAAATCCGGGCTGAGGAAGGTCTCGGCATAGACGACGCCCTGCTCCGCCAGCTCGGCGGTGACGGCCGTCACCAGGCGGGCATAGTCCTCCGGCGTCTTCAGCACCGAGGTCGCCGCCTCGTAGACCTGCAGGAAATGCGGGAAGTCGTCATAGGCGTAATGGCCCCGCTCGTCGAAGACGCCGGAGATGTCGGCATGCTTCTCCTTCGCCAGCCCGGCGATGAAGGCGGGCGGCGCCGCGCCCTCCAGATGGAGGTGCAGCTCGGTCTTGGGGATGGATTTCATGTCAGCGGCGTTCCGGGTCCGGTTTCGGGCAGGCCGAGATGGCAGGCGACCGTCGCGGCGACATCGGCGAAGGCGCAGAGGCCGCGCCCGCCGGGCGCCAGCCCGGTGCCCAGCACCGGCACGCGCTCGCGGGTGTGGTCGGTGCCCGGCCAGGTCGGGTCGTTGCCATGATCGGCGGTGAAGAGGATGAGGTCGTCCGGGCGCAGCGCCGCCAGCAGCCGCGGCAGCTGCGCGTCGAACCATTCCAGCGCTCGGGCATAGCCCGCGACATTGCGGCGATGGCCCCAGAGGCTGTCGAACTCGACGAAATTCGCGAAGACCAGGCTGCCCTCGGGCGCCTCGCGGATCTCCGCCAGCAGATGCTCCATCAGCTCGGCATCGCTGCCCTTGCGGACCGAAGAGATGCCCGAGCCCGCGAAGATGTCGCGGATCTTGCCGACCGCGCGGACCTCGCGCCCCGCATCTTCGGCCCAGTTGCACAGCGTCGGGCCGGGCGGCGTCAGCGCGTAGTCGCGGCGGTTGGTGGTGCGGGCGAAGCCCGTCCCGGGGCTGCCGAGGAAGGGGCGCGCGATGACGCGGCCGACGCGCTTTTCATGCAGATGCGGCGCCAGCCGCTCGCAGAGATCGAGCAGCCGGCCGAGCCCGAAGCTCTCTTCATGCGCGGCGATCTGGAAGACGCTGTCGACCGAGGTATAGCAGATCGGCCAGCCGGTCCGCATATGCTCCGCCCCGTAGCGCTCCAGCACCTCCGTGCCCGAGCCGTGGCGGTTGCAGAGCGTGCCCTCCACCCCGGCGATCTCGCGCACCAGCGCCAGATCCTCCGGCGGGAAGGACGGGTCGGCATCGGGGTAATAGGTCCAGTCGAAGGGCACCGGCAGCCCGGCCAGCTCCCAGTGGCCCGAGGGCGTGTCCTTGCCCTTGCTGGTCTCGGTCGCCGCCGCCCAGAAGGCGGCCGGATCCGGCGCGGGCCAGTGATCCGTGCCCGCCGCCGCCGCCCCGGTCGCCAGCCGCATCGCCTCGCCGAGCCCCAGCCGCGCCAGGTTGGGCAGCGCCAGCGGGCCCGAGCGCCCGTCCTCCGCCGCCCCGGCCACGCAGGCCGCCGCGATATGGCCCAGCGTGTCCGATCCCAGATCGCCATAGGCCTCCGCATCCGGCGCGCCGCCGCAGCCGACGCTGTCCATCACCACCAGCACGGCACGTGTCACGGGTCGATCCTCCCATGGATCATCGGCGGCAGGATCGCCTCCTCGCCGACCACCATGGCGCGGCGCAGCACCGACGCCGCCTCGGTCGCGGCGGCATTGTCGGCGGCATGGACCATCGCCAGCGGCCGGAACTGGTCGACCCGCTCGCCGAGCGAGGCGACTTTCGACAGCCCCACGGAATGGTCGATCTCGTCCCCGGGCCGCCGCCGCCCGCCGCCGAGCCGCACCACCAGCTCGCCCAGCGCGACGCCGTCGATGCCGCTGACCACGCCCGGCTCCTCGGGGAAGACCGCGCGGACCACCTTCGCCTCGGGCAGGTAGCCGGCGAAGCTGCCGTCGAGCACGTCGATCGGGCCGCCGAGCTCGGCCACCATATGGGCGAACTTGTCCGCCGCCTTGCCCGAGGTCAGCAGCTTCAGCGCGGCGCGCCCGCCCTCCTCGGCGGTCGGATAGAGACCGGCCAGCGCCGCCAGCTCGCCCGCCAGCGCCAGCGTCATCTTGCACAGCCGCTGCTCGGGTTTGGGATCGGTCAGCACGCGGTGCACCTCGACCAGCTCGACCGCGTTGCCGACCGCCGGGCAGACCGGCTGGTTCATGTCGGTGATCAGCGCCCGCGTCCGGCAGCCCGCCGCCTGCGCCACCTCCACCAGCCCGCGCGCCAGCGACTCCGCCTCCTCGCGGTTCTTCATGAAGGCGCCGGTGCCGCCCTTGACGTCGAGCACCAGCGCCTCGGCCCCGGCGGCGAGCTTCTTCGACAGGATCGAGGCGATGATCAGCGGCTGGCTCTCCACCGTCGAGGTGTGGTCGCGCAGCGCGTAGAGCTTGCGGTCGGCCGGAGCGATCTTCGGGCTGGCGGCGACGATGGCGCAGCCGATCCGCCCGACGATGCGCTTGAGCTTCGCCGTGTCGATCTCGGTGCGCACGCCGTGGAAGGTCTCGAGCTTGTCGAGCGTGCCGCCGGTATGGCCGAGCCCCCGCCCCGAGAGCATCGGCACGTAGCAGCCCATCGCCGCCAGAACCGGCGCGAGAACCAGCGAGACGGCATCGCCGATCCCGCCGGTGGAATGCTTGTCGAGCACCGGCCCCGGCAGATCCCAGTCGAGCACCTCGCCGGAATCCCGCATCGCGCGGGTCAGCGCCGCAGTCTCGTCCGCGGAGAGCCCGCCCTTGCAGATGCCCATGGCGAAGGCCGCGCCCTGCGCGTCGGTGACCTCGCCCGAGGCGAGCCCCTTGGCAAAGCTGCGCAGATCCGTCTCGGTCAGCCGGTCGCCCTGGCGCACCCGGGCGAGGAACTGGCGCGCCTGCATGCGCTCACTCCATGTCGGCGGCCAGGAAGGCGCCGGGCAGGAGCTCGGCGACCGTCATGGCCATCTCCTCGCCCGAGACCGTGGCCATGGTCACCACCGTCTGCGGATCGGCGAATTCGGAGATCTTCTGGCGGCAGCCCCCGCAGGGCGGCACCGGGCGGGGGCAGTCGGCGACGACATAGAGCTCGGTCAGCCTGGTCACCCCGGCCGCGACCATCGCCGCGATCGCCCCGGCCTCGGCGCAGGTGCCCTCGGGATAGGCGGCATTCTCCACATTGCAGCCGCGATAGACCGCCCCGTCCGATCCTTTCACCGCGGCGCCCACCTTGAAGCCCGAATAGGGCGCATAGGCGCGTTCGCGCACGAAAAGGGCTGCATCCCTGAGACTCATCGCGGCCGTGCTCCGTTGCCTGCTGGCTCTTGCCTGTTGCGGCTGCGGGCTGACTGCCCGCATCTTGTGCGACACTGGAACTCCGCGGCGGCGGATGCAAGACGCGAGGTGCGGTTCTGCAAAATTGTCCCCTGTTCTTGGCCGTCCATCTGCCTTAACCAGCCGGTATCACCGACCCGAGGCCACTGGGGAAGACACGCGCCATGACGGACACAAAATCGGACGATTTCCGCGAGCAGTCGCTGGACTACCACGAGAACCCGAAACCCGGGAAGCTCGAGATCCGCGCGACGAAGCCCCTCGCGAACGGCCGCGACCTGGCGCGCGCCTACAGCCCCGGCGTGGCCGAGGCCTGCATCGAGATCAAGAAGGACGCCGCCAACGCGTCGCGCTACACCTCCCGCGGCAACCTCGTTGCCGTGGTCTCGAACGGGACCGCCGTGCTCGGCCTCGGCAATATCGGCGCGCTGGCCTCGAAGCCGGTGATGGAGGGCAAGGCCGTCCTCTTCAAGAAATTCGCCAATATCGACTGCTTCGACATCGAGGTGAACGAATCCGATCCCGAGAAGCTCGCCGAGATCGTCTGCGCGCTGGAGCCGACCTTCGGCGCGATCAACCTCGAGGACATCAAGGCGCCCGACTGCTTCGTGGTGGAGAAGATCTGCCGCGAGAAGATGAACATCCCGGTCTTCCATGACGACCAGCACGGCACCGCCATCGTGGTCGGCGCCGCGGCCAAGAACGCGCTGCACCTGGCGGGCAAGACCCCGGGCCAGGTCAAGGTCGTCTCGACCGGCGGCGGCGCGGCCGGGATCGCCTGCCTCAACATGCTCCTGAAGATGGGCGTGAAGCGCGAGAATGTCTGGCTCTGCGACATCAAGGGGCTGGTCTACAAGGGCCGCAACGAGGAGATGACCTCGCAGAAGGAGGCCTATGCCCAGGACAGCGACCTGCGCACGCTCGACGAGGTGATCGAGGGCGCGGACCTCTTCCTCGGCCTCTCAGGCCCCGGCGTGCTGAAGACCGAGATGGTTGCGAAGATGGCGTCGAAGCCGATCGTCTTCGCGCTGGCCAACCCGACGCCCGAGATCATGCCCGACGATGTGCGCAAAGTGGCCCCGGACGCAATCATCGCCACCGGCCGGTCGGACTTCCCGAACCAGGTCAACAACGTGCTCTGCTTCCCGTTCATCTTCCGCGGCGCGCTGGATGTCGGCGCGACCGAGATCAACGACTCGATGCAGCTGGCCTGCATCGACGGCATCGCCGAGCTGGCGAGAAAGACCACCAGCGCCGAGGCCGCCGCCGCCTATTCGGGCGAGCAGCTGACCTTCGGCACCGACTACCTGATCCCCAAGCCCTTCGACCCGCGGCTGATCTCGGTCGTGGCCGGCGCCGTGGCCGAGGCGGCGATGGAGTCGGGCGTGGCCGCGCGGCCCCTGCCCTCGATCCAGGCCTACAAGCGCAAGCTCGAGGGCTCGGTGATCCGCTCGGCCTTCCTGATGCGCCCGGTCTTCGAGGCCGCCCGCTCCACCAACCGCAAGATCGTCTTCGCCGAGGGCGAGAGCGAGCGGGTGCTGCGCGCCGCCCAGGCGGTGATCGAGGAAACCACCGAGACGCCGATCCTGGTCGGCCGTCCCGAGGTGATCGACGCCCGCTGCAAGCGGCTGGGGATCAACCTGCGCTCGAACGAGAACATCCCCGTCACCAACCCCGAATCCGACGTCCGCTACCGCGACTACTGGAGCGAGTACCTCTCGGTGATGGAGCGCCGCGGCGTCACGCCCTCGATGGCGCAGGCGATCATGCGCACCAACACCACCGCCATCGCCTCGGTGATGGTGCGCCGCGGCGAGGCGGATTCGGTGATCTGCGGCACCTCGGGCCAGTACCTGTGGCATCTCAACTACGTCACCCAGGTCCTCGGCACCGACACGCTGAAGCCCGTGGGCTCGATGTCGCTGATGATCCTCGAGGACGGGCCGCTCTTCATCGCCGACGGCCATGTGAACCCCGATCCGACGCCGGATCAGGTCGCCAAGACGGTCATCGCCTGCGCCCGCCATGTCCGCCGCTTCGGGCTGGAGCCGAAGATCGCGCTGTGCTCGGACAGCCAGTTCGGCAACCTGTCGAACCGCTCGGGCGAGGTGATGCGCGGCGCGATGGACATCCTCAACCACGGCTACCGCGACTTCATGTACGACGGCGAGATGCATGTCGACGCCGCGCTCGACCCGCGGGTGCGGGACCGGGTGCTGCAGCACGGCTCGGCGCGGCTGAAGGGCCCGGCCAACGTGCTGGTCTTCTCCTCGACGGATTCCGCGCTGGCGGTGAAGAACATCCTGAAGGCGCGCGCCAAGGGCCTGGAAGTCGGACCGATCCTGATGGGGATGGGCAACCGCGCCCATGTCGTCACCCCGGCGATCACCGCGCGCGGCCTGCTGAACATGGCCGCCATCGCAGGCACGCCGGTCGCCCAGTACGGCTGACCCGTTCGGCCGGGACGCGCCCCGCGCGCGCCCCGGCCCAGACCGCCGGCCCCGCGCCGGGCATCTCCGACGCGCCTGCCCGGCCGGCCCATCCGCAGCTTCGCCGCAGGCAGCACCGGCCGCCTCGCTCCTGCGAACCACGGCACTCCGGATACGGTCCCGCCTTCCAGCCTCCCCCGGCAGAACGGCCCTCCCGGCACGCAGACCGGACGGGCATCGCCCCTCAGCTGCATTGCCTGCTCCGTCCGGCGAAACAGGGCCCTGCCCGCATATCCGCATGCAACATCGGCACGGACGCACATTGCGTGACGTCTGAAAGCGCGCCCTCTACCTTGCCGCTACGGTTCACCCAGGCTGGAGAAATGCAGCGACGTTGCGATGGCAAATTATCGCCGGAAGCGCGCTGCCCCGACAGAACCCGCTTGGACCTAGCCGAGCGCACGGTCGATGCAGCGGTTTTCCCGGTTTGCGACGGCCGCAGTCCCGCGGACCGGCCCGCCCATCGTCGCCCCGTTTGGCTCGGCCTTCCGGTTCCGCCCCCTGGCGATGCGCCGTCCCGCAAGGACACTCAAGCGCGTTCCTGAATACCCCGCACAGCGCCACGGCCGCCGGACAGGGGTCACAGGACCCCGTGGCCTGCCTCGGCCGCGCCATGGGCAATCACCCGGCCCAAGCGCCCGGACGCCGCATGCGGATCGCTGCGCGCAGAGACACCCTTCCCTGCGGGGCCACAAATGGCGCGCACCAGTGTTTCCGAGCCGCGTGCCACTGGCATCGATGACAAAGGGGGGCGGACGGGGCAGCGCTACGGGACGCTGATCCGCGACCTCGAAAGACGCACCGTCATCGGCCTGCTGCCTGATCCGGACCCCGCGACCGCCGCCGCTTGGCTGCGCCGCCATCCACGGATCGGAACTATCGCAAGGGATCGCAAGGGCGCTATGGCCGCGGTGTTCCTGCCGATCGCGATGGTCATGGCCGCACGGCACGAGACCTGCCCAATGGCGGGACCGTCAGGCAGGTCGACAGGCTGGAAAGGCAGATGCATGGCGCCGCCGGCATCGGACGTCTCCAGGCGGCCTTGTTGCACAAATCGGGGGCTGAGCGCGGTTCCCCTTTCCCCGGACGGACTTATCCTACGGCCACAGTGACGGGTATGCCGAGCGCGGT